>MPNA01000020.1:0-55000 GCA_002238785.1 bacterium OM1 bin76 | reverse complement strand
CGTAAGACCTCCGGGATTGGATCGGCGCATACCGGCTTTTGGCACACTATTCAGTTGTCAAGAAGCCCGGAGGGGTTCTCCCGAAGTAATCGGGCCTTTGAATGCTATACACCCCTCCGTGGAAAGTCCAAATCAGTTTTGGAGGAATACCGACCTTCGCTTGCCCACCATCAGTACCTTTTTTACCAACAAATCCCGCGGCACCTCATAAGCCTTGATCGCCTGGCCCTCCACCCGGACCGCCCCCGCATCTATCAGACGCCTACCCTGGCTGGCGGAGGGCGCCAACTTGGCGGACCGGAGCAATCCGGGCAGATAAACGGGATCATCGGCGGGAAGGGCAAAGGGAGGGGCATCGCGGGGGACCTCCCGGTATTTGAACCGCCGGGCGAACTCGGCTTTGGCCCCGGCCCCGGCCGGCCGGCCCCCCCAGGGGGGGGGCGTCCGCGTCGTCCTGACCCCAGTAGAGGGAGACGATCCGTTTGGCGAGTTGCCGCTTGGCCGCAGCAGGGTGCAGTGCCCCGCTTCCAACCTCCCTGATGATCTCATCCACCTCTTCTGCGGGGCGGTCCGCCGCCAACCGGAACCACTCCCCCAGCAGGTGATCGGGAAT
Organism: bacterium OM1 bin76; assembly: GCA_002238785.1. Taxonomy (GTDB): domain Bacteria; phylum Actinomycetota; class Acidimicrobiia; order Spongiisociales; family ZC4RG35; genus Bin76. The sequence goes on along the minus strand of MPNA01000020.1, from coordinate 54,387 downwards.
CGACATCGTCTTCCCAAACATCTCGGATGCCGGTTCGGTCACTCCGATGTAGTTGTCCAGCGACTGCGACATCTTATGGTGGCCGTCGGTGCCGGTCAGGAGCGGAACGGTCAGGGCAACCTGAGGCTTCTGTCCGTACCTGGTCTGGATTATCCGACCCATCATCAGGTTCCACAATTGGTCGGAACCACCCAATTCCACATCGGCCTTGACCGCCACCGAGTCGTACCCCTGCAGCAGTGGATACAGAAACTCCAGAATCGAGATGGGCGTTCGGTCCGAGTAGCGATTGGCGAAGTCAGATCGCTCCAGCATCTGAGCCACCGTCACGGTGGACGCAAGTTCCAGGATCTCGGTCATGTCCAGGCTCTCCAACCACTCCGAATTCCAGCGGACTTCCAACGGTTCCGGAAGCAACACCCTCCTGAACTGTTCCAGGAGAGGCTCTGCGTATGCCTGCACCTCGGCGGCGGTCAGCCGCTTCCGGGTTTCGCTTTTTCCGCTGGGATCTCCCACCCGGGCGGTGAAGTCGCCCACAATCAAGACGGCGGTGTGCCCCATCTCCTGGAAATGGCGGAGTTTCCGCAGTACCACGGCCCACCCCAGGGTGACCATGGGAGCGGTGGGATCAAGACCCAGCTTCACACGAAGAGGGCGGCCTCCCTCCAACAGTTCTTCGAGACGTCCCGGTGGCAGGACTGTGTCGGCGCCGCGGAGGGCCAGGTTCAGATCTGTAGAAGTCATGGTTAACCCCGAGAATCTAACCGAGAAGGACCAACCTCCATAAAGCAGGCGAAAAAGGGCCTTGAGAAAAAGACCCGTTTCGCATGTAGCCAACCCTGGGACAGGACCAACTCCCCAGAACCCAGCGAAGTCGCGCTTCTCATCACTAACTCGCGAAAACCCCCGGCTTCGGGCCCTCCCCCGCCAACCACCACCATCACCCCCCAACACCACCGAAACAACTCACAAAAACACTCTCCGATAAATCCGGTGCGGTTCAGGCTATTCCGTGTCTTTTGTGGGGGCTCTGAGCTGGTGTTTTTGTCTTTTTGTTTGTTAATCGGGTTCTTTTAGGGGGGGCTCAGGTGTTGGGACCGAGCGACCAGTAGGCGCCTCGGCCGTGACCTTCCACATGGATCAGGCCTTGTTCTCGGAGTTTGTTCAGCATGGACGACATGTCGGGTCCCCGGTAACCAAGCCACTCGGCAAGTTCGCCGCGTTGTACAGGTCTTTTCCCGAGCATTGTCAAGATATTCAACTCGGTGGCCTTTATATCCACAGTTTCCCCGCCACCAGGGGCCATCCAGTAGCCGAAGCGAGGGATGCTGCATATCACCTCCGCGCCGGTGGCTGTGAACACCGGGCGCCCGATACCGGCCTCAGCGCAGAGGCGGACCATTCGCAGGGTGCCCGATCCGAGTTGTTCAACAATTCCCCGCCTGAAAAAGCATGCCATAATGTTCGGGTTCCAAGGGCGGGAACCATGAGGCACGAAGAGGTCGGCCGGGGCGAGTCCGAACGGCAATCCCCCCGGCGACACCACCTCCACCCGGTCGGAGTAGACACGGACATGTATGCGACCTGCCACTGCGTAATCCCGATGAGCGAAAGCGTTGGCCAGAGCCTCGCGTATCGCCTCAACCGGAATCTCCAGGCCTGACTTTGCCTGCCACCCGTTGATGCGATGTGATCGATAGAGGTGATCCTCACAGAAACGGACGGCCCGGTCGAAGGATGCAAAGATGTTGTTCTCAACGATCTGCAAGTCGCGGATGTTCTCACCGAGATTGACACCATCAACTGCGGCAAGATGGCAACCGAGCACGGTGTACTCGCTGCGGAAGGACTCGGGCCTGCCGAACAACGCCACCGCTCCTCGGTTCGGGCGCCCTTCGTCGTCCAGCAAGTTCATTGATCGGAGGATGTCTGTTACCGATGCCATTTGATCGAAAGTGCCCCGGCCCGCAGTGGTGGCAGCGTCGTGGAATTTCTTGACCTCGTCGTGATCGATGTCGTCCAACAGTCGTTGTGCCTCGCGGGTCTCCCACCTATCGAAGGAGTGCGCACGTTCCAACACCATCCTCAAGTTCACTTCTGGTGGCATCGACACGGTGGCCGAGCCAGACCGGACGTAGTAATTCCCCTGTATGCGTACGGCTTCATGTCCCCGACGGAACGGTCGCCACAAGAACCTCGCGGATACCGTTTCCAGGCAACGGAACCCGCTCTATGGAAGGTGGATAGGGCGGGTAAATGGAATCCTTGCAGACCCCGGTGAGGTCCAGCAGTGTCCTGTCGCCACTTGTTGCCCGACAATTTGCTCCTTTGGGCTCACCCCGAACAGCACGGACCCGCCTCGGCCGTTCAACATCGCCGAAAGCGTTCTGGCAGCTTCTTTTCTTTCGCCCGTAGTTGCCTTAAACTCCACATGCTCTGATTTGCCTCCCGCAACCATATCTGTAACGTCAAAGAAGTCCATCAAGGCTCCAATCGGCCCGCGGCAAGTCATCACTCATTCTATTCCTCAAGGATCACAGGCATCTGACCTGGGGTTTCTCTCCTAATCCAGGTGGGTCCTCTGCGAGACCATAAAGGCCATTTTCGCAGGGGTCTGGTTCAGCATCCCTGGAAGAGGCGGGTCAGGTCGGACGTGTCAAGGTCGGGAGGCTTTGGCTTCTCCGAAAGTCTGGAGCGTCAGGTGGCATCCCTGCCGGCTTTCCCCAGGGCGTTCGGGAAGTTCAGGAGTTCTGCGTTCGGTGCGCCATCTCGGCAGCCCGCACCAAACGCTTCAGCATCTGACGCCACAGCAATGAGTGGGGCGCCAGCAACGCCCACCAGTACAAACGGCCGGCAACGCCGCGGGGATGGAACCTGGCCCTTTGGCCGAGGACCGTCGTGCCACCGTCCTCGGGCGCCCGCCACACCCGCCACTCCAACCATGCCTGGCCGGGTAGTTTCATCTCCGCACGAAGCCTCAGCAACCCGGGAGGGTCATACACCTCCACCCTGAAAAAGTCCAGAGCATCACCGACCCGCAGGTCATCGGGATGTCGCCTTCCCCTTCGCATTCCCACCCCTCCGATCAACTTGTCCAACCAACCCCGAAGCGCCCACATTCCATCGGCGAAATACCACCCACGATCCCCACCGATGCCCGACAGCACACCGAAAACCGACTCCGGCGGGGCCTCGGCCGTTGCGGTCCGCACATCCTCGAGGACCGTGCCGCCCGCCCACTCGGGATCCTGGGGCATGGGAGAGGCGGGAGTGGCATCCTTGGCGCTGTCCATCCAAGTGGTGGAAACCTCGAGATCCTTGACGTGGGAAAGGGCGCTTCCCAGGGCGTCATCGAAGGAGATCGGACCGCGGCGCCCCTCTTCCAGCATGAGTTGGCCGCAGCCTCTCACGATGACATCGTTGCACAGGCTGTCCACCAGAGGGCGGGCCAACCCGATGGGAAGGGGAGTCACCAGGTTGACCCAGTGCGAAGAGAGGCGGGGAGTCAGGAGGGGCACCGGGAGAATAATGCGCCGGCGCAGTCCGGCGGCCACCGCATACCTCTGCATCATCTGGCTGTAGGTGAGCACCTCGGGTCCGCCGACCTGGATGATCCTCCCCTGCCCGTCCGCTGATTCCAGGGCGGCCACCAGATACCGGAGCACGTCGGCGATGGCGATCGGCTGGCACCTGGTCCTTGTCACCCAACGGGGACACACCATCACCGGAAGCACTTCAACCAGATGTCTCAGCATCTCGAAGGAGGCGCTGCCCGAACCGATCACCACCGCGGCCCGCAATTCCGTGACGGGCACTGAGCCAGACGCCAGGATCCGCCCCACCTCGTGGCGGCTGGCCAGATGATCCGAGAGAGAATCCGGTTCGTCGTCTCCCAGTCCTCCCAGGTATATCACACGACCAACCCCGGCCGCAGCGGCGGCGCTCTTGGCGTTCTCGGCTCCGGCCCGATCCGCCTCTTCGAAGTCCCGGTAGTGGCCCATGGCGTGCACCAGGTAGTAGACGGCGCCCAATCCCTTGAAGCCCCACTGCAGGGATGCCCGATCCAGCACGTCAGCCTTCACCACCTCGACGTCGCGGCGCCAGGGGACCCGGTCGAGTTTTTCAGGGGTGCGCGCCAGGCAGCGGACCCGGTGACCGGCGGCCAGCAATTGAGGGACCAACCGCCCGCCGACATACCCGGTGGCGCCGATCACCCCCACCGTCAGCATGACTGTCGCCTAGAACCTGGCGTCGTCATTGCAGCGTGACCGGACGGTTAGGTCAGCCATATCCATGATCTTCAATCCAAGGGGCCCCTCACCTGGTGACAATGTGAAGGGACCCGACCGCAAACCAGGTTCCATGTCAGCGCCGGGGGTGCTTCGTCACGCTGGCATTCTGATCACCCTGGCGTCGCCCACATGGGCGTAACGGCCGGGAGTGCAGGTCAGGATGATGATCTGGCACTGTCGGCCCGCCGCCGCGATGGCGGCGCCCATCCGAGAGAGACGGTCGGGATCGCTCCACCCCAGCGCGTCGTCGATGATCACCGGGGCGCCGCCTCCGTGCGGGCTGACAATCACGGCGCAGGCCAGGCGGCTCAGCAGTCCCAGTTGCTCGCGGGCCCCGGCGCTGAGGTGGTCGACATCCAGCGTGACTCCGTCCAGCGTGCGGCGGACCACCTCCAGGTCATCGCCCAACTCCACACTGAAATCGGGGCCGTGCACGATGCGCCCCAGTTCCTCGATGCGCTCGGTGAGAGGAGCGTGGTAGCGCTGCTGGCTCTCTTGACGTCGCGCCGCGAATGCCGTATAGAGCAACTCGGCGGCGTCGGCGCGTCCTTCCAGGCGCTGGTGCGCCCGCTGCCTGCCCCGGAGTCGGCGTTCCGCCTCGCCCAGACGGGTGTGCAGGCCCTCTTCGCCGCGCAGTTTTAGTTTGGCGCGCAGTTCTCTTTCTTCTTCCTGGTTACGCTGCAGTTCTTGCTCCGCCCTTCGACTGGAGGACCGGGCGTTGTCAAGGAGAATCTTGACGGAATCGGGATCGGCGGCCCCCAGGCGTTTTTCGGCCCGGAGCAGGGCTTCGGAAGCGTCATCCACCTTGGCCTGGGCCGACCGCAGTTCTTCTCCCAGTTCGGAGTCGGAGCGTTCCTCCCTGGCCAGCGCCAACTGGCGGTCGGCCTCCGCCAGGGCGTTTCGTGCGTTCTTGATCTGCTCCCCTAGGACGGCTTGGCGCACCTCCTGCTTCTTGCGGGTCCCGGCCGCCGATTCGGCGTCGGTCTGCCGCCTGCTGTACCGAGCCCGGTGTTCGGCCAGCGCATCCCGCAACTCAGTGGCGATTTGCTTGGCTTCCTCATAGGTGGCCGGCAGGGGCGGATCGGAAGGTCGTTCGGCGGCGTAGCAATCCGTGCGGTGGCGAATGTCCTCGATCTTCACCTGCATGACCTCAGGAGTGAGGTCGCGAAGATCGCGTTTGATGGCGGCGATCGCCTCCCGGCGGCGGCGCTCGGCTTCCTCCCGGTCTGCTGCGGCGCGGCGCGCCTCGGAGAGATCGGAGACCCCGGCAGCACCGCACAGGCTGCGGTACTCCTCGGTGGCGCGGTGCAACTCGGTCACCAGGTTCCTGGATTCGGAGCCGGCCCGCACCACCAACCGCGCCACCCCGGGCACGGATAAGGCCATCTCCCGCGCCACCGTGGTGCTGATCTCCTCGCCGGGGGCGAATCTCCTGGCGACTCCATCCATCCGGAGGGTGAGTTCCGACAGGGCTCTGCCTTCCAGACGCACCCCGGCGCTGTGGACGGCCGCCTCGGCACGCACCACCCCCAGATGGGCCTCTTCGATCCGATCCACCAGGTCCTGGTCCACCCGTGCCGACTGCAGGGCGGACTCCGCGTCGCGGAGCTGCTGCTGGGCGGCGATGGTCCTCTGCCAGCGTTCCCGCAACTGTTCATAATCGATCAGCGAGCGATGGTGCTCGTGATCCCGCCGGGCCGCGCCGTGGGCCTCCTCGGCGGTGCGCAGTGCGTTCTGCGCCTCTGCGAGCGCCGTTTGGGCCTCCTCGTTATGAGCGATAGCAGCTTCGATCACCGGAGCGGTCCGTCGCGCCTCGGCCTCCAGTTCGACCACTCTGGACCTCAGATCGTCCCGGGCAGCCACCCGCTCACCGCGGCGGCCCTGCTCACTGACGATGCGGTCCCTGTCAGCCCTGGCCTCCCGGTGAACGCTGTCGAGAAGGTCAACCTCGGCGCGCAACCGCTGCGCCTCGGTATCGCGGATCTCCAACTCCGTCACCCTCTGATCGCATTCCCGGCGGATGGCGGACAGCCGGGCCCCCTCCGAGCGCAGTTCCGCAACCCTGGCGGCGTCCCGTTCGATGGCCTGGAGTTGGCGTTTGAGATCATCCACCTTTTCGGTGGCGTCCTCGACCTTCCGCCTCAAGTCGTTGCGTTCCCGCTTCACGCGGCCCGTGGCGGTCCAGTATCTCTGCCGCTCCTCACAGATTCGCCTCCACAGATTGTCCTCGCCCTGACCGGTCTCCTCACCGCCGACCGCCACGTCCAGGGCGTCGACCAACGAACGTACCTTCAGCGCCGGCACCCCCATTTCACTCACCCGGTGGCCTCCGCTCAGCTGCTCGATTCGCAGCGCCCGCCACAGTTGGTGATCGAGAGTCTCGTCGAGGATCTCCCTGACCCGGTCGTGGGCCTGACGTCCGGTGACCTGCTCCGGGAGCGGCGCGGCGATCTCGAGGGTGCTGCAGGGGCGTCTCAGCCACCGCTTCCGGAATGTCAGACGGTAGGGGCCCGTGGAGAGTTCGATCTCCACGTCGGGGACCTCGTCGCGGTGCACGGGTTTGACGTCCCGAATCCGCTTGGCGCGGGATGAGTCGAGCGTCTCGAGAATCAGATCGACGGCCTCGGGTATGGAGGTCTTCCCCCGTTCGTTGGCGCCTTCGATGATCGTCACGCCCTGGGCGGGGAACTCCACGGTGTCGTCGACGACGCCGCGGTAGTTGCGAAGCCGCACCCGGTGGATCCTCATCGATTCTCGCCGATCAGCCGCTGCAGCAACACCAGAGCGTCGCGGGCCACCTGGGCGTTGTCGCCCTCATCTGCCAACTCCCCGAGGTCCTGCACAGCCTTCCGAGCGAACCCGGAGACACCCAGGGCTTCGATGTCGGCGGCATCGGCCGATGTCACCAGCGCCTGGTAGTCGACGCCCAGGAATGCCATCGGATCCCGATGGTCGGCGATTAAATCGGAGAGCCGCGCCCGCTGTTGCAGAGTCACCCGGCCGGCCACCGACGTCCTGATGACGGTCCGCTCCTTGGGTCGCATGCCCGACAGCCACTCGTCAATACTGTCGAGATCGGAGTCATCGACAACTTCCCACTCTCTGCTCAGAAACCTCCAAGCCGCTACCAACCGGCCCTCCACGTCGACCCAGTCCCGACCGAGGCTGACGACCAGAACGTGCCCCGGATCTGTCTCCCTGAAATTGGTGGGCTCCGGCGCGCCCGAATACCAGACCCGGCCGGTGGATCCCGCCTCGGTCTTGGAGTGACGGTCCCCCAAAGCCACGTAGTGAATCAATCCCGCCTCAAGTTTCCCCTCCAGCACCTCAAGCTCCACCCGGGCCGGATGGTGGTGACTGTGGGCGAACCGGTCGACCTGGCCGTGACCCACCACGATCCGGATCCCGTCGGTGGCACCGAGCCCATCGCAGGCCCGATTGGTGAGGTCGGCTCGAGGATCCTTGCTCGGCCACGGGGCCGCAATCAACTCCACGCCCGGCGCCGCCTCGACCGGAGCCAACCCGTTGAGGACCACCACGTTCGGGGGTCGCTTGTCGTTGAAGGTCGGAGATCGGTAAACCGTGGAGGCATCCAGGGGATCATGGTTGCCGGGCAGCAGGTAAAAGGGGATCTGCGGGGTCTCCGCCATCGCCTCGAGGGCTCGGATGACGATGTCCCGTTCCACCTGGTTGGACTCGAACACGTCGCCGCACACCAGAACGAACCGGCACCGTTCTTCTGCAGCCAACGATCCGATTCTGCGGATGACATCGATGCGGGCCTGGCTGAATCTGGATTGGGCTTCTCCTTCCAAGTAATAACGGGTCATGCCGATTTGCCAGTCCGCAGTGTGGAGAAACCTGACCATCACTGACATATTTTACCCAGCGACTCCTTTTCCCACAGTGGGGCCGATCTCCTGCCCTGGCGCTGTCCGTCCAGGTGGTTGACCCGTACAGATCCTTGACGGGAAAGGGCGCTCCGCAGAGGTTTGGTCGGTCCGTCTTGCGGTTCCACTCCTCGGGCTGTTACGAGGACGGCGGTCCTTGGCGTTAAACTTGTGGCCATGCCTCACATGATGGATGACTTCCCACTGCTTCTCTCTACCCTCTACGACCGGGCTGTCAGGCTCTTTCCGGACCAGCAGATCGTCTCGATCGAGTCCGACCGCTCGCTGATCCGAACCTCCTATGGCCAGACGGACGAACGGATCCGGCGCCTCGCCACCGCCCTGGACCGCCGGTTAGGCGTGTCCCAGGGGCAGGCGGTGGGTACTTTTGCCTGGAACAACCAACGACACCACGAGCTCTACTGGGCAACCGCCAACACCGGCCGCATCTGCCATACGCTCAACATCCGCCTGTTCGCAGAGCAACTTGTCTACATCATCAATCATGGTGAAGATCAAGTGATCTTCGTCGACCCGGACCTGGCGCCGCTATTGGCGCCGATCGTCTCCGAATTGAAAACCGTGAAGACATTTGTGGTCATGGGTGAAGACGCCTCCGGTTGCGGACTCCCCGACGCCATTGCCTATGAGGACTTGATTGCCGATGGAGCGCCCCACGGCGCTTGGCCGCAATTGGCGGAGGGGTCTCCTCACATGTTCTGTTACACCTCCGGCACCACCGGGGACCCCAAGGGAGTGGCCTACACCCAGCGATCCACCTATATGCATGTCATCTCCAACCTGGCTACCGTGCACATCAGCCCCGCGGACAACGTGATGCCGATTGTGCCGATGTTCCACGCCTCGGCTTGGGGATACCCGTTCATGGCCACCACCCAGGGCGCCCGGCTGACCTACCCCGGGCCCGACCTCAGCGCGGAGGCCCTGGTCCCATTGATAGAGTCCGAACGGGTGACGTTCTCCGCCGGGGTGCCCACCGTGATGCTGGGCATGAAGCAGTACTTGGAGACCCACCCCAACGCGGACATCTCCTCGCTCCAAGCCTTCTTGTGCGGTGGCGCGGCGGTTCCCCGCTCTCTGATCGAGTGGTTCTGGAAGGCCCAGGGAGTGCGGGTCCTCCAGGGATGGGGCATGACCGAGACCAATCCCGTCGCCAGTGTCGCCCTGCTCAAACCCCACATGATGGACTGGGACTTCGATCGCCAGTTGGACGTCATGGAGACCGCGGGGATGCCAACCGCCGGCCTGCAGGTCAAGATCGTCGACGACGAGGGCCGCCGGCTTCCCGAGGATGGCGAGGCCTTCGGGGAGTTGCTGATCCGTGGCCCATGGGTGACCGCAGAGTACTACAACGACCCTCGCACCCCCGAGTCGTTCCAGGACGGGTGGCTGCGCACCGGGGACGTGTGCAAGATCACCCCGGAAGGCTATGTGAGGATCACCGACCGGGCCAAGGACCTGATCAAATCGGGCGGGGAATGGATCTCCTCGGTGGACCTGGAGAATCAATTGATGGCGCACCCCCAGGTAATGGAGGCGGCGGTGGTGGGCGCCAGACATGACAAGTGGCAGGAGCGGCCGGTTGCCCTGGTGGTGACGAGGGAGGGATCGGAAGTCACCGAGCCGCAACTGTTGGAGTTCCTCCGCCCTCATGTGGTGAACTGGTGGTTGCCGGACCGAGTGATCTTCATAGATGAGATCCCCAAGACCGGCACCGGGAAATTCGACAAGAAGGTGTTACGGGACAAGCATTGGGAAGTGCTCTCAGGGTGAGGTCCGATGCGCACCCTGGTTCAGCTTCACACTTCCCTGGGTTGGTGGGTGGCCACGGCCACCGGCCTGGTCGGTTTGTGGGGAGTGGCGCTGGCGATCATGCGCCGACCCCCGGGCCGCAGCTTCAACCGAGCCGTGGGAGCAGTGATTGTTTCCATGACCGGCCAGGTCCTTTTGGGCCTGGTTGCCCTGAACCTCGCCGGCACCAGGCTGGCAGGCAGCCAGCACGTCTTCTACGGGGTCCTGGTGCTGTTCACATTTGCATTCGCATACATCTACCGGGAGACCCTGCGGCGCCGGCCCGCCCTCTATGTGGGGCTGTTACTGCTGTTTGTGATGGGACTGGGCATTCGGGGAATCTCCACCTTCGGAGGGTCGTTTTGAGAGAGCAGGTGAGGTGACCATGTTCTTGGAAGGCAAGAGGCTGCTGATAACCGGGATTCTCACCTCCGACTCGATCGCTTGGCATGTGGCGCGCATCGCCCAGGAACAGGGAGCGGAAATAGTGGCAACCGGTTTCGGCAGAGGGATCAGGATCACCCAGCGTTCGGTCCGACGGCTCCCGGCGCCCTGCCCGGTGTATGAACTCGACATCAACCAGCCTGCCCACCTGGAAGCCATCACCACGGAGTTGCAGGACAGTTGGGGAGGGTTGGACGGGGCGCTTCATGCCATCGCCTTCGCTCCGGCGGATGCCCTGGGAGGCAACTTCCTGACCGCTCCCGCCGAGAGCGCCGGGATCGCCTTCCAGACCTCTGCCTTCTCCTATAAGGCTCTGGCGGTGGGCCTGCTTCCCCTGTTCCAAGCCGCGGGAGGAGGATCGCTGGTCACTCTTGACTTCGACAATTCCCAGGCTTGGCCCGCCTACGACTGGATGGGAGTGGCCAAGGCCGCCCTGGAGGCTGTCACCCGCTATCTTGCCAGGGACCTCGGGCCCCATGGGATTCGGGTCAACGCCGTCTCCGCCGGCCCTCTTGGCACGGTGGCAGCCAAGTCGATACCCGGGTTCTCGCTCTTCCAAGAGGTATGGAACGACCGGGCCCCCTTGCGTTGGGATGCCAAAGACCCCGATGCGGTGGCGCGAATGGTGTGTCTGTTGCTGTCCGACTGGACCCCGATGACCACGGGGGAGATAGTCCACGTTGACGGCGGGTTCCATGCGGTGGCGGTCGGCGCCGGGAAGCCGTCGGGCGGTCCTGGGGCGGTCGAGGAAAACGAGTGAGGGCCGCGCCTCTGCGGGCGCTGGCCGACGGGGCCCTGATGGCCCGATTCTTCGGAACTTCAAGGCCCAGGGTCCTGGCCCTCCACGGTTGGGGAAGGGACAGCGCAGATTTCACTGACGTTCTGGACGGTGTACCGGCCATAGCGCCGGACCTGCCCGGTTTCGGCTATTCACCTTCCCCCGACCAGGTGTGGGGCGCGGCGGAATATGCCGACCAACTGGTCCGGATCCTGCCGGAAATGGATCCCCCGGTGGTAGTGGTGGGGCACTCCTTCGGCGGACGGGTGGCGGTGTGCCTTGCCAACCGGTCCCCCGGAGTAATAGGCGGGCTGGTGCTCTCGGGCGCCCCGCTGTTGAGAGTCCACAGGGCGGCTCGCCCCCGACTGTCCTATCGCCTTATCCGGTGGGGCCATCGGCGGGGTCTGATCTCCGATGATCGCATGGAGTCAATCCGACGCCGGCAGGGATCGGACGACTACCGGTCGGCCCGCGGTGTCATGCGTGACGTGCTGGTGAAGGTGGTAAATGAGTCCTACGAAGAGCAACTCGACGCCTTGGCCGTTCCGGTTGACCTGATCTGGGGAGCGGACGACCGGGAGGTGCCGGTGGACAGGGCACGGCTAGCTCACCGGCGCCTCGAGGAAGCCAACTGCGAAGTTCGACTGCGGATTGTCGATGGGGTGGGCCATGATCTACCCATGTCTCGACCAGAGGTCATCCGGCAAGCCATCGAACCAATGCTGAGAGGAGCCGGGCGGTGACCCTGTGGGGATGGCTGGTGGTTGTCGCTTGTGGAATTGCCGCCGTTCCGGCCGGGATACGGTGGCTGCGGATCGCCCAGCGCGAACACTACCTGCCTCTAGCAGTCACCCGGTTCTCGGTCAGATGGTGGACCGCCGGTTATCTGAACCGGGTTCTCGCCGCCGGGGCGATCATTGCAGCCGCCGCGGAGTGGGGATGGGCGGGTGTCGGACTGATCGCCGCGGCTGTCGAAGCTCATGGGCCGGTGGGATTGGGATTGAGAGGAGTCACCAGTTCGCTGGTTTGGACCAAACGCCTGGTCCGCGTGGCCGTGACCACCACCGTGGTGATGGGTGGCTCACTCGCTGCGGCCGTCGCCACCGGCCAAGCCGCAGTGGCAGCAGCCGCCCTGGTCGCCATGCCTGCCGCGGTGGATGCCGCTTTGGCGATCAACCGTCCCCTGGAGAGGGCTATGAACCAAAAGTGGGTCAAGGAAGCCGCCCGCCGGTTGGGCGAGGTGGCGCCTACCGTGGTGGCCATCACCGGGTCGTACGGGAAAACCTCCACCAAGCTGTACCTGGCTCATCTCCTGGCCGGGAACAAGCGGGTGACGGCGAGTCCCGCCAGCTTCAACAACCGGATGGGGCTGGCCAGGGCAATCAACGAGCGGCTGTCGGCGGGAACAGAGATATTCGTGGCGGAGATGGGGACCTACGGACCCGGTGAGATCGCCGAACTGTGCAGTTGGATCCCTCCCGACGTGGCGGTGATCACCGCCATCGGCCCCGTCCACCTGGAACGGATGCGCACCGAGGACCACATCCTGGCCTGCAAGAGCGAGATCCTCACTCCGGGCGCCACCGCAGTGTTGGGGGTGGATCACCCCGGCCTGTCCAGGCTGGCTGAGAGCGAAGCTCAAAACGGCCGGCAGGTTATAAGGTGTTCCGGCGAAGAGGCGGGCGGCGAGGTGTGGGTGAATCCCCACAGCGGAGAAGTGCGGGTGGAGGGGAACCTGATCGGCAAGGTCGACCTTAGGTTCCATCACCCTCTGAACGTGGCCGCCGCCGTGGGAGCGGTCTCAGCCCTGGGGATGGACCCGAACCAGGTGGCGGGACTCTTGGGAACTCTTCCCTCTCCCGAACACCGGTTGGCCACCATGGTCAACCAGCGGGGGGTGACTGTTATGGATGACACCTTCAACGCCAACCCGGCCGGCGCCAGTGCCGCCCTGCACCGGTTGGTCGAGCACTCGCCGCCGGGAGGCAAGCGGGTGGTGGTGACCCCCGGACTTGTGGAGATGGGACCGCGCCGGCGGATCGAGAATCGGGCGCTCGGCAGGGCGGCCAGCCAGGCGGCCACCCATCTGCTGGTGGTGGGTCGCACCAACCGGCGGGATCTGCTGGCAGGTGCCACGGAAGGGAGCGCTTCTGTGTTAGTGTTGGAAAACCGACTGCAAGCGGTTCGCTGGGCTCGGGCCAATCTCGACCGGGGCGACACGATCCTCTATGAAAACGACCTTCCCGACCACTATCCATAATCCGCCCTCCACACTGCGGGGCTGCGCATGACCAGAATTGCCACAGTTTTCGGAGGTCCGTCCCCCGAGCACGACGTCAGCGTCTCCACCGGACTCCAAGCTCTTCGGGTGCTTCCCGAATCGGATTCGATCTACTGGTCGATGGCTGGAGACTGGCACCTTACCCCGTCCAACCTGGAACTCTCCGATTTTGCGGACGGGGTTCCCAAAAAGTCCCGACGCCTTGATTTGCTGGTTGGCCCGGCAGGGGGATACCGCGCCGGCCGAAAGCAGTTCAAATACGACGTGCTGGTCAACTGCTTCCATGGCGGGCCGGGCGAAGACGGGACCGTACAGGGGATCTGGGACATGGCGGGTATTTGTTACACCGGACCTGGAGCGGCCGCCTCCAGTCTGGGCATGGACAAACTGATCTTCTCGGCAGCGGTCCGGACCGCGGGCATGTCAACAGTGAAGAGGCGCCTGATTACCACCCGGTTGGTCCCCGACTTCGATCCGCCCTACATAGTGAAGCCACGCAGCGGGGGTTCCTCGATCGGAATCGCGGTGGTCGACGATTACGAGACCGCCCAGGCCCTTTCCCGCTCGTCCCCTCATCTGATGGACGGAGCGGTGATCGAACCATATCTGGACGGCGCCAGGGATCTGCAGATCGCAGTGCGCCGCCATCCGCAGTTGGAACTGTCGGCTATCGAAGAGCCCACCCGTTCCGACAGTCGGGGGATTCTGACCTACCGCGAAAAGTACCTGGCGTGGGCAAACTCCCAGGAGGTGGTCCGCCAGTTGCCGGCCGAGGTTCCCGACCACCTGGACAATGAGATCCGAGAACAGGCGGTGGCCGTGGCGGACTTGGTCGGCATTCGGGGCATCTCCCGCGTCGACTTCCTGGCCCATGAGGGGAACCTCTACGTCAACGAGATCAACACCCTCCCCGGAAGCCTGGCCGCCTACCTGTGGATCGACCCTCCCCGTACCCGGGAACAGTTGCTTCGGGGCATGGTCTCAGAAGCCCTGGCCAACCCACGGGTCTTCAATACCGCCGGTGCGGACGGAACAGCACTGCGAGGCGGAGGAGCGATCGCCGCCAAACTGGCGTAGGCCTCCCCCCTCCGCTGCCGCGGAGTCGGAAAAAACGTGGTCCAGGTATTGACTCTGTCCCAAGGACCGACCATATTGATAGGAGTCAAACACCAAGAGGGTCCGTCCCGACGTCGCCGGACCTCCTCAAGGGATCATGTGGTCTCGCCAGCAGGCCCCGTCCTCGCTTGGACGGAGCTTGCCCGACCAATGGACAGGTGGTGGCGGGGGTGGGCTCCCAAAGGGGGGACCGTCACAGGGGAGACCGTGATTTTCGCGACTTTGTCTTCTTGCAGAACCAAGCCGTTTATGCAGGTCCAGCCGTGCGCTTCGGTTTGCCTGAGCCTGTCTCAACCCGGCCATCGCTGTGTTTGGGGAGAAGACTCCCAAAAGGGTCCGGGGAGACCGGCGACCAACAGGAGACAAGACGGTACGGCGGCGGGAAAGCAAACAGCCCCGGCGCAATGCCGGGGCTGCTCGGGTTGATCACTTATTTGGATCGATTCGTCAGTCTTCGTCGCCGAACTCTTCAGGAACCAGCAGGAATTCGGGATAGGACTCGATGCCAAGTTCTCCAGCGTCCTGACCAAGCCTCTCGATGTCTGGCTCAACCCGCAGGCCCATAGTCATGTCGAGAACCTTCCAGACAATGAACGACACTATGAACACGAAAGCGCCAATCGCCACGATACCGAGTAGTTGCACTCCAAATGGGGCGCCTCCTGTGATACCAACCACCAGGGTTCCCCAGATTCCGCACATCAAGTGAGCGGGGATGGCGCCAACCACGTCGTCGATCTTCCTGTTCTCCAACAACCTGATCCCGGCGGTACAGATCAAGCCGCCCACGGCCCCGATGAGGATCGACCAGTAGTGGTCCACCAGATCCGGCCCGGCGGTGATTGCCACCAACCCGGCGATGGCGCCGTTCAAGCCGGCAAACAGATCCACCCGCCCCAGTAGGGGTCGTGACACGAACAATGCCGTCACCACCCCGGCTGCGGCTGCCAGATTCGTATTGACCAGAACGTTGCTCATCGCCACTGCATCCAGCGCAGTCCCCAGCGCCAGTTGCGATCCGCCGTTGAATCCGAACCATCCCAGCCACAGGATGAAAACCCCGAGGGTTACCACCAGAACGTTCGAGGGAGGGGTGGGCTTGACGGATCCGTCCCTGCGATACTTGCCCAGACGCGGACCGATCAGGAGCACTCCTGCCAGAGCCGCCCATCCACCGGTGCCGTGGACGATCGTCGAGCCTGCAAAATCGCTGAATCCCAGTTCGCTGAGCCAACCGCCGCCCCAGGTCCAGGCGCCGACGATGGGATATATCACTGCGGTCAGGATCAACACGAATACGAAGAACGTCCACATCTTGATTCGTTCTGCAATGGCGCCGGAGACGATTGATGCGGCGGTCGCCACGAATACCATCTGGAAGAACCAATCGGACATGACGGCGTATCCGTTGGCCACGACATCGCCAACCACATCCGTCGCGCCGTCGAGCAGGGCGATTTCGCTGGCAGACGAAGAATAGAAGATCTGGAAAGATCCGATCACGCTCCCCACATCGACGTACATGAGGTTGTAGCCGATTACAAAGTAGGCCAGACCTGCGATCGAGTAGATTCCGATGTTCTTCAGACAGATCATCGAAGAATTCTTGCTTCGCACCGCCCCGGCCTCGAGCATGGTGAACCCGGCGGCCATCCACATGACCAGGGCTCCCCAAATAAGGAATGCAAAGGTGTTGAAGACAAACTGCGACTCGCCGGGGACCGCCATCTCCTGCGCCTTGGCCAAACCGGGGCGGAGCAGTATGAACCCGAATACCAGCAGGGCGATCAGCCCCGCAATCAAATACGGTCTCTTCCTCTCAAGTCTCAAAGATTTGCTGTTAACAAGGTTCATATAGCCGCTCTCCTATGGTCGCCGATCAGCCCCTGGTCGCCTGGCACCTTGGCCAGGCCCCGCTTTCCGCAATTCAGGTTAACACGGGTAATAGTTCGGGCGGGTAAAACAATACGATATTGATAGCAATTATCAATGTCATTCCACCGCGCAGGCCACTCCAGGGACGGGGCGCCAGTGGCCGATAATGGCAGGATCCGGGACTCCCGGGTGGTTAGAGTGCTAGCCATGGGTCGAATAGGTAATTCCATTGCGCTAGCCAAAGCATCCTGGCAAGTCCTCAAAGCCGACAAGGAGTTGTTGCTCCTGCCGGTCATCTCGATGGCCGCAACCGTGGTAACACTTGCTCTTTTCTTCATCCCGATAGCGATCGGAGGATTCAACGGCACGAACTTCCTCCTGCTGGTGGTGATGTACTTCATACTTGCCTACATCACGATCTTCTTCAACGCCGCTCTGGTGAGCGCGGCCCACGAGCGTCTCGCCGGAGGGGATCCCACCATCGGCAGCGCCTTGCGAGGGGCCGCCTCCAGGGCAGGCCGGATTCTGCCTTGGGCATTGATCTCAGCGTTGGTGTCGGCCATTCTGCGGACCATCGAGGAACGGGCAGGCATCCTGGGCAGCATTGTCATCAGAATGGTCGGGATGGCCTGGACGGTGGTCACCTTTCTGGTCCTGCCCATCATCGTGATCGAGGGCAAAGGCGCCGGAGAAGCCATAAAAGGCTCGGTGAACCTGTTTCGCAGGACCTGGGGAGAGAATCTCGGCGCCCAGGTGGGACTGGGAATCGTCGGCTTCCTAGCCTCTCTCCCGGGAGTGGCTTTGATAATCCTGGGAGTCGTCTCCGGCGGCGGAGCGGCGACCGGGATATCGATCGGGTTGGGCGCGCTTTGGATGCTGGTGGTGATTGTGGTGATGTCAGCTCTATCGGGAATCTTCCAGACCGCTCTCTACCATTTTGCGGTGGACGGCCAAGCCCCCCAGGGATACTTTGACAACCGGATCATGACCGAGGCGTTCCGCACCAAGCGCGGTCGACGGTTCGGAAGGTAGTCCCCGGCCAACCTGTACTCGTCAGCGGGGTGGTCGGTAGCCCATTCCGCTTGCCGTCAGCCTCCATCGGCGTTTGACGGCCTTGCTGATTCCCACCCTGGGAGCGTTTCGCCATTCAGAAACCCGCAGACCGGTGTCCTCGAGGAAGACTTCCGAACTCTCCCATAACGCCAGACCATCGTGCCGACCCTCCAGGCCCAGGGCCTGGGTGAGCTTGCCGGGCCCGTCGCACAGGTGGTCCTCCCGACCGCGACGGGCGATCATGCTTTCGACTCCGGTATCCGCAAGCCCGCCGCGGAGCAGCACCGCCTGACCCTCTCCCCTGGGTCCGGTGACCACATTGGCGCACCAGTGGATCCCATACGACCGATACACATAAAGGGTCCCCGCCTCACCGAACATGCTGCGGTTGCGCCGGCCCGAACCCCCGTAAGCGTGGCTGGCAGGATCATCAGCGCCGCCGTACGCCTCCACCTCACACAGGATGACCGAAGTGGCGACGCCCTCCATGACGGTTATCAACCGCTTGCCCAGCAGTCGCTCCGCCACCACCAGCACGGGACCGTCGAAGTCCTCGGACACCAGACGGCGGGAGGCTCTCAAACCTGGGGTTTCGGCGTTGTTGAAGCACCCACCGGCTCGGAGTGTACCCCTTGCCATCGGTGCTGATCGGCCCCCGGTGTGCACCCGCAGGTGTGAAATCACCCGGTCCGACCCCCATCCAACCTCATGCAGATAGGAGGTTCAGGAGCAGGGCCGCGAACGAATGGAGGCGGTTCTCGGCCTGGTCGAACACCACCGACCGGGGCGACTCCAGCACCTCGGCGGTTACCTCCTCGCCCCGGTGGGCGGGGAGACAGTGCATGAACACCCCTTCGGGGTCGGCCAGTTCCATCAATCCCGAGTCAACGGTGTAGTCGGTAAAGGCGGCCAGGCGTTGCTGTGACTCCTCCTCCTGTCCCATCGAAGTCCACACATCGGTGTACACGGCGTGGGCGCCCCGGACCGCCGGGGCCGGGTCGTCGAAGATCGAGACCTCGCCCCACTCCCGGGCTCGGGCGACCACGGAACCGTCGGGCCGGTAACCGGGAGGGCACCCCACCCGCACTCGCATCCCCGCCATGGTCCCGGCCAGCATCAACGAGTGACAGACGTTGTTCCCATCCCCGACATAGGCGAGCACCGACCCTGCCAGAGGGCGCCGCTCGGCAATGGTCATCAAATCGGCCACTGCCTGGCAGGGATGTTCCCGGTCCGACAGCAGGTTGATCACCGGCGCCTTCATGTGATCTGCCATCTGTTCCAGGAGGGAGTGTTCAAAGACCCGCATACCCAACGCATCGAGGTAACGGTCCAGTACCCGAGCCACGTCGGCGGGGTCTTCCCGCTCACCAACCCCCGAAACCTCCTGTTGAATGGGTACCGGGTGTGCACCCAAGAGAGCAGTGGCCGCGGTGGAGGACACCCAGGTTCGCAGCGACGGCTTCTGAAAGAACAGTCCCACCGTCTTCCCGGCCAGCGCCGAGCGATATCGCCCGGGGTCCCGTTTGAAGTCCAAAGCCGACTCCAAAAGGCGCGCCAATCCCTCGGCGCCCACATCTGCCACCGACAGAAAGCTCACAGGTCGCCCCGCAATTCGGCGCCCAACTGCCGGGCGGCGCGGGCCATGGAACGCAACGCTTCGGCGGTCTCCTCACCCGAGAGGGTGCGATCCGCCGCTCTGAGGGTGTAGTTGATCGCCAGGCTCTTCCTGCCCTCTCCCAGGGGGTCGCCTCGGAACTCGTCGAACACCCTGGCCGACTCCAGCAAGGACCCCGCCGCCCGGGCGGTGGCCGACAGAAGGTCCTGGGCCCCCAGTTCCTCGGGCGATTCGAATGCAAGATCGAACGTGTAGGGAGGGAACACGCTGGGTTCCCGGAACTGCCAGTGAGCCCGATCAGCCACCAGGGGATCGAGGTCCAACTCCATGGCGATCACCCTTCCGGAGAGCTCCGCCTTGCGGACCACGGCAGGGTGGATCTCGCCCAAGGTGCCCACCACTGCTCCACCCAACACCAATCGGGCGGCGCGGGCCGGATGCCACCCCGGCGCATCGGTGGGCTCCAACCGCCAGTCGTCCAAGTCCAGGTGATGGGCCGCGGCCCGCCACACCGCCGACGCCGAGTAGAAGTCCACCGGCCGTGGAGTGCCGCCCAAGCCTGACCCTCCCAACTGCCCGGTGGCCAGGATTCCCATCCGTTCGGGCTGATCGGGCACCTTGGGCAGGGTGGGATGGGGCCGGTCCAGGAATACCTTGCCCATCTCGAAGATGGCTACGTCCTCCAGCCCATGGGAGTTGTTGTACCTCGCCACCCGCAACAGCCCAGGCAGCAGGGTGGTCCTGAGGATCGACTCCTCCTCTCGGAGGGGGTTCTTCAGGCGAATCTCCCCAGCCCGTTCGTCGTCGTCCTCCCATCCCCAGATCTCGATCTCCGCAGCCCTCATGAAACTGAGCGAGACAGACTCGGAGAAACCCAATCCGCACAGGGCTCGGCGAAGAATTCTGGTGCGACGGTGAGCAACTGAACGTCCCCCGCCCGGACCGCGGGGTACCCGCTCGGGGAAATTGTTGTATCCCCACAGCCGGGCCAACTCCTCCACCAGGTCAATGGGTCTGGTGAGATCGGGCCGGAAGGTGGGTACTTCGACGCAGACCGGATCCTCTCCCTCCACTCTCAAGTGAAGTCGGGAGAGAAGGTCCACCACCCGTGGAGTGTCGAACCCCGGACCGAGGATCCGCTCGGCCTCTCGCATCGGCAGGCTGATCGTGACCGGCCGGAGTTTGTCCTCCCGGGCCACCACATCGGTCACCGCCGCAAGCGCCTGCCCCCCGGCCAGCGAGGTGACCAACTCCACCGCCCGGGCCGCGGCACGGGGGGGCAGGTGGGGATCCACCCCCCGCTCGAAACGGGCGGAAGCCTCGGTTCGCAGCGCGTGTCGCTTCGACATGTGCAGGACGGTGGGAGGATCCCACGAGGCCGCTTCGATCAGAACCGAGGTGGTCCGATCGCTGACCTCCGAAGACCCTCCGCCCATCGTGCCTGCCAAGGCAGATGCGCGTTCCCGGTCGGCCACCACCAGATCCGGCGGCGTCAGGGCCCGGTCCACCCCGTCAAGGGTGGTGAGCCTCTCCCCCGCCCTCGCCCTCCGCACCACAATTCCCGCCCCGCCAAGTTCATCCAAGTCGAAGGCGTGGATGGGCTGCCCCAGTTCCAAGAGCACGTAGTTGGTGATGTCCACCACGTTGGAGATGGGCCTCTGGCCGGAGGCCCGCAGTCGGGTGCGCATCCAGAACGGGGATGGCGACACCGTGCAACCATGCACCTCCCGGGCCGTGAACCGATAGCAACCGCTGGGATCCTCGATCTCTATCCCGATCCGAGGAACAGCCTCGGTCTGCGGGAAGTCGGGTTCTGGCAGACGGTAGCCGACCCGGTAATAGGCGGCCAACTCCCGGGCCACCCCAACATAGGACATCACATCAGGCCGGTTGGGAGTGATGCTCAGGTCCAAGACGGTGTCGGTGAGGGACGGAAGGCCCGCCAGGTCGTTGCCGACTGAAACCCCCGAATCGAACACCAGGATGCCTTCCGCCTCCTCCCCCAACCCCAGTTCCCTCTCCGAGCAGATCATCCCGTTCGAAACCACTCCCCGGATGGAACGCCTCCCGATCTCCATCCCTCCGCTCAGAGTGGAACCGGGTAGAGCGAGGGCCACTGTGGCGCCGGCCTCGAAATTCCAGGCGCCGCACACCACTGTCATCGGCTGGTCCCCGGTGGTCACCCGGCAAACCCTGATCCGGTCGGCGCGCGGGTGGGGTTCCACCTCCAAGACCCGGGCGGTCACCACCCCCTCGAATCGGGGCGCCAGCAACTGGATCTCCTCCACTTCATGACCCAGGGACTCCAGCACCTCCGCCACCTCCCCCGGTTCCCGGGACCGCAGGTCGATGTAGTCGGCCAGCCAGTTGAAAGAGACTCTCATCGGAACTGGGAGAGCACTCGGTGGTCGTTGTCGAAGAAGTGCCGCAGCGGGGAGACGCCGTGGCGCACCTGGGCGATGCGCTCCACTCCCATCCCGAAGGCGAAGCCGCTGACCCGGGAGGGGTCATATCCCACCCACTCGAAGACATTGGGATCGACCATGCCGCACCCTAACAGTTCAATCCATCCCACTCCTCCGCACACCCTGCAGGAGCCACCACCCTCACAGGAGAAGCAAGAGGCGTGCATCTGGGCGGACGGCTCGGTAAAGGGGAAGTAGTCGGGCATCATCCGGATGCGACGGTCGGCCCCGAAGAATTCCCTGGCGAAATAGGCGAGGGTTCCCCTCAGGTCGGAAAAGGTCAGGTCCTCGTCAACCGCCAGACCCTCTATCTGATGAAAGACCGGCGAGTGGGTGGCGTCGGGAGTGTCCGCCCTGAAAACTTTGCCAGGCACCACGACATAGGCGGGAGGGTCGTGTTGCTCCATGTACCGCGCCTGCATGGGAGAGGTGTGGGTGCGAAGCAGGATCTCATCGGCGGGGTCTCCCCAATCCAGGTACAAGGTGTCGGACTCCAGCCGGCTGGGATGAGTGGGCGGGGTGTTGAGAGCATCGAAATTATATGTGCCAGACTCCGCTTCGGGTCCCCCCACCACCCGATATCCCAACCCTATGAATATGTCGCACACCTCTTCAATGGTCGAGGTGATCAGATGGGTGTATCCCTCCGGGAATTCCAGAGCCGGCAAGGTGACATCCACCCGGTCGGCGGCCAGAGTCATTCGCTCGGTCTCCCGCTCCAAGTGTTCCCGGCGTGTCGCTATCAAATCGGCAAACACGCCACGCGCCTCTTGAATTGCCCGTCCCATGCAGGGGCGTTCCCCGGCAGGCATCTTGCCTATTTGTCTCTGCAATCCTGCTATCAACGACCGACGCCCCAACAGATCGTTCTGCAAAGCGTCGAGGCTCTTCACGCTGGTTGCCCCCTCCACCAGGTCAGGGGCTTGCTTCACAAGGGCGGCGAGGTTTTCCATTCCGGCTATAGGAGTTTAGAGAGGTTTCCAAGTTGCTCGGTGGAGTCCGCGTTCCGGTTCCCCCGTATACCGGATAGATGCTGGCAGATGATGGCCCCGGCTGCCGCCGCATTGAGACTCTCCGCCTTTCCCGGCATCGGGATGGAGCACCACAGATCTACCCGGCGGCCGTAGGAGGAATGAATCCCGCCGGCTTCATCGCCGATGATCAGCCACCATGGACGGTCGCTATCAAGATGGTCACCCATCTGCGGGAGAGGAACCCCACCGCGGGGAACCGACCCCACTACCAACGCCTCAGGCGGTGCTTCGGCAGCCCCGCTGATGGCTGCCCGGAAGTGACCTCCGGCGCCGGCTCGCAGCACCTTGGGCGACCAGGGGTCTACTGACATGTCGCCCATAGCTACATCCCATCCGAAAGCCGAGGCGGTGCGTATCAGCGAACCACAATTGCCAGGTTCAGACACCAGCAACCAGAGGACATCCTTGCCCCCCAGGTCGGGTCTGGGAATTCCCAACACCGCCACCGGCCCTCTGGGGTTCTTGGTGCCGGCTAATCGAGACAGAACTTCCCCGGTCACTGAGGTGACCGCAACGCCGTACCGTTCGCAGAGTCCTCGAGTGTGGTGATCCGCGGGCACGGCCAGCACCTCCGGGACTTCATGTCCGGCAGCCAACGCCTCGGCCAGCAGGTGGGGGCCCTCAATCAGCGTCTTCCCAGTGCGTCTTCTCTGGCGGGGCCGATGCAGCCGGCCCAGTTGTACGATCCGGGGATTACGCCGGGAGCGTATCAAGCCTCTCGGGCGATCTTCACCAACTGCGAGAAAGCATCCGGATCGTTGACCGCCAGGTCGGCCAACATCTTCCGGTTAACCTCCACTCCAGCCGCGTTAAGACCGGCCACAAACCGTGAATAGCTCAACCCGTTCTGGCGGGCGGCCGCATTGATGCGAGTTATCCACAGCCTCCGGAAGTCGCCCTTCCGAGCCCGACGGTGACTGTAGGAGTCCACCATCGCATGCATCACCTGCTCGTTGGCGGCGCGGAACGTGCGACTGCGGGCGCCTCGGTAGCCCCTTGCCTGCGCGACCACCTTGCGGCGGGAACGGTGGGAGGAGGGAGCGTTCTTTGCTCTTGCCATGATTCGCCCTTTCCTAGTTCCGAATCATGCGACGAACTATCCGCTCGTCGCCCGGTGACAGACCATCGGTACCGTCCAAGCGCCGGAACCGCTTTTTGCCTTTTGCCAGCCGATAGTGACCCCGACCGGCCCTGCGATGCATCAACTTCCCGGATCCGGTCTTCTTAATTCTTTTCGCGAGACCCCTATGGCTCTTCTGTTTAGGCATTGGGTCCTCCTAGTTTTGATATCTTGCCATCAGAGGAGAGTCATCTCTTCTGTCTATGCCGTGGCCTGGGTCTGCCGCCACCCGAAGCATGACCGGCAGGCGCCAGCATCATGGTCATGTTGCGGCCCTCCATCTTTGGCGCCTGTTCTATAACTCCCTCATGGCTAACGGCCTCGGCGAGGCGCGTCAGCAGCTTCTGGCCGTATTCGGGCCTTTCCCGCTCTCTCCCCCGAAACCGAACCGTCAACTTCACTTTGTCGCCCCCCGACAAAAAAGACAGGACCTTGCGGGTCTGCATGTCGAAGTCATGGTCCTCAATGCGTGGCCGCAGCCGCAATTCCTTGATTACGGTGCGGGTCTGGCTCTTCCGGGCAGCCCTTTCCTTGATGGAACGTTCATACTTGAATCGTCCGTAATCCATCAGCCGGCACACCGGCGGATCGGCCATCGGAGCAACCTCCACCAGGTCCAGATCCAACTGGTCGGCCAGCCACATGGCCTCCGCCAGCTTCTTGACCCCGATCTGTGCTCCGTCGGGCGCCACCAAGCGGACAACGGGGGCCTTGATTGCATCATTGACTCGAAGTTCTGCGATAGTCTCTCTCCTCCTATTTGTAAAGGCCTGCAACAAGCTGGAGAATCCGCTCCCAAAATACCGCGGCTCACCTCACAGCGGCCGGGTGGGAAGCAAATCGGCTTCCGCTTCGTATAGCAAACCGAGAGTATAACCCGACGCTAAGAGTTGCCCAAGCTCACCTTATCTCTGACCGTAGAGCTTCCACCACCGCCCGGGCGGCCTGAGCGCCGGCGTTTGACCCCGGCTGGCTGCGGGCGACCGCCTGCTCCCACTCGGTGACCGCCAACACCGCGTTGCCCACCGGGACACCCGTGTCGACCTGAAGCTGGATCAATCCTTGGACAGCTCCGTCCACCACTGACTTGAAATGGTGGGTCTGCCCTTGCATAACCACTGCGGTAGCCACCACCCCCTGGCAACCAGCCTGAATCAAACGACTGGCTCCCCAGGGGAGTTCCCACGCTCCCGCAACATCCAACCGCACGATGTTCTCAGGAAGGATCCCCATTTCCATGAGGCTCTCACGGGCGCCCTCGCCCAGGCGCTCGGCAACCGGGGCGCTGCCAACCTTGTCGTAAAGGGCCATCACCAGTCCTATTTTGGGTTCTCTCCGGGCCCAGGGCAATACGATCAGCCATGCCAGGCCAATCACTGAACTGACGAAGACTCCGATACCGGCCATACCGAACACCAGGAAGAAACTCCAAGCCAGATCGTCCCTAACCCAAAGCAGACCTGCCAGCACCAACCCCGAGATACCCAGCCAGATGATGGTGATGGATATCGCCACCCTTCTATACAATTCGAAGTTGGGTGATTTTCGATATCCGAACCCGAAATTGGCCAGACGTCGATAGAGGTCAGTACTACCTGGAAACACAGGCCAAAATTCTAGCCACTCCCCGGGGCCCCTCGGCTCAGAGCCTGCGCCACTTCTCCAAGAAGGCGCCCACCCCGGCGGCGTGGTCCGGACCAGCGGCCAACTCCCTCCAGATCTGCTCGGTCTCCCGACTATCGGTGGTCTGGCCTCCTGCCACCATCTTCATCATCGCTTTCATCGACTGAAGGGAGGTCTGGGACATGCTGCACATCACCGTTAGCAACTCGTCCAGCTTGGACGGAAAGAACTGTGGTTCGTACACGGCCGATAGGAACCCGATCTGTAGCGCCCGGTCGGCGTCGAATACCTCTCCGGTGAAGAGCAACCACTTCGCTTGCGCCTCACCCACTGCAGCCACCAGCGACCGCAGCGCCGCGTAGGGAAAGGCCGGGCCAACCCGAGCCGGCGGCAGGCTGAAGCGGGCAGTTCGATCGGCCACCCGCAGGTCGCAGGCCATGGAGATGGCCGCCCCACCCCCCATACAGGCGCCTTGAATAGCGGCAACGGTGGGTTTCTTCATATCGGCCACTGCAGATACCCCGGCCAGAACCATCTCTCCGTTCTGCACTCCGCCGTCGCCCCGGGAAAGGCGTTCTGCCCACTCCGCCACGTCGGCGCCGGCGCAGAACACGGTGGAATCGGCGCCTCGGACCACCATCACCTTGGTTCGGTCATCCCGGTCGGCTTCCCGAGCGAGGTCGGCCAGAATCGGCCACATCTCGTCTGTGAAGGCGTTGCGCCGGTGCGGACGATCGATGATCAGGTGAGCCACCTCACCCCGACGCTGCAGGTACAGGGATCGTGAATTGCCCACCGAAAGGACTACTTGCGGGGCAGGCGACCCAGCAGGTAGAACTCCGGATTCGGCGCCATATGACCCAGGTGGGCCAACCGGTTGGACATGGCGAAGAACGCAGTGATCGCCCCTATCTCCCAAACGTGGTCGTCGTTGAAACCCTGTTCGTAGAGGGGTTCGTAATCGGCTTCCTCTACTGCTTCGGGAGTGCGGGCCAACTTGACGGCGAACCGAAGCATGGCGCGCTGTCTGTCCGAGACCGGGGCGGTTCGCCAGTTGGCGGCGATCTGGTCGGCGATGAGCGGGTCGCCGGAGCGAATGCGAAGGATCGCCCCGTGGGCGACAATGCAGTAGGGACATTCATTGGCCGAACTGGTGGCGACCACGATCATCTCCCGCTCGGCTTTCGACAACCCTTCCTCCCTCTCCATCAAAGCGTCGTGGTAGGCGAAAAACGCCCTCGCCTCCTCGGGCCGATGGCCCATGGCCAGCATCACATTGGGTGTGAACCCAAGCTTGGAATACACGAATTCGGCCCTTTCTCGAAGATCCTCCGGCAGTTCGGAGATCTCCGACATTGGAAACCGTGAATTGTCAGTCATAACCCTCTTTTACCGGAGTTGACAGTGGGTCAGCCAGTTTCATTTCGCCAGCGCCTCGCATCTATTCTACGGCCCTATAGCTACCCTGAGGGAGACTAAAATGTCCACGCCAGCCGAAGTATCAGCTCTCGCTCAAGAGTACGACTTCGTGGATCTTCGATTCCCGGACCTGCCGGGGAAGATGCATCATTTCACCATGCCATCCAGCTATCTGACCGAAGAGTCCTTCGAGGAAGGCTTCGGATTCGACGGCTCGTCCATCCGTGGGTTCCAGACCATCGAGGAATCGGATATGCTGCTCATTCCCGATCCCTCCATGGCCTTTGAGGATCCCTTCTTCGAGCACCCCACCCTGGTTGTGAACTGCTTCATCAAGGATCCCATCAGCGGAGACTGGTACCACAAGGACCCGCGGAGAGTCGCAAGGAACGCCGAGGAGTATCTGCTCTCCACGGGCCTCGCCGACACCTCCTACTGGGGTCCCGAAGCGGAGTTCTTCATCTTCGACTCCGCACGGTTCTCCCAGGTGGGCCATCACAGCAACATGTCCTTCTACCAGGTGGACTCCGGGGAAGCCGCATGGAACTCGGCGCGGCAAGAGGACGGAGGCAACCTGGGACACAAGATGCGCCTCAAGGAAGGCTATTACCCGCTTCCTCCCAACGATTCCCAGCAGGACATTCGTTCCGAGATGGTCGCCCAGATGCTCAAAGTGGGGATTCCCATCGAGATTCATCACCACGAAGTGGGAACTGCCGGCCAGGCCGAGATCGACATCCGCTATGCACCGCTGTTGCTGCAGGCCGATCGTCTGATGATCTACAAGTACATCTGCAAGAACGTCGCCAAGCAGGCAGGGAAGACCGTCACATTCATGCCCAAGCCCATCTTCGCGGATAACGGCTCGGGTATGCACACCCACCAAAGCCTCTGGAAGGACGGCGTTCCTCTCTTCTATGAAGAGGGCACGTACGCCAACCTCTCCGACATGGCTCGCTGGTACGCAGGGGGTTTGATCGCTCACGCTCCGGCCATCCTCGCCTTCGCGGCGCCCGGAACCAACTCCTATCGGAGACTGGTGCCCGGTTTCGAAGCTCCGGTCAACCTGGTGTACAGCCAGCGCAACCGTTCCGCTGCGATCCGGATTCCCACCTACTCGCAGGCTCCGTCGGCCAAGCGGCTCGAGTTCCGCTGCCCCGATCCATCCTGCAACCCCTACTATGCCTTCGCCGCCATGTTGATGGCGGGACTGGACGGGGTTCGGAATCGGATCGAGCCGGGCGATCCGGTTGATGTGGACCTCTACGAACTGGGGCCCGAGGAAGCCGCCGGTTTGAAGACCGTTCCGGGGACCTTGGACGAGGCCCTGGACGCCTTGGAGGCCGACCACGCCTTCCTCACCGAGGGCAACGTGTTCTCACAGGACCTGATCAACACCTGGATCTCCTACAAGCGGGACAACGAGGCCAGCCTGGTGAGGCGCCATCCCACCCCCGTGGAGTACGAGCTCTACTACGACATCTAAACCGTCCGACCCCATTTGCCGCAGAAGGGACGCCTCTCCTTCTCAGGAGGAGCGTCCCTTCTGCTTGTTCACACCAGAGTCGCAGCGGGGTCTGGGTTTCCCCGCCGAAAAGCGCCCTCGGCAGGACTCGAACCTGCGCACCCGGTTCCGGAGACCGGCGCTCTGTCCCCTGAGCTACGAGGGCCAATGCTTTGTTGCCTCCAAGGCTAGCCTGGTCTCCGGATGCCCGGATCAGGGAAAAAACATCCCGGTATTTGCTTGATAAAAACGTTTGGCCCCCCTAACCTTAAGGGCTTGTGAGCCATGCACCAGGACCCTGCCTTGTGAAAGTGTTCACAATCATAAACTTGGAGAAGACCACTTGAAATCGACCATCACCATCACCGATTGGAGAGAATCGGCAGCCTGCCTCGACTCCGATCCCAGCCTGTTTTTCCCGGTGGGCAGCACCGGTCCCGCGGTTGGGCAGATCGCCATGGCGACCGCCATCTGCACCGACTGCCACGTCATCGAAGACTGCCTGCAATACGCCCTGGAGACAAACCAAGAGTCGGGCGTATGGGGTGGATACTCGGAAGAAGATCGTCGGAGACTGCGTAAACGGTGGTTGGCCAAGCGCCGCCGCCGCCACCTGGCCGGTTAGCTTCCCGCCGCGAATCCAACTCCCGAACGACTGCCGGGACTCTCGAACTCAACAAACGCCAACATCCGGGTCGGAATGCCGAATTGCGTTCCGTCGGAGTCTTCGATCCACAGCATTGGTTGGCCTTTGGCAAAGACTTCCTCGATAGCGGTGCGGACCTCAGCGATGTCATCGCTGTCAATCTCCACTACTCGACTGGTGTGGGCGACTCCGATCTTGATCTTCATTCTGTAGCGCTCCGTGCTGTAAGGGCCCGCCCGATGCTAACAGTCAAAAAGACGGCATCGGTCGCGAAACATTTCGTGCCCCATCGGTCGCCGACCCGAGGAGAACGCATTCATGCTTGGGGACATGAACACAAAGATCCATCCTGTCGTCCCTCTCCTGGGGCTACTGACGTTCTCCTCCGCCACGACATTCGGTCTTCACCAGTTGGGAAAGGCGCCCTGGCTGCATATCGATTGGTCGCATCTCGGCCGGTGGCTCGACACCACCCCGCCGACCGAGGCCCTCCTATCAGCGGTTCGGGTGCTCGGCCTGGGATGCGGTTGGTGGATACTTCTCTCCACCTCCTTCTACGTGACTGCGCGACTGCGCCGGGCAACCGGCGCCTTGCGGATAGCCACACCGGTGACGCTGCCCTTCATCCGTACCCTGAGCACCCGAGTGTTGGCTGGAACAGTGGCTGTCACCACGCTGGCGAACGGCGTCCCGGCCGTGGCTTCGACCGACCGGCCGCCGACAACCCCGCAGTTGCATGCCTATCCGGTGCCGATCACACCTTCACCCTCCCACCCGGCTTCATCCATCCCCCAAACTCCCGGGACGGCCCCCTTTCTGTTTCCCCTCCCCTCACTCCACGCCGGCCCAGGGCCGGACCTGCCGGCTGAAGTGGGTGACGAGGCATTGGGTGACGTAACCCACCCCCACCTCTCATCCGGCCGGCGGATCACACCAGGAGACCACTACCGGATAGTGGCTGGGGACCACTTGTGGAGCGTGGCCCGGCGAGCGTTGGCTCAATCTATGGGTCAACCTCCCACCGCTGGACAGATCACCGCATACTGGGTGGACCTGATCGAGGCCAACCGGGAGACGATCCGGTCCACGGATCCCAACCTGATCTACCCAGGCGAGAGAATCCTCTTACCTCAGATTCGTGGGGTCCCGCCAACCAGTTAGACCCGGTGTGGCCCGGCGACACTCAGCCTTCAGCCTCTAGCCGGACAGGAAACTCAGCCTCACTCTTCTCACCGGATTGTCTCGATTGGGGTCGACCAGTACCACCGACTGCCATATCCCCAGAGTCGGGCGCCCGTCCAGAACCGGCAGAACCAGGCTGGGGGACACCAGAGCGGGCATGACATGATCACCACCATGACCGGGGGACCCGTGCCGGTGGAGCCAGTCGCCCTTCCGGGGAAACACTCTCTCCAAGACGGTCCACAGGTCTCGATCGCTTCCGGCGCCAACTTCGATCAATGCCAGGCCACAGGTGGAATGGGGGGTAAACACCGACAACAGACCGTCGCCCCGAGAATGGCAGAACTCCGCGACTTGCGAGGTCAGGTCGACCACCGCCGGTCGCCCACCGGTGCGGACCTCGATTACCCGTGTGTCCATACCTGACTCAGAAGTTCTCACCTAGGAAGATCTTGCTGACCGAGTCATCGGTGAAGATGGCCTGCACCGACTTGGCGACGATAGAGGCAATGGACAGCACTTTCAGGTTTCCGGCCCTGGAGGCTCCCTCGGGAACCGGGAGCGTGTTGGTCACCACCACCTCGTCAATACCGGCCTCCGTTATTCGTTGCATTGCCCCCATGGACAACACCCCGTGGGTGGCGGCGATCCGTACCGACTTTGCCCCCATTGTGCGGATCAGTTTGGCGGCATTGGTCACCGTGCCACCGGTGTCGATAATGTCATCCACGATCACAGCATTTCGATCCTCCACCACCCCGGTAACCGCCAGAGCTTCGGAGATATTGTGGAGGCGGACATCCCGACGCTTGTAGACCAAGGCCACGTCGGCATTCAACTGCCTGGCATATTTCTCGGCCCGTTTACCTCCACCGGCGTCGGGAGAGACGATGGTCACGTCATCACTGATCACCGTGGCCAGGTATTCACTGATGATCGGGATCGCGGTGAGATGATCGAAGGGCTTGGTTATGAAACCCTGCAACTGCCCGGTGTGAAGATCCACCGAGACCAGCCGATCAGCGCCCGCCGTCATGAACAGGTCGCCGACCAGCCTTGCGGTGATGGGCTCGCGGGGCAGCACCTTCTTGTCCTGCCTGCAGTACCCGAAGTAGGGCATGACTGCCGTGATGGAATGAGCAGAGGCGCGGCGTAGCGCGTCAATGATGATCAACTGCTCCATGATGGCGTCGTTGATCGGAGGAGAGTGGCTCTGGAAGACGAAACAATCGGTGCCTCGGACGCTCTCATTGGAACGCGCATACACCTCGCCACTTGAGAACTTCGACCTGTGCAGCCGGCCCAGGGACACTCCGAGCAGATCCGCCACTTCCTGGGCGAGTTCCACATTGTGGCTACCACAGAAGATCCGCATCTGCTTGAAGTGCGCTATGTCCATTTAGATGTCTCCGCTAGCCACTTGCCGTTTCAAGAATCTTCAGCCGGGGTCCGATGTTCGCTTTCCTGACGGTAGCGCGCCGCTCGTCTCGCCGCATAACCCGGAAGGGACTTCTGAGAGGACCTCTCCACGGCCAGGGCTCCGGAGGGCACCGGGCGGGTGATGGTCGACCCGGCCCCCGTCCATCCCTCCTCTCCCACCTCCACCGGCGCCACCAGCACGGTGTTGGAGCCGATCTGGGCTCCCGGGCCGATCACGGTGCGGTGTTTTCGGTAACCGTCGTAGTTGGCGGTGATGGTCCCCGCACCGATGTTGGCTCGCTCCCCGACATCGGCGTCGCCCACATAGGAGAGATGCGGCGCCTTGGCGCCTTCCCGCAGGCGGCTGTTCTTGATCTCCACGAATGATCCCGCCTTGCCGCTTCCGTCGATCCTGGTACCCGGACGCAGCGACGCATAGGGGCCGACCTGGACGTCAGCACCGATCCGCGATTCCCGCACCACCGCGTACCACACTCTGCTGCCAGGGCCGATGCTGCTATTGCGAACATAGGTGTCGGGCCCCACGATCGCCCCCTCCCCCACCACGACCTTCCCTTCCAGATGCACCCCGGCATGGAGCCTCACTCCGGGGGACAGTTCCACATCGGCATCCACGTAGGTCCTGTCCGGGTCCTCCATCCACACCCCGGCCAGCATGTGGCGCCGCAGTATCCGCCGTCTCATCCAACCCGCCACCTCAGCCAGTTGGGCTTGGTCGTTCACCCCCAGCGCGTTGTGAACGGGCATGGGCATCGCAGTGACCGGCTTGGCATCGGCCACCATCAACCCGATCACGTCCGGTAGGTAGTATTCACCTTGGCGGTTGCCCGCTCCGATCCGTCCCAGGGCGGCTCGCAATGGCCCCGCCGCGAAAACGTAGAGACTGGTGTTTATCTCTCGGACTTCTCTCTGTTCCACGGTGGCGTCGACATGCTCCACCACTCCCTCAACCCGCCCTTGCGAATCGCGCAACACCCTTCCATAGCCGGTGGGATCCTCAACTTCGGCGGTGAGCATGGTGGCTGCCGCACCCTCGGAGACGTGCCTCTCGAGCGCCCGGGAGATCGCCTCGGAGGTGATGAGGGGCACATCTGCGGGCAGCACCACCACCGGCGTGTGGTCCGCCAGTTCTCCGAGCGCCTCCATCCCCACCAAGGCCGCCTGCCCGGTTCCCCGCCGCTGCGGTTGATGGCACGTCCCCACCCCCGGCGGCAGTATGGATCTGACCCGCCGGGCGCCGGCCCCGACCACCACCATTATCCGGTCGGGACCAGTGGCCGCCGCCGCATTCACAATCCAAGAGAGAATCGGCCGACCGGCCACCGGATGGAGCACCTTGGGAACTTCCGAGCGCATCCGCCGACCCTCGCCGGCCGCCATGATTATCACCATGTGGCTCATTGTCTGCTCCAAGTCATGTCACAACATGCGGCCCTGGCTGGGGGGATAGGACTTGAACCCATACCGGCGGGACCAAAACCCGCTGTGCTGCCGGTTACACCACCCCCCATCGGGACAAGAAGGGCACATCGCCTCCTAGGTTACCCGGTCATCTCGGTCGGGCCGTCGCAAGATAAATCGACCCCCACCGCGGCTGCGAACCGTGACTCAACCTGCCGGGCAGCCGCCTCTGCTTCCTCGTCGTCCACGAAGTATCCGAATAGCGATGGACCGCTGCCTGACATCGCCACCGGTCTCCCCCACTCCTTGGAAAGAAGGCTGATGGCGTCCCCCAGTTCGGGGCGAACCCGCAGGGCGGCCGGCTGCAGGTCGTTGCGAAAGGAGACCGAGCGTCGCAAGGCTGGGGGCAAGGCCGCCGAGGGAAACTCCGATCCTCTCGGCTCACCAAGGTCGTCCCATCTTCGGTAGACATCGGCGGTGAGCAGCGGAAAGTCAGGAACGGCCACCGCCAGCGCGAAACCTGAAAGGACCCCGAATGGGGATAATCGCTCACCGAATCCCTCCACCCACAGGCTTCCTCCCGCAAATGCCGCCGGAACGTCCGAACCGATGTGGGGCGCTACTCGCCGCAGGACAGCCGGCGAGAGGTTGAGCATCCGGCCCAATGCGGCCAGCATCGCCGCGGCGTCGGCGCTTCCCCCTCCCAGTCCGGCCGCAACCGGGATGCGCTTTTCCAGGTGCACGTGCAGCGGGGGGAGGGCAAGATCGATCCCCTCCTTCAGCGCCGCAACCGCCTTCCACACCAGGTTGTCGTCACCGGCGGGGAGATCGGCGCCCTCCACTTCCAGGTGGTCCTCATCGCCTTCGTCTACCCTCAACAGGTCACCCCAATCCAGAGTCTGCATCAGCGACTGGATGGGATGCAGTCCTCCGGCCGCGGCGGACCCCACCATAAGGGTGAGATTCACCTTGGCAGGGGCCAGCCAGGTGGTCATTGTTCCTGCTGCCGGAGTCGAACTGCACCGGCCAATCGCAGGAAGTCAGCCGGCGACAGGACCTCGGGCCGGTCTCGTGGGGATATCCCCGCCGCCGGGAGGATCTGCTCGACACCTGCCAATTGTGGATCCAGGGAGCGGCGCAGCATCTTGCGGCGCTTGCCGAAGGCGGCCGAGGCCAGGGACACCGCCAGTTCGGCATCGGGGTGAGGGTCCGTTCGTCGCAACTCCACCACCGAAGAGAACACCTCGGGGCGGGGAAAGAACACCTGGGGAGGAACGTCGAAGGAGCGGCGTATCCGGGCGTACAGACCCACTATGACCGAAGGAATACCGTATTCGCGGCTGCCCGGGCGGGCCAGCAGGCGTTGGACGACTTCTCGTTGCAGCATCACCGTGTACCTGACCACCGCAGGCACCCTCTGGATCATCTCCAGCAACAGCGGGGTCCCCACACCGTATGGAAGGTTGGAGACCATGACCCAGCCCTTCCCATCGAGCGCCTCATTCCAATCGACCTTGGTGGCATCCTCCATCCGGATCGCCACCCGATGATGAGACGGTACGGTCTCCGCCAGCACGGGAGCGAGCCGCCGGTCTATCTCATAGGCCACCACCGAAGCACCGGTCCGGGCCAGAGCAACTGTCAGGTTACCAACCCCCGCGCCCACTTCCAGCACCCGGTCCCCGGGGCCGACTCCGGCAGTCTTCACCATCTTTGCAATCAGGTTGGGGTCGGTCAGAAAGTGCTGACCGAGCTTGCGGGAAGGGCTGATCCCATGACGAGCCAGCAACTCGGACAGTCCGGAAGGAGTAATGGCAATCAACTGGGTCCGTCTTCGGCGTGAGCGAATACCCTCCGGGCATTCTCGGAGGTTATGGACGCCACTTCGCCCGGGTCCATGCCCCAGACCCCCGCCAGGGCCTCGCCCACCAACGCCACCCACGCAGGCTCGTTGGGCTTCCCGCGGTGGGGAGGAGGAGTTAGATAAGGCGTGTCGGTCTCCACCATCGCCCGGGTAGGAGGGACGACCGCCGCCGCCCGTCTCACCGTGTCGCCGTTCGGAAACGCAACCGGGCCGGCGAAGGAGAAATGCACGCCCAGTCCCAGAAACCTGCGGGTCCAGCGAGGACCACCCGTCCAGCAATGCATGACTGCAGCCGGGCCGGCCCCGGTTTCCTCCAGAAGCCGGTACACATCCGAAAAGGCGTCCCGGCAGTGCACAACCAGCGGTTTGGAGAGTTCCGCGGCGAGTTCGATCTGGGCGCGGAACGACGCCAACTGGTGATTTCGGGAAGAGAGGTTGCGGTAGAAGTCCAGTCCCGTCTCCCCAACCGCCACCGAGTGCCGTGCCGCCTCAGCAATGCCCTCGGCCTCATCCGGCCAGCGGTCGGCCACATGAGGGTGCAACCCGGATGCGGCCAGCACCCGCCCCGGGTGCCGGGCTGCCAGAAGAAGCGCCGCACATGACGACTCCAAGTCCACTCCGGGCGCCACCACCCAATCCACGGCGGCGGCCCGGTCAAGAAGCTCCACCGGAGGCCTCCCGTCCAACTGCAGGTGGCAATGGGTGTCCACCCAACCCGCATCTGTGGAGGAGACCACCGCCATCACCGCAACCTGAGACTACCCATGCACCAACCCATACAGGTCCCGGCGCGGCACCTCGAGCAGTCTGGCGACTTCTCGCACGGCGGCCGAAGTGGGAAGGCCCGCCGAGACCAGTCGGGCCACCGCTTCGGCGGCTCCCACCATCCGCCCGGAGATCTCATCACTGGCGCTGGGACTGCCTCCCCCGATCACCAGGGTGAATTCGCCCTGCGGAGCGCGGACACTCCACTCCCGGCAGGCATCGGAGACCGTACCGGTCCAGACTTCCTCATGCAGCTTGGTGAGTTCCCGCACCACCGCCATGGGCCGATCTCCCATACCCGCCACCGCCAAATCTTCCAGGTCTTCCCGCAGGCGATGGGGCGAGGAAAACAGCACCACCGTCTCCGCACCGCCAGCCAGAAAACCGATACGCCGCGCCCGCTTCTCCCCGGACCGGGGCAAGAAGCCCTCAAAGGTGAATTTGCCGGCCGCCAGTCCCGACACGGCCAGTGAGGCGGTGACCGCGCTCGGCCCCGGAACGATGGTCACCCGGGCTCCTTCCCCGAAGGCGGCTCTCACTGCCAACAGCCCGGGATCGGAAATGCCAGGCGTCCCTGCGTCGGTAACCAGCGCCACCGTCTCTCCCGCTGCCAACCGCCCGGCCAGTTCGGCGGTGCGAGAGTTTTCATTGCCCGCAAAGAAAGACCGCAGTCGGCGGGGCGTCACTCCAAGTGCCTTGAACAACTTCCCCGACCGGCGGGTGTCCTCGGCATACACGCAATCGGCGCCGGACAAGGCCTCCGCCAACCTGGGCGGGGCATCCGCCAGATTCCCGATGGGGGTTCCGCACAGTATCAGCAAGCCGGCCATGGCGCCAGACCATCCTTCCAAGCAAGAACCCAGCCCACCCTCGGGGGAACCCGGCTGTGACGCAACTCCAACACGGCATCCGCATCACCAAAGACAACCATCCCGCCCGGTCCCAGGCTGCGAACCCCCACCACACGCAGCGTGCCGTCCAACCCCACCGCCCACAACCTTGCGAGGATGAACATCCCGTGCACGGAGCGCCCCGGTATCAGCACCCCCCACTGGCCGGGAACCCCGTGAATGCCCGCCAACCGCTTCCAGAAGCTGTCAGCCACGGTCACCGGACCTGACCGCCACTCCCCACAATGCAACTCCGCCATTTCTCACCGAAGATAGGAGGCAGCCACCGACGGACAGACCTGCGGGTCCGAACAGGCCACCATCACCAACCCGACAGGGATTGGGGCGACCACCACATAGTCCTCCCCGGAGGCCGAAAACCACAGATCCTCCCCGGTTTGCAACTCCCCGACGTTCATCCCTGCCGCCGCATAGTCAGCCAGCAACAGTGCCAGTTCCTCCGTCTCCTCCGGACTGTCGCCGGCGTGCTCCCAGACCAGCACCACCTCCCCCTGATGGTCATATCCAACCAGGCTACGCCCCCCACCCCACCCGGTTGCCGCTTCCACCGCTACCTCGGGGCCCAGAACCTGCTGGAACATGATCAGGATGTCCAAGAAGCCCCAGGTGTAGTCGTAGATCTCTTCGTAGCCATCGGGAAGCGCACCGGTGGGCCTCTCCATCTCAATCGGCTCCGTGGATGGTGATGGCTCACCCGCAAAGATCTCTTCGGTGGAGTCGGGAGGCGCCAGGTACAGAGCGTCCACGGCCCTCCAGCCGCCTTCTCTCCACCGGTTCAGGACGTATTCGAATCCCTGTTCATAAGGAAAATAGAGGGCCAATTCCATGAACAACGGAATGTCGATATCGGGAGGTTCGTAGTCGGCAAACTCGGCCATGAGGCGGTCTCTCTCCGAGACGTCGAGGTTGTTCACATATATGAACTCGCTTAGGGTGGCGTCTCCCTCCACCAGGGCTACCAGGCCGGAGGCGGGGTCGAAGAGTTGGCTGTCCACCAATTCCTCCATCCTGGGGCCGAAGTCGAAATGCTGGTCGGTCAGGGCATGCACCAATTCGTGGATCAGCGTCAAGGTCTCGATTCCCGTGAATTCCTCCCCCGAAGCGGGAATCACCAGTTCCTTGTCTTCGCTGGAGTAGAACCCGGCCACGCTTTCTCCATACAGTTCACCGTACAGGGCAGCCAGGTCATCGTCGGGCTCCAGCAGGCCCAACAGCTTGAACAAGGCCTCATCCACCTCGATGTCCTCCAAATCTGATTCCACCTCCGCCCGAACCCGTTCCTCGAAGTCCTCGGGAGAGAGGACCACTATGGAGGGAAGGCCTTCGAACTCCAGTCCCCTGATCGCTTCAGCGATCTCCGCCGCTTCCCAGATCTGAGCGGAGATTTCCGGCCCCAGACCCTCGATCTCAGGGCTGACGGTGGCTGGATCATCCTGCGTGGTGGTTGTCTCGGGGACGGGGGTAGGAGGATTGGTGGTGGTGGTGACCTGCGCCGCGGTGGTGGAAGGCGCCGCCGCGGTGGTGGTAGTGGTGGCTCCCGTCGTGGTGGTGGTCGCCCCCTCGGTACTCGAGGGCGCCACCGAGGTTGTGACTGTTGACGCCTCGG
This sequence comes from bacterium OM1 bin76, assembly GCA_002238785.1. Classification (GTDB taxonomy): domain Bacteria; phylum Actinomycetota; class Acidimicrobiia; order Spongiisociales; family ZC4RG35; genus Bin76. The sequence continues at coordinate 16,248 of MPNA01000020.1, read as the reverse complement.
TCCCGGTGTCGTCAGGGGAGCCAGCCTCGCCCCCGCAGGCGGCCAACACCATGGCAATCAACAGCACCAAAGCGGTTCTGTTGATTGCAGACCGGACCTGGTAAGTAGGCCTGGAGAACTCCTGTCCGGTCACCCTTGCGAGCCACCCCGGAGGGCGCCGGGCCGAGTTGGCTTGTCTGAAGACGGCGAAATTCCATCGCAGCATCTCCAAGAGCCTATCCGCGGTAGAACGAAATGCGACACGCTCCGCAGATGCGGTGGCATCCGGGGTCAGCCACCTCGGGAAGAACGCAGGTCTCGGCCTGCTGTCACATCGGTGGCGGCTATGAAGGTGAGCAGTTCCCCCTCCCCGCTGAGCCATGCGTAGTCATCGTCGTAATACTCGTTCCCCCCTTCTCGCCATCGTCCCTCCCCCACTGCCATCCGGTCCTGGATGAACTCCGCCAATGCAACTCGCATTTCCTCGGTGTCCTCGGCCGTGTCGCCGATGTAGTCCACTACCAAGGCGACCTCCGAACCGTCGCTGAACAGCAGGTAACGATCACCACCCCATCCCCAGGCGGCCGGGAATGCCCGCTCGGGGCCGAGCGCCGAGGAAAGCAAGGTCTCCCATCCCCACTGTCCCCACACCGCGTCGGACACCTCTTGATACCCCTCCGGAGCGGAGACCCCTGGCCTGGGAAGCAGGACGGGAACCAGTTGACCCACTCCCAGCGACAAAATGTGCTCGGTGGAGGCGGGAGGCTCGTCATGCGTGTCGTTGATCAGGTCCCAGCCACCCAGTTGAAACAGCCTCTGTAAGTAGTCGAGAGTGGGGCCAGAAGCGAATCTCAGACTTCCTTCCACGAAAGAAGGGAGCGCCTCCCCATCCACAGACAGCATCCAGGCATGTTCGGTGACCTCTTGCTGGGCCGCTTCTGTCAGGCCCTCCAGGAAGAGCAACTCCACCAAGATAGCGTCCGCCTCCGCCATAGCCTCCCAGGCAGTGAGAGAGTCACTGTCGCCGGTGCCGCCAAGCCGTTCGAGGCGGGTCCAGGTGTCAAGATTGTGGTCCACCAACGCCTTGGCGATTTCTCCCACCAGAATCATCTCCTCAAAGGGCGTGGGCTGCTCCAGAGTGGATGCCAGCCAAAGGACCTGATCGGCGGCATCGTAGAAAGCCGGGGTGGGGCGGGACCGGAGCCCGGCCAGAACACTGACCCAGTCGGTTTCGGCATCTATCAAGCCAAGCAGGCGAAACAGGGACTGATACAGTTCCGAGAGATCCGGATCATCTTCCACCCGGGAGCGCAGGCGCCGCTCTATTTCCTGGGAGGTGACCGCCTCGATGGGCAAGGGATTGGTGAAGGCGAGGCCCCGCAGCATCTGGGTCTCCTCCACCAACTCCACCAACCGGTCCCGGAAGGACTCGGGCACGAAGAGCAGATCCTCCACCGGTGGCGGCGGAATGGTCGTGGTGGTGCTGGTAGTTGTGGCAGCGGTCGTCTCGGTCCCCCCGTCGGCACCGGTCAATTCGGCGGTCGCCTGCACCACCACTGTCGACGTGGTTGAATCCGGTCCCTGATCGCCGCAGGAGGCCGCCAGGGAAGCCACGACGACAACCGTCAGCCACTTGACACGATTGGCTCGTTTCACCTGTCGGAGGCTACATCATCGGACGCTCTGAGCTGGTTACTGAACCCCGAGGCTCCCGGTTGCCTTCCCTCCCTGCAGCAGAGCCTCAGGCCTTTCATCTGTCCGTCCCAAGTCAATTCTGGGCCGGCAGGGGTAACCCGGCAGGCTATTCTTATCCCGGTCAGCGATGGCAACCTCACCCGGAGGGATCGCATAGTCCGGCCTAGTGCGCGGCACTCGAAATGCCGTAGAGGGTTACCCCTCTCGTGGGTTCGAATCCCACTCCCTCCGCCGGCCACAGGAGCCCGTCCGGCGCCGAAGGAGGGATGACCGAGCGGCCTAAGGTGACAGTCTTGAAAACTGTTGGGCATCCGTGCCTCGTGGGTTCGAATCCCACTCCCTCCGCCTCTAGGACCTTGCGATTTATAGCGAATTTCCGTGCGATTTAGTGGCTGACGGGCCGGTTTTTCGGGTTTTGCGTTGGTTTTTTGGAGGTTTGACCCGTTTCGGGTGGCGTTGTGGCCTAGGGCGTGTTCACGCTTCGTAGGGTGTCGTGGATGAGGGCGAAGGTGATGAAAGCGAGGAACATGATGTCGAGTTTGTCGAAGCGGGAGAAGATCCGTCGGTAGCCTTTCAGCCGTCTGAACAGCCGCTCGATCCGATTGCGGGTCTTGTACACTTCCAGGTCGTATTCCCAAGGGTCGAGACGAGTGATTTTGGGAGGAACCACCGGGGTGTAGCCCAAGTCTAAGGCCAACTGGCGGGTTTCGTCGCCTTCGTAGGCGCGGTCCATCACCAAATAGCGTTTCTGTGACTGTGCTCCCAGGCTTTGGAGCAGGCGGCGTCCCTGCGGGGCGTCGTGGGCTTGGCCGGGCGAAACACGAAAAGCTACTGCGGTGCGATCATCCGCGGCAACCATATGAATCTTGGTGGTCCACCCACCCCGCGACTTCCCGATCAATTTGGGATCCCCCTTTTTCAGCGCTCCGGTACCGTCGGGATGCACCTTCACGATCGTGCTGTCCACCGATACCGCTTCCAGCTTCACAGAAACGATCCGCTCTCGTTGGAGTTGTTCGAACACCCGGTCCAACACCCCGCTTTTCGCCCAACGGCTCATCCGCATGTACACGGTGTGCCACCTCCCGAACCGCTCGGGCAGACCCCGCCACTTGCTGCCGTGCTCCGCCACATACAAAATAGCGTTCAACACCTGCAGATTCGACAGTTTCACATTCCCCCGCTGGGTCGGGAAACAATGCGCCACACGCTCATACTGTTCTTGTGTAATCTCCATCCCCCAACCATACGCCAAACCCACCCAAAAGCGTGAACACCCCCTAGTTGAGTGCCATTTGGCGGGGGTCGGCCAGGTGGGTTTGGTTTTTCGGGCGCGCTAAAGCCGACAGCGGGGGTGGTTGCTGTCGGTCCTGGTTTCCTCGGGGTGTGCTAGGTGGGTGGCCCTCGGGTTGTCAGCCCGTTGCGTGAAGGTGCGCTGGGCGGTGCGGCTGCGTGTGTGGGCGGCGGTTGTTGGCCGTTGCTTTCTGTGGATTGTTGTCTTTGCCGTGTCTGGTATCTCTTGGCTTGGCGCAGGTTGTGGGCGACCAGCAGCGCAAGGAGTCCTAGGTTGTGGGCGGCGAGGCCGAATGCTCGGCACCATCCGTCTTTGAGTCCGCCCTTTTCTTTGACGATGCCGTTGAGGTTCTCGATCTGCACGCGTCGGCTTTTGTAGCTTTTCTTCCATGCGGGCGTGCCGTAGGGGACCAGTTGGTAGGTGTCCAGTTTTTCTACGGTGATGGTCACTGTCCCCTGACAGCAGTATTCGGCGTCGATGGCGCCGACATAGGGTATGTCGGGGTTGGGCTTGGGTTTGGTCCGTCGGTGGCGGTATCTCCAGGTCTTGGCGTTGGTCATGACCCTTCCGTCGCATTGGGGGCAGCGAAGTCGGATGGACCCGTTCTTGCCTCGGCCGATGGGTGTCCATCGGTATTTGGCCCGGTCAACATGCCACTGTTCCAAGTCTTTTCCGGTGAGGTATTCGGGCGGGATGTGCCACTTCTCTTCCAGCCACTCTGAAAAGAAGACTCCACAGTTGAGTCGTAGCGTCTGCTCTTTGCCCTCGGGGCCTACCTCCACGAGAGTCATGGTCCTTATCTGGCCTTTGGCGTAGTCCATCACGACGTTGATGCCCAGACAGTGGAGGGGTCGGACAAAGTTTTTCCCAAAGCGGGTGTACCCGCGGTCGGCTATAACTTCCTTGAGGTTCGGGCAGATCTCCAGGGTGGCGAGGATGGCGTTGAGGCCGGTGAAGGCGGTGTCGGTGTTGGCCGGGACGACTTTGACATGGGGATTGAACATCGGGGGCAGTGCCCCGAGGAATATCTGGTTGGGGTTTCCGCTCCAGTTGCTGCTGCGGACAGGAACAGTGAGGTGTCCGTAGTAGCCGGTGAATGGCCCGGCGGGGACTTTGTTGGTGGCGGTGGCCCAGCCGCCCCGAGCGTGGCCGTCGGCGCTTCGGACCGTGCGGCCACCTTGGTCTACGGTGCCGATTTCGCCGCTGTCGTCTGGTTCTTGTTCGGCTCGTACTTGCTTTTCCGGGCGATAGTCTCGCGGGACGGCCCAGGCGCGGATGGGCGTCCAGTCCAAAGAGACTGCGGTGATCAGGGCTCTGATTTCCGCGGGAATGGTGTCGGAGATGACCAGGTGCTGGAACCAGTTGAGCGACCGTACCTCGCCTTTGGACGCATACCAGGTTTCCAAAAGGGCTATCTCCAAGCGGAGTAATTGTTTGACGACCATGGTGTAACTGACGGGTTCTCGGCGGTCGAGGGGCCAAAGTCCCAGTTCCACACCGAGGCGATGATTGAGGCCGTTAGCTATCGCGCAGATGTCGGCGCGTAGGTAACGGTCGGTTTCTTCGGCGGCCAGGATCACGCAGAGCAGCAGCGCCTTGAGGTTGAGGCGGGACTGCCGTCCGGGGTGGTTGCGGAGTCTTCGGTTGAGTTCGGAGAGCAGGGTGCTTGATTCGAGAACTTTGAGGATCCGCCGGGCCAGTCTTACCCCTGTCTTCTTGGGATACCGGGTTTCATAACTGGGGTGGTCTTTGGGCAACCGCGGTTTGAGATTGTCTCGGCGTTCGGCGCCGCGTTGATCCCGGGCTTTCCACCGGGGGTGCTGCTTGACGGTCATGCGCTGAGCGCCCCTTGCACTGCGGTTTTCTCGTCTGTTGAGGCCACCGCATAGACGAGCAACCCATCGAGGGTGTTGGCGGACAGCGGCCCGGCGACCGTCCGCAACACTGCCAGTGGCGTTGCTGCCATCAGGTGGGCGGTGAGCCAGGTCGAACGGGTCCTTCGCAGGCTGAGCCCTTGACCGTTTCCTGGATCAAGCCGTTCGGTAACCCAGTGGACAGCATTGCGAGCATCGCTTGCGATGAACCGCCCGGAAGAGGTCATGTCGGCGGCTGCTTCGGCCAGGTGCGTGTATTCCTTGCGGAACGGTGTCAGGCGGGGGTTGTGTCCCCGGACCCTGACAGCCAATCGCCCGTTCCCAATATCCACCAAGTCACCGGTGCGGGCCGCGGCGATCTCCACTCCAGATAGTCCCGCTCCAAGAGCCGCGGCAACGACCCACCGGCGTCTGGCCCGGTCGTCCCTTCCCGGCAGGCGGGAAGCATGCCGGAAGGCCCTCTCTTCTCTGGCCGAGTAAGGTCGGGCGATCTCCTGTTTGCCGACTATGCGAGTGGGAAGCGGCCAGTCATCGGGGTTGACGGTCCGCCCGATGGTGCGGAGCGTGCTCCGGGTCCTTTCCCGCCACCTGATCGATCTGTGAGCACAGACCGTCATCGAGTACAACTCGACATTTCGGGGGTGCAGCACCACATCGGCGTCAAAGGTCCCCAACGAGCCGTAAGCCCACCTGGCTATCCCCGCTGCGCTGCTCATATACCAAGCCGCCTGCCGGGCATCGTGGGGGTTCGACTGCTCAACCCAACTGCGAACGGCTGGGCTTCCCCCCAGATCGTGGAGGGTTGGTTAGGTTGTTTGGTGGGTGTTTTCGTAGTTGATGGGGCTGGTCATGTTGAGGGTGGAGTGGAGTCGGTGGTGGTTGTACCAGGTGTGGATCCAGTTGGCGATATCGTGTCGGGCTTGGGCTCTGGTCTCGTATTTGCGGTTTGCGAGGCGTTCCAGTTGCAGGGTGGAGAAAAACGACTCGGCGGGGGCGTTGTCCAACGCCGAGCCTACTCTTCCCATCGACTGGACGATCCCCAGCCGGTCGCAGGCGCCGACGAACGCCTGGGCGGTGTATTGAGAACCCCGGTCGGTATGGAAGATCACTCCTCGCACGTCACCGCCGCGGGTGGCCACTGCCATGTTGATAGCGGCCTGGGCCAGTGCGGAGGTAGGATAGGTGTCGCTCAGAGCGAACCCGAGCATGCGACGGGAGTACAGGTCCTCGACCGTGGCGAGGTAGACAGGTCCCTCCTGGGTGGAGATGTGTTTGAAGTCCCCGCACCACTTCTGATCGGGACGGTCAGCGGTGAAATCACGGCGGACCAAATCGGGCGCCGGCGCGGCGGCCTGATCTGGTCTGGTCAGGTTCCTACGGCGCCGTTTGGAGCGTGCTACCAGGCCCTGGCGGGCCATGGACGCGGCGACGGTCTTTTTGGAGACCTGTTCGCCGTCGGCCCTCAGTTGGGCGCGTACTCGGGGGGAACCATAGGTTCGCCCCGACATCTCAAACACGATCCGCACCTTGATATCCAACTCCTTGCGGCGGCGTTCCGTAGGGGTGGGTTGGCGGTTGCGCCACTTGTAAAACCACGACTCACTGACACCCAGCAGCCGACAGGACAGGGCGTGGGGAACCCCATGATCGGTCCTCTGGGCGGCGATATGTGACACCACGCTCATCGCGTCGCCTCCTTTACCCACAGGACCACGGATCGTTTGAGCACATCACGCTCCATCCTCAACTCCGCCACCTCTTTCCGCAGCCGAACCAGCTCGGCCATGCCGTCCTCGTCCAGCTGCCCGTAATCGGCTCGGTCAAGGCGTTCCTTCTTGATCCAGTTGCCCAAAGTGCCCGCGTGGATACCGAGATCCCGGGCCACCTGGGCAATCGGTTTCCCGGTCTCCAGCACAATGCGTACCGCCCCGGACCGAAACTCCGGATCGTATCTTCTTCGTATCTCAGGCATCAGCTCCTCCTCTAAGAGCATCCTCCACGATACGGGGGGAAGGTCAGGCAGGCAACAACCGCTTCAATGTCCGCAGGTCGCCCTCGCTCCAGTCTGTCGGGCGCCACCGCTCCAACACGGACACAACCTCAGGTGCTAATCGCTTCAAATCAGCCGCCCCTCCCCGCAACAATGGCAGGTGGGGGTCCGCTGGACACACCGAACACCCGACACTGGCCCGCACAGAGACAACGGCGGCTTCGGATGGTGGTATGTGTCCACACAATGGGCCGGGCGGATATCGCCCAACACAGCGAACACAAGACCATCGCAGGCCGGTTGCGGAACTACAGCCATGTAATTCATACTCTCTCGAACGTAACGACGCGCCAAGAGGCCAATTTCACATTTGTGCGCGCAGCGACATTGACACGAACGGGAGGTGCGGCCATCCTCAAATACCGGCCTGTCAGCGAGGGCGGCCATCCCCCGGGAAATGCCTGCTAGCTGCCCGCATTCGGGATGTGTGGGGTGCCAGGTCCGGAGGGACTGGGGGGCTGTTCCGAGAACGAAGAAAGGGAGGAGAGAATAGATGTGCGGATGGCCGAGAGTGTTTCGTGGATGCCCGCCGCCCTCGGGTCCGTAGGGATTTCCAGGGTGTAGCGTTACCGCTACCTTAGATATCCATAAAGACCACATCTAAGCGTCGTTGTACTATAACTACGGGGTGTGACACTATTAGAAGAGACGCCCCGGCTTTTGTTGGCAGAATATGAAACCAATGTCAGGGCGCTCTAGGGTCTTGTTATTCGTCAAGAAGATAGACTAAAGGGATAAGTTTATAAACGGTAGCGCCATCGCTACAGCTCGACTGAGTACTGTGATTACCTGGAGATAGATCCGCCCAGGGTTGGGCTGCCGGAGCCGACAGGATGCGACAAACCAGCTGGTCAGGCCCAACATGGTGCAGCTGATAATGACACTGGTCGGCTTCTTGCCGTCCCAGGTGCTATTGCACGGCGGACGAATACAGCAGTCATGGTCATCCACATATCACCTACCACGGGCAGCGCCCATGTCGCACTATATAGGCATCGTGGAGCGGGAGCCTTGGTGGTTGCGACGGAGCGGCGGCTTCAAGGGGGAAACTGACCCATTTGAAGATACTCTCGCTGTCCAGCCTACGGCCACGACAGACAGGCCTGCCAGGCAGAAACTGAGCGCAACCAAACCCGCCAGCCGTTCTCGCCAACATTACGGACGGTACGCAACATGAACCACCCCATCTGGGATGCCATATGGAAACACAACGGGCCCGACCAACGGCAGGCACCACCGGCCACAAGCGCCTCCTCGGCAGACTCCCAGCCAGCAAGTGCCCTCACGGCCGACGGTCCGGAAAACACCCAAGAAAGCACCGAACTAGGACCACCGCCCCCCTCCTCTAATCGCCAGCAGCACACCCTAACGGCCGGGCACGATGGCAACCAAGGCAGCGCCGGGAATCCGATGAAACGGTGAGCGAACCCGCAAAGCCTTCTCAGGCGATGTTCGCGGAGTGTCGCAGAGTCCCATTAAAGTAAACGGGTGGTGATAGATCCCTGCATTCCCATCCCTTCATGCTCTTTGGACAGAAGGTGGACCAACCCTGAACGCCTGGTTGGAGAAGATAGGTCATGCCGAATCTAGGTGCCGCTTTGGAGCGGATCCACTCCACCTCACCATCGACCACCGTTAAGGGCCGCCGCTTCGAGCGAATGTTTCGGACTGCCCTCCTCAATCATCCGGGGGAATTCCGCGACAAGTTCCTCCGTGTGTGGCTGTGGAAGGATTGGCCGAAGAGGGACGGTCCTGATAAGGGTATTGACCTGGTTGCAGAGGACAGCGACGGTAACGAGTGGGCTATTCAGTGCAAGAACTACTTCAAATCGAGCATCCCCAACAATGAAATAAACAAATTCCTCGCAGCTGCCGGAGGATTTCGTAGCCGCCTGTTCGTCTCTACTTCAGGAAAACCCCTTCCCAAGTTCGGTTGGGGCAACCTGACAAAGACCCCAAACTGTCGGGTGCTCACCCTCGGTGACCTGGATGGGTGGCCGGTGGACTGGGCCGAGTTCGTGAACGAACCCGAAGCGCTCGTGTTCGACGACACCGTTTATAAGCCCCGCCCCTATCAACAGGACGCTGTGGACACCATCGCCACGGGTTTCCAACAGCACGCCCGCGGCAAGCTGATTCTCCCCTGCGGCACCGGCAAGTCAGTGGTGGCGTTGTGGGCGGCCGAGCAGATTGTGGGAGAAGGCGGGCGGGTGTTGTATGTGGTGCCTTCCATCTCGCTGATGGGCCAAACCATGAGAGAGTGGTCCACCCAACGCCGGACCGAACAGCGGTACATCGGGGTGTGCTCTGACAGCAGCGCCGGTAAGAGCGGCCCTGAGGATGCCAACCTGACCGAACTGTCGATACCGGTATCCACCAACCCGCAGGCGATACGGAAGGCTCTAGGGGAGGACTCTCCTGACAAGATGACCGTGGTGTTCAGCACCTACCAGTCTCTGCAGGTCATCGCGGATGCTCAAGCAGACGGTGCCGCACCGTTCGATTTGATGATCTGCGACGAGGCCCATCGGACCACTGGGGTTCACAAGAAGGGCAAAGTGGCGGTGTCTTCGTGGTTGTTGCCTCACGACCAAACGATCCTCCACGCGGATCGGCGACTGTACATGACGGCCACATCTCGGCTGTACAGCGCCAATGTGAGAGAGAAGGCCAAGGAGCGGCAGGTGGCTATCTACTCGATGGACGACGAGGCCACCTACGGGCCTGAGTTCTACACAATGAGCTTTAAGAAAGCCGTAGACGACGGGTACCTCTCGGACTATGAAGTAGCGATCGTGGCAGTTTCTGACAGCCTGTTCGCCAACCTGGTGGGCGATTTCATCAAGGAACATGAACAAACCGGCGTGAATGTTGAGGATGTGGTGAAACTCCTCGGATGCTGGGACGCCCTGGCCGATCCGACCACCCGTGGCACGAAGGAGCGGGTCACCGGGCATATCAACACTCCCCATGCCGCCTCACGGGCCATCGCCTTCTCCAACACCATCAAGAGTTCCATGAACTTGGAGAAGTGGTGGCCGGACATCATCAGGCGGCTTGCCGCCGACCGTGGCATGGCAGAGGACCTGGGCGAAACGCTGCTTCGCCTCCAGGTGAATCACATCGACGGGAAAACCAGAGCAAGCCTTCGAGCGCAAGCTCTCAACGAACTTGGCGGGCCGACACCGGAGGGACACTGTCGCCTGATAACCAACGCCAAGTGCCTTACAGAAGGGGTGGATGTGCCCGCTTTGGACGCGGTGCTGTTCATGGAGCCCCGCAGATCGAAGATTGAAATCGTGCAAGCCGTAGGGAGGGTCATGCGCCGAGCCGAGGGGAAACGGCGGGGCTACATCGTGTTGCCCGTCATTGTTCCCGATGGCAGACGGGTTACGGACAGTGCCTTTCTTCGCAGTTCAGCCTTCCAACCCGTCTGGGATGTCATCTCCGCGCTAAGGGCCCACGATGAACGGATGGATGTGTGGGTCAACACCGCCGACATAGGCGGCAAGCCACCCGTCAACCTCATCGACAAAACCCAGCCATACGGCGAGGAAGAGTCCGCCGGCCACTCGGACGACACGGTGATGGCAGTCAAGGAATTCGCTCAAATGAGCCTCCCGCTCAACGAAGAAATCGCCTCCGCTCTGGTGGAACGCTGCGGCGACAAACGCTACTGGAAGACCTGGGCGGGTGATGTAGGAGAGGTGACGGCACGCATTCGTAACCGACTGAACAACCTGCTAGAACAACCCGGCCGCTCGGACACCCAAGAAGCGTTCCAACGGTTCCTCCAGGAGATGAGAGACACCATCAATGAACACCTAGAACCCACAGACCTAGTGGGGATGATCGCCAGCCATCTTGTCACTCTGCCCGTGTTCGAGGCGCTGTTCGGAAGCGCCGAGTTCGCTCAGCGCAACCCAGTCGTCAAAGCGCTCACCGACATGACCTCGGTTCTTGACGACGAAGGATTAGCCAACGAAGCAAGGGAACTTGACCACTTCTACCAGAGCGTCAAAACCCGAGTCCGGGACGTGACCGACGCCGACGGTCGTCTACGCATCCTGCTAGATCTTTACCAGAGCTTCTTCGAGAAGGGAATGCCAGGGGAAACCGACCGACTCGGAATTGCATACACCCCCATCGAGGTAGTCGACTTCATTCTCCGGTCCGCCGAAGTTGTAGCCCGCCGGGAGTTCGGCAGAGGACTCACCAGCGAAAACGTTCACATACTTGACCCGTTCACAGGCACCGGCACCTTCATCAACCGGCTTCTCGCCCTTCCGGACCTCATCACAGACGAAGACCTTCCCCGCAAATACGCTTCAGAACTTCACGCCAACGAGATCCTGCTGCTGGCCTACTACATCGCTGCGGTCAAAATCGAACAGGGCTACCAGTCCCGCCAGCCCGACGACCCCTATCAACCCTTCGGTGGGATTGTTCTCACCGACACGTTCGAAATGAACACCGACCAGCCTCCCATGTCCACAATGGGAGGTAACAGCCAACGCGCCGAGAAACAAGCCAAACTGCCGATCAATGTCATAGTCGGCAATCCACCATGGTCCGCAGGTCAAAGAAGCGCCGGTGAGGATAACCCCAACATACCCCATCCTGCCCTCGAAAAGAGGATCGCCGATACCTACGCGGCCCGCAGCACCGCAACAAACAAGAATTCTCTTCAGGATCTGTACAAGATGTCCATCCGGTGGGCAACCGATCGCCTCGGCGAACGGGGCATCGTAGCCTTCGTCACACCTAACGGCTACCTAGACGGCAAAGCCGAAGCAGGCATGCGCGCCTGCTTGCCCGATGAATTCACCAGCATCTACATGTTCAACCTCCGCGGCGACGCCCGACTGTCGGGAGAACCCCGAAGAAGGGAGAAAGGCAATGTATTCGGAAGTAGCACCCGGCTTGGGGTAGCTGTCACGGTGATGGCCCGCAACCCAGACGGTCAACCAAACTCTTGCCGGATTCTCTACCGAGATATAGGCGACTATCTCACAACCCAAGAAAAACGACAGATCCTTGTGGACATGAGATCAATAGGCGGGATAGACAACTGGCAAACGATCACCCCCAACGAAAACCACGACTGGATCAACCAGGGGGATCCAACCTGGAAGAACCTGATGCCACTCGGCAACCCAGAGGTCAAAAAGAGCAAAGTCGAAATTCCCGGCACTGCGACCCGTCTCTACTCAAGAGGGATAGCCACCGGCGGAGATGCCTACCTCTACTCATTCGATGCAACTGCTTTGACCGAGCAAGTCAAGAAAATGACAGCATTCTACGAACAACGCCGCAACGCTGTCGCAGCCCGCGCAATGACCATTCAGGAAGCCACCACAAACGACTCCCTGCACCTCATCAAGTGGAACGATGACCTGATTGGGCGGTTTAAGCGCAACCTAAGAACTGCGTTCGACAATCAAAGGATGCGAATCGTCCACTATCGCCCCTTCGTGAAACGGTGGCTCTATTTTGATCCTCTCTACATCAGCCGCCAGTATCGCATCCCCGACATCTTCCCATCGGGAACCGCTCCCAACCAGGCCATAGGTGTCTCGGGTCTAGGTTCCACTCGAGGCTTCGCAACCCTGGTAACCGATGTCACTCCAGACCTCGAGATGGTGTCCAAGGGCCAGGCGTTCCCACGACATAGATTCACCAAGAGAGAGAGAGAGAGAGAGAGAGAGAGAGAGAGAGAGCAACCCTCGCATTCGAGAACCAGACGATCTACATCACAGGCCCGGGAGCCAGCGTGGGATTCTCAGCCCTCATCACAGACACCACCCCCGACCTCCATCTCCTCTCCGGAGGACAGGCCTTCCCCCGGTACACCTACCCAACCAAGCGATCGGGATCACGGGTCCTGGGTGGAAAGGGGACTTCTCGGTGCTGATCACAGACACCACCCCGGACGTCCAGTTCATGGGCAACGGCCAGATGTTCTCCCGATACACCTACGCGAAGGTCCCACAGTGACCCACCCTCAACTTCTCGACATGGGCGACCCGGCCAACACGCCTGACACCCCAGATGAACATGGCAGGATCGACAACATCACCAACTGGTGCCTCAGTCAGTTCCAAGACCACTACGACGACCCGACCATCACCAAAGATGACATCTGGGCATACATCTACGGCGTGCTACACGCCCCTGACTGGCGAACCAAATACGCAAACGACCTCAGGAAAGGCCTGCCTCGCATTCCCTTCGCCCCGGACTTCCGAGCATTCCGGGAAGCGGGCCAGCAACTCATGGACCTGCATCTCAACTATGAGACCTGCGAACCGTGGCCACTACGAGTCGTCACCACCGGCCGGCCCGACGACCCGGACCTTTACCGAATCAAGAAGAAGATGGACTGGGGAAAAGAAAGGGACCCTGATGGCAAACTCGTCAAGAACAAGACCGTACTTGTTGTCAATGACCATTGTCGCATTGAGGAAATCCCTAATGAAGCCCACGACTATGTGGTCAACGGGAAAAGTCCCCTTGAATGGGCCATTGCCCAACTGACAGTCAAAACCGATTCGAAATCGGGGATCAAGAACAACGCCAACCACTGGCACTCGTGGGCAGTTGATCCTGGCGAACTCGTCCTCCATCTACAGCGACTTGTCCGGGTATCGGTAGAAACTGCCCGGGTTATCGGCGGACTGCCGCCAGCCTTAGCACCAGATGCTCTCTGACGCGAAAGGGAACAAGTTGAGCGGGCAAGGGAAAGTGCCATTGGAGGAAACGCCACCAAAGTGGGCGACCGATCCGGCATTGGCGGAGTTGACGGATTCGGAATTCCTTGGAGAACTTCAAAAAGGACTCCGAGATAACTCGTGGCCCATGAAGCATTGGCTTGAGTTGGAGAGACGGGGTTTCCACATCCTAGAAGATGACCCCACTTTGATGGAAGCCATAAACAAGAAACACGAGGCTCTAAACGTACGGTTTCGGGAAGTCGCGGAGTCAGCTGTCGGAAAGTGGGATAGAGTTGGCTTTGAGGTGCTCGACCCCCTTATGAAACGGATGACTGAAGCGTCTCGGTCTTTTCCCGAAATAGAATTCCCGAATCTTTTGGGATCATCAGTAGCCACCGGAAGGCGAGTATCTCTGTCCGAGGCGGAGGACATCGAAATGTTCGAGCCACCGGCTCCCCCAACAGTGGAGATGCAGGTAGCGCAACTCGAGGCCCTCAGCGAGATACGAGAAGAGATCCGAGAGTCCAGGAAACGGGGCTGGAGTTACTGGTTGATGGTCACCCTCACAGCCATAGCAGCTCTTGCTGCGGTAGTGAGCGTTATTCTGGCTATCAGTTAGTCAGTGCCGGTCCCTTTGGATCACTGCCTAACTTCCGAGATCACCGTTATTGCCTTTCCTGCGAAGACCCTGGGCCCTGTGCCCCAAACGGGCACTGCCTTAGGCACTCCTTCCCGATTTAGGTTTCGGAGGTTCGTGATGCTAGCCACACCTCACCCCGCAGGTGCCGGGGTGCCGATGGCCCGAGTTCGGCAAGGTACGGACTAGCGATTGTGCGGATCGTGAATCGACCACCTGACTTCCGGATGGTTGACGACTGATACCTCACTCCCCTGGCGTTAGCGTCGGCAAGGTCCATCGTCCTGCTGGACGATATGACAAGTTGGCGAACAACTCTGGTGAGAGCAACATAGAAGAGACGTCGACCTTCTTCGATAGCGGCTTCGATTTCAGCTTGGTCTGTTGATGTCACGGTGGGAATTATCCCATGTACTACACCCGCTATGTAGACAACATTGGCAGTCAATCCCTTCGATTTGTGGAGGCTCATGACTCGAACATGGCTTGGCTGCTGGGGGACATCGTTCTGAGTAATGGCCGCTACGATGTGGTCCAACACTTCCTTGGGTCCCTTTGCCGCCTGAACTGAGTCAAGCGCAGCGCCACGCAAGTCGGCAAGTGCATCATCACCATCTGGGAACAACTCATCGACCATGTCCGACAACGCCAGCCGACGCAAAAGGTCCACTCGGCACATTGCTCGCTGGTAACGGCTGACGAGGGATGGCACCCGCAAGCCAGAGAGTCTTTCACCGACCGCTAGGTGACCAAAAGCGTCGCCGGGCTCATATCCGTTGTTATGGCAATACTCAAGAAGCCTCCGATAGGCGGCCGATCTTCCCGATCCTTCTTCCAGGCCCACCAGAACGCGAATCGCCGGCAGGTCACCTCGATCCACCACTAGGCGCAAAAGCGCTAAAGCCTCCCGACCCTGATCGGTTTCGAGTTCATCCTCTGTGAAATACGAACGAGACGGAATGCCCAAGTCACTCAACCTGTCTCGGATCTGTCCTCCGATTTTTCTCCAGTTAACTAACACGAGAATCTCACCTGGCTCGATCTCTCGGCGACCTACATCATCAGCAATTGCGGCAACCATGCCTTCGATTTCTGACGGAATGTCTGCCCATTGCACAATGGATACATCGCCCCTTTGATCCGGATGCAGCGGAATGAGGGGTGGCTTGTCTCGATGGGGGGCCTGTTCGATAAGCGCGTTCGCCATACCGACAACATTTGTCGGCGATCTGCCACAGATCTCGATGCCGTGGGTCTCGACATCGGCCCTATTGAGAAAACTGCGAATGCCGAGCGGGTTGGCATATCGCAGGCTGTAGATCGATTGGTCATCATCGCCAGCGACACATAAGCTCTTTGCATTGCTAGCCAGTATGTCCAATAGATCCTGCTCGAGAGCGTTCAGATCCTGGTACTCGTCCACAACGAGGTGCTTGAAGGTATTCAGTTCTTCGGCGGCAGGGTTAGTGGACAAGTAACGGTGAGCAATGGGGATTACCTCACCGATCAACATCGCGCGATGGGACCTCAACCAGCGGAGAACACCCCGCTCGAAAGCGCGGTCCTCGTCTTCTACCGCAAAACCCGGATGGTCGGTTTCCTTGCGTGCCCAACCCGCCAGCAGAGCCTCCAGACGCCTTCGGCGATCATAGATCGAACCGAAATCGCCACCGACATCACGCAGCATCAGGTCTCTTTCATGGTTCAGGAGAATTCTGGGATGCCGACCGGTCAACCCAAGAACCGAATCCCGCATCAAAAGACCGAGGCAATAGGCATGAAGAGTCGTAGCGCGAACATCTTCCGCACCTGGGACATCGAGTTCCGCGATCTTGTCACGAAGATCAGCAGCCGCAACTCTTGTGAACGAGAGAAGGAGGGCAAGCTCTAGCGGTGGTTGCTCGTTAGTTGATTGTAGAGGTCGTGGGGGCTGTGCCAGTTGTGTAGTCGTCGGGGCATGAGGTTGAGGTTGTCCTCGATGATGGAGAGGGGTATTTGGCCGATGT
>MPNA01000061.1 GCA_002238785.1 bacterium OM1 bin76 | reverse complement strand
CCTCCACCCAGTAGCGCCGCGCCCAGGCCACACCTTGCCAGGTGCGCACCTTCTCGGGGACCACCTTGATCAACCAGCGAGGTTGCTTGAGGGTGGGAACCAGGTAGGTAGGACCGTTGGGACCCAGATACCGCAAAGACATTTCTTCGGCAACCCCCACCCATTTGCCACCCACATTGGGCTCCTCGGCAATCTCCGCCCGGCCTTCCACGAACACCTCTCCTTACCACTGGCGTTTCCCGCTGGTCTGGACCATGCCAGGTCCGGAGCGGAGGGTCACACACGAAAAACGGGAACACCAAGGGCCCGCGACTCATCTGAACCGCTACATCTCCGTAACAGGGGGTTGAACATTCAAACACTGCGGTCGCCACCAGTTCGTAACTTGGGGCGGTTCGCCCCGTGGGGTCACTAGCCTTCTTGGAGTGTCAACCCAGAAGCTGTACGGCTGATTGTGTTGACAAGATTGCTCGGTTTGTTCGTTTTGGTGAGCTTTGTCACAGCAGCATGCGGTTCGTTGGACACAACAGTTTCGGAACCGGTGGCGGTTCGGCTGGCTGCTGATCCCAGTGCCCCGACCGGTGATTGGGTCGCGGGGATCAACCAGGCCGGGTGGGATTTTCATCGGCACTTGGTGGGCAACGCGGTGTCCAGCCCTGTGAGCATCGGGTTCGCGTTCGGTCTGGCCCGGGCCGGGGCATCGGACGACTCGGGAGCGGCTTTGAACAGGATATTCGGATTCCCCGCAGAAGATCCCCACAGCGCTGCTAACACCGTTGATCTGATGCTGGCCGAAGCGTCGAGGGGGCCAACCACCTTGGAAGTGGCCAACCGTCTCTTCCCTGACGACGACTTTTCGCCGTTGGCGGAGTTCCTCGACACTGCCGCATCCTCGTATGGGGCAACTGTCCAGCCGATCGACACATCCGACGGCACGGCGGCGGCTGACACCATCAACCAATGGGTGTCAGAGACCACCCGGGGGCTCATCCCCGCAATCGTGTCCGAAAGTGTCGTCCGAAACCAGCAACTGGTGTTGGTGAACACGGTGTACCTCAAGGCCGACTGGGCAGTTCCGTTCCTTCCCGAGTTGACCAGCGAGGGACAGTTTCACACCGGCGCCAACCAGTCGGTAACCGTGTCGTTCATGCACGATATGGAACCGGTCGATCGTCGCTACGTGCAACTCGAAAACGCCGACGCCGTTGAACTTTCCTACCAAGGCGGTGAACTGGCCATGTGGATCATCGTCCCCCGCGACCCTGCCGGGCTTGCAGCAGTCGAAGCATCCCTCGACGGCGAGGCGTTGACCGGACTGCGAAACACTGCCCAGACGGGTCTGGTTGACCTCACCATGCCCAAATGGGAACAGACCCTGCCACCTGCCGACCTATTCGAATGGCTCTGCCCATCGGGATTCTGCTCCGGAGCAGGTTTCGATCGCATCTCTCCCGGCCTTTTCATCACCGCGGCGCTCCACGCCGCCAAGGTCATCGTCGACGAGAAAGGCACCGAAGCAGCCGCGGCCACCGCCATGGAGTTCGCCATGTCCGGGCCGCCCCCAGCCGACCTCACGATAGTGGCAGACCGTCCCTTCCTCTGGGCCATAGTCCACGAAAACACCGGCGCTCTTCTGTTCATAGGCCGCCTAATCGACCCCACCGCCTAACAGTCGGTAGTGTTTCACTTTGAGGGGTGAACCCGCAGGTCAGAGAGCCAAACTGAAACCCTGCCCAAAGACGGAAAATATAAACCGCTGGTGATAGCTGGGCGACGCTCCTCGACCTGACGGGGAATGCTGGCACTCGATGCTGCGCTATGAGCCGCGTCCGCTGGTTGTTGAGGTTTTACCCTGCGTAACCGCCGACCGCGGCGATCCTGTCAAGCAATACGCCGAGGTCACCTACGAGGGAGCGGCCTTTCCGTTGCACCGATGTAGGACCAGATTTGTCGTTGGTAGCCCGTGCATTCCAGTGGTATCCTGAGGGTCATGCCCGAACAACCCACCATCGATCCTTACGCTTCGCGTTATCCGACGATCATGACGATGGAAGAGGCGCTGGCCCTGGGTCGGGAAAACTACAAACGTGGGATCGCCGCCGGTGCGTCGCCGACCCGCAATATCGAAAGACGTTTGGCGTGGAAACGCTCCCGGGGGATAGATACCACTGCCGAGGAAGAAGCCTGCGGCCTCCGACCCAAAACGCCTCTCGAGTAGTCGTATGTGAACGCTGACACGGATGGTTTCTTGGAGGGGATCCTCCGGTCAGAACCTGGTAGTCCCGACTGGATATTGTACGCCGCGGCGGCTTTTGACAGTATCGTTGAGCGTCCACAGATCCTAGTCGGCGGCGGTGCCCAGGTGTTCTACACGCAACAGAACCGACCCACCGACATAGACATGGTGGGCCGGATCACGGCTCGGGACATGGAATCTTTGGCGGCTGCTGGGTTCAAGAAGCAAGGTCGACACTGGTACTACGGATGGGAACATGAGAGCGGCGTTCTTGTGGAGGTGCCCTCCGAAGTGTCATACGGAGTGGACACGCCGTACATCGTGTTCGTGAGCAGATATCCCTTGCGGGTCATTTCGCTCAACGACCTGATGATGGACCGTCTTGTACAAGCAACCGACAACACCGACGAAACCTGGGACGAAGCAGTGGACCTGGCGAGGTACGCAGGCGGGCGGGTTGACTGGGAGTTGATACGCGTCCGGTGTGCGGAGCAACAAAAAACCGACATAGGCCTGAGAGGCCTCCCTCGGACACTTGATGATGTGCTCGACATTTTGGGAATCGGCAGCGGACGGGCAGTTGTGGACTACGACGCTTTGTTCGCGGCGGCGGCCGAGGTAGTAACGGCGGCGGCGAAGGGGGTTTCCAGAGCGGCGATGTTCGGTTCCCTGGCCCGCAGAGAACATTCTCGCAAGGAAACCGAGGTGGGACTGTTGCTTGTCTGGCCCGACGACAGCGGCGACGAAACCGACCTGTGGATGGTCGGAATGGAAACGGCTAAGAGAGTGGGAGAAGTCATAGGGCGGCCCTGTGTCCCGTGGGTTTACACGGAAACCGAGTTGTCGGTGTCGGCGGCTGACGACCCGGAACTTTCGGAGAGGCTCTCGGAGGGCAGCGTCGACCTGCCGATCGGATAGAGTCGCTAAGAAGCGAGCATCTACCGCCTATTTGGTCGGCCCATAGCAGCGCGGGGTCCGTTCGTTGCGTAAAGAGACTTCCTTTGGTGACACATCCCAACCGTCCAACAAAAACGGCCTTTTCTGACAGACGCCGCCTCGCTGGGAATTTCCTTCTGGGAGGCATCATCCACGCTCCGCAAACGACGCGCAGAAACCGCTCAGGGGAAACGTCGGAGGAACCAGCTAAACCGGGTAACGCCGAGGCTACAAGTGTCAGGAGATTCCAAGCCGAATTGTATCGAGGCAGCTCGCCAGTTGGCGTTGGAGGCCGGACAAACCAAGTTGCCGGCTAAGACAAGACATGCTGTTGAATAAGGAAGGGGAAGCGCGTGGGGATGGCTCTGACAGGACCTGCCCCACCTGTCGGGTGGCGGCTATCGGGCTGCGCCTCCCCACCGGTGTACCCACCCTCAAACTAGACGCAGGGGATAGAAAGGGACGGATCCGGTTCTGTTTGGGCGCCGATGGTGTACGGGGGGCGCCGGGTAGGGGCAGATGGCAAGATGGAGTGAATGGATCTGGGAAGGGAGCCTGCATCAGAAATAGAACACCCTAAACCCAAGAATCCCTTTTCCACCTTTCGAGAGCTTCGCTGATAGCCCGGTCCACGTTGTCGAAGGTTTCGTGGAAAGGAGTGTCTCGCAGGAGGCCTTCGTTGACGAGACGGTACCAGTTGTTGCGCAGTTGGTGTCTCCGCTCAAGGTAGGTATCTCGAAGGTCGCTGGGATGTGGCCTCCATCCATATACGCGTTCGGGATGCTGCGCCTGCTCGACATAGAGCGCCCACCCAGCGTGGATGTCTACGCCTGCCAATATATGAGATTTTCAAGGTCAAAAAGTCTCGAGCGGCCGCCCTGCGAGAAATGCAACTTAGTTTGTCGGCCATTACCGTGACAAGTTCGTAGCCGAGTATCCGAGGAGCGGGCGGAACATCGGGATGGTTCTGGAGGATGTCCCAATACCGAGTGGGTATATGATAGGCAGACACGAAGGTAGCCTCGGCTTTTATGTTCCCCTGGCTTGTCTCGTCGCTCCAAATCACTTCCAAGTTGGAGCGCTGGTCTATCGACAGCGACATTTCTGCGCCGCTGCTCGGCGTTGCCATTTCGAGCGCTCCTATTAAAAACGTTGCTGAACGCCCTGGGGGCGCCTATCCAGTCGAAATCGATATCCGCTGAAAAGCGATAGCCAGGGAAAACGCACACCCTGAGCATCGTGCCTCCTTTGAAAACCAGACGAGTGTCGTTCTCTTGAGCCAAAGCAGCAACGATGTGATGCTGAATACGATCCCTAGCTAGAAGGGCATCGCCTTAGGTCAATAGAGCAGGTCCGGCCAGGCCCAAAAGCCACCAGCCGACCCGCCGCAACATCAGCACGGGCAGCCTCACCCCCAGGGCACCGCCCGGCTAACACCTCAGCCGCACCCAAGCGTCGACAGTAAACCCTTACTGTCGGCTTTAGCGCGCCCGAAAAGGCCCAAACCAGCCACCCGAGCCGCCCAACACATCCAAACCTCTCACGGCACGCCAACAGGCACTAGTGGTCCGTCGGTTTGGTAGCTGGGTGGGTTAATGTTTGGGTATGCCTGTTTTTGTTGCGCCCCCGTTGGAGATGTCGGTTGAGCAGCGTGCTGCGTTGGAGCGGATAGCGAGGTCGGAATCGT
>MPNA01000060.1 GCA_002238785.1 bacterium OM1 bin76 | reverse complement strand
CCGACGCCCAAACATGCGGATCGTCGGACAGCCGCTGACGCACATACGCCTCGAACGGATCGAACGGATCCGACTCGCCAAGGGCTCGTTCTCCCGGCATCCGCTCGCCCGACAGATACGCTCGCACAGTCTTACGGTCTCTTCCCAAATGACGGGCGATAGCCGAGATCGACCACCCCCGCCTCCTCAAAGCATGTACTTCCACGTACTCCTCCTTTACCAACATAAGAGGCAGGGCTCCTCTCCACAGCTGCCAACGTTTCCAATCAGCAGCTTGGAGAGGGCCCTACCCGACAACAGGTATTTACCCCCAGGAGGTGGGGAATTTCAGTGATCGAGACTGGGGAATTTCAGTGATCGCCAACACAAGGACGGGCTGGCTCCGAGAAGTGGTTGCCTCGGGGGGTTTTGGTTGTGGGATGTCTCGACCACACGCTTGCACTAAAGCAGTGCCCACACCCGAATTCGGGTGGGCAGCGATCAACGACTCGGGCTTGCGCTGGATGGTTTGGGGTGGATGCGGGTGTTTTCTACCAAAGCGTTCGTTCCCATACTCCTAGGACTCTTCACAGGGGAGGCTCCCGGCGAACGGCTGCGAAACGGTTACCATTTTCGAGTTGGTGTTTCCCCAGGTCAGACCCCAAACGAACGGTTTGCGTACGCTTTAAACGAACGGTTTACGTACGGTTTTGTCGGGTGTTGTTGCATGGTGGAGGGCATGAAACACAGTAGACCTTGTTCTGACCGCTCTCCTCGGGGGTGGCCTGTCCCTGTTCACGGTAAATCGGTCCCGTCTGCGGGTGGGGTGGTTCAGGTGTTTCGCATGCCCGCGGTGGTGGCTGTTACTGGTCTGTCTCGTACGACTTTGTGGCGTCTCCGCCAGGCCGGCGAGTTCCCTGCTCCTGTCCGCTTGGGCGGTGATGCCTCTCGGGCTGTTGGATGGCTCCGAGGAGACATCGAAGCATGGATCCACAGCAGACCAGCAGCCCAGAACAGAAACTGACACCAGCACCCCCTCTAGGGACTTGGAATGGAACCTCCCACCCGGCATCTGTTTTGACCCACAAAGGAGCCGAAGTGTCAGAACAACAGCAGGAGCAGCAGCAACAACAGGAAATGCGGGTGGTTTTCAACCCGTCCTTGGCGGCTGGTCTGATGGCACTATCCGAGAAGTGGGGGATCTCTCCGTTGGCGGTTGCTCGGCGGATCGTCCGTGAGGCCCTCCGAGAGAACGGTGTTCTCGACCGTCCCCCGCGGTCTTCCCAAAACCAAGACAGTGAACCGGGGATGGTTCACCGAACCTTTCGGGTCACTGCTATGCAAGCTTCCTTTGTGGAGTCCGCGGCCTATCGGTATCGGTTGAGCCGCTCCGAAGTCATACGAGGGGTTCTGACCTATGCCACCCGCCAGCCCATCACCTATGATCACCTCCGCCGAGCACCGGCAGAGAAGAGAACGGTGCGCTGGTCGGTGCGCATCGCCCCCTGCCACGACGCTCACATAACAAGGGTGGCGAGACTGCTCAATTGTTCCGAAACCGACGCTGGGGCTGCGCTTCTCACGTCGATGGCGGCCCGTCGACGCTTCCTGCAACATCTAAAAGGGCAGACTCTGAACACCGGCTAAAAGGGGGGGGGCGAGAAGCCTCCAACCCGAATGGGCGAAGGGGCCACCAGACACACTGGGTAGCCCCCATCCTTAGGATGTCCCCTCCTAAGCGTTCGCAAACCGTTCGTAAACCGGTCGGTTAAAGCGTTCGCAAAGCGGTCGTTTGGGGTCTGACCTGGGGAAACACCCACACTAAAATGGCAACCGTTCGCAGCCATTCGCCGGGAGCCTCCCCCGTGCGATGTCGGATAACCAGACACACGAACGCTTGGTAGAAAACGCCCGAACCCCACCCCCAAACCAGCTGGCGCCGCTCCGGTATCTAGTGGCTGCCCACCGAATTCTGCTGTGGGCACTGCATTAGTGCAAGCGTGTGGTCGAGATACCCCACAAGCGAAACACCCCGAGGCAACCGCGTCGCGGAGCCATTCTGCCCTTCACAATGCTTATCTCCAGGATGCGAGGTACCTGCCGGTGGGATCTCGCTCCAGTCCTTATGAGCGCTGTCACCTTCCTTACCCAAAGCCGAACACCCAGCGACCAGACTCCCCCACCGGTTGCACGGCGTACTGCGTTGATATGGCCCGTGCAGCTTCTGGCAGGCGCGGCCGCTTGGCAGAGGGAGGTTCGTTTCGCCGATAAAGGCACAGGCCGAAGACTCGATCAGTTTACGGTCATTTCGGGCGCCATGAACTGCCGCCGATCCCACCACAGTTGTGGTTCTATCGGGGGACGATCTTACACCTATGCCTCAAAGGGCACCCCCCATATTCTCACAGTCAAGAAGTTGACCCGATAGCGGTGGCCATCGGTCTTTTGCATCTGCGGTCAACGAGGTGTGTCATCTTTGGAATCTCGTGGCACACAAGACTCGGGAGGGAGCGGTGTTCGCCCGACTGTTGGTGAAGGTCGAAGAGCAGCGGAAAGCCCTCGGCCAGCAGGTCTACGACGTGCTGGGAGACTCTTTCATCGACCGCTCCCTTAGAGATTTGCTCATAGAGGCGATCCGGGCACGGTGACCTTCCCGAAGTTCGAGAGCGGCAGAACCAGGTGATTGATCAGGCCGGGCCGGCTCTCGCCAGCATTGGACTGTCGAGATCCCTGTGGGTGGGGAGCCGGAGGAGACCGGCGCCGCCCGACACCATGACCTGCGACCCATCACCGAAGAAGAGCGAGAAGTATTGGAGGAGAGCCAGATAGACAGTCTTCTCTCCGACACCGCACGGACCTTCGCCATAACCAGCCTGTGCCGCTCACACCTAGAGCAGGTCCGTCGTGTGGTGGAATCGCGAGTCCACCCGGGTTCAGGCCGCCGTAGAGGAACGTCTCTGGGCTCTGATCCAGCACTGGGACAGCTATGCCAACAGAGCACACTCACTGCAACTACAAGGCCGCCGCCCCAGGGGCGGCTTCACGGCCGGCCACGCCCGGAACCTGGCCGACACACTGCAGGCCAGGCTGGATCGCCGTCGTGGCGAACTGGACCTTGAGTTGCAACTGACCAATCGACTACCGGATGTGGTCGGAGGAACCGTGATAGTCCCACAGATTCTTCTGGACCAACTGGCCACGGGCCACGACGAGACCTTGGTCACCTACCCCCTACCAAACCCCGGTTTCCCCAACACCTTGGGGATATAAGAGGTTAAGTACGCCATTCTCGAGTACCGCGGAGACCGCCCCGGCAAGCTCTTGTGAGACGGGACGGGTGGCCAGGGAGTACGTATGCGTGGCGTTAGTAACCGTATTCGTTACTATTATCATTGGTGAACCGATTTAGCCTGGATCCACCGGTGGTTTGTGGGGTGGGTGGGGGTGAAATGTTATGAAGTGCCTCTCTGACCTGGGAGAATAGCTGTTATCGAAAGACGACTATCACCCAGACAGAGGAGGCACTTGTTGTGAAAAGGATACCAAGTGATATTGACCGGTTGAGGGTGGTGTTCGATGAGGGGTCGTTAGTGGCCGACGCCGGTCTGTTGGTAGCGGCAAGTTTGGTGTCCCGTTTGGGTTTGGAACGGTTGGTGGACGACACGGTACGCATGGACGGCAGACCGGGCGGTGCCCGTCCGGGTCGCAAAGGTGTTGTCTTTGGTGGCGTCGATGCTGACCGGCGGCACTCATATTGACCATGCTGATCGGCTGCGGTCCGGTTCCACCCGCAGGGTGTTGCCGTTTCGGGTGATGGCCCCTTCCACGTTGGGAACGTTTTGTGCGTTCGTTCACGTGGGGTCATGTCTGCCAGTAGGAGCAAGGCCCTGGGAGTCTTGTTGAAACGGGTGTGGTCCCTACCGTCCGCTGGTCCCGGCGACCGGCCGCTGGTCATCGATGTGGACTCCACCATCTGTGAGGTGTCGGGCAAGAGCAAGGAAGGCGCCGCCTATGGTCACACCCAAGTGTTGGGATACCATCCGCTGATAGCCTCGCGGGCGGACACCGGAGACGTTCGTTCATCATCGTCTGCGCAAAGGGCTCCTCGCAGAAGGGAAACACCCGTTTTATGGTCGAGACGGTCAACCGGGTGAGACGGGCCGGGGCTACCGGTCCAATCACCATACGGGCCGACAAAGGCTTTTGGTCCCATAAAACAGTACGGAAGCTGGAAGATATGGGAGTGGAGTGGTTCATCGCCATTCCCATGTATTCCAACGTCAAACAGGCGATAGGACACCTGGACGACACCGATTGGGTTGATATCGGCTACACCCCCGACGGGGTGGCGCAGGTGGCCGAGACCACCATCGTCACCAAGATCGACAAAACAGAACACACGGTGCGTCTGATAATCAGACGCACCCGCCTGGCCGATCCCGAACAGCAGCCGCTGTGGAAAGATTGGCGACATCACACCTTCGCCACCAACAACCGCCACCTGTCTGCGACAGAAGCCGACCAGATGTACCGCAACCACGCCCGCGTGGAACTGGGCATCCGCGATTTGAAACATCACACCGGACTGGCCCACTGTCCCTCGGGCAGGTTCTTCGCCAACGCCGCCTGGATGGCCGCCGCGGTGATCGCTCACAACCTGTACCGGTGGATCAACCACCACACCGGCGCACCCAGCGAACGGCTCACCAATGGCAACACCGTCCGCACCCGACTGTTCAAACTGCCCGGAAGAATCGTCAATCACGCAGGACAACTGATAGTGCGGCTACCCACCAACTGGCCGTGGGCTTCCGCTTACCGGACCGCTCTCCAAAACATCCGCGCTCTGCCCCAACTCTGCTGACACTCCACGTCACACACCCCGATCAACTGAAAATACTCGTCCGTACCGGTTCCGCATGTCCCAGCGAACCCCAAAAACCTCTGACCGGCCCGACCCGCCCCGCAAAACCGGAACAAACCCAGACAGAACCCCGCAAACCCCGGACAGAACCCCGCCCAAACACCCACAACCCCACCCCCACTAGCCAAAACCGGTGGATTCAGG
>MPNA01000059.1 GCA_002238785.1 bacterium OM1 bin76 | reverse complement strand
TGCTCACGTCCCGAAGTAACACCAGAAACCGCGGCAGTGAAGGTGCCTCCCGGTACGATGGTTTCACCGTGTTCATTGCGGCCCCAGCACACCACTTGACCATCGGTGCGGATCCCGCACGAATGATGAACCCCTGCTGTTAGAGATTCGAAGGTGCCTGGTGGTGAGGTTGATTGGCCGTGGTCGTTGCGGCCCCAGCATTCCACCTGATCGTTGCTGCTGAGGATCCCACACGAATGATTGGAACCTACCGCCACCGCTTTCAGGGTTCTTTGAGGTGGAGTGGCTTTCCCAGTCGTGTTGCTACCCCAGCACTCCACCCCACCATCCTTAGTGCGGATTGCACACGAGTGATTCCAACCGGTAGACACAAAAGCCCACTCTTTGTTGGGCGGACTGGCCCGATCATGCGAGTTGTCACCCCAACACTCCACCCCACCATCCTTAGTCCGGATTGCACACGAGTGATTCCAACCGGTTGACACGGCAGTGAACTTTCCATCGGGCGCGTTCAACTGACCATGATCGTTTCGACCCCAACAAACTATCCCACCACCGGAACGGAGTCCACACGAATGATCCTCAGTAGTGGCCACCGCTGTGAAAACACCCGATGGTGCATTTAGTTGACCATATTGGTTGCGACCCCAGCACACCACTTGACCACCCGTTTGAAGCCCACACGAATGATCATCGGCCGCCTCTACAGTCGTAAAAACACCTGGGGGCGCGTCTAACTGCCCGTATCCATTATCACCCCAACACACCACCCCACCATCCATCTGGATCCCACACGAATGATCCTCACCAGCTGCTATCCCTCTGTACTGACCGATTGGTATTGGCGCGGTAAGGGTGTTTAGAGTTGGTAGAGGTTGGTGTGCTGTTAGGCAAGTGATGCCTGTGCTGAAGGTGAGCGATTCGGGGGTCGTGTTGTCAGTTATGCTGATTGTTTGAGGAGGGTCTTTTCGAGTGGAGAGTGCGGTGCCGTTGGGATATGGTATGTGATAGGCGAGACAGAGTCCTTGTTGGTTGTTTTGGGTGTGTGATTGGTGTATTTGTAGGGTGTCTGGGCTTCGTCGGATGGTGGCGATGTCCGGGTTGAGATCTCCTGTTATGTCTCCGACGGTTAAGTCTTGCGGGTCTCCGAGGGTTGTGTCTTGCGGGTCTCCGAGGGTTGTGAGGTGCAGGGGTGGCGGCTGTTCTTCGTTGGTGGGGTTTGTGAAGAATGTCGGGTTGGTGATGTGGATCGTGGTGCGGTCTAGATCGGCGGTGATGATGTCATCGTGTTGGTCCCCGTTGAGGTCAGCGACTGCTATTTGGAGGTTCCCTCTTGGGTTTGGCGCGTGTCCGAGAGGGATTGGTTCTTTGAAGTTGCCGTTGCCTGCGGAGAGAATCACCCAGAGTTGGTTGGGTTCCAGAGCTGCGATGTCGTTGTGTCCGTCTCCGTTTACATCTCCGATAGCGATGCTGGTGCTGCCTGTTCCGAGACCTCCGGCTATTGCGGTCCAGGTTTTGGTTGTGGTCGAGTAGATTTCCACTGTTCCGCCCCCACCGAGTACAAGGTCCTCTCTGCGGTCACCGTTGAGATCACCTACAGCTATCCCTATCGCCCCATCGCTCTGCAATGTCTTCAGTGTTACAGGTGAAAAATACTCGAAAGTAACTTCTACCTCGAAATCGCCCACAATTGACCGACTGGCTATCAGAACGGCCACTTCTCGATCGGTTGTGTATGTTGCAGGAGGTTCAGCGTCGGCGGTGATGCGGGTAACAACAATGTCGTCATGTCCATCGCCGTTGATGTCCCCAACAGTCACCTCATCAACCCGTTTGAGGTCACAGGTCACAATCTCTCCCGGTTCAACAAACCCACCGTATTCGTCTTGCCGATATCGTTTCAACCCTTGAGGTCCTCCCACTACCATGTCCCCTGTACCTTCTCCGAAAACGTTCCCAAGGCTCATATCATTGATGGAAAACTCTGCTATACACCTCTTCAAAGCCAAATCTTCCTTACCGGCAGCATAAAAACCCAGCGTGTCATACCCACGGCCCTCAAACACCATCGCCACCGTCCCTATAGCGTTACCTCCTTGCATAGTCGAGTTGATCGCTTTGATCACCACACTCGAACCTTCCGCCACTGCTTCCAAGGCAATTAATCCCACAGCCGCAACAGTCTCTAAGACAAGACCGTAGATATTACCTTCAAAGATATTACCTTCAGAAGGGTTCTCATCCTCAAAGGGATTCGTTGCGCTGGTGTCAAGCCGGGTGAGATCCCCCTCGGCACTCTCTTCCACCTTCGCACGCACCTGTTCTACCTGTTCAAGGTTCGTGATATGTTCAAGGATCTCCTGTTCTACCTGTTCAAGGTCCGTGGTATGTTCAAGGATCTTCTCTCTGGTAGCTTCAATGGTCTTATCTGTGATAGCAGTGACAGTCTGGGTTCTTATGTTCTTGTACAGTTCCTCAATAAAGGTTGTCGTCCAGCGAGTCAAGGTAGGATGACTTCCCTTTAACGTTTCGACACCAGCTTCCACACGGTTCTTGGCGGACGCAGACAGGTCCTTGAGGTATGTCAAGCTCCTGCGGCTAGCGACTATCTTGTTGAGCCTTCTAGCGGCAGTACCTGCGATGACTGTTGTCCACCCCTCCACAACCTTGCTCAGTTTTTTACTGGCTTTATCAGCAATAAGGTGCAACAGGGGCACTGCTGTGTGAACACCCTGATAGATCAAAGCAACCCTCTCCAAATCGTGTAGTTCTTCCTCCACGAACAACTCCGATGCAGAAGACGGAACCGAACTGCTCCATGGGTGTTTGACGACCGCAAACCGAGTAGCAGGCGCACCCGTCTCGTTGAACAGACCAAGAGGAAACGCCACCTCGTCGCCTTTCACCACATCGACCAAAGCTCCCCACCTTTCCCTATGCGGACAATCCTTATCACCCCCAAACAGAGACTTGATAGTTCCCCACGCCTCACAAATACCGCTATCCAAAAGGCGTTCCACCAAATCAGTCACATCCGGAATGTCCAAAATCCGCGACGACAACAACAAATACGAATCAGCAAACCCCAACCGCCCGTCCGGCCGCTCCTCAACCGCAGACGCCACCGCCGACCACCCATGATTCTTCCCAAACACCGCTCCCGCCTCCTCCCGCAAACACACCCCATCATTATGAACAACCCTCCGGCCCGTCGGATCCCAAAACCCGAACGCACCATCAATAAACTCCCTCCACCCACCCTCTGTCTGATCATCAGTACAAGGATTCTGTCTCAACAACAACACCAAACACTCCAGCCCCACACACGACCCCCTCCAATCCCCACCCAAAACCACATCTGAATCACCACCACCAAACCCCTGGGACCCCAACCCCGACCCCCCACCATCCAAAACCGGACCCCCACCGTCCGAACCGAGCAACTCCCCCACCAACGCCAACACCGCATCATCCAACGCTGCCCTCGCCTCCGGAGAGAGATCAACCAAATAAGACCGCCCCAACCGCGCCGCGTCCGCTTCCAACTGACCCACCAACACCCCAAACTCGGGCAAACCCGACAACACCCACAACGTCGCCAACGTCAACAACGGATTCGTGCTCACAAGACCAGGAGTCACATACACCAACGCCGCCGCCGTCGTCTCATAATCAACCCGCACCTCAGCAGGACCATCAACCTTCAACACCAAACCCAAACCCTGCAAAACACCATCCCCGTCCACCGCCCCAGCCAAACCCGTCACCCCCGCCCCACCATACAACACCCCCCCCCCCCCCCCCCGCCCCAGCCAACCCCGCCACCCCAGCCCCACCATCCAACACCCCACCCACCCCCACCGGCTCCTCCACACCCAAACCCACCAGCACCTCACCCGCATCAATATGCGCCAAATCAACCGCCCCCACACTCACCTCAACCGTGCTCTCCTCCACCAACCCAACCACCCGAAACAAAAACGTAACAATCTGCGCCCGGCTCACCACCCGACCCAAATCAAACCGACCCCCACCAACCCCCACCGTCACCCCAACATCAACCGCCCACCCCACCTCCTCATCCGCCCAATGCCCCACCGGCACATCCACAAACACATCAGACCCCAACCCACCCCCACCAACCGGACCATCCAACAAACCACTCAACCTGTAAAGAAACGTCACAATCTGCGCCCGGGTCACCGAACCATCCGGATCAAACCGACCCCCACCAACCCCCCGAGTAATCCCACTCTCCACCGCCCACCCAACCTCCCCATCAGCCACATGACCCACCGGCACATCCACAAACACCCCAGACCCCAACCCACCCCCAACCGGCCCACCACCAGCCAACACAAACGCCCTAAACAAAACCGACACAATCTGCCAACGCGGCACCACCCCCTCCAAATCAAACCGACCCCCCCCAACCCCCCCCACCACCCCATTCGAAACCGCCCACCCCACCTCCTCATCCGCCCAATGCCCCACAGGCACATCATCAAACAACCCCGACCCCAACGGAACACCCCCACCCTCCTCCTGCAGCACCACCCCACGTTCATCATCAACCGCACCAACCAACCCCGAACCCAACAAACCCACCACCAAAACCAACACCACCCACACCCGAAAACGCCCCATCACACCACCCCCACCCACCACCCAACCAACCGATCACACCTCACAACCGAAGAAGTCATTCAACAACCATACAACACATTCCTCACCCGCACCTTGCAAACCAGGTAAGAAAAGGCTGACTGAATCGCCCCGGGTTTCCCGGAGACTTTAGGTGTGCACCAGGGCGGTTCAGTGAGTGGAATTGGTGGTGTTAGTAATCACCTATCCAGGAGCCTCTATGAGTGCTGATGTTATGCGGATGCGGATGCACCTGCGGGGGTTCGTGTGATCGAGGTGGTGGTCGGCACGCCCGCCCAGTTGGTGGTGGGGGTGGTGGTCACCAAGAGGTTGTCGGCGTGTCCGGGTTGTGGTCGTTCGTGCCGGCGGGTGCACGACCGCAGGCGGAGACAGATCCGGGATCTGGAGGTAAGCGGCCGTCGGACGGTGCTGTTATGGACCCAGCGGCGGGTTCGTGTGCGACCAGTGCGACAAACGGCACATGGAAACCCATGCCCAGTTTATGGGTGGTATGACTCGTCGCCTGGCGCGCCGGCTGGTCCAGGACATCCAGACCGATGTCCATCCAGACCGATGTCCATCCAGACCGATGTCCATCCAGGCCGATGTCCATCCAGGCGGTGTCCCGCCAGCATCGGTTCCTTCCAAGTCTTCCCAGAAAAACATGTTCACCACCCTTTGCAGGGCGGGTATCCACTAGGAGGCTGCTGATTTATTCGGGTGGGTGGGGTTGGTGATGCTGGTGTTTGGGGGGTGGGTTGTGGGCTTCCCCCCAGATCGTGGAGGGTTGGTTAAGTTGTTTGGTGGGTTTTTTCGTAGTTGATGGGGCTGGTCATGTCGAGGGTGGAGTGGAGTCGGTGGTGGTTGTACCAGGTGTGTATCCAGTTGGCGATGTCTCGTCGGGCTTGGGTTTTGGTCTGGT
>MPNA01000058.1 GCA_002238785.1 bacterium OM1 bin76 | reverse complement strand
GCGGGCGTGGTTGCGGTACATCCGGTCGGCTTCTGTCGCAGACAGGTCGCTGTTGGTGGCGAAGGTGTGATGTCGCCAATCTTTCCACAGAGGCTGCTGTTCGGGGTCGGTCAGGCGGGTGCGTCTGATAATCAGACGCACCGTGTGTTCTGTTTTGTCGATCTTGATGACGATCATGGTTTCGGCCACTTGCGCCACCCCGTCGGGGGTGTAGCCGATATCAACCCAATCCGAGTCGTTTATGTCCTCTATCGCCTGTTTGACGTTGGGATACATGGGAATGGCGATGAACCACTCCACTCGGAGTCCTTCCAGCTTTCGTACTGTTTTCCGGGACCAAAAGCCTTTGTCGGCCCGTATGGTGATCGGACCGGTCGCTCCGGCCCGTCTCACCCGGTTGACCGTCTCGACCATAAAACGGGTGTTTCCCTTCTGCGAGGAGCCCTTGCGCAGACGATGATGAACGATCTCCCCGGTGTCCGCCCTGGCGGCCACCAGCGGATGGTATCCCAACTGTCGGGTGTGACCATAGCAAGCGCCTTCCTTGCTCTTGCCCGACACCTCACAGATGGTGGAGTCAACATCGATGACCAGCGGCTGGTCGCCGGGACCGGCGCCCGGTAGGGACCAGACCCGTTTGAACAAGGCTCCCAGTGCCTTGTTCAACTGGCAGACATGACCCCATGTGAACGAACGCAGAAACGTTCCCAACGTGGAAGGGGCCATCACCCGAAACGGCAGCACTCTGTGGGTTGCTCCCGACCACAGCCGATCGGCATGATCGATATGGGTGCCGCCCAACAGCATCGACGCCACCAAAGACAGGATCTTGCGACCCGGACGGGCACCGCCCGGTCGGCCGTCCATGCGTACCGTGTCGTCCACCAACCGTTCCAAACCCAAACGGGACACCAAACTTGCCGCTACCAACAACCCCGCGTCGGCCACTAACGACCCCTCATCGACCCTCACATCCAACCGGTCAATATCAGGTATCCTGTTCACAAGAAGTGCCTCCTCTGTCTGGGTGACAGCCGTCTTAGGTAACAGCTATTCTCCCAGGTCAGAGAGGCACTTCACCGCATTTCACCCCCACACCCCACAAACCCACCGGTGGATCCAGGTTCAGACCCCGGCCGCTACCCGCTGCTCTGTGATCGTCTCGTCCGTCACGACGAAGATCCCGTCCCCACCAACGCGAGGATGGCTCACGCCGCTTCATACCTCGCCACTCGACCCCAGGTTCGAGAACGCCTTGAACCGGCGATACTCGAATGGGTCGCCGAAATGGCCACCGAAGGAGGATGGGAACTAGCCAGGCCCTGGCTCGATGTCGCAGAAACACTAAAGACCGACGAGCATGCCCGCCTGCTCGGACCCGTTATAAGCGCAATGTCACGCATGATTCGAACAGAGCAAGACTTCACCAGTCAAGATGCCGACCGATTTGTCGCCCTCATAGAGAGGGTTCCCAACACTGGCGTAGTGCCGCAAGGTCAGCAAATCGCTTCATCCGGCCCGAATGTAATGTCCGCCCTCGTTCGTACGTGGAAGGTGGTGGGCCACAAGGGGGATGCCGAAGATGCCTTGATCGCCGCCAAAGCCGTCACGACTTCCGCTCTCGACCTCGCTGAGCGAATCCTCGCCATCGAGCTGGTATCCCGTTGGGTAGATGAGTGGAAAGATGCCACACGACAACCCGAAGGGCAGAGCGAAGCGGCCGTCGCTCCTGAAATAATCGCTGCTCTGGTGGAAGCCATTTCCCAACCCGATCTGCTCAGCCCAATCAGTGTGCATCTGCCACACCTCACGGATGCCCTTGAAAGCCGATCCAAGCCCCTAGTCCTAAATATCGCGAATCAGGTCAAGGCATGTTTAGACGATGGCCACTACGAGCAGGCAGAGAGCATCGCCGTCAGCGTTGTTGACGCTCTCGGACCCATGCCTAACGGCACCGTTAACGAAGCGGTACGCACGCTGCTGGAACCCATTTCGCCCGAGGCCGATCCCACCAGCCCCGCCGTGCAAATGTCCTGTCGCATCATCCCCCGAGTTGCCGGACTCAACCACGGTAAGCAAGCACTCGAAAACGAAGCAAGACGGTGGGCCGACAGAATCATGCAGTACGGGAAACACGACGACAGGGCGCTCATCGAGGGTTTCCGCGCCCTAGAGGAGGCTGCTCCGCAGATCGTTACACCACTTGTCCCGCAGGTGTATTCCCAAGTAACCGGTTACCTTGGCAATAGCGACGGACGCATTGAAAGGCTGCGGGTTCTGGCAACCTTCCCATGGAACGACAACGACGGCTATCTCTCAAACGCTCTGCAGCGTTTGGACGAACACTGGAAAACCGTGCCCGAGGATGACCGACATGCTGTTTTCGAGCTGGTACTCAGAGACTCCAGAACCTCAGATGTCGTGGCCCGATTCCACGAGCGGCTAGTCCTGCATGTGGAAGAGTACCCAGCAGGCCGAACCTCAGCTGTAGCAACACAGGAACTCCGCCGCTTGTCCTCGGAACAGAGGGGACAGGTTTTTGCCGCAGCTGCTGGAATCCACGGTTCGGTCACCTCGGCCTTGAAAGAGTGCGACAACGACGAGATCGCTTCAATACTCGCTGCCCACTCGAGCGATGCCTCCATCGAAAGACTCCTGGAGGCTATCCCAGCGGACCGACGAACCAAGGTGGCCGGAGTGGCGTTAATCGCCATTACCAAAACCGAGAGTGTGCCCGACACCGTAATCCTCGCCATCGCCGCCTCATGCGACCAAGACGGTCTCCAACAGGCAGCATCAGCGGCACTCGCATCCCTCCCATCCTCCAACCCAGTAGCAGAATCGGCTCTCCGTGTTTACCGACACGCTATTGATAAGGGTGCCAAACGGGACAACCGCCGCGTCAGTGAACTCATCGTGGAGATGCTGCCCGATGCAACAGAAGCGGTGGCCGGTCTTCTGGGCCGTGCAGCCAAGGGTCAGCAGACACTAAGCAAAAATGCCTACGATTGTCTGAAGCGACTCCGAAAGAACGAATCGTTATCTCATCTCGCTGCAGCGTTTGACTCGGCCAGAAACTCATGACCAACCTGAACGATCCGAAAGAGAGGGCTTTCGCTGCGGCAGCGGTCTTGCGGGACGCTAACTATCTGCATGAATTATTGGCGCAATCAGCGGAAGGCGTCAACCTAGCTATCGATGAAGCACTATTGGTGCGTCACCCCCTTGATGATCTCAGCGAAGAGGAGAGGTTACTGGTTGCTGACATATTGGTTGTTGCGATTAAGGGCGTACTCCACATCCTTCTGGAGCGTAACCCACAGGTGTCCCGCCCTGAACTCTTAGCTGATACCGCCAGCTTCTTGGAAAGTCAGGCCCCGTTTCGACACTAACACTTCGCTACCGTGTGTCGGCGAGACTGAAGGATGCGATCCATCCAGGTTTTAGCCCGTTGTCGTCCCTGGTGGCTGAGAACCGTCTCTTGCTCACAAGCCAACCGTGGGGTAGCACCTGTGCCGATAAGCGCTGGTTCGAGGATGGCGCGATTGGCGTTTTGGCGACCTGGGGTTCGTCTCGACCTACCACCACCGCTTTCTGTTCTTCCACGCCCAACCAACCAATCGGAAGCCGAGCATTACCGCCCACTCCAGGAAGGCGACTATCGCTGTCAGGCAGGCAACCAGTAGGTATTCCCAAAAACCCCACGGGAACTCCAACCGGCGGACGATTCCGAAGACAAGATCCGCTAGACCCACCATGGTTAACACGACCCACCACCTGACCCATGTTGACCCCAGTAGTGTCCCTTCTCGCTTTATCCATTCCCTCCACCGCCCAGACGCGGGTGGGGAATCTTCGTCACTCTTCACCACGGAACACCTTTCTCCGCATGGTTGCTCTCAAAGTGGCGGCTTCTCCACCTTATCCTCCCCCAGAACCTAACCTGCCTGGGACTCTATGCAAGGAAAGGTCAGATATCACCCCATTCTGAATCGCGCCGAACCTCCGGTGAGTTGTCCGGAAACTCTCAGCAAATCCGACAGGCCGGAATTGAACCGCCCCGTGAATATCGTAGAGCGAGGCGTGCATCTTTTGCCAGGGCAATAGTCACCTATCGTTACAGCTATTCTCCCAGGTCAGAGAGGCACTTCGCCGCATTTGACCCCCACCCTCACACAAACCCGGCGGAGTTCAGGCTAAGTGCTGAGAATGCGCTCAGTTGTGTGTCGTCCCAACTCGTCGCTCCAACTCACAGCGAAGACCGATTCTGGCTCGCTCTCGATAGGCGTGCCGTAGGGGATGTCGTAGTACTCGCCGGGATGAATCACCTCTAGCGATAATCTCTGGGTCATAAACCAAGGTCCGTTATCGCTGATCGACCACTCGACATCACGAGCCTCTGCCCGGCCGATGTTCTCGAGCCGAATCCAAGTTTCCCGTGTCGAGCGGTTGTCCCCAAAGAATTCCTCGCTGTACCACTCGCTCTGGGGAAGTACCCGAATGGCGGCCGAGCGGCGGGCTTCTGCCTCCCACACATGCTCCCGGCTCTCAATCTGGCGAATCGCTCTGCCCTGGACATAAGTGAGCACCGCTGCTCCAAGGGCGATGGCAACAGCAACGACTGACACCCACAACGTGAGCGGATCCGTCTCGGTTACGACGGTGATCTCCTGAGCCAAAAGCACCCCTCGGAGACTAGTTGCGGAGGGCGTTGTCTTGGGCACCGATTTGGAGAACTGCCAGCCTATGAGTTGCGGCACTACCCATCCAGCTAGCAGGGGCATCAAAGCTGCGACCCGGATCATGGGGTGAATGTCGGGGCTTGCGGGTGGCTGGTTTGGGCCTTTTCGGGTGCTCTAAAGCCGACCGTAAGAGGGTTTACTGTCGGCGCTTGGGGTGCGTCAGGGGTTCTAGCCGGGCGGTGCCCGTGGGGTGAGGCTGTCGGCGCTTCTGATCAACGACGTTCAGAATAGAACCCAGCCGGGCGCCTAGCCCGCTTACGAAACTGCCGCCACCTTCGGTTCGCAAGAGCCTCGACCAAATTATGACCGTTCCACGTCAGCGAACCAACAGTCCTATACACACCGGTCGTGTCATCGAAGTCTCCACCCCAGAGAAAACCGGCCCGATGACACAAACCAACGTGGTACTGGATCTCCTCCGACGTGAACGAAATCTTCGCTCCAGGCACGGGCATCGACTCTGGAGTCGACACCACCCCCTTGCTGTTCTGCACACGTCTCAGCAACTGATGGACAAGTAACATATTCCGCCGCATACCGAGAGTTTATTGTAGGACACGTTGGCTTTCCGAGGCTCTCATTGCCACTGCCTCGGACGTGGTGCCCTCGCTACGCCGACTACATCCCGAAGGCTGACCCGCTGCTGGCGGCGCAGTCGGTGGCCGACCTAGAGCGAGCGCATCGTCGTACGCGGCGACTGCCAGAACCTCGGTTAGCAGATGGCAGCCCGGCGCTGGAGCGAAACTACGAAATCCCGGTTCCCAGTTGTGCTAGTGGTCCGTCGGTTTGGTAGTTGGGTGGGTTAATGTTTGGGTATGCCTGTGTTTATTGCGCCCCCGTTGGAGATGTCGGTTGAGCAGCGTGCTGCGTTGGAGGTGATGGCGAGGTCGGAATCGG
>MPNA01000019.1 GCA_002238785.1 bacterium OM1 bin76 | reverse complement strand
CCAAAGAGAGCATTCGGGACATCTACCAGATCGAAAGACCCGAACCTGGCTGCGGAGTTCACCCACCGGCTGTCGAGGGACCTCCAAGACCGGTCACTGCCACCGGAGGTGAACAGTCTCGGGCGTACCATCGCTCGTTGGGCCACCCAGATCACCAACTGGCACCACTCCGCGGTGACCAACGGGCCGACCGAGGGCTTGAACAATCTCATCAAGCGAATCAAACGAGCAGCGTTCGGGTTCCGAAACTTCGCCAACTACCGGATCCGAGCACTCCTATACGCCGGAAAACCCAACTGGAACCTACTCACCACCATCACTCCCCGCTAATTTCCGAAGAGCCCCCAAAGTCGCCTCAGCGATCCTGCCACCAATGTCCCGATCAAACGCTCTCCCGATCGGCGGATTGGTCCGTTGACACCGAACATCGGACACATCCCTTCCCTTCGAGCAGCGAGTCGGCGACTACCGAGCCGCCTGGGCCCGCCGTACTTGAACCTTACCGCGGAGGTCACACATCTCGATGTTGTCATAGGCCTCTCTGCCAGGTTGG
Source organism: bacterium OM1 bin76 (assembly GCA_002238785.1). Taxonomy (GTDB): domain Bacteria; phylum Actinomycetota; class Acidimicrobiia; order Spongiisociales; family ZC4RG35; genus Bin76. The sequence goes on along the minus strand of MPNA01000019.1, from coordinate 59,701 downwards.
GCTTCCCGGTAGTGGTCCGCTAGAGGGGGTACTTTAACTGGGCACCCTCTAAATCCCTTTCCTCCATATAGCCCTCAATGTCAATGACGAACCGTAGCCACTCTTCACTATTGAGTGGAACATAGGGATTCCGACCGTCTTCTTCGTCCCACCCGTAAGGGACCTCTATGTCCATGTGGGGTGGTTGGAACCTTCGGGGAGTCCGAATACCGAACGTCAGCTCCAGCAGGTCCACAATCCTGTTCATGTGCTGCTCGGTTATACGTTGAGAATGATCGGTGAGGATGTCAGGTTTCTTCATCACCCGCCTGAGATTCATCCGACATTCCGCTATTACCCTCACGCCCTTTCGGAACTCCATCGACTGCTGCTCTGCCCTTGTCCTGGCGTCTTCCTCTTCCCTCTCTTTTTGTTGGCGGGCCTCATACGCTTTTTTCATTCCATCCAGTATCCACCGCAGTGCCGCAGCCAGACCCGTACCTCCTATTACAACCGATACAAACGCCAAGACTCCCCTCGATTCAACCTTCCACAAGTCAGGGATTGCCACCACGATCCCCCCGCCACTGCCAACGATAAGACTCCAAACAAGCAAAAACAGCAGGTTCTCCCCGAACCAGCGGAGTATCCATCTGACGAATCCCAAGACTGTTTACTTCTTATCTGTCGTTGCAGGCCCTTCCCCCATTACTGCCATACTCAATAGCGGAAGTCACCGACCCCACAGAATCGCGAGGGACCAGCTAATAACCTTTAGCATACCCGACCGGAGGTTGGTCAACTCTTGCCTCTCCCTGTTGGTCAGCCCAGGCAACAGGGCTCTATTGATTTCCTACCGGGCAACCAACCGTCGCAAGTCGGATCCTTGTTACACCCGACAGAGGGGTACCCGCAGCGCGAGCCACTATCGCAAAGGTCGCCCTCATGTTAAGAGTCAGTCCCCGGACGGTTACCCGCCGACTCAATCCATGGCCGCCAACAGTTTCCCTGGACGGGAATGAGGCCCTGGATTCCCCGAGGAATCCGCCTTGCCAAGGAGTCAGCCTTGCACCTTGACAAGCCCCTAATCGGCAAAGACAAAAGGCTCAACGGAGACATCCCACCCAGGGGACGGACGCTTGAGCCTCCAGAGCCTCCGGCCACGATTACCTCTCAGGGATCGCGCCGCCACTTCACTTGCTGCGTGGCGCGGGGTCATATGAGTCGACCACTCGGGAGGGGTTCACTCCGCGGAGCCTACGTCTTTTGGCCGGTGAGTGATGTGTAGCGTTGCCGTGCGAGCCACTCTAGGCGTTGGGCTTGCACGACAAGCGTTCGTCGCAATCCCGGGCTGGGTGACCGTTCGCTGATAATGCGCGCTAGGTTGGCGATGGTGCTGGCCCGGCGGGCAATGCGTATATCGGGGTGGCTGCGAAGCCTGCGGATCTCCTTGGGAACAATTGATATCCGGTACGATTCCGGCAGCTCGATGGCGTGGGCGGACGGGATGTCTTGTTCGTTGAGCAGCGCAGCGAAAACCGAATCGCGAAGGGCTCTTTGGTATACGCTGTATTCAAGGTTGATGAGTTGGGACAGCGCCTTTTGGTGTGGCGCGGTTTCAAGTTCCCATAGTGGCCACATCTCGATTTCGGCAACCTCGAAAGGGTCCAGCACACTCATCGCGGCGGCATCTGTTCGCTGGTTAGTCAAATGCCGACGTATCCGAGTGCGGAGCTTTTCGTAGGTTCGTCCGACATATATGGGTTCGCGGTCATAGTCGTAAAAGAGGTAGACGCCGTGTTTGGCGTCCCCCACCCGCCGTCCCTCGCCATCCAAGGTATCGAGAGCTTGGGTGATCCGAGCGCGGATAGCTCTGACTTCGTGCGGGGGATCAGACCTAGATCGCCTAGCGGACACTGTGAGTAGCCCCTGTGGACGATCGCAACGCTGGCATTAGGTAGTGGCGGGCGATCCAGGAAACCACCGGAACGCAGACCGCGTCGCCCAATCCATTGAGAGCTTGGGTAGCGGTGACGGTGTCCAAGACGACATCGTCGGCACCCTGCAGTCGGGCATATTCCCTGGGTGTGAGCCACCTTACCCGTATTTGGCCGCCGCCCGCTTCCACCAACGCCTGTTTGCTTGATCCTCCGCTGGCGGTGCGCAGACAACCGGCGATCTTGTCCCGACGCACTTCCCACACCGCCCCTCCCTGCCTTGTGCGCCGATAGGCCGTCCGCCAGCGGATCCTGTCATCTCTGATCAGTTTGTTTACACGCCTCAACTGAATTGACGAAAGGGACGCCACGAAATGCCTCACCCTCTCGGTTGGCCACCATCGCCGGTCAGTAACAGGCAGTCGTTCAACCACGGTTCGAAGTTCCGGCGTCACTTTTGGCGGAGAGGGAAGAGGATAGAAATGCATCCGGGACAGGGAATGCTCGCCGCGGTACCTCCAGACCCATCCAGGCCGAAACGGCGACGACCGCCCGTGGTCCTCGATCCTCGGAGGATCCGCCAGCCCTACAACAAACAACCGCGGGCGGCTCTGGGGCACGAACCACTTGGCATCGCCCACGATCAGATCGCAAGAGTAGCCGAGACGGTTCAACTCCTCAACAGCAGACTCCAGGTCCCGTCCCCCCTGGGAAGTGGCGAAACCCAGCACATTCTCAAGGAGCACACCCCGCGGTTTACGGTCTCCCATCTCCTCCAACACCCGGGTGAAATGCCAGAACAAACCAGACTCCGCACCTGCCAGCCCGGCCCGACCCCCCGCCACCGATAAGTCCGTACACGGAAACGAAGCCGTCGCCAACTCCACCGTAGGAACGTCGTCACCCCACAGATCCCGGATGTCCCCCAGATGAAAGTCGTCATCCCCAAAGTTCGCCGTGTACATAGCGAACTTGGCCGCACTTATATCGTTTGCGAACACCACCCCGAAGCCAGACCGTTCCAGCGCCGCCCTCACAAGACCCATACCCGCGAAGAACTCAGCAGCTCGAAGAGGCGAATCCCACATATGTCATTTCACTATACAGCAAAGCTGTGACAACCCTTTGGCACACCGTGAGAGCAGAAAAGGCCGGTTATGATGGCGTTCATCGAAATCACTCAATGTTCAAGTGGGGCCTTAGGCCGGGTGGCGGAGGTCGCGCTTGGTCCAAACCGTCTTCCCGCAGGCCGGGCGCTCGCCCTGGCGCACTCTCACAAACCGCGTGGGGCTCCGCGGCCCAGCCCGCATCCTCGTATTTCGTCTCTCTCGGGACATCCTGCCAGTCGCTTCCAGCAAAGCCCGTGTCAAGGGAACCTGGGTGCGCTGTATCGGCGTCAGCCACCACTCGATTCGTGACCACCGCCACCTTGGCTCACTACTACAGGACGCTCGAATGACCGACAGCACGGGCTCGGATCGCTACGTTATGCGGATATCCCGCATGACGGTGGACAAGCTCGGGGTCCGCCTGTATGACCGCGTCAGCGCAGTTGTCGCCGAGCTCATCGCCAACGCGTACGACGCGGACGCGGAGAACGTGGTGGTTCGAGTCCCGCTCGCCACCCTTCTCGCACGCAAGAACCGGGCAACGGGGGAGGTGGAAGACTACGGCCACACCATCGAGGTCCAGGACGACGGGCATGGCATGACCGAAAAAGAAGCCAACGGGCACTTTCTCCGGGTCGGGAAGGATCGACGGACGGATCCGAGGCAGGGCAGTCGATCCCGCCAAAAACGACGCCCGGTCATGGGACGGAAGGGCATCGGCAAACTTGCTCCCTTCGGCATCTGCAAACGCATCGAGATCCTGTCCGCCGGAGGCCAAAAGACGGACGACGGCTACCCGGTCTCCCACTTCGTCATGAACTACGACAGGATCCTAACCGACGAAGATACACCGGTTCCGATGGATATAGGTGACCAAGACCAAACATATCGATCAACGTCGGGGACCACCGTCCTGCTCATTGACTTCCTGCCGAAGAGAGTCCCGAATCAAGATACATTCCACCGGCAGATGGCACGACGATTCGGGTTACGCCAGAGCGATTTCACAGTCACAGTCGAAGACACCCGAAATCCCGAAGCGAACCCCCCGCGGGAGATCGGAACGCTTGAAATCCCATTAATGGAAGGCACGCGCGTCGATGTCTCCGAACAACCAGTGGCACTCCCGAACGAACAAGGTGTCTTGCCGGTAACAGGATGGATGGGACTGGCCAAGGGGGCCTACAAGAATGAAGAGATGGCTGGCGTTCGGATCTACGCCCGCGGAAAGATTGTGGCGACAACTCGAGCTTTCGGACAGTCGGCGGGTTTCACCGGGGAGTTCACCGTGCGCTCCTACCTCGTGGGTGAAGTCCACGCCGATTGGCTCGACGAGGATGATGGGGACGACCTCATCACGACGGACCGACAAGACATTCTGTGGGAGTCCGACTACGGGCGAGCGTTTCGGGAGTGGGGTGCGGAGTGGATCAGGAGGATCGCCGCGGCTTCCCGCAAGCCTCGACGCGAGAGGGTCGAGCAGCTCTTCTTAGAAGCGTCTGGACTGGAAGCTAAGGCCAAAGAGCGCTTCGCCGACAATGACATCGTTTCCACAGCCTTGGAGTTCGGAAAGCAGATCGGCCGCTTCGCCGCCGAAGACGAACTCGGTGACCAGGAGTATGTGAATGGTCTAGTTCAAGTGGTCCTGTCTGTCGCGCCGCATAAGGCTCTGATGGACGCCTTCGAAACGTTCAACCAGGAGATGTTCGGCGAGAAGGGCGGGATAGACTCTCTTCTCGATCTGTTCTCGAAGACCAGGATTGCCGAGATGGCTTCGTACGCCCAGATCGCATATGAACGGGTGAGAGCGATCCGGAAACTTGAGAGAGTACTAGAGGAGGGCGGGGCTGAGGATGTACTCCAGCGGATCGTCGCCGAGGCACCGTGGCTGATTGACGCGACCTGGACTCCCATAACGGTGAATCAGGGCCTGAAGCTGTTCGAAAGGGTATTCGCTGCGTACTACAGGCAACGATACGACGAAGAGGTGACGTTTTCAATTGGTCATCCGACAAAGCGACCCGACTTCACGCTAGTGAATCTCAGCCGAAAACTCCATGTCGTTGAAATCAAGGCAGTGGGACGCAATTTCGGCTCTGCAGACTGGGACCGACTCCACAACTACCTCGAGGCATTCCAGGACTTCTTTGAGGAGAACCCCCAGTTGACTGGACACTTCCCCGACGGGTGGGTCGTCGACTTGGTTTGCGATGGCGTAAGTATCGCTGATCGAGACAAGAGGACCGCGTACCAACATTGGTCCACCCAGGGACGCATTGAACGAATCGCCTGGAACGACTTTCTGGCGCGCGCTGTACAGGCAAATGAGACATTCCTTGACGCGGAGGATCGAGTCCGCGAGGAGGCGGGACGCCGCGAAACGGAGGCGGTTTCGTCATGAAAGCCGTAAGCCTCTTTTCGAATTGCGGCGCCGGAGACGTCGGGTTCTCGGCTGCGGGGTTTCGCTTTAGTGTGATTTCCGAGCTTGTTGAGAAGCGCTTGGAGGTGGCAAGGCTAAACCATCCCGACGCGGTCGCGGTTTCCGGCGATCTTCGGAGCACTTGGCCCGTTGTGATCGACTCTTTTCGAGAAACCCACGGATCGGACGCTCCCGTTCTCCTATCGGGCTGTCCTCCTTGCCAAGGAATGAGTTCCGCCAGAGGAGACCGGGGGAAGGAGAACGACCCCGACGCCGGCTCGCGGGACGGTCGTAATCTTCTCGTGCTGCCTATTGCGAAAGTCGCCAAGGAACTACGGCCAACGTTCGTCGTGGTCGAGAACGTTCCCGCGTTTCTGCGACGAAAGGTCTGGGATACAGATAGCACAACTCCACTTTCAGCCGCCCAGATCCTCTGCAATCGACTAGGGGATGAATACAGCGTCTACGCAGCAGTCGTTGACCTTTGCGAATTCGGGGTCCCGCAGCACCGCTCGCGGGCGTTTCTGACACTAGTTAGAAAGGGTACCGAAGCTCTCAGGGTGCTCCAGAGGACTGGACGTGCGCCGTTTCCAGCTCCCACCCACGGAGGCCCCGACGGTCCAAAGTTCGTAACCATCGATGACGCCTTGAAAGAACTGGACCTGCCAGCCCTTGATGCAGGATCCTCCAAGACAGCCCGCTCGACCCGCCATCCAATGCACCGGGTTCCCGTATGGCCGGATCGGAGGTACGGGATGGTGGCCGCGATCCCGCCCGGGAGCGGAGCCAGTGCCTGGGAGACCGATAAGTGCGGGCGATGCAAAAGAGAGGGTATTGCGCGGACGGAAGCCATGTGTCCAAGCTGCCAGAGTCCGTTACAGCGACCGACTGTGCGTAACCCGGATGGTTCGTGGCGGTTGGTCAAGGGATTCCGAAGCTCCAGCTACCGGCGGATGGATCCGGCCCGACCAGCCGCAACCCTGACCACCGCCAGCGGCCACATAGGCAGCGACCGGACGCTCCATCCTTGGGAGAATCGCGTCCTCAGCCCGGCCGAGTGCGCTTGGCTTCAGACCTTTCCCAGCACCTTCAAGTGGGGAGACATGATGGACACATGGGGGCATACAGGTGTCCGTCAGATGATTGGCGAAGCAGTTCCTCCCCGGTTTACCATGCTTCATGGAAGGGTGCTGGCAGATCTGGCGGAGGGTCGCGACGTGCCAGAAGCCCTCTCTCAACGGGACGGGCGGTGTCAAAAGGCTTTGGAAAAACTGGACTCCGCCCGCTAGGCAATTTGCTGGAAGCGGTCTTGGGCCAATAAGCCGACCGCCTTTGCCCTTGCCCAGAGACGCGGGGCGCTCGGTCCGATTGCGCTAGCGTCGGAGCCTCCACCGACTATCATGTGCACTCATTGGCAACCGACACTGTCAACCCTGAGAAGCGAAGCGAGATCATGTCCCGGGTCCGGAGCCGGGACACGGGGCCCGAACTGGTCGTTCGCAGGATCGCCCACAGGCTCGGATTTCGCTACCGCCTACACCGCAGAGACCTCCCCGGCTGCCCGGATATCGTCTTTCCGCGATATCGATCGGTCGTCTTCGTGCACGGATGCTTCTGGCACCGGCATCCTAACTGCAAGTACGCATCCAGCCCAAAGACGCGCGTGGAATATTGGCAGAACAAATTCCATAGCAACGTTGTTCGAGACGCGCGCAACGAGACGCTTCTTCGCAATCTCGGATGGAGAGTCATGGTGATCTGGGAGTGCGAAACCAAGGACCACGAGAGGGTGGCCGAACGCATTTCGTCGTATCTGAGGAAGTCTGCGCCAGCTACAGGGTGAAGATCCCTTGACTTAGGTAGCCACCGGAGTCAAAGGTCACGATGGTATTCAGCTCGAGCCGTGAGGGGTACGCGGGGGTCAACACAAGAATGGACGAGTTGGCTGAGGTGACACGGTCAACTCGATATAGGAGACGCGGGTACTTCCGCCCGTGACACGATGTCGTGCGGTCCTGGTTCAAGAAACTACACGGGGCAAGCCAGCAGCCAACGTGCCCCAATGCTGTGCTCCAAGTCTCCCGCCGTCCTCCAGCGCCAAACGGCACCAAAGAAGAGTGCGTTAACTTCGTTTAAGGCGTTCTCGAAACAGTCCCCCGAGGAAGCGGGGATGCTCAAGGGGATGGCGACGGCGAGTATGGGACTGACATTCGTGTTGACAACCTCCACAGTCCTTCGTCAAAGCTGAGACAGTCGGGTCACATCGTCAAGTCGGAACTGCATCCGGATCGTCAGGGCCGGGTTCATGCAAATTGGCGTCGAGACCCGAAGAGGTATGAGTAAGCGGTTGCTGTACCTGGGCGATCCGGGACTAGATCCAAAGCGACACCGGCTGCTCGTAGCAGCTTGCCGAGTGTGTCGCCGCTGGACAGAGACCAGGCGGTACCAGCGAGACCAAGGGAGAACCCTCAGCGGGTCTCGACAAGCGAACGGCCAGTAACCCGCCGTAGATCGTGGCTGCGTCGTCGATTTCTTGGAGTCGCTCTCGGAGGAGTTCCTCGCGGTTTCCGGTGTCGTCGATTTGAGCAAGTTCGGCCATAAACCCACCAGGCTCCGCATGTAGGCCCTTATACCCGGCTCTGTGTTCGTCGCGGAATTCGAGTAGATCATCAAGGGGAACAGAGTCGAGGTCGAACGACACCTGGTGCAGGTCTAGGTTGATGACCTTTCCAACGGAGGGCATCTGGTCTCTTGCCAAGGTTCGGATGAGATTGCCTATCTCTAGTGGGGTGTTGGTTGTCGGGTGAAAAGCGAGGTTTCGTCGGGCCCGCGAGTCGGGAGAGTTGGCCCAGAACCACGAGGACGCTTTCCGACTGTGGGATAAAGTGGCACGGACACACCATCTTCACTGGGACGTACCAAGCCCTCGGCTTCAAGTTCCTCAACCACCAGCCGCGCAACCTCGACATCGGCCCTGAAGCCCGACAGGGACTTGCTCGCGTCATTCTACGACACCCTCACCATATCAGGACCGCTACTACCATGGGTGACCACATGACCGCTACACCCATCCTTTCCCCATGAGCACCCCACTGAAGAGTGATGGAAACGCCTACTCAACAGCCGCAAATCTGCTCTTTGAGATTTCCCACGCTGTCCCTCAAGAGAAACGGTATGTACGGAAAACCAAATACTGGGGAACCGATACCTTCACCAACAAGGTGAGAAACCATCACTCAGAACCGTCCGATGCGGTGATCGCCCGTGCATTGGAGTGTTTGCTAGAGGCCCTGATCGAGGGCAAGAAGCCCTCTCTGTCTCTCCTGGCTAAACAGGCTGGGCGGCTGGCGCAGCAAAAGGGGCAGTCGAAACGAGCATGACCATCACCCCCCTGATCGGGGTCTATGATGGTGGGATCATAACCCCTACATCCAATCAGCGAAAGCTTCCGCGGCATCCCGGTGATTCGCCCAGGGTGCGTTCATCATCGGTGAACTCTCGACAGGAAACATGACCGAGCAGGATGTGGAAGCGTTGCCGCCAATGGGCAGGGAGATCAGCGGATACGCCCGAGCCCAACAGAGAACCCAGGAGAAGAAGCCAGCATCGGTTGAACCCCGGGCATCAACACCCCAGCTACGCCCAAGTGGTGGGTACCGGAGCCTACCAGACCAATGCCGGATCCGGGATAGTGCCCCCTCCGCGGCTACCAGCCGATGACGGTTCTCCTTCACATCCTCCTCGGGCTTTGTCACGTAGGGGTTATGGATGCTCGCCGCCGTGGTCACCGCATGGTCGGTCGACACCCCCACCCCCGCCACTGCCAATCACCGAAGACGCTGTTCTAGAGGCGGTTATGTCTCCGAGAAACCTCTTAGCCTGAATCCACCGGTTTTGGCTAGTGGGGTGGGTTTGTGGGTGTTTGGGCGGGGTTCTGTCCGGGGTTTGCGGGGTTTGGCGGGGTTCTGTCTGGGTTTGTTCCGGTTTTGCGGGGCGGGTCGGGCCGGTCAGAGGTTTTTGGGGTTCGCTGGGACATGCGGAACCGGTACGGACGAGTGTTTTCGGTTGGTCGGGGTGCGTGACGTGGAGTGTCAGCAGAGTCGGGGCAGGGAGCGGATGTTTTGGAGAGCGGTCCGGTAAGCGGAAGCCCACGGCCAGTTGGTGGGTAGCCGCACTATCAGTTGTCCTGCGTGATTGACGATTCTTCCAGGGAGGCGAAAGAGTCGGTTGCGGACGGTGTTGCCGTTGGTGAGCCGTTCGCTGGGTGCGCCGCTGTGGTGGTTGATCCACCGGCAATAGGTTGTGAGCGATCACCGCGGCGGCCATCCAGGCGGCGTTGGTGAAGAACCGCCCTGATGGGCAGTGAACCGGTCCGGTGTGATGTTTCAAATCGCGGATGCCCCAGTTCCACGCGGGCGTGGTTGCGGTACATCCGGTCGGCTTCTGTCGCAGACAGGTCGCGGTTGTTGGTGGCGAACGTGTGATGTCGCCAATCTTTTTCACAGCGGCTGCTGTTCGGGGTCGGTCAGGCGGGTGCGTCTGATTATCAGACGCACCGTGTGTTCTGTTTTGTCGATCTTGATGACGATCATGGTTTCGGCCACTTGTGCCTCCCCGTCGGGGGTGTAGCCGATATCAACCCATTCCGACTCGTTTATGTCCTCTATCGCCTGTTTGACGTTGGGATATCGTGGGAATGGCGACGAACCACTCCACTCGGAGTCCTTCCAACTTCCGTACTGTTTTATGGGACCAAAAGCCTTTGTCGGCCCGTACCGTGATTGGACCGGTCGCTCCGGCCCGTCTCACCCGGTTGACCGTCTCGACCATAAAACGGGTGTTTCCCTTCTGCGAGGAGCCTTTGCGCAGGCGATGATGAACAAAACGTCTCCGGTGTCCGCCCTGGCGGCCACCAGCGGATGGTATCCCAACACTCGGGTGTGACCATAGCAAGCGCCTTCCTTGCTCTTGCCCGACACCTCACAGATGGTGGAGTCCACATCGATGACCAGCGGCTGGTCGCCGGGACCGGCGCCCGGTAGGGACCAGACCCGTTTCAACAAGGCTCCCAGTGCCTTGTTCAACTGGCAGACATGACCCCACGTGAACGAACGCACAAAACGTTCCCAACGTGGAAGGGGCCATCACCCAAAAACGGCAGCACCCTTGCGGGTTGCTCCCGACCGCAGCCGATCGGCATGATCGATATGAGTGCCGCCGGTCAGCATCGACGCCACCAAAGACAGGATCTTGCGACCCGGACGGGCACCGCCCGGTCGGCCGTCCATGCGTACCGTGTCGTCCACCAACTGTTCCAAATTCAAACGGGACAACAAACTTGCCGCTACCAGCAGACCGGCGTCGGCCACTAACGACCCCTCATCGAACCTCACATCCAACCGGTCAATATCAGGTATCCTGTTCACAAGAAGTGCCTCCTCTGCTTGGGTGACAGCCGTTGTTAGCTAACAGCTATTCTCCCAGGTCAGAGAGGCACTTCACAGCATTTCACCCCCACCCACCACCAAACTATCGGTGGATTCAGGCTTAGAAACCTAGGTATTGGCTCCAGTTTTCCATCAGTTGGCGGCGTTGTTCGAGTAGGTCGGTTCTGGCGTAGGCTTTTTCGACAGGGTTTCTGATTTCGTGACCGAGGGCTTGTTCGGCTACTTCGCGGGGTATGCCGGTTTCTGCGCACCAGTCACGAAAGCTGCTTCGCATGCCGTGAGGTACACAGCCCACGTTGTTCTCCTTGCAAAGTTTGCTGATGGTGGCACTGCTGAGCACCCGTCCTGTTGGTGATGGAAAGACTAGGCCATGGCCGGCTGACCGTGGACGCGCATTAGCGAGAACAGAAAGGGCGCCACCGCTGAGAGGTACCCGATGCTGTTGACCTGTTTTGGTGTGTTCAGGGGGGATGGTCCAGGTTGCGGTGCCGAGGTCAATCTCTTTCCAGGTAGCTTGTCTGACCTCTCCGCTTCTGGTGGCGGTAAGGGTTAGGAATTTGAAAGCGGCGATTGTTGCCCAGTGAGCATCGGTTTGTTCGATGGTCTTGATTGCATCGGCGACTTGGCTGTGGTGGAGGGCTTTCATGTGTTGGGGTCGTTGGGTGTTGGAACCCAACGCGGCGGTGATACGATCGTCGGCTGGGTTGTCGTCTCGGAACCCCTGGGCAATGCACCATTTCATCACTGCTGAGATCCGTTGTTTCACCCGGCGGGCGGTCTCTGGTTTCTTATGCCATATGGGAGTGAGACAGGCCATGATGTCGGCGCTTGTGATCTGGTCTACCTGTCTGTTTCCTAGGCGGGGATGGGCGTAGGTTCCGAGGGTGGATCGCCAGTGTCCTTCGGACAGGCCTCCCGGTTTCCACTTGGGGGTGTGTAGTTGGATTACTTTCTCGGTTGCCTCCTGAAAGGTTGGGGTGTTGCGGGTTCGGGGGTGGCGTCCTTCTTCGATGGCCTGGCGGTTTCGAAGTGCCCGGAGGCGGGCTTCGGCCAGGGTGACCGCTGGGTAGCTCCCCAACCCCAGGAGGGTGTACCTACCGTTGATCCGGACTCTCTGTGCCCATGTCTTGGAGAGTCGCCCCTGGATTCTGGTGGGTTTTACCAGCAAGCTGAGTCCGTGACCTCCGCGGCCGTCGCCATAGCGGCCCGGTAGCCGTATGGTCTTAACGAAGGAGGCTGTGAGTGTTTTGGGTCTCTTCATCTTCTCTCAATCTCCTTCGCTACAATCTGGCAATGTCTGGAGAGCCCTGATAGGCCCTACGAGCGGGTTACTACGGCAGTTACTACAACCGCTTTGCGGCTGCCTGGGACCCCGTTGTTCTGTGTGGTACGCCCTGGGACTAACGACGTTTAGGTGACCTGGGCAAACAAAGACCACATGGGACCGTATGGAACCCCTGTGGACCCTGACCCATTGGTCGTCAGCTCCACCAACCACTGGTTTTTGCCTGTCTTCCTCTCTTGAGGGTTCTGCCGGTTTCCTCAGGCTCTACATCATCACCGAGAATACCCACCTTCGGGTTGGTGGTCTTGGCGCGGGTTGAACAGTTGATGGGTTCCGACATCCGTCGATTCCATGGCGTCCCACCAGGGGGCTAAATCATCTATTCTCTGCCCAATGCATTGCAAGAATCTGGTGGTCTCATGAAGCAGGCGCATGACATGGGCGGTTTGCCCAACAAGGATCCCATTGACAGGTCTGAACGCGCTCTCTCGGGATGGGAACTGCGGACGACCGCCCTGGTGGATGTGCTGTGCGAGAAACGGGTCATCAACTCGGACCAACTGCGGCGGGGCATCGAGTCGCTGCCGAAAAACGAGTATCGAGGCCTTTCTTACTACGAGCGATGGTCGGCCTCGTTGGAGCTTCTGCTGGTGGAAAAGGGTCTGCTCAACACGGAGGAAATCGATGAGAGGGAAGCTGTGGTCCGGAAGAGGTGGGGCTGAGTTGGGGGGTTTTCGTCCCGGAGACGTCGTCAAGGTATTACCCACCAAGGTGCATACTCATCACCGGACACCCGGTTATGTCAAAGGCAAGATAGGCCGGATCGCTGCTCGATCGGGCAGGTTCTATGACCCCGAGACACGGGCCTACGGTGGAAGCGGGCTTCCTAAACGAGAACTCTATTTGGTGGAGTTCGACATGAAGAGTCTTTGGGGGAACCAATATCGGGGGAGAGAGGGTGACACCGTGTTGATCGATCTCTACGAGAATTGGCTGGAGCCGGTCACTGCGTCGAGTGGTAATTGAGGTTGGGTATGGGCGGAGATCACCATCATCCTCACACAGACCACGGGGAGCACGACCACCACGATCATCCTGGATTGGAGGACGACATCCAATTGGGCAAACGTGCCCGCCGGGTGTTGGCAATGGAAGAACTCCTGGTGGAGAAAGAGGTGATTCGCCGCGACGACGTACCACGCCTGCTGGACTTCATGGCCGCCATGTCGCCGGTGGACGGTGCACGGGTGGTGGCGCGGGCGTGGACTGACCCCGCTTTCAAGGCGCAGTTGCTGGACGACCCCCGGGTTGCTCTTGCCGAGTTGGGTTACCCGCTCGTCTCAGGCGCCAAACTGGCGGTGGTCGAGAACACCGAGAAGGTTCACCACCTGGTGGTTTGCACGCTTTGCTCGTGCTATCCGAGATCCTTGCTCGGCCCTCCTCCCGATTGGTACAAGAGTTTCGCCTACCGGTCTCGGGCCGTCGTAGACCCTCGGGGTGTCATGAAAGAGTTTGGACTGCAAGTCGGAGAGGAAGTGGAGGTGCGGGTGGTTGATAGCGCAGCCGACCTCAGGTACATGGTGTTGCCCCTTCGACCCGGAGGAACCGACGGATTGAATGAGGAGGAGTTGGCGGCCCTGGTCACCCGGGACAGCCTGGTTGGGGTTGGTGTGGCCCAATCCCCGGCAGTTGGCGGCTGACGGCGGTCTGCTCCACCGGATCTGGTGGATGCAATGGGCCTGGTGGATGCAATGGGTGAGGTCTCCTCGCCGGGTTTGTGCCCTGCCAAGGGAATTCGACGTGACCAAGCAGCAGGGGTGACGATTTACTTGACAAAGCGGGTTGGTGGTGTTTAGAGTAAGCCTCGGAGGGTGGCCATTGGCTTGGCCATGAATAGGGATTTGCGCGAAGGGTGCGCACCTGTCTACAATTAGCAATTGCTCTGTTTCTGCACGCCTGTTTCTAAGGAGGACCGCGTTTTGTCTGCGCGTCTGCCCGAGCGTTTTTCTTTCTCCCGTATCCCACCAGCCCACGACCTTCCCGATTTAATAGCCATACAACGGGATTCCTTCAATTGGTTCCTTAACGAGGGAATCGATGAGGTTTTCCAAGAGATTTCGCCTATCGAAGACGTGACCGGCCAGTTGATCCTGATGCTGGCCGACCACACCTTCGGGGAACCAACCGCCACGGTTGAAGAGTGCAAATCTCAGGACAAGACCTACGGTCGCCCCCTCACGGTGATAGGCCGGTTTCTCAACCGCCACACCGGAGAGATCAAAGAAGAAAAGATCTACCTGGGCGACTTCCCCATGATGACCCCCAAGGGGGTGTTCGTGATCAACGGTACGGAACGAGTGATCGTCTCCCAGTTGGTCCGCTCGCCCGGGGTGTATTTCAACCGCACTGCGGACAAGAATTCCGATGCCTACTTCTACAGCGCCAAGGTGATTCCCGGCCGGGGAGCATGGTTGGAGATGGACACGGACCGCAAGAACACCATCGGAGTGCGGGTGGATCGCAAGCGCCGCCAGTACATGTCCTCCTTCCTCCGGGCGATCGGCGTGACAGTCCCCGGTACCGACCGGGTGATCGAGACGGATGAGGAGATTCTGGAGATCTTCGGGGGAGCTGAGTCCGTTAAGAACACTCTGGAGCGAGACACCGTGCCACCCAACCGCGATGCGGCACTCATTGATCTGTATCGCAAGCTCCGTCCTGGTGAACCGGCCTCCGCCGAATCCGCCCTGGGACTCATCAACAACTGGTTCCGCAATCCGAAGCGGTATGACCTCAGTCGCGTGGGACGATACAAGCTCGCCCAGAAATTCAACGATGAGGCGCCGGTTGAATATCGGGACGTTTCCCAAAACGGCGTCAGCCGCAACCTGCAGTTGCTCCGCGACGAGGACATCATCGACACCCTTCGCTATGTCGTGGCTCTGCACGCCAAGCAGCCCGCCATGACCACTCATCGGGGCGTGGAGGTGCCGGTACTGACTGACGACATCGACCATTTCGGGAATCGCCGGGTGCGCACTGTGGGAGAGTTGGTCCAGAACCAGTTGAGGATCGGCCTGGCCCGCCTGGAGAGAGTGGTCAAAGAGCGCATGTCCACCAAGGATCACCACTCCATAACCCCCCGAATTCTTATCAACAGTCGCCCGGTCACAGCAGCGATCATGGAGTTCTTCGGAACATCCCAGCTGAGTCAGTTCATGGATCAACCCAACGCTTTGGCCGGTTTGACGCATCGGCGTCGCTTGTCGGCATTGGGCCCTGGAGGACTTTCCCGAGAGCGGGCAGGCTTCGAGGTTAGGGATGTGCACCCGTCTCACTACGGCAGGATGTGTCCCATCGAGACGCCGGAAGGTCCCAACATCGGGTTGATCGGCTCGCTTGCCACCTACGCAAGGGTCAACCAGTACGGCTTCATCGAGACTCCCTATCGCAAGGTGGAAGACTCAAGAGTCCTGGACACTGTTGACTACCTGGCGGCCACCGAGGAGGAGCGTTTTGTGATCGCCCAGGCCAACACGCCCATTGACGAGGACGGTTCCTTTATGAACGATACCGTTTTGGTGCGGCGGGCCGGTGGTGAAGTGGACCGGGTTCCCGCATCGGAAGTCCACTACATGGACGTGTCCCCCAAACAGATAGTCTCACTCTCCACTTCCCTGATTCCTTTCTTGGAGCACGACGACGCCAACCGGGCGTTGATGGGTTCCAACATGCAGCGCCAGGCGGTTCCCCTGCTTCGCTCCGAAGCCCCGCTGGTGGGTACCGGCATGGAGGAGGTAGCGGCGAGGGACTCCGGGGACATGGTCGTCTCGCCGGTGGACGGAGAGATCTCGGAGATCACCGGCCAAGAGGTGGTGGTCCGGGAGCAAAACGGCAAGCTCCACAACTTGAAGCTGGACAAGTTCACCCGCTCCAACCAGGGGACCTGCATCAACCACAAGCCAGTGATCGGAGAAGGCGACCCGGTGGCGAAGGGGGATTTGCTCGCTGATGGCTCGTCAACCCAACAGGGTGAATTGGCGCTGGGGAAGAACCTGCTGGTGGCTTTCATGCCGTGGCAGGGATACAACTTCGAGGACGCCATTGTGCTGTCGGAACGCCTGGTCAAAAACGACATCCTCACCTCGATCCACATAGAGCAACTGGAGACCGAGGCCCGGGAGACCAAGCTGGGCGACGAAGAGATCACCCGCGACATACCCAATGTGCCCGATGAAGTCCTGGCGCATCTCGATGAGAATGGAATCATCCGGGTTGGCGCCGAAGTCAGTCCCAACGACTATCTGGTGGGCAAGGTCACTCCCAAGGGAGAGACGGAATTGACGCCGGAGGAACGGTTGCTGCGCGCCATCTTCGGAGAGAAGGCCCGGGAAGTGCGGGACAGTTCCCTGAAAGTGAAACACGGCCAGGGCGGAAAAGTGATCGATGTCAAGGTGTTGCGCCGCGCTGACGGCGAAAACCTCAAATCGGGAGTGAACGAGCAGGTGCGGGTGTATGTGGCTCAGCAGCGCAAGATCTCCGAAGGTGACAAACTGGCCGGCCGCCACGGCAACAAAGGGGTGATTGCCAAGATACTCCCCGAGGAGGACATGCCCTTCCTGGCGGATGGGACTCCGGTGGACATAGTGCTTTCTCCTCTCGGGGTTCCCTCCCGGATGAACCTCGGTCAGGTCATGGAGACCCATCTGGGGTGGGTGGCCGCCGCGGGATGGGAGAAATACTCGGAACCGGACAGCCCGCTGCCTTCCGAGGGCGACCCTTGGACCCGGCTGGCTACTCCGGTATTCGACGGAGCGCGGGAGCAAGAGATACTGAAGCTTCTGCGAGGAGCAAAGCCCAACTCCGACGGCAAGAAACTGATTGACCGCACCGGCAAGGCGACTCTGTACGATGGCCGGACCGGAGAGGCCTTCGACAAGCCCATCACGGTGGGTTACATCTACATGCTGAAGCTGGTCCATCTGGTGGACGACAAGATCCACGCTCGCTCCACAGGACCCTATTCACTCATCACGCAGCAGCCACTGGGGGGAAAGGCTCAGTTCGGAGGCCAAAGGTTCGGCGAAATGGAGGTTTGGGCACTGGAAGCCTATGGGGCGGCCTACGCCCTGCAAGAGTTCCTCACCATCAAATCCGACGATGTCCGTGGGCGAATCCGCGTCTATGAGGCGATCGTCCGGGGGGACAACCCGCCCGAGCCCGGTGTGCCGGAGAGTTTCCGAGTGCTGGTCAAAGAGATGCAGAGCCTGGGACTGAGTGTTGAGATGCTCTCCTCGGGTGAGAGGGTCGACCTTCGGGAGACCGATGAGGACGCCTACCGGACCACCAGCATGCTGGACGGGATCGATATCTCCCGTCCCGAGAGACCTGAGGAAGCCAGCCCCACATCTTCGTACTTGATGTAGATGACGGCCCGATGGAAAGATAGCCAATGACTATGACTGAATCCAGATTCCACGCCGCCAATCACCGGATCATTTTCGATGAGGTGCAGATCAGCCTGGCCTCCAGCGATCAGATTCGCGCTTGGTCTTATGGCGAGGTGAAAAAGCCGGAAACCATCAACCACCGCACTCTCAAGCCGGAACGTGACGGTCTGTTCGATGAACGGATCTTCGGTCCACAGCGGGATTGGGAGTGTTATTGCGGCAAGTACAAGAGAGTCAGGTACAAGAGCCTGATTTGCGAGAAGTGCGGAGTGGAGGTAACCCGCTCCAAGGTGCGCCGGGAGAGAATGGGGCACGTCGACCTGGCGGCGCCGGTTGCTCACATCTGGTTCTTCAAAGGGGTACCCTCCCGACTCGGTTATCTTCTGGACATCTCGTTGCGGGAACTGGAGAAGATCATCTATTTCGCCGCTCATGTGGTTACCAGCGTGGATCGGACCCGTTTGATCCGGGACCTTCCCGAGTTGGAGAAGGCGTACTTGGAAGAAGTCGGGGAGAACCGGGAACGGTTTGAGGAGTGGCGCACCAACCGGTTGGAGGAATTGGAGGTCGAGTTGGCCCGCATGGAGGAGGGCGGCGCCAAGCTGGCTGAGATTCGCAATGCTGACAAGAAGGCGCAGACTGAGATCGCCGACCGGGAGCGGAGGATGGAAGATGAATGCGAATTGGCGTCCGAGGCCTATGAGACCATTCGCCGTCTTCAGGTGAAGGACCTGGTTGAATACGAGCAATTGTGGAAGGCTATGGAGTTCAGCTACGGCGACTACTTCCAAGGGGGAATGGGCGCCGAAGCGATACGCGACCTGCTGGCAAACATGGACCTGGACGCCGAGATGGAGAAACTCCGAGACGACATGGAGTCCACTTCCGCCCAGCGTCGTCAGCGGGCCACCCTCCGGATGAAGGTGGTGCGGCCCTTTTCGGAAGGCTTGAACAATCCCACCAACATGGTTCTCCACACCCTGCCGGTGATCCCTCCCGATCTGCGGCCAATGGTCCAGTTGGACGGCGGTCGTTTCGCCACCTCCGACCTCAATGACCTGTATCGGCGGGTCATCAACCGCAATAACCGGCTGAAGAGGCTTCTGGAGTACGGCGCTCCCGAGATCATCGTCAACAACGAAAAGCGCATGTTGCAAGAGGCCGTGGACGCCTTGTTTGACAACGGTCGTCGTGGCCGGGCGGTAACCGGCCAGGGCACCCGGGCCCTCAAGTCCCTGTCGGACATGATCAAGGGAAAGGCGGGCCGATTCCGCCAGAACCTGCTGGGTAAGCGGGTCGATTATTCGGGCCGCTCGGTGATCGTGGTGGGTCCTCAACTGCAATTGCATCAGTGCGGACTTCCCAAGGAGATGGCGTTGGAACTCTTCAAGCCGTTCGTGATGAAGGGCCTGGTCGACAACGACAAAGCGCCGAACATCAAGTCTGCCAAGAGAATGGTGGAACAGCAACGCGATGAGGTGTGGGATGTGCTGTCGACAGCCATCTCCGAACATCCGGTGCTGCTGAACCGCGCTCCAACCCTTCACCGACTGGGGATCCAGGCGTTCGAGCCGGTACTGGTGGAAGGAAAAGCCATCCAGATCCATCCTCTGGTGTGTGAGGCGTTCAATGCGGACTTCGATGGAGATCAGATGGCCGTTCACCTTCCCATCTCGCCGGAGGCTCAAGCCGAGGCTCGCATCCTGATGCTCTCCCGCAACAATGTGCTGTCTCCCGCCTCTGGCCGTCCCATCGTCACCCCCAGCCAGGACATGGTTATCGGCATCTACTACCTCACCGAACTCGAGGAGGGAGAGAAGGGCGCCGGGCTGGTATTCGGCTCGGTGGATGAGGCCATCATGGCTTATGAACTGGGTCATTTGAATCTCCATGCCCCCATCAAGGTGCGCCTGGGCGACCTGGCAGGTGATAAAGAGCGTCACGAAGAATTGAGAGACGAGTTGGAAGGGCTGATCGATCCCCAGTGGGTGGCCGGAACCGGATTGGCGGATACCACCGTGGGTCGGGTTATCTTGAACCAGGCGTTTCCGGCGTCCTTCCCCTATGTGAATGAACCGGTCATCAAGTCCGGCATTCGAAAGCTGGTAGAGGTGGCCATCAACCGCTATGCGCGCTCCGAGGTGGTGAAGACGCTGGACATACTCAAGGAATTGGGATTCCGCTACGCCACCGTGGCTGGTCTCACCATCGGATTGGAAGATGTCAAGACGCCCCCGAAGAAGAAGAACATCCTGGCACGGCATGCTCGAAAGGCCGCCAAGGTCCAGGATCTCTACGAGAAGGGTGTGATCATTGACAGCGAGCGTCGTTCCGAGCTCATCGAGATCTGGAGTGAGGCTACCGAAGAGGTCAAAGACGAGATGGAGAAGACCCTCAAGGCAGAGCGCTTCAACCCTCTGGAAATGATGGTCGGATCGGGAGCGAGAGGCAACACCATGCAGGTGCGTCAGATCGCCGGCATGAGAGGATTGGTAGCCAATCCTCGAGGTGACATCATTCCCAGTCCCATTACCTCCAACTTCCGTGAGGGTCTATCGGTTCTCGAGTACTTCATCTCAACCCACGGCGCTCGGAAGGGTCTGGCCGACACCGCGCTCCGAACCAGGGATGCCGGATACCTTACCCGCAAGCTGGTGGATGTCTCCCAGGAAGTCCTGGTCAGGGAGACGGACTGCGGAAGCGATCGGGGAGTGTGGTTCGACGTCGTTGCCGACGGCGGGGTGCCGATCCGTCACCTTCGCAGCCACATTTTCGGAAGAGTCCTGGCAGAGCCGGTCAAGATCGGGCGGAAGGTGGTGTCCACCGACCGCGGAGATAAGTTGGAGGCAGGCCGCTTGATAGGTCCCGAGACGTTGGTTGCCATCATCAACCAAGCGGCGGAAATCGAAAGGGTAAGAGTACGGTCAGTGCTCACCTGCGACACTCGCGCCTCTGTCTGTCAACTGTGCTACGGAATGAGCCTGGCCACCGGGAACATGGTCGAAGAAGGGGCCGCGGTGGGAATCATGGCCGCCCAGTCAATCGGCGAGCCCGGCACCCAGCTCACCATGAGGACCTTCCACACCGGGGGAGTGGCCGGATCGGACATCACGCAGGGTCTCCCACGGGTTCTGGAACTCTTTGAAGCCAGGAGTCCCAAGGGTAAGGCTCTTCTGTCGCCTATCAGCGGGACGGTGGAGAAGCTTACCGAGGGAGGCCGCCGCATCCGCATCACCGGCACTGATGAGGTCGGCAACCCGAGCGAAGTCGAGATACCCCTTTCTCGTCATTCTCGGGTGAAGGTGGACGGCGGCAGTGCGGTGGTTGCCGGAGATCCTCTCACCGATGGGCCGCTCGACCCCAAGGAGGTACTGGTGTACCGGGGTGTCAGAGATGCTCAGCAGTACCTGGTCACGGAGGTCCAAAGGGTCTACCAGTCCCAAGGCGTGGAGATCCACGACAAGCATATCGAATTGGTGGTCCGCCAGATGCTGCGGCGGGTGAGGATTGTGAAGACCAACGACTCCAGCTTCCTTCCCGCCGAATTGGTGGACGGACAGGTTTTCCTGGAAGAGAACCGGCAACTCTTGCAGGACGACAAGGCTCCTGCTACCGGTCGTCCGGAACTAATGGGCATCACCAAGGCCTCGTTGGCGACAGAATCGTGGCTTTCGGCCGCTTCTTTCCAAGAGACGGCCCGCGTGTTGACCGATGCGGCCATCTTCGCCAAGTCCGACCAGATGAAGGGCCTCAAGGAGAATGTGATCATCGGCAAATTGGTGCCGGCGGGTACCGGGGCGATCCAATACCACGACCACATTCCCGATGTGGTGGGTTACGAACGCCCGGTTGCCTCGGAGGAACTGGAGTTTGGCACTGCCATGACCGCATCGGAATTGGGTGGCTCGTTCAACCCGGTCGACGATCTGACCCGGGGGTTGGGCGTCAGCGAGGACCTGCTGAGCGCAGTGTTTTCCGGGTCTTCCGCGGAGAACGGAGGGCAGACCAACGGCCGCTCCTCCTCCGAGGGAGAAGATTCGACCGAATAGGTCGAACAACTCCTGCGGCGGAGGAGGCCTGGTGTGTCCCGCGGAGTCAGGTGTCCAAGGCTCGACGGACCCGCCCCGGGCCCCTGGCCAGCCCTACGGCTATCCCCAGTCCGTTGGATAGTTGCATGAGGCTGGCCGCCGCCCAGAGTCTTGGCTTGGCTCTGCAGACCACCCCCAGGTAGCCCAGCCAGGTTGCGGCCGTGACCGGGAATGCCCACCACCATCCCAGGGCGGGTGTCATCACCAGCGAAAAGGTGAGGCCGAAGATCAGAGCCATGGGAGCGAGTGGGCGAAGGCTGGGCAGTCTCCGGTTGGCGTACAGCATCTCGGCCTTACCCTTGCCGTACCGATAGAACTGCCTCCACAGGCCCGCCGGGGTGGCGCGGGGCCGGTACCTGGAACGAATGGCAGGATCCAGGACCACTGCTCCCCCCCTGCTTCTCACCCGGTATGCCAGGTCGGCGTCTTCGCCAACCCCACTGGGGAAACCTCGGAAGCCCAATTCTCGGAGGCGGTGGCGCCGGATGGCGCCCAGGTAGACGGTATCGGCAGGGCGCCGGGTGGAGGCCCGGCGGTACGGGGCCGGACCCACCACCCAGGGGTTACCCATAGCCGCAGCCACTGCTCGGCCAAATGTGGTTTCTCCCCGGGGACTCATCGGTCCTCCCACCAGGTCAGCGCCAGTCTGTACCAGGCAATCCACGTTTCGATGAAGGTAGTCGGGTTCGTAGAGGGTGTGAGCATCGGCGCGAATCGCGATTTCTCCGGTGGCGGCCTCGGTGGCCAGGTTGAGGCTGGCGGTCAGGTTTCTGTGTCCAGGCGGAGCAGGAACCACCAACAAACGGGGCATCTTCTCTTTCCAGGCCAGGAGGGTGGCTACCGTCCCGTCCGAGGAGCCTCCATCCACGGCTACCAACTCCCACTCACCGGGGTAGACCTGGCCGTTTAGTGATGCCATCACTTCCCCCAACCCTGCTTCCTCGTTGAGCAGGGGCATGAGAACGGAGACACTGGGCCATTGATCTGCCACGGGTAATTCACCATAGCCGCGTGACACGCCTTCTTGGCTGAAAGCCCAACGGGGAGGCTTAGCATTCGCACTCTATGCGCAACAGGTTCGTTCTGTCCATGGTGATGGTTGACCTCACTCTATTGGCGGGGTCGGCGATGATCTCATCGCTGCTTCTGTTCGGTACCCCGCTGCCGTGGGAAGCCCGGCAAGTGGGTCCGCGGGTGCTCCCCATGCTGGGTTTCGTGATGCTGGCTGCCTTGGTCGCCTCGACTCTCGTGCCATCCATGCCGAGTCCGGGGGTGCCCCGTCCCAGCTACGGCAGGGGTTTGACGATGGTGATGATCACCCTGTCGGCGGTTGCCCTGATGGTGCTCGCCACTCGCATCTACTTCTCCCGGTCTCTGCTCCTGGTAACCATGGCAATCTGGGCGGTGACGGTGGTCGCCCACCGGGTGGTGCGGCGGCGAAGACCCTGGATCGAGCCGATGGTGGTGTTCTCATCGGATCGGGAGATGGTGAGGGACCTGCAACTCGCCCCGCACGCCGACGTAAGAGCCTTGATCGACCCTTCCTCCCATCCCGATCAGGGGCCCCTGGATCCGGAGATCACCTTGGTGGTGGACATGGCGGCAGCCCTCTCTCCCGAAGTCGCCAGGCTGGTGTCGGGAAATGATCTGGCTGGCCGGGTGGTGAAGCCCTTGGCCTCTGTTTACGAAGAACACACCGAACGGGTTCCGCTGCCCCGACTGGTGGAGGACTGGCAGATGACCACCACGTTGCAGCAGGTTCGCAATTGGCTGTGGGGAAAGCGGCTTTTCGATCTGGCGGCAGTGGCCCTCACACTGCCCATCTGGGTCCTGGTGGCCGGGGTGGTGGCGGTGGTGGTGAAGGCATCCTCTCCGGGCCCGGTGCTGTTCCGCCAACTCAGAGTGGGAAGGGGGGGCCAACCCTTTACCATTTACAAGTTCCGAACTATGCGCAGTGACGCCGAAGCCGACGGCCCCAGGTTTGCCGCGGTGGACGACCCACGGCTGGTGAGAGGAGGCGGGTGGCTGCGGCGGTACCGACTGGATGAGATCCCCCAATTGTGGAACGTGTTGATCGGAGACATGAGCCTGGTGGGCCCGCGGGCCGAACAGGCGCCTTTCGTTGAAGAGTTCTCCCGCGAGATACCTTTCTATTCGCTACGGCACCTATTGAGGCCCGGGGTAACCGGATGGGCGCAGATCAACACTGGTTATGCAGCCGACCTGGAAGGCACGGTGCGGAAGCTCACTTACGATCTGTATTACATCAAGCACGTCTCACCCATTCTGGATCTGCGAATCCTGTGGTCCTCGGTCTGGACCGTCATCACCGGATCGGGGTCCCGATGAACGAGAGCCAATCGGAGAACGGAGCGGCGCCGGAGCAGGGCACCCCCATGATGGTCGCCGGGGCGATGGCGGGAGGTCTGACCGCCTATCTGTTTCACGCCCTGGGCGGAAGGGGCCTGGGCGCCGACGCCTACGCACCCATCGGCGTGATGTGGACGGGGGCTTTCATCATTATTACGGTGCTTTACCTTCCCCTCGAACAGTGGGTTACCCGGGAAGTCACCGAGAGGAGGAATCCACTCTCGGGCGGGTTGGGACTGGTCCTGGTCGTGACAGGGGTGGCGGTAGCGGCTGCGGCCGTGGCAACAGGTTGGACGCTTCCTCCCCTAACCGAGCAGGTCGTCACCCACATGTGGCAGATGGTGCTGTTGATTGTCGGATACGGGTGTTTCTGGATCGGGAAGGGTGTGCTGCAGGGCAGGGGACGATACGGCCGGGTCGGTTGGATGCTATCCGCGGAGGGGTTGGTCAGGCTGGCGGTCCTTGGGGTGGTGCTGGCCACCGGAGGGGGGGCGGTGGGGCTGGGATGGGCGATGGTGGCTGCCCCCTGGGTGGTATTCCTCTTCGGGTTCTGGCGGGGACGGCGCCTCGATCATCCCTCCGCGGCCGGTCGGATCTTTGTGCAGCACTATGTGGTGGGGGCGGCGGCTGCCCATGTCTTGGTGGCGGCGGCGCCACTGGCAGTCACCTACATGGGTGGCACTGCCGCGCAGGTGAGCATGGTCTTCATTGTTTTCGTTCTGTTCCGGGCTCCGCTCACCCTGATGTACAGCCTGCAGGGCAGGGTGCTCCCTCCGTTGGTGCGAATGGTGGGCCGGGGTGAGGGTGAGTCGCTGCGCAAGCTGGGAGGAAGGTTGTGGATGGGGTCCTTGGGGCTGGCGTCGCTGGCCGCTCTACTGGGGTACCTGGTGGGCCCCGAGGCGGTGAAGTTGCTGATGGGCTCGGATTTCGTGCCTTCTTCATTGGTGACAGCCCTGGTGGCGGGTGGGACCGCCATGGCTGCCGGTGTGCAATTGCTGGCTCAGATCCTGGTAGCGGGGTCCAGAACCGGCCGCCTGGCCACCGCCTGGGTAAGCGGGCTGGCGGCAGCCGGCCTCGTCACTTGGTTGAGTCCTTCGGGACCGGTGGTGGCCGTGGCCACCGGATTCTGCGCAGGAGAGGCCGTCGCCCTGCTGGTGGTGGGCAGAATGGTCCTGTCCCGTTCCACGCTCGGGCCGTCGGGCATTACCGTTCCCAGCGGCGATGATCGGAACGCAGGTAGGGGCTGAGCCGCAATACCATGTTTGCAGGCAGGGGTGGTATCCGAGACGGGATGCGTATTCTGTTCCCTACCACCTCCACCAGGCCTGCGGCCAGCAGCACCCCCAGGTAGAAGGGTTCCTGGACGGTCCTCTGCCTCAGGCCGGCCAAGAACAACTCGAGCAAATCCCGGATCGCCCCCCTTCCTATCGCCGCCGCCCAGAAGCGGCGAACGTATTCGTGTCCCGGGGAGAACCCTTCCGAAGACTCATGGATCAGGTCCACCGAAAAGGAGCGGGTACGGGGAAACCGCACGCCGGTCGGTTCGGCTACTGGAGTGTTGGATGTCATGGATAGCATTGTCATCCCTTAAATAATGCACTACAACGCTGCCTCATGTGTCGTGGAGCGTAGGAGTTGTTTCGCGTGGTAGTGGCAAGAACCGCGAGTCTCAAGATTGAGGCTGTCGGTCAACCGGACTCGTCAAGCCTCGGGGTCAGTCGCCGGCGTTTCACCGTTGGAGAGAGTGATGGTTACCTGGGCCCCAGAGGAGATCTCCACGCCGGGTCCGGGCTCGGTGCTGATCACCCTCTCCGATTCAATCTCGGCGTGCGGCGAATAGATCACATCGGGGATCAACGAGACACCGGTTTCATCCTGGATTCGTTGGATGTCCTCGAGCACTTCGCCGATGGTGAGGCCGGTCCAGTCGGGTAGCAGGACGGCACTGGGAGCTTCGCCGGTGGAAAGGATGATGGTTACCAGGTCGCCGGAGGAGATCTCGGTGGCGGCTGCCGGTTCGGTGCCGATTACCTGGTCGGATGCCAGTTCCGGGTGGGGAGCATAGGTGACGTCGAGAATGATCAGCAGTCCGTTCTCTTCTTCCAGTCGTCGAGCGTCGTCGAGGACCTCGTTAATGGTGAGTCCCGTCCAATCGGGCAAGATGCCGCTGGGGGGTGTTCCTGTGGAGACCTCCAAGGTAACCGGGTCGGCATGCAGGACAACGGTTCGGGGCTGCGGTTGCTGGGAGAGGACCTCTCCGGCGGGCGCCGAGGAGTCCACATCAACGATCTCCCAATTGAGCCTTGACCCAACCAATGCAGCCTGAGCCGACTCCAGATCGAGTCCAGTCACCTGCGGCACGGTGGTGGAAGGTCGC
The DNA here is from genome assembly GCA_002238785.1 of bacterium OM1 bin76. Lineage (GTDB taxonomy): Bacteria > Actinomycetota > Acidimicrobiia > Spongiisociales > ZC4RG35 > Bin76. The sequence goes on along the minus strand of MPNA01000019.1, from coordinate 33,240 downwards.
AGCTTGTAGCGGTCCACCCCTGGAGGATCAGGGGGGAACCCGGTCACCTCCACGTCTTGGAGCATGACATCCATGAACTCCGCCCATATCGGGGCGGGGACCGACCCTCCGTACACTCGCCGGTGGCTCTCGCCCCCGATGACTACGTTTTCCAGTGGTATCTGGTTATGTTCGTAGCCCACCCACACCGCCGTGGTGTGCGTCGGCACGAACCCAACGTACCAGGCATCCCGAAAGCCTTGATGGGTACCGGTCTTCCCCCCCTGCGGCCGTCCGATGGAAGCTCGGGACGCCGTACCCTGGGGAGAGGGGACTTTGATGAGGGGTATTCGGGCGGCGGCGAAGGCCGCAGGATCTCCATTGCTCTGGTATGCCACCTCGTGCTCGTAGAGGATGCGGTTGTCGGGCGAGATCACCTTGGAGACAATGTAGGGGGCCGCCCACAGGCCGTTGGTGGCGAAATTGGAGTAGGCCGACGCCATCTCCAGGGGACTGACCGCCCCCGTGCCCAGTACGATCGACAGCACCTCCGGCAGTTCGGATTGAATTCCCAACCGGTGGGCCACCTCTGCCACCTTGGCCGGTCCGATCTCCTCGGAGAGTTGGGCATAGACGGTGTTGATGGATGCGCTGGTGGCGTCCGCCAGGGTGAGCACCCCGTAGTCTCGGGTTCCCACATTGCGAACGGTCCATATGTCAGAGTCCTCCACGCAAACGGTCGGGCATTGGATCTCGATCGTGGGGGGTGCAGGAAGAGCGGTACCCAGGGATATGTCGCGTTCCAGGGCGCCGAGCAGCGCGAACGGCTTCATGCTGGAACCCGGATTGCGTCGACCCTGTATCGCCAGGTCGAACTGGACGAAGTCGAAGGGGAGACCGGAAGCCATCACTTTCACTGCCCCCGTGTAATTGTCCACTGTCACGATCGATCCTGTGGGCGAGCAGGAGTGCTCGGTCGCATAGGTCTCCAGATAAGACAGAGGATCGGAAGGGAACAGGGCTTGGCAGAGGATCACGTTCGACTGGTAGTCAGGAAGGGGCATCCACTCCTCGAGAATCCGATACGCCTCCCGCTGTAGGTCCAGGTCGACGGTCGTCTCGATGCGCAGGCCCCCACCGCCCTGGCATTCGGGGTTGTCGGCGGCACACCCGAAGATCGCCTTCTTTCTCTGTTCGGGTGTGTCTCCCAGGAAGGAAAAACGGGGGTGGTAGAGGAGTTGACGATTGACTTCCGCCACCACATGGTCGGCTTCTCCCCTGAAGGGAACATGTTCGGCAATCTCCAAGGGGGAGTTCTTCGCCTCTTCCGCTTCCTCTGGATCGGCCCAGTTGTTGCCCACCATCTGGCTGATGATCAGATTGCGACGGTCCTCGACTCGCTCCGGCCGCGTCCGGGGGTTGTAGAAGGTGGGGTTTCGGATCAACACCGCCAGGGTTGCTGCTTCCTCCAGGGTGATCTTCTCCAAAGGCTTGGCGAAGAACTCCCGGGCGGCGGCGCTCACCCCGTATGCACCTGACCCGAAGTAGACAGAGTTGAGGTAAAACTCCAGGATCTGGTCCTTTTGGTAGGTTCTCTCCAGGTCAGTGGAGACGAAGGCCTCCCGGATCTTGCGCTCGATGGTTATCTCGTCGCCCACAAAGTGGTTCTTGGCCACCTGTTGGGTGATGGTCGATCCCCCCAGGTTGGTTTGGTACAGGAAGTTGTAGACCGCCGTCCGGGCGATGGCGGTGAAGTCAACGCCGTCGTGTTCATAGAAGTCGTCATCCTCGGCAGCCAGCACGGCGTAGATCACAACCTCAGGGATCTGCGCGATGGGGACGGGTTCGGACACCCGACCGTCATGCAGTTCGGCCAGGAGTTCACCGTCGGCGGCATATACCCGAGACACCCGAGAGAGATCCGGCAGGGTGAGGTCTATCTTCGAGACGTCGGGGTCAAGCCTCTCCCGGACTTCTTCGAAGACTCCGAACGCCGCCGTCACTCCCAGGAATGCGAACAGGACTGCCCACCCCGCAGTGATGACCAGAATCACCAGCAGACCGGCCAAGGACGGCATCCAACGGTCCCTACGGTCCAGGGACTCAGCGCGGTGGAATGGTGAGGGGCGCAACATAGATAAAACAGCCAGGGGTGGGTACGATTCCCCTTATAACCGCGAGCATATAGGGTTTATGGAGAAAACCGTTACCACCCCAGGCGGGATAGTCACGAAGGAGGTCTATACCGACCCGGTGGAGACCTCCGGTTTGGGCTTGCCGGGAGAGTACCCCTTTACTCGCGGCCCCTATCCCTCCATGTACCGGCGTCGTCACTGGACCATGCGGCAGTATGCGGGATTCGGCACGGCCGAGACCTCCAATCAAAGATTCCATGCCCTACTGGAGGCGGGGCAGACCGGTTTGTCGGTTGCCTTCGATTTGCCCACCCAGATGGGTCTGGACTCCGACCACCCACTGGCCCGGGGCGAGGTCGGGCGGGTGGGAGTCGCCATCGACACGCTGGATGACATGAAGCGTCTCCTGCAGGGTATTCCCCTTGGAGAGGTGTCCACCTCCATGACCATCAATTCGACCGCTCCAATCTTGCTGCTGTTCTATGAGTTGGTGGCCGAAGCGCAGGGAGTTCCGCCCCAGTCTTTGCGGGGCACCGTGCAGAACGACATGTTGAAGGAGTACATTGCCCGAGGGACCTACATCTACCCTCCCGGATCTTCCATGAGGCTGGTCACCGACCTGATCGCCTACGCGTCGCAGCGCCTTCCTCGCTGGAATCCCATTTCTGTCTCCGGGTACCACATCCGCGAAGCGGGAGCCACGGCTGCCGAGGAACTGGCTTTCACCATCGCCAACGGGGTCGCCTACGTGCGGGCGGCGATGGACGCCGGCTTGGCGGTGGATGACTTCGCACCCCGTGTTTCGTTCTTCTGGAACAGCCACAGTCATCTCTTCGAGGAAGTAGCCAAGTTCCGGGCGGCGCGACGGATCTGGGCCCGGATGATGAGGGAGAAATTCGGCGCCCGGTCTCCGGCGTCCCATCGGATGCGTTTTCACGCCCAGACCGCCGGAAGCAGCCTCACCGCTCTCCAACCGGAGAACAACATCGTCCGCACCACCGTCCAAGCTCTGGCAGCGGTCCTGGGAGGCACCCAATCCCTCCACACCAATGGTTTCGATGAGGCCCTCAGCCTGCCTACCCGGCACTCCGCCACCCTCGCCCTGCGTACCCAGCAGATCCTGGCCTTCGAGTCGGGTACCACCGACACGGTTGATCCTTTGGCGGGGTCCTTTTATGTGGAGGCATTGACCGACGCCCTGGAAGATGAAGCGGCTGTGCTTTTGGATAGAATCGAGGGAATGGGCGGGGCCGTGAAAGCAGTGGAATGGATGCAATCCCGGATCGAGGAGTCGGCTTACCGGATAGCACGAGGCATCGAGGACGGTTCTATTACAGTGGTGGGGGTGAACAGTTTCACCGACGAGGATGCCCCCGACCCTTCCATCAGCCGTGCCGACCCCCAACTGGAAATGTCACAGCGGGAGCGTTTGGCCTCCCACCGCGACAACCGCGACGCGGGGGCGGTAGAGGGTTCTCTGCGAACCCTGTCTGAAGAGGCCCGGGGCAGCGGCAACTTGCTGCATCCCATGAGGAGTGCGTTGGCGGCGGGCGCCACGTTGGGGGAGGTCTCCGGAATCCTGCGGGACGCCTTCGGCTCACACCGGCCGTTGTGATGAACCGGTTGCTGTCTGCGAGCGGTCCCACATTCGTGATCGTGGGTGGGGGCCCCGGAGGTGTGATGGCCGCCACAACGGCAGCCTCCCTGGGCGCCCGGGTGATTCTGGTGGAGGACTCGGTGGTGGGAGGGGGCGCCCATCTGTGGGACTGCATCCCTTCCAAGACGATGGCGGCCACGGCCGCCACCAAGGATCTGGTTGACCGGGCGGAACGCTTGGGATTGGTGGGCGCCTCGGCGGAGGTCGACCAAAAGCGCCTTGCCGACCGGATCAAGAACATCTGGAGTGACATCAACATCGGTTTCCTGGAGTTGCTCCTCTCCCAGGACGTGCGCATCATCAGAGGCCGGGGACGTCTGATCGGGCCCGATCGCGTCACCGTCAACACTGCGGAGGGGACTATGGAATTCGGCTTCGACTTCTGCCTCATCTCCACTGGTTCAGCGCCCCGCGTGCCCGATTGGGCGCCGGTGGACGGAAAGCGCGTGCTGACCACCCGCGATGCGTACGACCTGAAGGAAGCGCCCGATCACCTGGTGATAGTGGGTTCAGGCGTTACGGGCGTGGAATTCACTCACATCTTCAAGTCGCTGGGCAGCGACATCACTTTGATCGTCAGTCAGCAACAGATCCTGCCACACCGTGATCCGGAAGTTGCGTCGGTGCTCCAGAACGATTTTCTCAAGAGAGGGGTGAAGTTGGTGATCGGCGCCTACGCCAGTGGTATCGAGGCGACCGACGATGGGGTGCTGGTGGAGTGTGACGACGGGCGGCGCGTCCTGGGCAGCCACGTGTTGCTGGCAGTGGGCTCATATCCCCTCACTCGGGGGATCGGCCTGGAGGAGGCAGGGATCAAGCTCAGCCGCAGCGGGCACATCGAGGTGGATTCCTTCCAGCGCACCTCTCTTGCGAATGTATACGCAGCCGGCGACTGCACCGGCCGGATGCCCCTTTCCTCCGTAGCCTCCCTGCAGGGCCGCAAGATAGCTCACCATGCCCTCGGTTACCCGGTTACGCCGCTTGACTACTCGAATGTGGCGGCGGCTGTGTTTACCTCGCCGGAGATCGCCTCGGTGGGCCTGGAGGACGTCACTGCTGCCGCCAAGGGCCGCAAGGTCCGCACCACCAAGGTACCGTTCGCCGCCAATCCCCGCAGCGTCCTGGAAGGAAAGGAAGAGGGTTTCGTGAAGGTCATCTCCGACCCTGCTACGCGGGTAGTCCTGGGGGGGACCATCGTGGGGCACCGTGCCTCCGACCTGATCGGCATCATCGCATTGGCTGTCCAGGCCGACGTCACCACCGACAATCTGCTGGAGGCCTTGATGGTCCACCCCTCCCTGTCAGAGAGCATCAGCGAAGCCGCCGAATAGCATGGGCCCGCCCAGGCCCTCCAATCCACTCGGCCCGTAGCTTCCCACTCGGGGTAGAGTTTCACCCCATGGATCGTCGCATCTTCGGTATCGAGAGTGAGTACGGTGTCACTTTCACATTGCGGGGACAACGTCGGCTCAGTCCCGACGAGGTGGCTCGATATCTGTTCAGGAGGGTGGTCAGTTGGGGACGCTCCTCCAATGTCTTCCTGGAGAACGGCGCCCGTCTGTACCTGGATGTGGGTTCTCACCCCGAGTACGCCACTCCCGAGTGCGACTCCATAGAAGACGTAATCGTCTATGACCGGGCCGGAGAGCGGTTTCTGGAGAGTCTGATCCACTCGGCCGAGGAGCGTCTCTCCGCAGAGGGGGTCAAGGGCGAGATCTTCTTGTTCAAGAACAACACCGACTCAGCGGGCAATAGCTACGGGTGCCATGAGAACTATCTGATAACCCGCGCCAAGGACTTCGAGCAAACGGTGAACATCCTTCTTCCCTTTCTGGTGACCAGACAGATTTTTCTGGGGGCGGGAAAGCTCCATCAAAGCACCCGGCAGGTCACCTATTCCATAGCCCAGCGGGCGGACCACATCTGGGAGGGAATCTCGTCGGCCACCACCCGGAGCCGACCGATCATCAACACCCGGGATGAGCCTCACGCCGACGCTGAGCAGTATCGCCGTCTGCATCTCATCGCCGGTGACTCCAACATGAGCGAATACGCCACTTTCGTCAAGATCGGGACGATGCTTGCCTTGTTGCAGATGATCGAGGGTGACGCGGTGTTCAGGGACCTGACGTTGGAGAACCCCATCAAGGCGATCCGTCAGATAAGTCACGACCTGACTTGTTCAACCAATGTCCGGCTTCAGAACGGGCGTCTGATGTCTGCGTTGGACATCCAGTGGGAGTACTTCGACCGGGTGACCCGCTACGCCCAGCGGCCCGGCTTCCCCCCCGAGGTACAGCGGGCCATCGACCGCTGGGAGCATCTTCTGACCGGCCTGGAGAAAGATCCCCTCAGTCTGGACCGGGAGGTGGACTGGGTGATCAAGTACAGATTGTTGGAGGAGTACCGAGAGAGAAGGGGGATACCGGAGAAGGATGCCCGATTGGGGCTGGTGGACCTGTCCTACCATGACGTGGACCGAACCCGCGGCCTGTACTACGTCTTGGAGCGGCATGGCCTGGTTGACAAGACAGTCACCGACGAACAGGTCTCCCGGGCCCAAACCAGGCCGCCTCAAACCACCCGGGCCCGGTTGCGAGGGGCGTTCATAAAGGCGGCCAAGGCCCGCCGCCGGGACTTCACGGTGGACTGGATGCACTTGAAGTTGAATGACCAGACCCAGCAGACCATGCTGTGCAAGGACCCTTTCCGCTCCCACGATGAACGAATCGAGCGGTTCATCGAGTCGCTCTGAGGAGGGAGGATTGTGAGGAAGAGGGAACGGCTTCTCAATCTGCTCTGTCTGCTCTGGTCGAGTAAGCACAGATTCACCCGGGAGGAGATATTCAGGAGGATGGTCCCCTACCGGAACTACGCCAATCCGGAGACTGCCCGCCGGACCTTTGAGAGAGACAAGAAGACGCTGCGACAGGTGGGTTTCGACATCCAGACCAGTCAGCTGGATGAAGGGCCCGCCACCTACACCCTGGCCCAGCCCAACAACGCCCTGGGGGAGATGCAACTGTCGGACTCCGAACGGATGGCATTGGCGGTGTCGGTTGCGATGGTGAAGCTGGGTGGGGCCCTTTCCGTTGATCGGACGCTGGTCAAGCTGGGAGCCGGGCTACCGGGAGGAATGGCGGCGATGAACGTCGACATGGGTGACCTGGAGACCGAAAAGGTTCATGATCTCCTGGGGGCTGTTCAGTCGCGCTCCCACATCTTCTTCGACTACAAGGGAAGCCGACGAAAACAGGTGGAACCACTGCGGATTGTCAACCGCAGCGGTCAGTGGTACCTGCAGGCGCGAGAAGAACAGGTCGTGAAGACATTCAGGATCGATCGGCTGAGCGGCCTGTACGTTTCCCCCCGAGAGGACATGTATGACCTGGCACTCTCATCCGAGGGGCCGAACATTCTCACCGCCGAACCGTGGGAGTTCGGGGAGGAGGAAGCCATCGAGACCACGGTTCGATTCGACGCTGAGGCAGCCTGGTATGTGCGACCCCGCCTTCCCTCCTCGGTCGGCATCAAGGAGGAGGATGACGGTTCGCTGACCGTGGTTACTGCAGTTACCAACCGGGCGGCGTTCTTCTTCTGGATGCTGGACTTCGTCGCAGACGGGGAGATAGTGGGGCCTGACTCCATGCGCCGAGCCATGGTGGAGTGGGTGATGCAATCCTTGGGAGGAGAGCAGAAGTGACCTACGCGCAGCCTTTGGGAGGACTCGGTCGGCTGTTGATGGTGATCCCCTGGCTCATAAAGGAGAGAGTGGTGCCCATCAGGGAGATGGAGCGGCGTTTTGCGATCAAGCCGGAGCAACTTGTGAAGGACATGGAGGCGCTCAACGAAGTCGACTTCTTCGTCAGTCCCGAGCAGCGTTTCTCGGTGGAGATAACCGGAGAGCATGTTAAGGTCATGGAAGCGCCGGAGTTTCCGGCCACCCCTGGGTTCCTCCCCTTTGAGGCATTGGGTTGCCTGGTGGCCGCCAAAGCCGCCTTGGAGATGAACCCGGAAGCATCGGATCTGGCGTCGGCGGTGGAGAAACTGGAGAAGGCCATGATCCCCAATGCTGCCAAGGCGCTTCGCATCTTTTCGGCCGCCCGGGCCCCTTGGGTGAACCAACTTCGAGAGTGGGCCACCGACCGTCGGGTGGTCCGGCTACGGTACCGGTCCACCGACAAGGGGGAGATCTCTGATCGAGAGGTGGAACCGTGGCAGGTGTACCAATGGATGGGTACCTGGTACCTGTGGGGATTCAGCCGGACCAAGGGAGAGCCTCGTCGGTACCGGGTGGACGGTATCCAGCGGGCCAAACCAACCGGGGAGGGCTTCCGGCCGCCGCGGCGGGTTCCCCCTCCGCCCACCACCTACCGCCGGGGACCCAACGACCATCGGGTGGTATTTCTGATCCGGCCTCCGGCGCGGTGGATCACCGAGCATTACTCCATGCAGGTACTCTCCGAGGACCCCGAAGGGGTCGCCACCGCCGAGTTCTATACCCGTGATCCCCGGGTGGCTGCCCGCTTGGCGCTGCGACTCGGCCCCAATATCCACATCGTGGAAGGCAGCGCTGCTCGCAGGGAGTTGGCCACACTGGCCGCCGCAGTGCTGGGACGCTATGGCTGTTCCGATTAGCCGCCACTCCATTCGGACGCCTGATCGCTGCTCTGAACCGCAAGCATCCGGGATGATTGACGGCTAGCAAACGGTTCCTGGACTGACCAACCGGACCGGGTCCGTTGGTCCCGGTGACCCCCAAGAGCGATCACCGTGAACCGTTCCCCGTATCGCCCCAATGGGGTAGCATCTTCGGTATGAGCGTTATGTCCCGCCTTCGCAAGTCGTTACCGGAAGGGGTCGACCCTTCCCGGCTTCCTCCCGGTCAGTACAACACCAAGCGGTTTCCGGTGCTGCATGTGGGTTACACACCCAAGGTCAAGCTGGAAAAGTGGGACTTCAAAGTGGAAGGCCTGGTCAAGACCCCGGTCACCTGGTCTTTTGAGGAGATGACATCGCTACCGCGCGCCGAGCAGGTTTGTGACATCCACTGCGTCACCAAGTGGTCGAAGTTCGACACCCGGTGGGAAGGGATTGCCGTTGCCGACGTGCTCTCGCAGTTGGAACTGCTGCCCGAGGCCACCCACGTGCTGGTGCAGGCCGAGCACGGCTTCACCTCCAACCTGTCGCTGGAGGACTTTTCCAGGCCGCAGAACCTCTTTGCCACCAAATATGATGGGAAGCCCTTGGCGCCGGATCACGGTTGGCCGATGAGACTGGTGGTTCCGCACCTGTACTTTTGGAAGTCTGCCAAGTGGGTTCGCGGTCTTCGGTTCATCGATGCCGATCAACCGGGGTTCTGGGAGAGGAACGGCTATCACATGCGGGGAGACCCCTGGGCCGAGGAACGCTACTGGGGTGACTGATCCCTCAACCGGGGTTGGAGATGACTACACGTCCGCCAGGGCGGGTCGCCGGTTGAACCAGGGCCGGGCTTCCTCCAGTTGGGCAGCCAGCATCAAAAGGGTGGTTTCGTCACCGTAACGTCCCAGAAAGTGGACCCCCACCGGCACTCCGGTGGACGTCTGGTGAAGCGGCACCGACATGGCGGGCTGTCCGGTCATGTTGGCCACCGAACAAAACGGGCTGAACCGGCCGATCAGGGAACGGAAGCCGTCGGTGTCCTCCGAGTCGGTGTCGAAGGTGCCCAGCGGCGGGGGAGGTGAGGCGGCGGTGGGAGTGAGCCACACATGCCGGGTCGAGAAGAAGTCGGAGACCTCCCTTCCCACCCGGTGAATGGTGGCCAGGGCCTCCAGGTATCCGATGGCATCGGTCCGGTTGCCATGCTCGACCCGTTCTCTGATCCCTGCTTCCAGGTCCTCGGGTCCGGGGCGCCTGCCCAGTTCCCGGGCGCGGTCCGCGACGGTTCGGGCCACGTTTGAGTTGACGACCGTGGTGTAGGCCACACCTGCTTCGATCAGGCTCCAACTTGGGGATGCTTCTTCGACGATGTGCCCCATCTTCTCGCATAGTGAGGCAGTTTCCTCGACCGCCCGTCTGCAATCAGGATGCAACTGGTGACCGCGGGGGGTGTGAAGGGAGTACCCGATTCTCAGCCTGCCCGGGTCGGCCCCGACACTGGAGAGAAAGGAGCCTTGCGGAGGCGGCGGGTAATACGGGGCGCCGGGATCGGGGCCTGCGGTGAGGTCCAGCAGCAGCGCCGAGTCCCGAACCGAGAGGGTGACGGCGTGTTCCACGCTCAAACCTCCCCAGCCCTCTCCCTGGTCCGGTCCGGCGGGGTTGCGGCCCCGGGTGGGCTTGAGCCCGAACAGTCCGCAACAACTGGCCGGAATCCGGATTGACCCCCCGCCGTCGGTGGCGTGGGCCAGGGGAAGGACCCGAGCGGCCACCAGCGCCGCCGCTCCGCCACTCGAACCTCCGGGGATCAGGGAGGTGTCCCAGGGATTGCGGGTCGGGCCTCCGAATCGTGGTTCGGTGGCGAGATTGCATCCCAATTCGGGAGTTTTGGTCTTTCCGAAGATCACCAATCCCGCCGCCAGGTGCCGCCGGACAGTCTCGGTGGGGTAGTCGGCCACCGATCCTGAGAAGAACCGACTCCCCGAGGTGGTCGGGGTTCGGGGATACTGGGCGCGCAGGTCTTTGAGCGCGAAGGGGGTCCCCCCAAAAGGTCCTTGAGTTCTTCCCTCGGCGACCTGGCGACGCGCCTGGTCTTCCATGTTCAGCACCATGGCGCCCAGCACTGGATCAACTAACTCGGCCCGGCGGAGAGCCTCCTCCAGCAGTTCGGTGGGATGGACTTGCCCGCCGGCGACCAACTCGGCCAGTCCCATCCCGTCGTAACGCAGGTACTCGGCGCCCATCGTCACTTCTGACCTGCCAGGTTGACGGCTTCTAGACAGAGGTCCCATCCCTCTCGGTCGGTGAGACCCCCCGTGAGGGGGAAGACCATGACTTCGCTCCAAGAAGCCAATTCTCGAAGCCGGGTGGCCACTTCCTCCACCGAGCCATGAACCACCAGTTCTCTCACCAGCGCCTCGGAGATCGGCCCGTCTGCAGGCGGGTGCCCGGCCTTTTGGAACATCTCCCGGTAATACTGGAATCGTGTGTACATGGAGACGTACTGCTGGGCGGCTTGCTTCACAGCATGGGCATCTTGGCTGGCCAGGGTGGGGACACACAAAACTACCGGGGGAGGGTCCCGATCCACCGACGCTGCGCCGCTCTCCAGGGCCGGCAGGCCCGTGTCCTTCACATAGCGGGGAGGGCACACCCAAGTGATGGCCCCGTCTGTGACCTCTCCGCAGAAGCGGAAGGCGCCTTCTCCGAGCGCCGAGGCGAGCACCGGAGTTGGGAGAGGTGCGGGAATCCTTCCCTTTGCCCTCAGGAATTCTCCTCGATAATCCACCCTGCCCGTTTCGAACAGGGTGCGCAGGACAGTCACATACTCCCACAGGTGGCTGAGGGGACGGCGGAAACCGGCGCCGTAGGGAGACATGGCGGCCGCGGTGCTGGGGCCCACCCCCAGGCGTATCCGTCCGGGGGCCAGAGATTCCAGCGCCCTGACCTGCTGCGCCAGGGCTAAGGGGTGGCGGGGCCAGATCGGAATCACTGCGGTCCCCAATCGAACCCGAGTAGTTGTCTGGGTGGCGGCTGCCAGAATTGTGAGGGCGTCCGGTCGAAGCCGGCCGGCCGTCAGCCACACGGTGTCGACTCGGGCACGATCAGCCATTCCGATCATTTCCAGGGTGGTGTGCGTTTCATCGGGTTGGACGACCATCCCGATGGATATGGCGCTGGGACTTGGGGGAGGCATCCTGCCAGATTACCTTCAGACCCCCCCGGATGGCCGGAGTAGATTGACTGCAATGCCAGCAGGGTACCGATACACCGGAGGGCGTCTCCGATGGGTGTGGATGACCGGCTTGGTGGTCTTGGTGGTGATTGGGGCGGCGCCGCCCGCCGCCGCTTCTGTGGCCGAGTCGGACCTGGTGTGGATTGTTGAAGACGAGGTGGTCTCCGAGGATCTGTACGCGGTGGGGAACGAGGTCCGCATATCAGGCCGCGTGGAGGGGGACCTGGTTGCGGTGGCCACAGACCGCCTGTTGGTGGAAGGAGTGGTGACCGGTTCGGTTACTGCCCTGGCCTCGCGGCTGGTGATCGAAGGTGAGGTGGGAGGGTCGGTGGTTGGTGCGGCAGCGGATGTGACCGTCACCGGCCAGGTGGGAGGTGACGTGGTGGTGGGAACCTTGGACCTCAGGGTGGATGGAGCAGTGGGAAGAGACATCCTGGGCGCTGCCTGGTCGGGTAGTGCAGGGGGCACGGTCGGGAGGGATTTGAGAGGTCTGTTCCGGTCCTTGGACCTGGGCGGGGAGATCGGAGGAGATGTGGAGATCCGGGCGAATCGGCTCCATGCGGAGCAGCGGTTGTCGGTGCTGGGGGATATGGACTACCAGGCTGCCCACCTGTGGGGGCAGGAGTACCTGGAGGGCAATGTGAAAGGGTCGTCGGTCAACCGTCGAGCGCTTCCACCCAACATCCGCATCCGCGGTTTTCGTTTGATGGCCGTTCTGTTCATGTCGCTGCTGGTGCTGGTCGCAGGGTTGGTCGTGGTGCGCCTGGCGTCCTCGCTGGTCGAGGCGGCCGCCGACCGGGCGGTCAGGACACCCTGGCGCAGTCTCGGCAAGGGCCTGATCCTCGCCGTGTCACCTCTGGTCGGTCTGGCGGCAATGTTGATGGTCGTGGTTTGGCTTCCCCTCTACATCTGGGGGCCGTTGCTGATAGGTGGAGTTCCTTTCCTGACCATTGCGGCGGGAGCGTGGTTGCTGGCGTTGCTTGTCTCCCACATACCGGTGGCGGTGGCTACGGGACGCGCCATCGGCACAGTCCTGGGCCGCCGGTGGGACACGGCCGTGGCGTATCTGGTGGGTGCGGTTGTGTATCTGTTGGTGCTTCAGATTCCGGTCCTGGGGTTGCCGTTGGCAGCTACCGCAATGGTCCTGGGAGTTGGGGGCTGGCTGGGGAGGCGAAGCGGGAGTCCCGCCATCGACGCCCGGCTACCGACGGGCCCTTGAGAGTGGGAGGATCCGGGATCGGCGGGGAAGTTGCCTGGTGGGAATGACCCCGTGGCTGCGGCGGCGAACCGCCCTGGGCATGTCTTGTCAGCGGGAGGTCAACAGATTCTTTAGTTCATCGCAGAGACGGTCGGTGTCTTCCTGATCCACTCCGATGTGGGTCACGATTCGGATCCGCCTCTCCCCGAAGGCTCCAACCAGGCAATCCTGCTGGAGTAACTGGTTGGCCAAATCAGCGGCGGTGGGGCCATCAAGGGAGATGTCGAAGATCACAATGTTGGTGTCTGCCGGCAGGACGTGCTCCACCAACGGCAGATCTTCCAGTGTCGAGGCGATCTGGGCGGCGTGTCGATGGTCGTCAGCCAGTCGCTCCACGTTGTTGTCGAGGGCATACAGGCAGAGGGCCGCCATGAATCCGGACTGTCGCAATCCTCCTCCCAGGAGTTGCCTGAAGCGCCAGGCGCGCTGGATGAACTCCTCGGATCCGACGAGCAGGGCGCCAAATGGACAGCCGAGGCCCTTGGTGAAACAGATGGTGACGGAATCGTAGCCCTGGGCATAATCCTCTGCCGATATCTCGGTTTTGACCACCGCGTTCATGATGCGAGCCCCGTCCATGTGGGTCGCAATTCCGGCTTCGGCAGCCACTGCGGCCACCTCTCTCAACTGCTTCAGCGGCCAGACTGCACCACCCCCGAAGTTGGCGGTCTGCTCAACGGTCACCAATGAGGTCTCCGGAATGTATAAGTTTCCCTTGGGTCGCAGAGCACCCTTCAGTTGCTCGGAGCTGAACATGCCGTTGTTGCCGTCCACCATGTGAGTCTGCACTCCCCCCAGCAGACCGGGGCCGCCGCCCTCGTAGTTGACTATGTGCGAGGCCCTTTCACATATCATTTCGTCGCCCGGGCGGCAATGAACCGCCACCGCGATCTCGTTGGCCATGGTCGCCGAGGGCATGAACAGGGCGTCTTCCTTGCCGAGAAGCTCAGCCGTCCGCTCCAAAAGCTTGGTCGTGGTCGGGTCTTCACCCTTTTGCTCGTCGCCCATCGGTGCGTCCATGGCGGCTTCCCGCATCTGGCGGGAAGGCATGGATTTGGTGTCGCTGTAGAAATCGGCGACACCCGGTGGCAACGCTCCTGCTTTCTTACCTCCGAAGGTACCTGCCATTTCTGCTTCCTTTCTCGAAGCCCCCTCACCCTCACAATCGTGCCAATTGCATTTTACCGGTTTGGGCGCCCTGACCGGTCTCGGAGAGGATCGATGCGGGCATTGTCGCAGGAATCGATGCCGCGGAGGGCACAACACCGCGGGTGTGCACGCGGTGTTCCACGGCGCCGAGCCTGCTGTGAGCCCGTCCTCGTCAGTGGGAAGTGAGGAGGTTTCCCAGTTCTCCGCACAGGCGGTCGGTGTCGTCCTGGTCGACTTCGAGGTGGGTCACGATTCGGATCCGCCTCTCGCCGAAGGCGCCAATTGCGAAGCCTCGGGAGAGCATCTCGGCGACCACCTGGGCTGCAGTCGGACCTTGAGGGGAAATGGTGAAAATCACGATATTGGTGTCAGCCGGCAGGACGGTATCCACCAGTTCCAAGCCTTCCAGGAATGATGCTATCTGGGTGGCGCGTTCATGATCGTCTGCCAGTCGGTCCACATAGTGGTCCAGGGCATACAGGCAAAGGGCTCCCATGAATCCGGACTGTCGCAATCCTCCTCCGATGAGTTGTCTGAGTCGCCAGGCCCGCTGGATGAACTCCTCGGATCCGGCGAGTGCGGCGCCAAAGGGACTGCCAAGACCCTTCGAGAAGCAGATTGTGACGGCGTCGAAGCCCTCTGAGTATTCCTTGGCGGATATGCCGGTCTTGACCACCGCGTTCATCAGTCGAGCACCATCCAGGTGGGTTGCGATTCCGGCCTCGGCGGCGACGTTGACCACGTCCCTCATTTGCTGCAGGGGCCAGATCGCACCACCTCCCATGTTGGCGGTCTGCTCCACGGACACCAGGGCGGTTTCGGGGAGGTACAGGTTGCCCTTGGGTCGGAGAGCAGCCGAAACCTGTTCCGGGCCGAACATGCCATTCTCGCCGTCCACCATGTGCGTCTGCACACCGGCCAGCACACCGGGGCCGCCGGCCTCGAAGTTGACGATGTGAGAGGACCTTTCGCAGATGATCTCGTCGCCCGGGCGGCAAAGTACCGCGATGGCGATCTCGTTGGCCATCGTTGCCGCCGGCAGGAACAGCGCATCCTCCTTGCCGAGAAGCTCAGCCGTCCGCTCCAATAGTTTCGTCGTAGTCGGGTCTTCACCTTTTTGTTCATCGCCAAGGGGTGCGTCCAGCGCTGCTTCCCGCATCTCGCGGGGAGGGATCGACTTGCCGTCACTGTAGAAGTCTGCCGTTCCCGGCGGTAGCGGGTTTGGCTTCGTCCCTCCATAGGTGCCTGCCACTGTGACTCGTCCTTCTCTGATGGGGGTCGTTACGTAGTGCTTAGCAATGTGCCATCCTAGGGGCGTTCGCCAGTCCATGGTCTCCGCCGGGTCGCTTTATTCAAAAAGACCCTCTGGCCCTCGAAAGCCGCCCACGGCTCGCCACCACTGAGATGGCTTGGCGCATCAACAGGCTGGTAACCGGTTTGTCGGGGCGTTTGAATGGCGCGATTGGAAGGGGAGATGGTCTCGTCGTGTCAGGCACTCAGGGTGCCTAGACAATCGGCCAGCGTGATGGGAAACCCACGCCGGTAACCTCTCGTACTCGTTTTCCGATCTTCTCGACCCGTTGGATCAGACCCCACAGGTCATCCACAAACCGCGGGGTGCCGGCCTCTACCACCACCCTGCCTTCGACAATCACCGTGTCCACCGATTCACCGGTGCTGGAGTAGACGAGATTCCGGACCGGGTCCACCAGAGAACGCCACTCGGGGCGGCGGGTGTCGAACAGGACCAGATCGCCCCTCCTACCTACCTCGATGACGCCCAGAGAGTTGCCGGCCTGCAGCGCGGCGGCACCGGTTCGGGTCGCCAATTCGAGTGCCGTCTCCGCCGGTATGAGGCTGCGGTCGCCCCGAGCATCTTTGTAGACGGTTGCGGCTATGTTCATGCAACGCACCATGTCCGAGAAGTTGGAACTGTTCACGGAGTCCGTTCCCAGGGACACCGCCACACCTGCGCTCAATAACTCGGGAAGCCGTCCGCCCCTACCGGTGTTGCCCCCGCCCTTCATCACTGTGCTGGGGCAAATCACCACGGACGCGCCGGATGCGGCTATGAGTTCAATCTCGAGTTCGGTCAGGTTCATGCAGTGGGAGAGCACCACATTGGGGCCGAGAATCCCCAACTCCGCCAATCGTTCTGTTGGCGTTGCTCCGTGGGCCCCGGCGCCACCCGAATGATGCAGCGTCATAGCGGTGCCGTAACGGTCGGCGATCTCCTTGGCGCCGATCAGAAGCTGCGGGGTGCAGAAGTCAAGCGAGAATGGCATGGTCCAAGCCCGCACTCGTCCCCGGAGGCGACCGTGCAGTTCCGCTATGGAAGCCTCCATTCGCTCCAGGGCCCCGGTGGTGTCATGTACCGGAAGATTCAGCGGGTTCTGCAGATCCTGGACCTGCTCGCCGATTACTACGCGGCACCCGGCCTTCTCGTATGCTGCCAGGCACGCCTGGGGATACTTGGTCGTGCCCGGATCGACGAAGGTGGTGGTTCCCATCCGTAGCAATTCAGTCAAACCGAGCAGCGTGGTCAGGTATTCCTCCTCCTCGGTCATGACCGCTTGCATGGCAAAGACGTGTTTCAATCTGTCGGGAACGTCGTCGGGAAACACGCCACGGACCGAGTGGGCGTAACTGATGTGCATATGACCATTGACGAAGCCCGGTGTCACCACCATGCCGGTGGCGTCGATCACCCGGTCTGCTCGGACATGGTGGAGATCGTCAGCTTTGCCAACGTGGGTGACCTGTCCGTCCCGGATCACCACCGAGCCGTTCCGGATGATCCTCCTGCGGTCATCAACCGTGATGACGTATTGGGCTTTGTCTATCTTGATACTGGGGGCAGTCACGTTGGGTTCCTATTACCAGGGGCCGGCCACCCCAATGAGGCCCATGCGTGAGCCGTGGACGGACACTGCCCCGCCGCCGATGTGACGCCCATCCTTCGCTCTATGAGGTTCTGGCTCCCTTCTTGGCCAATTCGCCGGTGTCCACCAGGTCTTGTGCCGACAGGTAATCGGGATTGTCGTAGCGGCTGAGAAGAAACGACTCCGCATAGTTGGGGAGTTCTCTCCCGGCCAGGTGGCAACCGACGAGTTCGGCAGCGCCTGTGCAGATCATCACCCCGTACCCCGAAATCGCAGTGACGAGATAGAAACCGTCAGGGCCTGCCGGTCCGATCAGTGGAAGGTTCTCCGCGGTTTTCATTACATAGCCGCCATCGACGGCTGAATGGGGCAGATGCTCGCGGTAGCGGGTCAGGGAAGGCACCATGGAAGACATGCCGCGCATGACCGCCTCGGGGAACATGAAGTCTGGTTCGGGTACCGGCCAGGTTGGCTCATCTTGGACAACGGGCCGATAGTTACAGAGAGCTTCGAAGAACGGTGAAGCGACGCCGCCCTCGGGCCGACCGAAGACCGGGGTCGCTATCTCACCCAACAACTCATCCAACCCCTCCGCAGCCAGGGCGGATCGCTCTTCATCGCTCCAGTCGATCCTTACGGGATCGGTCCACAAGAGCATGGGCGCCTCACGGGGAAACGCTCCAAGATGGTCTCTGAATGTCACTTTGTGGTGAAGCGATGCTTGAATGGGCAAATCGACTCCCACCAGGTTCGCCAGTTGGTGGGACATCGGCCCGGCGGCGTTGACCACAGCCGGCGTCGAGATACGCTCTCCCGACCTCAACAAGGCGCTGGAGACGGCCCCGCCGACGATCTCGATGTCTACCACCTCATCGACGATCAGTTCCGCTCCATGCCTCCTCGCTGTTTCCAGCATCCAGGCCCCGAGTTGCTGGGCGCTGAACCAACCACCCCGCCGGACGAACAAACCGCCGAGCACTTCGTCACTCAGATAGGGAAACCGGCCCAGGAGTGCTTCGGGAGTCTGGTAGACATCGAAGCCGGTCTTCTCGCCGAGGGCTGCGGCCTCCCCATTGACTCGAACCGGCCCTGCACCAAACTCCGAACTTGCTTGGGCAGCCTTTTCCAGAGAGGCCAATTGCTGGGAGTCACCCGTGACGAACAGGTACCCCTTCCGTGACATGTTGAAAAAGTCGTTGGATTGGTCCTTCATGCCTTCCAGGATGTCAATGGAGCGGTTGGTCAAGTCGACCATCGACTTGTTGGGGAAGAAATTGCGATAGCACTCTGATGACTTGTCAGAGGTGAGCGAAAGCGGTGGGCGGGGGTCAACCACTATCACGTCTTCCACTCCCCGCATCACCGCCAACTCGTAGCAAGTGGCGACACCGGCGATTCCGGCGCCGGCCACGACCGCTCCAGCCTGCCGCGCCATCTCAGTGCTCCAAGGGGTTCTCGGTTACTGCTGTCTGCAACACTGTGAGGGTCTCTTCTGGTCGGTGGATCATTGGTCGGATGGCCCGTCTGCCATCCGGGCCTTACCCGGTGCAACGATACTTGGCGCCCAACACGGGGGTGCCCGCAAGTGCATTCGTTGACTGCACTGGCCGTTCGTCACTGTTAACGATCTTGGAGAGGGACACCCGGAGGCTTCCCGTCCGCTGATCCAGGAGCATTGGGAGCAACCCCTCCTCCCGGCGGACCTGCCTCACCACGGGCGCTGCTCTGGGACTGGTCGACCATCACCAAAATGGCCACCGAGTTTCCTATTTTTTTCCGCCAGCACTGGCAATTGCGATAAGTGGCGATTAGCATGACCTACGAAGCTAGAACTTTGGTAAGTGCCAGGGCGGTCTATGCGTTCTCCAATCGAGGAGCCACGGGTCGCAACGATGATCCGAAGGTCACCTTGGCGTATTCGAACAACAGGGCGTACTCGGATAACAGAACAAAGGAGCAGAATCATGAACAGATTCAAACCACAGAGCCGAAGGTGGCTGGGGCTGGTGGCAGTGCTGGCCCTGGTGTTGGCCGCATGTGGGGGTGATGACGACGCCACCCCGACCACGGAGGCGCCGGCGACCACTCAAGCCCCAACCACAACTGCGGCGCCAACCACAACTGCGGCGCCAACCACAACTGCTGCCCCGGAACCGGCCGGAGTCTCGATTGTGGTTGGATTGGGTACCGAGCCCGGATCACTTGATCCTCAGGCTGTCGACCAATTCGCCATGTTCACCATCAACGACAACGTCTTCGACAAGTTGGTGACCCGCAATGCCGGCGGTGATTTGGTCCCAGGTGTGGCCACCGATCTGGGCACTCCAGTGGACGACACGACCTGGCAGTTCACTGTGCAGGAAGGAATCAGCTTCCACAACGGCGAGCCTCTCAATGCCGATGCGGTGGTGCACAGCGTCCTCCGGATAATCGATCCTGACTATCAGACGCCGCTCAAGGACAACCTTGGGACAGTGGTGGGCGCCGAGAAGGTGGACGACTACACGGTGAACATTCTCACCAGCGGACCCGATCCTTTGATCCCGACCAGGATGACTCTGCTGTACCTGGTGCCGCCCGAAGCGTCTCAAAACGCTGACTTTGGCGAAAATCCAGTGGGTTCAGGCCCCTACAGGTTCGTTTCCTGGGACCGCGGCATTGCCGTGGAACTGGAGGCGGATCCCAACTACCGCGGTGGCGCTGCGGCGGTAACCAACGCGCGGTTCACCTTTATCGAGGAGTACGGGACGCGTCTGGCCGGAGTCCTGAACGACGAGATCGATCTCATGGCCGACCTGCTGCCCGAGGACAATGCCCGGGTGGATCAATCGTGGACGACACCCACCGGGCTCAAGCAGTTCATTGTTTCTCTGAACGCTCGCGCCGGGAGTCCCGTTGAGGACGTGCGAGTACGCCAAGCCCTCAACTATGCGGTGGACAAGGAAGCAATCGCCGAGGGACTGTTCTCGGGGACCGGTGAAATCCTGCAGGGTCAGATGCTGAATCCCAACTGGTTCGGATTCAATACCGACCTCGATCCTTATCCATACGATCCCGACCGTGCCCGTGCCTTGCTTGAAGAAGCCGGCGCCACGGGGCTGGAGATCCAGCTTGTCTCCCTGGTGGGCAATTCGCTGCTTGACCGCGAGACCACCGAAGCGGTCGCCGCATACTGGGCCGAGGTTGGCGTGAATGCCGAGATATTCATACCCGAGTTCTCGGAGTACATCGACCGCCTCATCGATCGCGAGAATCGTCCCGACGCCATTTTCGTGCCGCATGACAACATCCTGTTCGACGGTGATCGGACGCTGTCTGCCTACTACCACTCTCAGGGTTGCTGCGGTTCCATGGATCCGTCAGAAGCGGATGACTGGATTGACGCCGGTAGAACTGAAATCGACCAGGCCGAGAGGCTGCGGCTGTACCAAGCAGTCGGTCAGCAGGGACACGACGAAGCGTGGTATGTCTGGCTCATCAGCATTCCCAACGTCTTCGCCGGGACAGACCGGATCGAGTGGTCCGCACGCGCCGACGGTTTGATCCATCTGGTTGACATAGGAGTGTCTTCCTAGGACCTCGACCCCTTCAACACCGGGCGTATCATCGGAACGGGTGGCGCGCCCGGTGTTGATGCAAACTAGACAGGAGTAACAATGGGCCGGTACTTGCTAAAGCGCCTGTCCCAAGCGGTGCTCGTTGTCATTTCGGTGATGGTGGTCGTGTTTGTGGTGACCCGCCTCATCGGAGACCCGGTGGCGGTGATGCTGCCTCTGGAGGCGACCGAGGAAAATCGCGCAATTCTCGAAGCGCAACTCGGTTTGGATAGACCGATTCTGGTGCAACTGGGCCATTACATCGTGGATGCCGTCCAGCTTGACCTTGGAGACTCTTTGTGGCAGCGGCGCCCGGCGATCGACATCGTTTTGGAACGACTGCCCCCCACCATCGTTCTGGTTGTGGCCGGCTTCGTCCTGGGAGTACTGCTGGGTGTGGTGATCGGAGTCGTTTCCTCGTTGCGCCCCGGAGGGTGGGTGGATCGAGCCGCCGTCACTCTCGGTCTGCTCGGTGTCTCCCTACCGCAGTTCTGGATCGGGTTGATGTTTATCGTGTTCTTCAGCGTCGGTCTGGGGTGGTTCCCCACCTCCGGTTCGGGTGGGATCGAGTTTTTGGTGCTTCCGGCGGTGGTGCTCGCCTTGCCGATCGTGGGCCGCATCGCCCTGGTCACCAGGTCTTCAATGATCGATGAAATGAACGCGCAGCACGTCAAGGATGCGGTGGCGCGAGGCGTGTCCCGAACCCGTATCGTGTTGGTTCATGCCCTGAAAGGGGCTGGTATCGCCACCTTGACCATCGCCGGTTGGGAGTTGATCGGTGCTCTTGCCGGGGGAGCGGTAGTGGTCGAAACGGTTTACGCCTGGCCCGGAATCGGTTTCACCGCGATGCAGGCAATCGAGCGGCATGACATCATTCTGGTCCAGGCCGTAGTGTTCGTTGTGGCGATCATGGTGGTGACAATCAACATCATTGTTGACATCACCTATGCGATGCTCGATCCGCGAGTGAAGTTGGATCGGGCACGATGAGTTCCGCCCGTCCCACCGGCAACCGAGACCGAAGCCGCCGAGCGGCAGGCTGGGCTATCCGGATTCTCCGTGATCCCGCTGCCCTGTTTGGAATTCTCGTTTTGTTGTTGCTGGTCGCAGCAGCCCTTTTCGCCTCCACGATTGCTCCACTCGACCCCAACAAGCAGGATCTGGGAGCACGGTTGCTTCCGCCCTTCTACGCCGAGGGCGGCTCCTCTGAACACGTTCTTGGCACGGACCAACTGGGTCGGGACGTGTTTTCCCGGATCATTCACGGCACCAGGATATCTCTTACCATCCCCTTGGTGTCGGTGACACTGGCCGGCATCTTCGGGACCGCGGTGGGTCTGCTGTCCGGATACAGTGGCGGAAGGGCTGATACCGTCATCATGCGGATCGTCGACACGCTGTTTTCCTTCCCCGGGCTTCTTCTCGCCCTGACGATTCTGGCGGTGGTGGGACCCAGTTTCTGGACTCTTGCCATCGTGTTGTCGCTGCGGATCTGGATGGTGTTCGCCCGGTTGACGCGCGGGCTGGTGCTGTCGGCTCGGGAGGCTGAATACGTTGAAGCGGCGGAACTGGTGGGAGCATCACCGACTCGCATCATGATGCGTCATATCGCTCCCAACCTGACCGCACCGCTGCTGACCCTGGCGGTCCTCGAGTCGGCCCATGTGATTCTCTCCGAGGCCGCCCTCTCTTTCTTGGGGCTGGGAATCCAGCCGCCGCAGACTTCGTGGGGATTGGATGTGGCTATCGGTCGCCAATACGTCTTTTCCGCCCCTTGGTTGATCATCTTTCCTGGGATTGCCATCGCGGTGGCGGTGTTGGGGATCAACCTTCTCGCCAGTTGGCTGCGGGTGGCCGCCGATCCGGAGGAAAGCGCCAAGCGGTTCGCGGCGGCGGCTGACGCCCCCACGGGCTGGTCGGAATGAGCCGCCGGGAACACCTTCTCGAGGTCCGCAATCTGGAGGTGGTCTATCCGGCTCGAGGCGGCACGGTGCAGGCCGTGCGGGATGTCTCCTTCACGGTAGATGAGGGTGAGTCAACCGGGATCGTTGGCGAGTCGGGATCAGGCAAGAGCACGATAGCTCGGGCGGCTCTCGGGCTGGTCGAGTTGCCGGGCCGGATCGTTGGCGGCGAGGTTCTGTGGAGGGGCCGGTCGCTGCGAAACAAGAAATACGCCCGCCAGGTTCGGGGCCCGGAGATCAGTGTGGTGTCCCAGGATCCCATGGCGTCAATGAGCCCGATCCTCACGATCGGCACGCAGATGACCGAGGTAATGGTGAGGCATCTGGATTTGGGCAAGAAGGAAGCCGTCGTAAGAGCAGGCGATTTGTTGGAGAAGGTTGGGATCCCCGACCCGGGGCGCCGCTTGGGTCAGTATCCCTTCGAATTCTCCGGCGGTATGCAACAACGGGTAGTGATTGCCATAGCGCTGTCGTGTGATCCCAAGATGCTGATCGCCGACGAGCCGACCACGGCTCTTGATGTGACCACCCAAGCGCAGATCCTGGATCTGATCTCCTCCCTTCGGAGAGACTTGGGCCTTTCGCTCCTACTGATCACGCACGACCTTGGCGTGGTCGCCGGGGCTTGCGACCTTCTCAATGTCCTATATGCGGGAGAGATCGTCGAGTCGGGGACTGCCGATGAGTTGTTCTATCGCCCCCATCATCCCTACACCGCGGCACTATTGGGTTCGACGCCTCGCCTTGATGTGAAGGCGGAACGTCTCACCGCCATCGAAGGCCAGCCTCCCGATCTTCGGCAGGTAGTGGCCGGGTGCAGCTTCGCCCCCCGATGTCCCTACGCAACGGGCCGTTGCGAGTCGTCTCCGACGCTTGGAACATCATCGGCAGGCCGGGCATGTGCCTGCTGGCATCCCTTGGACAGTCATCAAGGCAACCTGACGGGATCTGAAGGGAGACTCGGGCATGCCTAGTGCTCTGCTCGAAGTCGAGGGACTCACGGTCACGTTCAACGTGGGTCGGGAGGGCTTTTGGGGTCAGCGTCGGAGGCGGCTCACCGCGGTTGACGACATTAGCTTCTCGATCAAACGCGGTGAGACGTTCGGGCTGGTCGGAGAGTCGGGCTCCGGCAAGACAACCACAGGGCGGGCCATCTTGGGGAAGGTGCCCATTGCCTCGGGTCGTGTCAGGTTCGCCGGGCGCGACATCACTGGCATGGAAGGGAAGGAACGGCGATCGATACGTCAGAACATGCAATTGATTCCTCAGAACCCCTACGGAAGTCTCAATCCTCGCATGAAGGTCCGAGATCTGGTCGCAGAGCCATTGGTGGTGCACCAACGGTTTCCAAGCGCCAGACGGGCCACCGAACGAGTGGTCGAATTGCTCGAATTGACGGGGATGAATCCAGACGACTTGTACAAGTACCCGCATGCATTCAGCGGTGGGCAGCGTCAGAGAATTGTCATAGCGCGGGCGCTGGCTCTGAACCCTGATCTGATCATCGCAGATGAGCCCGTGTCGGCGCTGGACGTTTCGATTCAGGCCCAGGTCGTCAACCTGCTGCAGGACCTGCAGCGGCGGCTCGATCTCACCTACATATTCATAGCCCACGACCTGGCCGTGGTGCGTCACATATCCCACCGCATCGGAATCATGTATGCAGGCAAGCTTGTCGAAGTGGCGAACGGAGAGGACGTTTACCGAACCCCCATCCATCCCTACACGGAGGCCTTGCTCTCATCCGTCCCCATCCCCGATCCCAGGATCGAGCGGGACCGGGCGGCAAAAGTTATCCCTGGCGAGCCGCCGGACCCCATGCAGCCGCCCCCAGGTTGCCGTTTCCACGCCAGGTGTCCGCTGGTCCAGAAGCGTTGCATTGAGGAGGCCCCGCCCCTCGAAGTCAAGAAACCTGAACATCAGGCCGCCTGTTGGTTGCGATGACCGCTCGGTCGCGTCTTGCCGATCACAGGTCCGGTCGAATCCGATGCGGGTATGGCGCCGTGCCGCGATGAGGCGGCTGGGTCCCTCGTACAACGGGCTGCTGACCGCCTACACGATCTCCAATGTGGGAAACGGGGTGCTACTTGCGGCGTTGCCGTTGTTGGTGGCAACCAGTACCCGGAACCCGGTGGCGATCAGTGGACTCATGGTGGCCGCCGGCCTTCCCTGGTTGTTGATTGGTCCTATCTCGGGAGCGATTGTGGACCGCGTAGATCGCCGTAGTGCGATGGTCCTGGCAGAAGTGGGTCGGGCTGCAGTCTTGGGGGCGGCGGTCTTCTATGTCTTCGGAGGGGGAGATTCGATCGTTGCCTTGTATGCCCTGTTGTTTGTTGTCGGAGTCGGTGAGACCTTTTTTGATGCTGCCGGTCTTGCTCTGGTTCCCGTTTTGGTGACGCCTGTGCAGTTGGACACTGCCAACAGTCGGCTGTTTGGAGCCGAGACCCTGGCTCATCGGTTCGTAGGGCCGCCACTCGGCGGATGGCTCTTTGCCTTCGCAGCTTGGGCACCCCTTGGTGTAGACGCGTTGAGCTTCCTGGCTGCCGCACTCGTCGTTCTGTGGCTCCCGAAGGGCGCTCCCCGGAAGGTTTCAGAACACCCCAGCCGCGGCTTGCTGGCCGAAACGATCGAAGGTCTACGGTGGGTGTGGCGGGATTCAGTGTTGCGGGCCTTCGTAGTTGCAACCGGGGTCCTTCATTTTGCAACCGGGGCCGCCTTGTCCGTCCTGGTGTTGATAGCCCAAGACCGCTTCCAACTAACAGGTCTCGGCTTCGGGCTCACCATCAGCGCGTTGGCTGTCGGATTCGCTCTTGGCTACATCGCCGCTCCCCGGGTTGCCATGAAGTTCTCCCGCGCCAAAATGTGTGTGACTTCATTGCTCGGGGCGGCAGTTGGCTTCCTGATGGTGGCGGGTGCGAGCGTTCCACTGATCGGTTGGCTTGGGCTGGCTGTCGCAGGGGTGTTTGCTGCCCAGTCGGCTGTCGTCTCCATCTCCTACCGGCAAGCGGGAGTGCCGGACCGAATACTTGGACGGGTTATGGCAGGCTTTCTCTTCGTCGGTCACGGAGCGACTCCGATCGGCGCCTTGGTGGGGGGATTGGTGGCTGCATGGGCCGGAGTCGGCTATAGCTACGTAGCTGCTGCCCTGTCCTTAGCAGTGGCGGCTCCCTACCTGTGGGTTGTCCTCAAGGACGCCGAACTCGATCCCGGCCGTCTGCTAGGAGACTCGCCGGAGTCCTAGCCTGACTCGTTGTCCGGTGTGGATTTCCTACCGGTGTTGGCGCGGGGTTGTGGGGAGTGTGGCCCGGTGGTTGATTCCCGCTATCGGGCGCCAGGGGCGCCGTAGCGGCTGCGGCCCTCTTGGAGATCCCCGGGAGTGTCCACCGAGAACCAGGAACGGCCATCCTCACCCCAGGAACGCCAATGCTCCGGAGGGATGGCGGTTCCCTCAAGCTGCGGAATGACCGGCTGCAGGGATCCCTCTTTGCGAGCCGCTTCCTCCAGGATGGGAATGCAGCGGGGTGTATAGGTGGAACAGGTGACCTGAAACCGCCCGTCCAAGGGCGTGGCGGGTTGCGGCCGGACATCGAGGAGGGCGGCCAGGGTGGCAGGGCGTACCCAGGGTTGGTCGACCGCTACCACCAGGATTGACCTTCCCTTGGCCTCCATGAGGCCGGTTATGATCCCGGCGCTGGGTCCCCGCCCACCCGCAAGGGTGTCGGGGATTGACCGGACTCCCTGGATTGCCTGCCGGCCTGCCACCACCACTTCGGGTACAACCTGCGACAGCGCGGTGTAAACCCAGTCGAACAGGGTCCGTCCCTCCAGAGTGGTCGTCGCCTTGTCTCTTCCCATCCGACGGGACCGTCCACCGGCCAAGATCACTCCCAGAAAAGGCGGGTTCGGGATGGATCGGGGTGAAGCTGGAGCGGGGTTCAAGGTCGGGGGGGTCGCTAATACAATCGAGGGAGTGAAGCAACAGGTTACCGGTCCAGATGTCACCGGACTTCGGCGTCGTCTGTTGTACGTGCTCTTCACGGGTACCACCCTGGGATGGATCGGCTTCATCGCCACCCTGACCGTGGCCACGGTGGCGGCTCGCTCTCTGACCGGCTCAACGATCTTGGCGGGTATACCCCTGGCGGCCGGCGCCCTCGGCCAGGCGTTGGGCACCAACCTGTTCGGGAGGTTGAGCGCCAGCCGCGGGCGTCGGTACATCATGCTGATGGGCCCGCCGCTCTCTGCTCTGGGAGCAGTTTTGGAACTGGTCGGCGTGGCAGTGGGTTGGTACTGGATGTTGGTGGCAGGGGCGGTGTTCGTGGGGGTTGGCCTGGGCTCCCAGCACCTGTCCCGGTACGTCGCCGCCGAGTTGGCCCAGGAGCAGCACCGGGGATTGACGATGGGAATCTTGGTTTGGTCCGGCGCCCTCGGGGCGGTGGTGGGGGCCAATCTGGTGGAAGGGGTGGGCCGGATTGTGGAGGGCAGCCTGGGTTCGCCGTATGCCGGCGCCTTCCTGCTGGCTGCAATGGCGTTTCTTCTCACCTGGCTGCTGTTCTGGCTGGCGCTTCGTCCGGATCCCTCCAAGGTGGCTGTGGTGGCCCAGGTGGCGCCCGCCGGCGGACGGGGAGGCGCGGTGGGCGCGGCGTTGCGATTTCCGGCCGTGCAGGTGGCGATTCTGGGTTTGATCTCCGCCCAAGTGGTGATGGTGACCGTGATGACCGCCACGCCGCTTCGAATTGAGGATGCCGGCTACGGCCTGAACATAGTGGGAGTGGTGATCTCCACCCACACCGTGGGAATGTTCGTCTTCGCTCCATTGGTGGGCAAACTGGTCGACCGCGTAGGCCATTTGTCGGTCCTGGGCATCGGACTAGTCGTCACCCTGGCATCTCTGCTCCTGTCGGGGATTGCTCCGTTTGACGGGTATGGGATGCTCAACGCCGGGTTGTTCCTGTTGGGCCTGGGTTGGAGCTTTTCCTTCGTGGCAGCCAGTTCCATGTTGTTTGCCGCTGCGCCGGCAGACATCCGCCAGGTGGTGGAGGGGTGGGCGGATTCGGTGGTGCACGTCATGGTTATGACGGGCAGCGCCGCCGCAGGAGTCCTCATGAGCGCCATCGGATTCGGACTCTTGAATCTGGTGTCGGCGGGTTTCTTGCTGGCAATCGGGTTGCTGGTCTCGTTCGCTCCCCGTCTTCGGACCGAACTTGCCGGTTAACCGGGCGCGGGAGCATGCTGTCATCGAGCCTGACCGGGGTTCCCACCCTGCTGGCCGACTTCTTCGGATCCATGACGGGGAGCAGTGGGAGGGCCGCCGGAATGAGACTCGCAGAGGCGGGGCACTGCTTGGCCAATAGAATCGGAGCGGAGTGAAGCGTCAGGTTACCGACCTCGAGTTCACTGCAGTTCGGCGTCGTTTGGTTTTTGTGCTCTTTGTGGGGGCGATGCTGGGCTGGATCGCTTTCGTGTCCACCCTGACAGTCGCCACCGTGGCGGCCCGTTCCCTGACCGGGTCGACCACCCTTGCCGGGCTTCCCCTGGCCGCGGGGGCGCTGGGTCAGGCTCTGGGCACCAACCTGCTGGGACGGTTGAGCGCGCGGCGCGGTCGCCGATTCATTATGGTGATGGGACCTCCGGTGTCAGCCATGGGTGCCGCATTGGAGTTGGCAGGGGTGGTCTGGGATCGGTATTGGATGCTGGTGGGCGGAGCGGTGTTCGTTGGCATGGGGGTGGGCGCCATCCATTTGGCCCGGTACGCCGCGGCTGAGTTGTCCGATGATGAGACCAGGGGAAAGGCGGTGGGAGTGCTGGTGTGGTCGGGCACTGCCGGATCGCTGTTGGGAGCCAATCTCGTGGATGGCGTCGGCAAGATTGTGGAGGGCACGATGGGCACCCCGTACGCCGGTGCTTTCCTCTTGGCAGTGGTGGCCTTTCTTCTCTCGTGGTTCACCTTCTTGGTGGGACTGCGTCCTGATCCCTCAACGGTGGCGGTGAAGGCGGAGGTTACGCCCAGGGCCGGCCCTGGAGGGTCGGTGGGTGCCGCCCTCATGCGACCCTCAGTGCAATTGTCCATTCTGGCTTTGCTGTGCGCCCAGGGGGCGATGGTGTTGGTGATGACCGCCACGCCCCTTCGCATCGAAGACGCGGGGTATGGCTTGAACATCGTGGGGATTGTCTTTTCCTTCCATGCGGTGGGGATGTTCGCTTTCGCCCCGTTGGTGGGAAGGATCGTTGACCGCATCGGAAATCTGACTGCTCTGGCGATTGGCGCCACATTGACATGGACCTCGCTGTACCTCTCCGGGACCGCGCCCTATGAGGGATACTGGATGTTGAACGCCGGGTTGTTTCTGCTGGGACTGGGTTGGAGTTTCTCCTTTATAGCGGGTAGTTCCATGTTGTTCGCTGCTGCACCTGCCGACGTCCGCCAGGTGGTGGAGGGATGGGCGGACTCGGCGATCTGGACCATGGTGATGGTGGGAAGCGTGGTGACGGGAATCCTGATGAACTCCATCGGTTACGGTCTTATCAATCTGGTGGCGGCGGGACCTCCCTTAGCGATCGTCCTGTTGGTACTTGTTACCCCGAGATTGAGGGCGGAACTGTCCCGCTAATCGGGTCGGCGCCGGTAACTCGGGTTGCTGACAAGCGGTATCCCCACCAGATAAGGGACGCCGCCGCCAGGAGAGAGACCGAGAAGGAGGAAGATTCGTTGAGAAACCCCAAGATGGTGCCTCCGGTGGCAGCCGCCAGGACTCCGGCCACAATTACAAGGTTCGCCAACGCCCGCCTCCGATTGGACTTGCGAAACCGGACAGCCCCCCACAGAGCGGCAGTCACGAGCACCAACGTTCCCATGCCTCCGGCGACCGCAGCCAGCAGACGTGGGCCGAACCCCGCCTCCGCAATGGATGGGAAGATGTCGGAGGGGATTCCACCCTCGGGCAGGGCCCGGTGAAAAGGCGTGACGCTCACCAGGGTGGTTGCCATGGCGGAGAAGCCGAACAGGCCCACCGTCATGATGTGGCCGGCTCGGCGGCCCACCGAGAGGAAGACCGATCCCAGTGCCAGAAACGGGATGTTGAGAACTGCGCCGAACAGGAAGAACACTCGATAGGTGAACCCGTGCCATCCCCAGCCCAAGGCAGAGAATAGAGCCCAGACCGCCAGGGAGAACATGGCCATTCCCGTCGTGTAGGCTGACAGGTGCGGTCGCGGGCGCCGGCGCAGGTCACGGGCAAGGTCCAAGGTGGCGGCGGTTGAGACTACTGCCGCGACGGCAGCAAAACCCAGGGCGGCGAGATTGCCCACCCAGGGGATGCTATCAGGCGAAAAGGAGAATCCTCAATGAGCGGTCCAAGGCCCTGGCCGGGAGTTCCGGACGTCACTGTGGAGCGGGACGTTGCGGCCCGGATGCGAGACGGAACCACCCTCTACGCGGATGTCTATCGCCCGAAGACCTCTGCCTCGCTGCCGGTGCTGCTGATGCGTTCTCCCTACGACAAGCGCAACGCCACCATGCCCTTCGGCCATGCTCACCCCATCTGGTACGCCTCTGCCGGATATGTGGTGGTGGTCCAGGACTCCCGTGGCAGGGCGACCTCCGAAGGTGAGTTCTACCCCTATCTGTACGAGTCCTCGGACGGGTATGACACTGTCGAGTGGGCAGCGCGGCTCCCAGGATCCGATGGTCGGGTGGGCATGTGGGGGTTTTCCTATGTGGGAGCGACCCAGATGCTGGCTGCGGTGAAGCGTCCGCCCAGCCTCACTGCCATCGCCCCCGCCTTCACCGCCTCCCAGTATTACGAGGGATGGACCTACAACGGCGGCGCTCTCTCTTTGGCGTTCATCCTCTACTGGGCCAATCTGCTGGCATTGGACACTGCCCAGCGATCCGGAGATCGTGCCTCCTTCGAAGCGCTGGGGACCTCTCTGGGTGAGGCGCCCGGGTGGTATTGGTTTACCCCTCTTCGGGAATACCCTCCGCTTTCCGACGGATACGCCCCCTGGTTCTACGATTGGCTTGAGCATTGCACCTACGACGACTACTGGAAGAGGTGGTCGATCGACGAGGACTACAGCCGGATAACCGTCCCCGCTTTGCATGTGGGAGGTCTGTACGACGTCTTCGTCTCCGGCACGGTGCGCAACTTCTCGGGTCTGCGAGCCGAAGCCGGCGACGAGACCGCCCGCAGCAGCCAGAAACTGCTGCTGGGACCTTGGACCCACATGCCCTGGAGCCCCCAAGGGGCGTCAGAGGGTCGCCCGCCCGACACGATCAGTATTGACGATTGGCACGTGCGATGGTTCGATCAGATGATCAAGGGCAAGGACACCGGGGTCCTGGACAGTCCGGTGACCGTCCACCTGTACAACGGAGGATGGAGACACTACGATGACTGGCCCGCCTCAGGAGTTGCATACCAGGACTGGTTTATCCACTCGGGAGGCCGGGCCAACTCCAAGTACGGCGATGGGGTTTTGAGCCCCCAAGGACCCGGAGAGGAGCCTGCAGACCTGTACGTCTACGATCCGGCCCTTCCCTCTCCCAGCCAGGGTGGACACTCCTGCTGCTTCGACACGATCACTCCGATGGGGCCCGCCGACCAGCATGCTTCCGAGACGTCCCGAATGGTCTTGGTTTACACCTCCGACCCCCTCTCACGGGAGATGACGCTGATGGGAGATGTAACGGTCACCCTGTGGGCTGCCACCACCGCCGCGGACACCGACTGGACCGCCCGGTTGTGTGCGGTGGACGCCGAAGGCGTCTCCATCAACCTCCAGGAGGGAATCATCCGGGCGCGTTACCGGGAGTCGGTGTCTGACCCCACCCCTATCCAGCCGGACCGCGTCTATGAGTACACCATCGACCTGGGGCCGGTGGCGGCGATAGTGAAGCCTGGACACCGGCTGCGACTGGTCTTGGGGAGCTCGGATTTTCCCCAGTGGGACCGTAACATGAACACCGGCGGGCCCCTGTTCACTGAGCCCTCCACCGCCGGAATGCCTGCCACCCAAACCGTGCTGCACAACATATCCCACCCAACCCGCATCACTCTCCCCATCCTGGAAGGATAAGATGTCTCGCAGTATCAGGCACCATCCCAAAACACCCGTCGGCGGGCAAGCCCCGAGTTCATCTTCGGGGGTCCGATTCACGGGGAAGAACGTGTTTGTCACCGGAGCGGGTAGCGGGTTCGGACGCCGCACAGCGGAGCGTTTCGCCGCCGAGGGAGCGGCCAACCTTTATCTGGTGGATCGACGCCCTGATCGATTGGAGGCCGTGGCGCCCGTGATAGCTGAACTCGGCGCCAACCCGGTTCCGATCTGTGTTGACCTGGGTGAGACCGCCGGATGCCAGGATGCGATTGAGCAGGCCCTGGCGGTCGACTCACGGCTGGATGTGTTGATCTCCAACGCGGCGGCTTGGGTGCAGGTGCCCTTCATCGAGATGAGCGACGATGACTGGCGGCGGGTGATGTCGGTGAACCTCGACGCCTACTTCACCCTTTCCCAGCGGGCGGCGCAGGCCATGAAAGAGACGGGTGGTGGGGTGATTCTGTTCACGTCCTCCATCAGCGCTTTGGGACACGGACGGAATTTCACCGCCTACTGCGTGGCCAAGGCGGCGATCATCTCACTGGCCAAAGCCATCGCGGTGGAACTGGCGCCGTGGAATATCCGGGCCAATTGCGTCAGTCCCGGACCGGCCGACACCCAGCAGTCCGTGGATATCGCCGGCGCAGAATTGATGGACAAGTGGAGGGCGGAAGGCTTCCCGGTGGTGCCCATGAACCGACTGGCGGCCGTAGACGACATCGCTTCCGCCTTCCTGTACCTGGCATCCGATGATGCCCGCTACGTGAGCGGGGTCAACCTCGTGGTGGACGGGGCCTACACCGCCCAGGTGTACGACCTGCCCAAGAGTTAGAAAAATCCTCTCCTATCCCGCTTGCGGTGGAAGGGGGGCCCTGCAAGGCTTTGGTTTGGGGCACGAGTTATGTCAGTCGACGGTTAGGCAACCACCACGATTGCCGACAAGAAACTGCCTGATTGCTTCTACCGCAGTGTTTCGAAGCTGTGGGCTACCCGGAGCGTTTCTATGGTCGGCTAGAAACTGGGCATAGGCCTGTGGCCCGTCACGATTTGTGGATCACGTCGCACAGGGCTGGTTGCAGCGGCACGAGCCGCGGCAGGGGGCCCGCCACCGGGGTAATTCACCAGGGTGTAAATGAGATCGTAGGCATCTTTGTTGCCATGCCTGTCTTGAAACGCCAGGACTTTGAGGACAACGTAGGCCAAGATACCCGCGACTCGAAGGTTCACCTTTGACAGGCCGCCGTTATCTAGCCGCTCCGCTTCCACTTCGACTATGATGAAATCCCGAGTCACAAGTTGCGCTCCGGGTATGTTGCACGCAGCGAATCCCGAGCCTGTGCCTTGTCCGGGTCTGTAGATCCTCCCAGCCTCAACCTTATCGGTATCGCAGAGAAACTCTACCTTCACCGTTATTCCATCTACCTCACGGCTCCATTGGTAACTGGGTTGGCCGACGGCAAAACCGGTCCTTCTCAGGTTCCTGCTCAATGTTGCATAGACGTCAGGAGCATCCTCGACTGCAAGTGTTGGCGATCACTGAAATTCCCCAGTCTCGATCACTGAAATTCCCCACCTCCTGGGGGTAAATACCTGTTGTCGGGTAGGGCCCCTTCCAAGCTGCTGGTTGGAAACGTTGGCAGCTTTGGAGAGG
>MPNA01000057.1 GCA_002238785.1 bacterium OM1 bin76 | reverse complement strand
GTTCACAAGAAGTGCCTCCTCTGTCTGGGTGACAGCCGTCTTAGCTAACAGCTATTCTCCCAGGTCAGAGAGGCACTTCACAGCATTTCACCCCCACACACCCCCCAACCACCGGTGGATCCAGGCTCAATGACTCCATTCCCCCAGTCCACATGGTCAGCGTTGTTGCGAAGGGTCTGCAGGGTCAACTCGGCCCATGTCTCGTCCTCCAGTGTCTTGGTTTCGGAAAACCATCCGAATCCATCTAGGGGAGCGCTCGTCTCAAGGGCAGCACGCCAAAACTGTTCAGCTATTTCGATGTGCTCTGGGGGCGGATCGTCTTCTCGGACTAGGCGTGCGAGGATTCTGCCGGACTTCGAAACTAGTCCGGGGTGCTGTATCAGGAAATTCGTGTTGTCTGTCACTGAATAACCCCTGGTCTTGGACAGCATGGCGATCAGCATGAAGTCCAAGGCGCGTGGCACCCCTCGGCGGACTGCGTCCCTGAGCATCTGCCAGTAAGTTTCGAGAAGCCGAGAGCGGGTAGTAGGTCGGCCCCAGTTGATGTACTGGTCGAACGAGAGTTGCCCCAGGTCTCCTGGGGCTTCTGATCCGAAAAAGAGGTCCGAGCGCGCCTCCGCCCACTCCGGGAGCACATGAAGGAGGTACTCTATGGCGGGAGCCAGAATCGATCTATGATCCGCTCCTTCGTCGCCAGTTAGTCTCAGGCTCCCCTCAAACAGACCGACAGCGCGTTCCGAAGACTCCGAAGACAGAGTCTTTGATAAGCGAAACTCGCTCGCCAGAAGTTGAATAACAGTTTCGAGAGCGCGGGTGCTTGTCCGGTTAATGGCGCTGTGACGAGGGTCTCGTTCCCCGCCCTGCTTAGACCGTGGCTTATCCGATCTGTTCTCTACTGCCTCCGCTAGGAAGTCCCACACTTCCTCCGAACGGTCACCGAAGTCGACATCCGAGTCAGCTAATGCCCTTAAGAGATCCACCGCTGCCCGCTCGGCACCACTCCAATCCCGGTCATAACCAACTCCTTCTTTGCCACTCAGAGGCACGGTTTCCCATGGACAGGTACTCACCAGTTGAATCACATCAACAAGCCTGTTGATCGGCAAGTCATGGTCACTATCTGCTTTGGCTATGGCCTGCAGGTAGTGATTGATATAGGTCGGGTGGTGCAACTTGGTCACGATCCGAAGGGGGTCGGATGTCCACTCACCGATGTCTCGGGTTACGACTTTTTCCAAAGCCATGGCAAGTTTGCGTGCTTCTATGTAGGGCCACCCTTCGCCAACGGGTCGCCAATTCCTGATCATGTCGGATGCCGTTTCGGGATCGACCGATCTCAGGTCTTCGATACTGATGGGGCTGTCCTCGCCGACGTCTTCCACCGGAGACTCGCTTTGCTCGAAAACATCTCGGGTGATCTGTCCATATCGGGAGTCCAGAATGTCGCAGGCAGCCGACCAATCTAAGATAATTTCTCTGGGCAACAGCGCGACCCAATAACGCTTGCGATGCCACTCCTCTGGGACATCGCCAGCAGCCAGCGCCCGGCCAACTTCCCCCACCCCAGGCGCTACCCCCAACGCCTGCCGCCAGAGGTCGGTGTAAGAAGACGGTTCGCACTTCTCCACAATCCGATCTATGAGCGTCATGTCGTCCCCGGTAGGGAAACGAGACTCAATGCCTTTCTGGACCTCAGCCACAGGAAGATCGCACCTGTCATCCAATGATTCCGCTAGCACCCAGGAACGAACTCTGTGCAACTCGGAAGGCAACCTGCATAGAGCGTCGATGACCTCTGAGGCTGATAGGAACCCCGACGCTATGCGCAGCGCATCAATGAGACCGGCCACAAGGACCGGTACTCGTCTGGAACCATATGGGTCCCTCGCCAGGTCGGCGATAGACCCACCAAGATGCCAGTCAAACACATTCACGCCCGACTGATCTGCGGTTCGGAGTTTGTTGCACAAGAGTTCGATACGACGGGCTGCATTGGTCGCATCGATGCCCTCAGCGAGACTCTCAACCAATGAGCCGAGGTTCATCCCTGGCGACTGGTTGCCCATGTTCAGAAGCTCATCAGCAAATGTCTCCACCCACCGACTCTCCGGCGCGGCCCATTTCTCTACAGCACGGACAGCGAGCCACGACACCTTCCTGTCCTCTGGATGATCTTTGACGGCTTGGAAAGCCACCTCAAGGCACACCTCGCCCATTGAGACACCGCCTCGGACCAGAAGCCAAGCCACCATGGGATCCTCCCCGCAGTCTGCATACACTTTCCCGAACCACTGAATAATTTCATCTGGGTTATCAGAAGCGAATCCCTTGAATGCCGCGGCCGCTGGCCACAGCCGATCAGCCCCCGACGGGTACAGGTGCCCGGACTCGTAAAGCAGCGGGAACCACGCCAGGCCCTCAACCCTTTCGAAGAATGCCCGCTGGTTATTTGGCGTTGTCAAGAGGTCGGCGAGTTGCTGGTGATCTTCGGGCGACGGTTCAACGATCCGAGCCAGTCTCTCAATCTCAGCATGCCGGACTTGCGGTGGCATAAACAGTTGCCTCAGGACAGCAAAACACTCTGCTGCCATGTCACTGGCATCCTCGACTGTCGCCCCCCTATGAATGCCAGAGTTGAGCCGTTCCCGGAGAATCTGGAAGCGTTCACGCGCAGAAGGCGTAAGATCGAACCCGGTTCGACGACTGAGAACATCTTCCAATTGTCGAATCGTTGAACCCTTTTCCTGTTGGTGAAACCGGTCAAGATCCCCAATACAGGCTGCCAACCCCTCAAAGGAACGCCGAGCTTCCTCGCTGTTCAGATCACGGGCGCTAGCTAAAGGTTCGAAGGCTCTGACAACCTCGCGGGAGAGTTTGCCCCACTCACCTTTGCTCTTGGTAGGCAAGTAACTGGACTTCAGGATTGTGTCGATGGCCCCTCGAAGACAGCATGCCACCGCTTCTCCCAGACAAGGCGACTCCAGGCTCGAATCAAGCAAATCCTGCGCGGTTCGTAGGAAATGCCCAACACGGTCACCGTATTCGACTGTGAGATGGTCGACTAAAGCAGCATCCGCATCCCCTGTTTCTGGCGCGCTCTTGACTGCGTCTTCCTCAGACCCGTTCAATCTGCCCCCCTTCTCATTAGAAACGCTTCCCTGCTCATGCAGTCTACTTTCCTGTAGTTGGGTCGGCCCTCAGACGGATCGGAAGTCTATTACGGTTATTGAGATTGGTTTTCCTGTGTCCAGCGGGCGGGGAGTGTGTAGGGGTTGGGATATGCTTGATGACATCGACATTCGCGCCATCGCCAGTGCCATCCGCGGCGCGAAAGGCAGGTGCCCGACCTGCAGGATTTGGCCTGATCCAGAGCACGGCATCCCGGGCTGCGAATGCCACCCCGCGGCGCGCGAGGCCGTCGCGAGGGTCCGGCAAGAAGGGTCCCATGATTCGTCCGGCAACGTCAACCCGTGGTGATCCGGATTCCGCGCTGTAAGCTCGCTCGATCTTGGGGATAGCGAAGACCTCACTCGTTGGACTCCTGTAGATCGACTTGATCAGTCGTAAGCCAGTGGCGGCCCGATGCCGTCGCATGTCGAAAATGCAACGAGACTTGACCATCCCTACGTTTCCGCTGGTCAGAACGATATCATGCCGATGTGTCCGTACCCGGCGGTGCACGAACCAGCGCAGGACTGCAGATCAACGCGAGTCGCGGGCTAAGGCCGCATACCGAATGGGTCGGCGGAGCCTCTACCGGACAGTCCGGCGCGAAGGAACCCGTCTGTCAACCCACGGTGACGCTGAGTCTCGGATGGCTGCTGTGGCTGCAGTCGACAATGACCCAAGAATGAGGGGTCTTGGCACTGCATCGCACTGGGAAACCCGGGGCGATTCGCCAACCCAACCCTCCACGATCTGGGGGAAATCCCGCTCATCACGAACACTCCTTGTGCCCTATCGGAGAACGCAATGAAACCCTTGTCGGGTGACCACTCTAGGTGGCTGGCCTTCCCTTCCCGGACAGGTCGATCAACCCTGCCCTCCGACGCGCCCCCAAAGGAAGAACACAGATCCCTTCGGACGCGCAACATCCCAATGGGCGCCATCGGGAGACCAACCCATTCCCCATCCCCAGGCGGCGGACACCTGCTGAACTTCACTGCCCGGAGCGCCAGGTAAGTATGAGCCGCTCGGCCTGGGTGCCACACCCGCACTGACAATCCTGGTTCCGTGAGCGGCCCACCGGCCTCGTTTGGATTTGGAGGTGGGGGCATAGATCGCATCTGATGCGGGTGTGGCCATGGTGGGCATCAGCCTCTTGGCGATGGCCCCGGGACCCACGGCTGGTTGAGGGGAAACCGTTGACG
Organism: bacterium OM1 bin76; assembly: GCA_002238785.1. Lineage (GTDB taxonomy): Bacteria > Actinomycetota > Acidimicrobiia > Spongiisociales > ZC4RG35 > Bin76. The sequence continues at coordinate 2,095 of MPNA01000057.1, read as the reverse complement.
AGCACCCTCCAAGGCACCTCTCTCCATGAAAACGATTAGTTCCTCGAGGTAGTCCATCCACCCCTGATAGTTGAACGACTCCAGCTTTTCGTCGATCAGGGGAGGAGTGGCAATACCGAACTCGCCCTCGAAAACCTTTCGGATTTTCAGCGTCCTGGTGACCAGTGCCTGACGGCGTTCATTGCTCTGGTCGTCAATGTCAACATCCTCTTCTTTCACCCCTTGGTAGAGACGTCTAAGGTCCAACGCAGAGATACTGGTGTCCCTGAAGACCCTGACCAGAGATTCCTCTCTCTTCTTCTCCGCCGCCTTCTCCCGCTCCGCTTTCGCCTTCTCCGCCGCCTTCTCCCGCTCCGCTTTCGCCTTCTCCGCCGCCTTTTCCCGCTCCGCTTCGTCCCTCGCGGCCTTCTTCGCTGCCTTACGTCCAACCACGGCTCTAATCCACCAGCCCCCGGCGACAACCATACAAAACAGGCCGAGTATCACTATTAGAACGAGAACCACCAAGGGCCAGTCCACCAATCTCATATTGCGTGCCGGAATCAAGGAGACCAACGTGACGAGTAAACCCAACACAGTGATCTCGGGCGAATACCTCCTTAAAAGCCGCATTCTGTCAGTTTCTTCCAGTCCGGCCGTGGCTTGGCTCCTAGACATCGAAATGTGCCACTGGGCTAGGGATAATCCCAGTCAACTTTCGGTAGGTCTGTATGGCCTGCCGTTCCGTCATCCGAGCCAGGAGATTTGCCACCAGCCGACAGGGCTCGTCTCCACGGTCCAGCCGGTCGATTGTTGCTTGAGGCAACAGGGCAGGATTCCTTTCATTGGCGATCGCCTCTAAGTAGATGTTGAACAATGTCTTGAGGATTTGCCGTTGCCCTTCCCGGACAGTGACAAGCCGAGGATGGTCGATTACGTAGTAGCGGGTGACTTCTTGGAGGATTTCGACTTGTCGGCGGACCTCCGGGTTAATGACGAGGCCTTGTTCGGCGGTGTCAGATATCTGGACAGCCTCCTCTCCGACGAAGGAGGTTATTTGAGAGGATACGGCAGAGTTCATAATCGTGTGCTGTTGCAGGCCCCCGTCGTAGGGTCTGTCCAGCAGCGGCATGGGTCCCAGGGCCGCTCGAAGGACTCTTTCCAAACCATTGGAGCCGTCTGCTAGATGGGGTTTCCGTTTAATGGCGGCCGTAAAGAGCCTCTTCTGTTCGGCTCGATCAAGAAGCTTGTCAATCGGGATCAACCCAGCGCGGTAGAAGTCTTCCAGGTCATGGACGGCATAGGTGACATCGTCAGCCCAGTCCATCAACTCGGCTTCCAGACCGCGACCTTCACCTTTCGAACCGGCCCGCGCCCACTCGAACCGGTCTTGGTCGACCCGATAGGCGCCCCATTTGCGGTGGTGCTTTCCGGACTCGCTCCGGAGCCACGGGTATTTCAGGATTGCGTTGAGAGTCGCCCGGGTTAGGTTGAGGCCCGAATTGCCCGGCAGTTGTGCTTCGCCATCACGATGATTGTCGATGTGAGCTGCGAGACGGGTTGCAATCCGGAACGATTGCGCATTCCCCTCGAAACCGTCCGAAGTGCGCTCTTTTCCATCGGTGGCATTTTGTTCGACCATTTGGCATAGCACGTCCTCCCCGTCGTGACCGAATGGAGGATGGCCTAGGTCGTGAGCCAACGCAGCCGCTTCGACGACATCAGGGTCCAGGCATCCCAAGTTCTCTATTTCAGATGGGCATACTCTGAGCAGGCGTTCGGCCATTCGCCGGCCCAGCTGGGCCACTTTGAGGGAGTGTGTCAGCCGGTTATGGAAGACATCTCCCTCGCCAGCAGACGCCACTTGCGTGACTCCGCTAAGCCTCCGGAATTCCGGTGAATACAGTACCCGGTCACGGTCTCGCTGAAAAGCCTCGCGAGGATCGGTTTCGCTAGTTTCTCGGATTCGATCCGATCTGAAGGGCACTAAGCCTGGATCCACCGTTTTGACCGTCTGGGGTGGGGTGATGTGGGCTTTTTTGGTTCTTCGGGTGTGGGAGGGATGGTTTCGTGCCGGGTGTGTGAGGGTTTGATGGGTGTCCGCTCGGTTTGGGGA
>MPNA01000004.1 GCA_002238785.1 bacterium OM1 bin76 | reverse complement strand
AGACCCTGGCCACTGAACCGGTGATCGATCTGGGGGTGTATCAACGTCATGTTGAGGCACAGACCCGGAGGCGGCGGTCATGAAACAGTCGACCTATCAACAACTCCGCAGCCATTTGGCCTATCTCGGTCTGCCGGCCGCGGCCGAGGCGCTCCCCACCCACCTAGACCATGCCCGCCAACACAACATCGGTCACACCCAGTTCCTCGAAGGACTGTTACGGGTCGAGGTGGAGACCACCGAACAGCGCCGATGGGAAACCCGTTTGAAACTGGCGAACTTTCCCACCCGCTGGCAACTGGGAGACTTCGACTTCAGCGCACAACCCAGCATCGACGAGAAACTGGTACGGGAACTGGTCACCGGTGGATATCTGGCTGATGCCACCAACGTGCTGTTCATCGGACCACCCGGAGTAGGCAAAACCATGCTGGCCGTCATCCTCGGCCGGGCCGCGGTGGACACCGGTCACAAGGTGTACTACACCACCGCCGCCGATTTGGCGGCACGCTGCCGTAAAGCAGCCCTACAAGGAAAATGGGCCAGAACCATCCGGTTCTTCAACACCCCAAAGGTCTTGATAATTGACGAACTGGGGTATCTGCCCATGCCCGCAGAGGACGCCGCCACACTGTTCCAAGTGATCTCCAGACGCTACGGGAAAGGATCGATCATCCTCACCACCAACCTAGGAGTGGCATCATGGGGAGAGATCTTCTCCGACCACACCATCGCCGCGGCCATGCTCGACCGGCTCCTGCACAAAAGCGTGGTGTTCAACATCACCGGCGACAGCTACCGCCTCAGAAGCTACCAAGCACAAGCCAGAAAACAACGACCGAAAGGAGACCCGCTAACCTAAAACCACCAACCCCAGGGTGGGCACTTTCGATGATCGACCCTGGGGATTTTCGATGATCGTCATCACAAGCCTGATGACGAGATCGATATCGCCAGTGCCGACATGAGCAGGCGCCCCAGTTGGTAGCTTCCCGATGATGTAGCGTGGGGCGAGCCCACCCACCAGCACCATCCGCTGACTCCATGGACCGATATCTCCAATAAGGGACACCAACACTTGCTCGCACAGGCGCGTTAAGTGCTGGTCGTAATCGTCCCAACGACCTCCTAACATCAAAAACCTATCTTCTCCCTGCGAAGGTGGTCGCTCTGCTCTCGGCCTCGTCGTGGGTCACGACGTAAGTCGACGTACAGTCGGAACGGATTAACCATCCAGACGCCACCCTCGCGAGCCCGAAACGTCAGAGGTCCATCATTGCGCTCTTGAAGGAACATTATGTTCGGTCCTGTTTCCAGCAGTCTCCCCCCTAGTTTGGAAACCACTTCTCTTGTATCGGATGTGCTGGCCAGCCAAACCTCCGTTAGGGGGATGTTTGTAATGAACGGTGCGACACGCGCCGCGGCAGCAGCGCCTGTAAGGGCGTACTCGACATCAGCTCGGTCCAGACCAGCGCATAGGGAGGTAATGAGGTGATCTGTCGTTTGCGCGAGCGCAAAGGCCGGTCGTCGAAATGGGGGGTCATGTTGTTCCTCCGCCCACAAGTCCAGTAGCGCCGAGGGATTCGATAGCCTTCGAATCTTGTTCGGTCCGGCCCCGCATGTTCGTACAACACCCTCTTTTTCCAGGCGATGCAGAATCCGGCTCACCAATCCAGTCGATACCGAACACCGGCGGGAGAGATCCGATACGTGCCAGGAGCGGTCGATGTCAAGGAGCATGGCTTGGGCTACGAGGCCGGACTTGCCGGACAGGCGGGTTGTGGGAGGGTACAACTTCGCCCGCTTTGCTCCGGTAATTCTCATGAGCAGGCCTGGTAGGTCCAGTCGGACATTGCCAAGCCCATCTACCGATCCGATACCGGCCTTAGCCAGAATCCCCTGAGCTCTGCTGGTCATCGCGCCGGCGACGACCACCATAGGCGCCCTGAACACGTGGGCCTGATTGACGATCAGGTGGGCCACTGCGGGGTTGACACGTGACCTAAACTCGATCACAACCGGGGTCTTGGTGTCGCCGTACATGATCAAGGCGTCGACCCGAGGGGCCATGTCGTCAGCCACGGGGATCGGCTCATGCGTTTGTGACACTGTCAATTCGGGAATCGCCCGTAGCACACGTATGGCATCGGCTTCGAACGTCGGACCTAACTGCACTCGAATCCTGTTATTCACTGCAATTGTAAATATTAGTAATCTAGTGATACCTAACTGGAGTCGTATATACCGCCGTACCTGTCTCGGGGAACGCTCCCGGTTGATCTGCAATGCTTTTTCGGGTATCGAGATCTTTCATACGGCCTGTCCTACACGGTGACACCGCAGAGTTTCACGGAGGAACTATCAGGGAGTTTGGACTCGCCACGAATGTGTAATCGAGCCTACCCAGCGGTCGCGTTGGCAGTGTTGGAGGAAGCGGCTTTTCGGTGACGGGCATGCCGGAGTCTTCCAATAGAGCATCACTCGGCTAATAGCACCGCGGTTTCGGCGATGATCTCCGATGCCAGGGCGGTGTCCTCTATCTCTACCCATTCCTCGTCGGAGTGGGCCTGGTCTATGGAGCCGGGTCCGAACACCACCGACGGTATTCCCGCGGGGGCGAACCAGGCGCCGTCTGTGCCGTAGGGGACCCCAATTGGCTGCCCCGGATCACCGAGGATCGACTGGCGTGCAGTTTGCAGGACCTTCACCAAGGGGTGGTCGACGGGGGTGTCCAGGGGTTTCATGTCCAAAGAATTACGATGCAGGCGTGTCTCGATTCCCTCCTCCGCCAGACCGGCCAGCAGTTCTGCGATATCAGCCAGGATCTCCTGGGAGTCCTCTCCGGGATTGACGCGACGGTCCATGCTTATCACGCACTGGGCGGGAACGATGTTGAGAGCGGTGCCTCCACGGATCAGTGACGTGTTGATGGTCGGGTTTCCGACCAGGGGATGGCTGATCTCCTTCAAGTTCGGGATGTACTGGTGCTCCAGGGCGTCGAGCACCCGAGACATGTTGTGGATGGCGTTCACCCCCAGATGAGGCTTGGAGGAGTGAGAGGGAGATCCCACCGTCTCGATCTCGAAGCGGAGCACCCCCTTGTGGGCAGTGGCCAACTCCAGGCCGGTGGGTTCCCCCACGATGGCCATGTCGATGTCGGATCGCCCTTCGCACAGCGCCATCGCCCCGGTACCGGCGACCTCTTCGTCTATCCCCCCGACGAACAGGACCGAACAGCGCTGGCTGGGATTGAGGTCCCGCACCATTTGCATCGCTTCCACCATGGCCACCAGGGATCCCTTGGTGTCACAGGCGCCGCGCCCATGCACTCGGGCGCCCTCCACCACCGCTTGGGGCCAAGCCTTGCCCGAAGGCGTCACCGTGTCCATGTGGGCTTGCCACATCAGCAACGGTGCGCCGGGGGCGCCTTCCAAACCAACCAGAATGTTGTCCCGACCGCCGGGATGAACGACCTGACGACTGGGGTTCATCCCCTCCGCCTGGAAATAGTCGAACAGAGCAGAAGCCAACTCAGCTTCACCTGGACCCCCGTCGAGGGCGGGATTCACCGAGTGGATGCTGACGAATTGCTCGAGGAGGACACGGATGCGGGAACGGTCGGCGGCACCTTGGAATCTGGACATGGCCATGATGCTACCGAAAGGGGAGAATGTGGAGATTCTCGCATATCCTCCGGTTCGGGGGTAGTTTTGCGGTTATATGAGACTCCTGGTTGTAGAGGATGAGGTCGATCTGGCCAATGCGGTGGCGCGTGGCCTTCGTCGTAGCCGGTATGCGGTCGATGTCGCCTATACCTTGGAGGAGGGGTTCCTCAGGTTGGTGTCCGCCGGATACGACCTGGTGATCCTGGATTGGAATATGCCGGATGGAAGGGGAGTGGACTTCTGCCGCCGCTTGGTGGCCGGATCCATCCCCACCTTCGAGGACCGGCCACGGGTGCTGATGCTCACCGCCCGGGATGCCGTGGAGGACCGGGTGAAGGGCCTTGACTCGGGAGCGGATGACTACCTGGTGAAACCCTTTGCATTCGCCGAGTTGCAGGCCAGGGTGAGGGCCATCCTACGCCGGGACGAGGATACGAGCCCCGTCCTGGTAGCGGGAGATCTCAAGCTTGACACGGCCCGATTCGAGGTATCCCGGGGCACCCGACCCATCCGGTTGACGGCCAAGGAATTCTCCCTCCTGGAGTATCTTATGACCAGGGCAGGCCAGGTCCTCTCCCAGGAGACCCTTCTCGAGCATGTTTGGGATGAGGCCGCCGATCCGTTCACCAACACGGTGAGGATGACTCTTTCCAACCTCCGCAAGAAACTGGGGTCCCCGCCCGTTATCCACACCGTTCCCGGCCGTGGGTATGTGCTGGGCGGGGATGTCCCTTCCAAACCACCGCTATGAAGCTGGCTCCGGTCTTCTCCTCCATCAGGTTCCGGCTGTCGGTGCTCTCTTCTCTGGTGGTTTTCGTGCTGGGATCGGCAGCGGTCATCTCGATCTTCTTTGTCATCCGCCACGGACTGCGTACCGACCGGGTGATGGGCCTGGTGCTCACCCCCGGCGAAACGGTGGTCCGCGGAGGAGTTCGCTACATCATCCCCCAACTGGAGATGCGCCAGTTCCAGACGGTGGAAACGGTGCTGCGGGAGAGGATCTTGGAAGATATAACCGGTCTCATTCTGTGGGGGTTGGTGTGGCTGTTCGTGGTCAGTCTGGTGATGGGTTGGTTCCTGGCCGGCCGCAGCCTGCGGCCCATCGGGCAGATTGCGGCAGTGGCCGAAAACATCCAGGCGCAGGATCTCACCCGCCGGATCAACCTCTCCGGACCCGACGACGAACTCACCCGGTTGGCCGGTACCTTCGATGCCATGCTGGACCGCCTGAGCGGGTCGTTTCGAGTTCAACAGCAGTTCCTGGCTTCCACCTCCCATGACCTTCGCAACCCGCTGGCTGTGATTCGCTCCAACCTGGAGGTGAGCCTGGCCGATTCCAACGCCACCGTGGAGGATTGGAGGGAGACTGGTGAGGTGGTCACCCGGGCGGCCGGGAAGATGTCGGAGATGATCGATCGCCTGTTGGAGGCTGCCCGATTGGAGGTCGGATTCTCCAGGTTCTCCGAATTGGACATTGCTGACCTGGTTGCTTCCACCGCCCAGGCGGAAAGGGCTCTGGCGGAGGAGAGGGATCTGCAGGTGCAGGTCCGCACCCAACCGGCGTTGGTGTCCGGAGATGCCCTGGCGCTGGCCCGCATCCTGGAGAACCTGCTCGACAACGCCATCGCTGCATCACCGGCGGGCACCTTGATCGAGATGGAGTGTGGCGAGAGCCAGGGATGGGCCTGGATGACAGTGGCTGATCGCGGGCCTGGCATCGACCCGATCCTGCTTTCGGGTGATTCCCATGGTGGAGGGGGTCTGGGTCTGGCCATTGCCCGACACTTGGCTGAATCTCATGGCGGAAAGTTGGCTGCGTTCCCCAGGGATGGCGGTGGGACCGCAATGGTGGTATGGATCCCCTCTCGCAAGCCCGCCGGCGAGGTCCCACCCGAGACCAACCCTCTGGGCTGACGCGGTTGGGCGTTTTACGACAGTTTTACCATAGACTTGGCATACCCACCTTGTAATGAGACAGACTCCCCCTTCCGAAGATCCTCCCAATGCTCCTTCCTCAGAGGCCGTCGAGGGACTCGCCGAGGATTCAAACACCCACTCCGACCCGGGCGAGGCGCCCGCCGGAGAGGAGGGTGGGGCCGCCAATCAGGAGGCTGAAGCAGCGGCAGTGACCGACTCCTCCGAAACGGAGGAATCTTCGCCTCGGGAGGATCTCTCCGACGAGGGTTCCGAGCCCATCGAGGAAGCAGATCCTGAGCCGCCCGCCGGTTCCCAGGACGTTTCACTCTTCGTGTCTGCGGCGGGAGGGGATCCCAAGGCCGGAAAGAAGACGGACGCCCTTCAGGGAATGGGATGGAAGATGATGGCTGTGGCGGGAATCGTGCTTCTGGCGGCGGGGTTTGCGGCAGGTGTCTTCTTTCCCGACACTCCCTCCCCGGTGGATGTGACGGTCACCACCACTGTCACAACCAGTCCCGCTGCCGACCCCACTACCACGTCAGCAGTCCCCACCACCACCGCCGCCGCCGTCGCCGCTGAATCGCCCACCACCCTTGCGCCTTCCACCACGACCACCACGATCGAACCGGTGGTGGTTCTTCCGCCCGATCTGTTGGTCACCGATGAACCGGTGTCGGACGTGGCCGACCGGTTGGTGCCGTCGGTGGTCCACCTGGAGATCCAAAGCGAGAACGTGTTCGAGGAAGGGGCAGGCAGTGGAGTGATCTTCGACAGCAACGGGTTCATCCTCACCGCTGCCCATGTTGTGGAAACGGTTGTCAACGGGGCCGCGGAGTTGACGGTCCGTCTTTCCAACGGTGACCGACTGCCGGGAGAGGTGGTGGGAACCGATCCAGACTCCGACGTGGCGGTGGTGCTGGTTGACCGTACCGGTCTGATCCCGGCTGAACTAGCCCTGGAGGACCAACCGCGAGTCGGCCAGTTGGTAGTAGCGGTGGGCAGTCCCTGGGGATTGGAGTCTTCGGTGACCTCCGGGGTGATCAGCGCGGTCGACCGCATAGTCGAAGGAAGGCTCTTGCACCAAAGTGACGCGGTGTTGTATCCGGGGAACTCGGGAGGCGCCTTGGCGGATCGTTACGGTCGCCTGATCGGCATAAATGTCTCGATTTTCACCGATTCCACCACTCTGGAACAGGTGGAGTTCCAGGGGGTGGGTTTCGCGGTACCCATCGATGTTGCCCACCGCGTGGCGCAATCCCTAATAGCAGGCGAGCCTGTTCACACCGCCTTCCTGGGAGTGAGTGGGCGGGACACCCTGGGCGATGCCGGGGTAGAGATAATGGAGGTTTTCCCCGGATCGGGCGCCGAGATGGCGGGGTTGCAGGTGGGCGATGTCGTGGTGGCGGTGGGGGGTCGACCGGTAACCGGGATCTCGGATCTGGCTGCCCGCATCAGGCATTTGGCGCCTGGGGACGTGATCGTCCTGGATGTCTTGCGTGGAGATGATGAGTTGGTCTTGGCGGCCACCCTCCTGTCGCGCAGCGACGTGCTGCCCGACGAATCCGACGGACAGTCTCCTCAAGAGGAATCCGAGGACGAAGACCCCTAGTAGCGGAACGGGACCGGAGTCGCTATTCCATTTGAGAATGCTATAGTTCGGCATGCCCGCCGAGAGACAACGGCGGTTAGTCCCGGGTACAGCGAAGTTCGGTTGAAGTCCGACGCTGTCCCGCAACTGTCAAGCCCCGAGTAAAGGGGGATGAGCCAGGACGCCTGGCCCGGGATGACGGATGAACCTCGGATGAAGGTGTAGTTCGTCGGCGGGTTACCCGTCTGACACTCTCCTCCTTCATCCTCCTCAACAAGGAGGATGTTTATGTATGCGAACACCCCCAGGGGTAGAGAATTGCTGGTGATCCTGGCGTTGTCGGCGCTGGTCCTGGGCGCCTGCGGCAGTGAGGGATCTTCTGCAGTCGAGTCCGGTGTCACCACCGAAGCTCCCACCACTATTACGGAGGCGTCGGCTACCACTGCGGCCCCGACCACGACGGTTCCGACCACCACCGAGGCCCCAACCACCACGGCGGCGCCGACTACCACCACTACGGAAGCGGCCCCTGCTTTTCCAGTGGATGTGGCGGATTCGCAAGGCATCGTCACTATCTCTGCCCGGCCGGAGCGGATCGTCTCCCTGTCCGCCTCTTCCACGGAGATACTGTTCGCCATCGGCGCCGGTCCTCAGGTGGTGGCGGTCGACACCTTTTCCAACTATCCACCGCAGGCTCCGGTCTCTGATCTGTCCGCCTTCAATCCCAACCTGGAGGCGCTCACCGCCTTCGATCCCGACCTGGTGGTCGCCTTCTACGACCCGGGTGATCTGATGGCCTCCTTGGATGCCTTGGAGATCCCGGCGTTGATGATGCTTTCTCCCGGTGCCCTCGATGACGTATGGCATCAGATCGAGCAATTGGGTCTTGCCACCGGTCGTTCCCTGGAAGCGGCCGACCTGATAACTTCAATGCAACAGAGTATCGACGAGATACTGGCCGGCGCTCCCGACACGTCCTTCACCTACTACTACGAGTTGGATCAGAACCTGTATTCGGTTACCTCCACCACCTTCGTCGGGCAGGTTCTGGGGTTGCTGGGCTTTGAGAATATTGCCGACCAGGCCGATGAACAGGGGTACGGTTATCCGCAACTCTCGTCGGAATACATCATCGCGGTCGATCCCGACCTGATCTTCTTGGCGGACACCTTGTGCTGCGGGCAGAATCTGGAGACCGTGGCCGCTCGTCCCGGGTGGTCGGCGCTCACCGCGGTGACCAACGGGGCGGTGGTGGAACTTGACGATGACATCGCCTCCCGGTGGGGTCCCCGAATTGTGGACCTGCTGGAGGTGGCCGCGGGCGCGGTGACGGCACTGGCCGACGGACGTTGAGCGTTTTGCACTCACTCCCGGTCCCGGTCCAGCGGTCCCGGGTGGGACCCCGAAGACTGGCGCTGGCCCTGGCACTGGGAGTGACGGTGCTGGGCGCGGCCCTGTTGGTCGGCCCTGCCGGACTGGACACGGGTGAAGTGATGGCCGCAATGCTTGATCGACTCCCCCTGGTTGAGGTGGAGAGTTCCCTGACCGAACGGGAAATGACCATCCTCTGGGAGATCCGCTTGCCCCGCGCGGTCATGGGGGCGCTGGTCGGAGCCACCCTGGCATCCGCGGGCGCGGCCTACCAGGGGGTGTTCCGCAATCCCTTGGCCGATCCATATCTGCTTGGGGTGGCAGCAGGCGCCGGACTGGGCGCCACGGTGGCCATCCTGATGCGCGCCAGGGGCTTTCCCTCCATGCCGTTGGCGCCGCTTGCCTTTGTGGGTGCGGTACTGGGTGTTGCGCTCTCTTACGGCCTGTCCCGCACCAGGGGCAAGGAGCGGCGCTCGGCAACCACCCTGGTGCTGGCCGGGGTTGCGGTGGCGTCCTTTCTGACCGCGGTCCAGACATTTTTGCAATTGACCAATGTCACGACGCTGCGGGAGGTCTACAGTTGGATACTCGGCCGTCTGGTGACGGTGGGATGGGGTGACCTGTATGCCGTGCTTCCCTACATGATGGTCAGTTGGCTGGTGCTGCTGGTGTTTCGCCGTGCGCTCGACGTGATGGCGGTGGGTGACGACGAGGCCGCCACTTTGGGTCTGTCCCCTCGCATGGTGAGGCTGATCGTGGTCGCCGCTGCCACGCTGGGCGCTGCTGCAGCGGTTTCGGCGAGTGGGCTGATCGCTTTTGTGGGCATCATCGTTCCCCACACCGTCAGGCTTCTGGCAGGGTGGAGCTACCGGGTGATCATCCCGCTCTCGCTGGTGATGGGCGGGGTGTTCCTGACCGGGGCCGACTTGGTGGCTCGGACCGTGGTGTCTCCTGCAGAACTGCCCATTGGGGTGGTGACGGCCTTCTTGGGCGGTCCATTCTTTCTGATGGTTCTTCGCACCTCCGGAGACCTGGAATGAACGGACTGCATGTGCGGAATGTCTCGGTGGTCCTTGGAGAGGCGAGGGTGGTGGACGGCGTCAGCTTGCAGGTGCAACCGGGGGAGTGGCTGGGGTTGATCGGCCCCAACGGAGCGGGCAAGACCACCCTGCTTCGGGCCATCACCGGCGCCACCGACCTCGAAACCGGCGAAGTGGTCTACCAGGGGAACAGCCTGAGTGAACTCGGCGCCCGCCAGAGGGCCAGGTTGATGGCGGTGGTTCCCCAGAACCCGGTGGTGCCTTGGGGGATGGGGGTGGGGGACTACGTGTTGCTGGGTCGCACCTCCCACCTGGGATGGCTGGGCAGGGAGACCCGTACCGATCTGGAGATCGCCCAGCATTCGCTGCGAGCCCTGGGTCTGGAGGACCTGTCAGGACGTCGGCTCGATGAACTGTCCGGAGGGGAGTTGCAAAGAGCGGTACTGGCCCGCGCTCTCACCCAGGACGCCCCAATGCTCGTCCTGGACGAGCCCACGTCCTCTCTGGACATCGGGCACGGACAGCAGTTGATGGAGAGGGTCGACCGTTTGAGAAGTGAACAGCGCCTGACAGTGATCAGTGCCTTGCACGACCTGACTCTGGCCGCCCAGTTCTGCGACCGTTTGGTGATGATGTCGGAAGGGAAGGCGATCCTGGATGGCCCTCCCCGTTCCGTGATCACTGAAGGATCCTTGCTTGACCACTACGGAGCGCAGGTGCGGGTCATTTCGGGTCCAGAATTCGGTATGGTGGTGATCCCCCTTCGAACCGGGTATGAGGCCGAGGAGGAGAGAGCGACCGAGGTCGCAGGCAACCTATAGGATTTACCGAAAGGAGAATGGAAATGACCACGCAGGAAAGGCCCCCCACCGAAGGCCCTCCCATCGGGTCTGATCGGGTTCCGTCTTTGGTACTTGTCCACACCGGTCATGGCAAAGGCAAGAGCACCGCCGCATTCGGCACCATGCTGCGGGCGGTTTCCCGTGGATGGAAGGTGGCGGTGGTGCAGTTCCTCAAATCGGGTAACTGGAAAGTGGGAGAGGAGAAGGTCGGACGCAGTCTGGGCGTGGACTGGTGGGCCTTGGGAGACGGCTTCACCTGGGACTCTGACAACATGTCGGAGACCGAAGCTGTGGCTCGAGAGGCTTGGTCCTTCACTCGCCGCCTGATAGCGCAGGGGAATCACCGGATGGTGGTGCTCGATGAAGTGACCTATCCGCTCAACTGGGGATGGATCGACGAGAGCGAGATGGTGGAGGTGCTCCGCAGTCGACCTTCCCATGTCACCGTCATCCTGACCGGGCGCGACGCTCCCGACTCCCTGATCGAGGCGGCTGACACGGTCACTGAAATGGTCAAAGTCAAACACGCCTTCGACCGAGGAATCAGGGCACGTCGCGGGATTGACTACTGAATGTGACAGAACTCTGGCTGGTTCGGCATGGCGAGACGGACTGGAATCGCGACTATCTGCTGCAAGGTTGGGTGGACACACCGCTCAACGGCACCGGACGGCGTCAAGCCCGGGATCTGGCTGGTACCCTGGCAGACCGGATCTTCACCGGGGTCTGGAGTTCCGACCTTTCCAGGGCTGTTGACACCGCCCGGCTGGCATTCGGTGAGCCCACCCAGGACGCCGCCCTGCGAGAACTTGATTTCGGCGACATCCAGGGTATGAGTTGGAATGGTCTGGGGCCGCAGATACGCAGTAAGATGATCGCCTTCGATGACTTTGCCGCTCCGGGTGGAGAGTCGCACCAGCAGATGGAGGAAAGGGTTATGAAGTTCCTGGGAGGGTTGGCGGAGGGAATCCACCTCATATTCACCCATGGCGGCGTGATCCGCATGCTGCGTCGTATGTGTGGAGATGACCGTTTCCCGAGCCAGTGCGAGATAGTCAGATTGGATTGGACCAATCGCCGGGCGCTTGACCTGGACTGAGGGCAGGGAGTCGGAGCAGGAATTGTCGCTGCGACGCGGCAGTTAATCTCAGATGCAAGTGCAGGAACCAATAGCCACCGGCCGATGGACGATTCTCGATCTGGCGGTAATCGCCTTAGCCGGCCTGTTGGGTTCGATCCTGCCGGTGGTAGTCGGGCTGGGAAGCGATGTCATCTTTGTCTTGGTGGGCCAGTTCCTGTTCACCGTGGGCGCCATTCGGTTAGTGGTGAAAGTCCGCCGCAGGGACTTCCAACGACTCGGATTCGTGGTGGAGGCCCGGGACGGCTTGATGCTCTTGCTGGGAGCAGGTCTGCAGATCCTGGTTGCCTTCTTGTTTCTGCCCCTGGCGGTCCTGGTGGAATTGGATACCGAACCGCAGTCTCTTGTTACCGAGATCGCCGGCGCCTCGGGCACCCTCCGCCGGCTGGCGCTTTTCCTGATCATCGGATTGATCGGCCCGATACTGGAGGAACTGATGTTTCGTGGGGTCTTGGTCGATGCCTTGGCGGCCCGTTTCAAGACCAGGGGAGTGGTGATCGGTTCGTCGGTGGCTTTCGCTGCTTTCCACCTCACGGGGGTTTCCACGGTCCAGCCACTGGAGTCGATCATGGTGCTGGTTCCACAGTTATTCCTATTCGGCGCGGTGCTGGCCTATCTGCGCATCAGACACAAGCGCCTGGGCCCGGCCATTTTCGCCCATGCCGGGTTCAATCTGCTGAGCCTGTCGGTACTTCTCTTCTATCCTGATTTGCTTTAGAAATCACAACCCGTCAGGTTGGATGGTTGGTAGATCATGTCAATTATTAATGGACTTATGGAGTTGTTGTGTCTATAAGTAATAGATGCAACAAAGCCGTGGGATTAGCAACAGCAGGTGTTGAGGAGAGAAGGGGCTGTGGTCAGGGCTATCCCCTGGTGTTAAGTGGCCTTGCGCCTTTTCGTGCCAGAAACGGTCCTATCAGTCGGTGTGGCCCGGTTGTCAGGGAGAAGTTGGTAACTTCTTTCTGATGGGCGCAGGTCGACTTGAGGAGGGCAAGACCGGCCTGAGTTTTGTGAGACCGCAGGCGCGCAAGGGGACCTTGCTGGCGGTAGTGGTGGTGTTGCTGTTCGGTTACTTCGCGGTGGTGGTCATCGATCTCCTCGACTACCATCGACCCATCGAGTTGGCCCAGCGTCATCAGTTGATCGCCGGGGCGGTGCTGTTGGTAGCGGCTTTCCGAAAGGGACGCCTCAATCCCCGCGGCAGTCTCGGAGTGCTGGTCGTCACCGGCGGTCTCATGGCGGTGATGGCCATATTGCTATTCATAGCTCTGGAGAGACTGGGGGTAGGTCCGGCCATAACCCTGCAGTTCGTGGCAGTTCTGGCTGTGATGGTCTGGGTTCAGTTGATGGGAGGGGTGCGGGTGCCCCCAATTGCCTGGATGGCGGGGCTGGTCACCATGTTGGGTATCTCATTGGTGGTGGAGGCTTGGTCATGGGAGCGGGCGGACCTGATAGGTATAGCCTCGGGGGTGGGATCGGCACTGTTCCTGGCCGCCTACTTTCTGTTGGTCGACCATCTGGCAGAGCGACTCCCACCTCTCACCATTGCCACCTACGCATTGTGGATAGCCGCCCTGTTCCTCTCTCCCGGCGCCGGGTTGGGTCCCTGGGACCTGCCGATCCCCAAGTGGTGGTGGTTGCTGGCGCTGGGTGTGGCGGGGACGGCCATCCCGATGCTGCTGGAAGTGATCGCCATCCGCCAGGCTGGCCCGGGCCCGGTGGGGATCATCCTCCTCACCCAGCCGGTGGTGGGAGGGGTGGCGGCCTGGATCATGCTGGGTCAGGCCCTGTCCCCGGTCCAGATCTTGGGAATAGCAGTTTCGCTGGGAGGGGTGCTCCTGGTTCAGATCAAGTTGGCCGAGGCGCGTACCTAGCCCGGAGCGGGTCCGGCGACCAGTTCAGGTTCCTGATCGCCATCCCGACATGTATTCTTGTTGCTCCCCGGTCAATTCCTCCAGCCTTCCCCCCAATGCCTCGATCTTGAGGCGGGCCACCATCTGGTCTAATTCGGTCGGCAGCACGTAGACTTGGGATGTCAGGGAACCGTGGTTCTCGACCAGCCAACGCAGCGCCAATGCCTGGTTGGCGAAGGACAGGTCCATAACGTCGGCGGGATGCCCTTCAGCAGCCCCCAGGTTCGCCAAACGGCCCTCTGCCACCAGGAACAGTCGACGCCCGTCATCCATGCGGAACTCCTCCAGGTTGGGGCGGACCGTGCGCCGGCCCACCGCCAGATTGGCCAAGGCCTTGACGTCGATCTCCACGTCGAAATGGCCGGCGTTGGCAAGAATTGCCCCGTCCTTCATCAGGTTGAGATGCTCCTCGGCCAAGACGTGCCGGTTACCGGTCACGGTGATGAAGATATCTCCCTCCGCGGCGGCCTGTCCGGCCGTGAGTACTCGATAACCGTCCATCAACGCCCGCAACGCCCTGACCGCGTCCACTTCCACCACGATCACCCGTGCGCCCAGACCGTCTGCCCGCACGGCCACGCCCTGTCCGCATTGTCCGTAACCCACCACCACCACTGTGGAGCCGGCTACCAGCAGGTTGGTGGACCGGATGATCCCGTCCAGGGTGGACTGGCCGGTGCCGTAATAGTTGTCGAACAGGTGTTTAGTGGCCGAGTCGTTCACTGCCACCACGGGAATCCGCAGGGCGCCCTCCCGGGCCATGGCCCGCAGGCGATTCACCCCGGTGGTGGTCTCCTCGGTGGCGCCCAGGGGCGAGATGCCATGATGGTCGCGATGCAGAGAGGAGATGACGTCGCCTCCGTCGTCTACCAAGAGATGAGGTCTGCGCCTCAACACTTGCACGATGTGGTTGTGGTAGCGCTCGGCGTCCTCCCCGCGGATCGCCATCACCTCCATCCCGTCTGCCGCCAGGGCGGCGGCGACGTCGTCCTGGGTAGAGAGAGGATTGGATGCGCACAGGGATATTTCAGCGCCGGCGTCTGCCAGGGCGAGCATCAGATTGGCGGTTTCCGAGGTTACGTGCAGACAGGCGCCGACTCTCAATCCGTGGAGTGGGCGGTCGGTGGAGAGTTGTTTCCGGACGGCGCCGAGTACCGGCATCCGGCTGGCTGCCCATTCCACCCGCATCCGACCCTGGGGCGCCAGCCCGGGATCGGCTAGGTCAGAAGCCACTGGGTTCTTCGGGAGCGGAATCGGCGGAGGTATCCATCTCCTCTTTGAGCCGGTCTATCAAATCCACCGCCATAGGGTCGGCGCCGCAGTTGCGGGCCAGTTCCAAGGAGAAGAGATCACCCATCGCCACCAGGCTAATCAGCCTGCCGAGGGGAGAGAATCCCTGGGTCCACACCTCCCCAACCCAGGTGACTCGATCGGCCGTGAGCTTCTCCAGCACTTCGAACCGGCGGGACACCCCGGGGTGCTCGTCACGGTCTCGCAGCGCCACGATTCCCACCCGGCGGCGGGCGAGACCCTGGGGTAGGTCCCAGCCGACTATCTCGTTGTGGGTGGTCTCCGGCAGGACGCTCCAGAACGCGGATCGCTTGGCGTTCTCGTTGGTCTGTGTCTTCCACCGATAAGCGGCCACCTGTGTCAGTGGAACAGACCCATAGACTCCCACCATCCTGCCTCCCATTGCGGATGCCAACTCCGACGCAAAACCAATTCCCTCCCCCTTGGGGCCGGAAAGGTTGTCGGCCAGATGGGCTGCTTCTTCAAGAGATGGCTGGGGATCGCTGATCGCCCCGGCCTGGGCGGCCACCCTCAACAGCGCCGACAGCCCGAATCCGAGCGCCGACCGCGGCTGGTAGCCCCCGGGTATCACGACCAGTTGATCACCGGCCAGCGCCGCCATTTCAGCCAGTTCGCCACCGGAGGTGATGGCGGTCACCTGCAACCCCAGTTTCCGGGCCTCCTCCCAGGAGGAAAGCGTCTCGGCGGTGTTACCCGAATAGGAGACGACAACCACCGATGGGCGCAGGCTGGGCGCCCAACCGGGGAGTCCGTAGTGTTTGTGCACCGTGGTGCGCCGTCCCTCGGCCGCAGCCACCGCCTGGAGGAAGTCTCCGCTGATACCTGACCCTCCCATTCCGCATACCAGCAGTTCTCCTTCCCGTTTCCTGACGGACTCGAGTTGGAGGTTGGCGCCCCAGCGCAATTGAGCGCCGAGGGCGGTCATCTGGAATCTCATCTCCGCCAGCCGGGAAGGGCTCTTAGTCATCTGTAAACGTCATTATGGGAACGCCATCAGCATTTACCAAGTAGGAGGATCCGCAGTCTCCGCAACGGAGGGTGTTTTCGCTCTCGACCGGTCGCAGGGCGCCCTTGCACTTCGGGCAGGCCAGAATGGCGAGAAGTCGGGGATCGATGGCATCCACTTCAGGATTGCACCACGGCCCGCACCCGCGAGACCAACCGGTCCACCGCCGACCGGTCGGGACCCTCCACATTCAGACGTAGGAAGGGTTCGGTGTTGGAGGGGCGCAGGTTAAACCACCGATCAGGCCAGGAGACGGTCAAGCCGTCCAGCCGGTCATGGTCGAAGGCCGAGAAGGCGTCCACCGCTTTGGCCAGGGACTCAGACCGGTCGGACACCGCCAGGTTGATCTCACCGGAGGCATGGTAGGGATCCACCTCCCGATGGAGGGTGGAAAGGGGTCGATTCTGCTCGGAGAGAATGGAGAGCAGGGCCAGCGTGGCCAGCATTCCCGAGTCTGCCCGGTAGTGGGCGGCAAAGTAATAGTGCCCGGAGTGCTCCCCACCGAACACTGCTGCGGTCTCGGCCATCTTCTGCTTCATGTAGGAATGCCCCACTCGCGACCGGACCGGGATACCGCCGCTGGCCATGATGGCTTCGGGCACCGACCGGGAACAGATCAGATTGTGGACCACTTTGGCCCCGGGTGTGCTGGCGAGTATCCAGCGGGCGATCAGGGTGGTGATGGCGCTTCCCGACAGCGGCGAACCTCGGTCGTCCACGAAAAACGCCCGGTCTGCATCGCCGTCGAAGGCCACTCCCAGGTCGGCGCCCGACGACAGGACCTCATTGATGAGATCGGTGAGGTTGCCGGGATCTATGGGGTCCGGCGGATGGTTGGGGAAGGTCCCGTCAGGGGTGAGGTAGAGCCCGATTAGGGAGACCGGCAGGTGCGAGAACACCGGCTTCACCACGGTGGCCGCCATTCCGTTTCCGCCGTCCACAACGATCCTCAGCGGGCTTATCTGTGCAGGTTTGACGATGCCCAGCACATGTTCCACGTAGGCTTCCGTGACGTCGCACGCCGAAACCCTGCCCCTCAGGGATGAGGGCGAGGCGTCGGCGGTGGCCATCCGGCGGATCTCTTCCAGGCCGGAGTCGGCGCCGACCGGGGAAGCCCCCGGCAGGCACAGCTTTATCCCGTTCCACTGCGGTGGGTTGTGGGATGCCGTCACCATGGCCCCGGCAACCGATCGGGCGCCGGACACATAGTAAACGACCTCCGTGGCAACTTCCCCAAGGTCCAGGACATCTGCGCCGGTGGAGGTAATGCCCGCTATGAAGGCTCCGGCCAGGCTCGGTGAACTTGCCCTGCAGTCGCGTCCCACTGCCACTGTCTCCCCATCTGCGAACCGGGCGAAAGCTGCGCCGATCCGGCGGGCGTGATCAGGGGTGAAGTCGCCAACGCCCACATCTCCCCGGATGTCGTAAGCCTTGAAAAGACTCTCTATGGCGTAACTCCTTTTTTGCCCGGCGCCGGTGCGGTCGCCCAAAGGGTCAACCATCGTCTTGCTCGGGGTATCGACAGGATGCACAGGCCGAGGACTGTCAGCGACCAACCCAGCCACTCGGCCCAGGTGTTCTGGAACTCCAGTGTCACCTGGGAGTCGGTGGGGACCACCATCATCAGGGAAGGAGCGGCCAGGTAGGGTCCTTCGGCGCCGGTAGCGTTCCAGTTCGGAAAGTAGGAGACCTTCACCAGGTGGGGGACCCCGATCGCCTCGGTCTCGAAGGAGATTCTGTGGTCCTCCACCACGATATTGCTCACGGAGCCGTTTTGCTGGGGGAGGAAGACAGGCCGTAGCAAAGAGGGATGGGAGACGGTGGGCCATCCGTACTCCGGCGGGGCATCCGCCACCACCCACAGGTCGGCGTTGTTCACAGTCTCGAACCACGCCAGGGAGAAGTTGAAGAAGTCAGGCTCCCCGTCGGGGCTCTCCACGTACACCGAGGGCTGGTAGCGGGCAATCTCAACCAACTGGGTGGGCGGCGCTTCGTGTATGTGAAACGGTCCGGCCACTCCAACCTCCCGCAACTCCGGATACTTGGCAGCCTCTTCGGTGGCTTCGGGAGTGAAGGAGATGTAGTAGCGCACCCCGAACATGTCAAGGTGTCGCAGTCCCCGGTGCATCACCAGATTGTGATATCGAAGCCCCGGAACGGGGTTGGAACCCTGTTTGCTCATCTCGGAGATGGTGATGAAGATGAATGGCATGCTCATTGATGACTCGAAGAACAATCCCTCCATGGAGGGATGGCTCCATCCCGACCAGTAGGGAATCAGCATGGGGGCCATAGGCGTTCCGTACTGGTCGATGTCCCGGTTGTTCTCCCATAGCACCCGTCCCGGCTCAAGCCTGGCTACCAGGGTATTCATGTCGCGATACTCCGTCCAGCCGGCTTTGGCTTCATAACCGGAGTAGTTCCACCTGGACCAGCCCGCCAGGTAGGAGACTCCTGCCAGCGACCCTGCTCCCACCACCAGGGCCAGCACCGCAGCCATTAGTTGCTTGACCGCAATGGCCTGCCGGCGCCTATACAGCGTGGCTGCCGTCGCTATCCCCAGCAGGACCGCTCCGGCTACGATCGGCCATCTGCCCCTGGAGTCGGCGGCGGGAATCAGAATGGCGACCACCACCGCCACCGAGGCCCCAGTGGTGACGGCTGCGGCCACCGGGGTGGCGGATCGCGGCAAACGCCGGGCAGTCACCATTACCGCGACTCCCACCGCAACCATCGCAAAGAACACAACCCCGAAGTACCAATAGGGTAGAAGTCGCCCGTTGTAGAGCTTCCAGCGATCGTCCAAGAACAGATCCGGGAACTGGCGGGTCAATCGGATGGGCAGAGGGAAATAGATGACCGGCGCCAGGGTGGTTATCAGCAGCGGCACTACCTTCCAGGTCTGGCGCAGTCGCCGAGCCCGCCGAAGTGTCCAGACCAGGCCGACCACCGCCAGGGGGAGTAGCAACCAGACCTCGATGGGGAAGAACTCCCGCCACTTGGTGAGGGGACTCCAAGCCAGATCGGAACTGTACCCCAGGTTGGCGAGGAATGGGACCGACCAGAAACCGGTTAGAGCGAACGCCCACGCCGAGATGACCACCAGCGGCCTTCGGCCCCTCCTGATTGTCAGAAACGCCAGGGTTCCCAACACCAGCAGCAGAGTAGTCAGCAGATGACACAGGACGGTGATGCAGAAGATCACCACAGTCCTGGGCAGCAGTCGGGACTCGCCGTCCATCACTCTCACCAAGAGGCCCAGATAGATGAAGCCCAGGCTGAATGACCAGGCATAGGTGAACTCCCCGGCCAGGGTGGAGGCCACGTTCCCCCCGTAGATCGTGAAGCTCTCCATCAAGGCGTAGAAGGTGCCTCCTGCGGCGGTCACCAGAGCGATGAGGCGTTGGAATCCCAGCGCCCTCGACAGGAAATAGACCGCTGGAGGCAGCAGCAGCAACCCCCCCACGGTGACCAGTTTGAAAGCCACGCCGTAGGGCAGGAACAGATCCAGGAATACGATTACCAGCGAGGGCAGGGGGAAGTAGAAATAGAACAACGGGAACCCCGCGAACCAGGCATTTGACCAGCCCAGCAGGCGGCCGGAGGGCAGCAGGATGTCCCGCATGGCGGCCGGTCCTAACACATGGGCGCCCATATCCCCTCCGGAAGGCGTGTTGTCCACAAACAACAGGTGAGGGCTGAGCACGGCCAGCACCATGGCGGAGAGGACCACCAGCACCCAACCCGGGTACCAGTGAGTGGTGAGCCGTCTCATCGGGGATGCCGGTAGGTCTGGCCCGGTCCGCCGATTGTTATGCGGCTCCCGACTCCTTGTCGGATTGGAACATCTCGGTGACGTTGCGACGGTCGAATAGCGTCCATTTTATGGGAGGTGCAAGGTGATCGGCGTGATGCCGACACAGGGCCGATAGGACCTCATGGGGCGCCGTAATGCTTATATCCCATAGCCAGACCCGACGGTTCTGGTAGTCGATGGCCATCCACGCCGAGGCCGTCTTTCCACACCGGTAGCAGTTTGGGACCATAACGTACCCACTTTAAGGCGTCACCCCAGGTAAACAAAGGATTTCCACTTCTGCAGGAGCCGAACCGACGGCATCCCCTCCCAAACTCGGCCCAAGCCCTCGGAGTCCACGGCCGCAGTGGTGGGCACCCGGTCGATCTTGTGGGTCTGAAAAGGCTGCGGTTCCTCCGTCCACTTGATCTCCCGGAATCCCTTCGGTCCAAGGACTTCTGTCAACAGATCCCGGACCGGATCACATCCGGGACACTTCTGGGATGTGAAGAGAACGATCCCCGGTTCCAGCCCATTCATGGTTCGACGTTTCGGACGTCGGCGGTCCACCAGGTTCGCCAGCAGGGCTACTGCCGAAGCTGCCACCAGCACCACCAGAGGAACCAACAGTCCCAGCGCCTCGTTCTCAAACATCCGTGGACTCCTGTCTAACGGGTCGCCTTGAAAGCTCGATCCCTCATTGTCCTCACTCCCTGGCTCAGCAACACCGGGTAGGGCGCCGGTTCGAGCAGGTCGAGATGTTCCTGCCGCAGACGGGACACATCCTCACGGCGCCTCTGTCGGGCTGCCTCGAGGCTCTCCGCGGGAGTGAGTCTGCCGCCTGTCCCCCAGACCTCTTCCAGAAGATGCTCATACGAGCCCGACGGTTGATGGGTCGGTTCCTCGTCCACCAAGGTGACAAGGTCGCCGGCAGCCGTCCCGTCCGGGCGGTAATGGCGCCACAGGCTCTTCCGACCGGGAAGAGCGCTCTTGGCCACGTCGTCGGTGAGCTTGAAGGCCGGTCGCCATTCTCGGTCCTGGCGGATCGCGGTCAGTTTGTACACACCATCGAGGCTGGGAGACCCATGGGAAGTGACCAACCGGGTCCCAACCCCGTAGACCAGTCGGCCGATCTGCCTCTGCGGATCTTCGCCCCGCCGGGCCAAATGGTCGGTTATGCGAGCGATGGCCAGTTCATCCAGGCGGTCGGAGAGGACGATGGCCGCATCCTCGAAGCCAGCCCCATCAAGCATCCGGGCCGTCTCAACCGCCAGCGACGCCGGGTCTCCCGAGTCCAAGCGAATCCCAACCGGTCGATGTCCCTTGCGGCGCAGTTCTTCAAACACCCTTATGGCATTGGGAAGCCCCGATTGCAGGGTGTCAACGGTGTCCACCAACAGCACGCAGTCGTCGGGATAGATCCGGGCGAAGGCGCGGAACGCCTCCAATTCGCTTTCTCCCAAGGCCATGAAAGCCTGTACCAACGAGTGGGCGTGAGTGCCTTTGGCAGGCAGCCCAGCCTGGTGGGATGCTCCGACGTTCGAGGAGTAGTCCGCACCACCCACCAGCGCCGCCTCGGTGGCCAGGTTGGCTCCCATGCCCGCCGAGCGGCGCATCCCGAACTCGAGAACCGTACCCGACTGCGCTGCCTGTTTGAGCCGGGCGGCCTTGGTGGCGATCAGGGTGGCGAAGTTGCGGTGATTCAGCAAGACAGTTTCCAGGAGTTGCCCCAGCACCAGCGGTCCCCGCACCACCGTGATCGGAGTATTGGGATGCACCACCCGGCCGTCGGGGGTGGCTTGGATCAGCAACCCACCGAAGTCGCCGTGATCTCCCAGCCAGTTGAGGAAGTCCTTTTGGAACAGCGCCCCCCCGGATCCGGATCGCATTGATGCCAGTGCCGAGAGTTCGGAATCACCGATCCGGAAAGTCGCCAACCGATCCAAGAGGGCCCCCAGCCCTGCCGAAACACAGTAGCCGGCCCGATGATCTCCATAATGCGGGTAGCTGCGGAAGTAGTGCTCGAAGCTGGCCTGGTGATCTGCAATCCCGTACCTGAAATAAACCTGGGCCATGGTCATTTGGTACAGGTCGGTGAAGAGCACGCCTCGGGTCATAGGAGTAGCCATCTTCTGTGAAGATTACGCAATGGGGGATGGGAAGAAGTCCGGCCTGCCTGGGGAGGGTGCCACCAGGGCGCCTCCCGAGTGGGTCAGCGGCGGCGACCGCGACAGATGAGCAGCTTGGTGAGACCGATACCGGTGATCTCGATGGTCTCTGCCCGTTCAACATCCACGCAGTCATGAGTGGACAGTTCATAGCGAATTCCATCCACTTCAATCTCGCACCGTCCTGCGAAGACGAAGATGAACACGTCCTCGTTCTCCTCGACTCTCGTCCGGTGGTGATCCTCGGGTTCCAGATTCACATTGGTCACCACCATCTGCAGGTCGGGATGGGACAGTGTGGTCTCGCCCGGATTCTCCCTGATCGACCCTTGGCGCATGTGGTGGTTCCCTAACCGAGGGAGGAGTTGGGCAATGGGCAGATCGAGGGCTCGGCCGAGCCGAAGGAGGACTGGTAGTGAAGGATGGGAGTGGCCATTCTCGATGTCGCTGAGGTGGGCGGCCGAAATCTGAGCTTTGGTGGCGACATGCCGCAGTGTCATGGAGAGCTGTTTACGTTGCTCCCGCAGGCGCGATCCGACTTCCTTTGCCAGAGCGGCAGGACTTCCACGTTCCATTCCCGTTTTGCGAGCCATATGGTCAGAACAGGGCCGGACTGGCGATTACCAGCATCCGGCCGAGAGGATCGTCAGTCTGTGCACCGGCTTCGTGAGGTTCATGAGCGGAGTAGTGCAAGGTGTCGCCGGAGGTGAGATGGTGATGGTGCTCCCCGAAACTAATGAAGACCGACCCGCGGAGCATCAGAATGAATCTCTCTCCGAAGTGGCGATATCTGGCTGGAACATCGGAGGTCCTCAATATGACCGCCGTGAACGCCCCTTCGGTCCCATGGCTTCCCACCACCCTCCAGAGCGGACCATCCGGGGTCCGCAGTTCCCGCCCCTCGCCGGCCCGGGTGACATGCACCAGCGGCCCCGTGGAAGAGTCAAGCAGAGCAGTCATCTCCACATCCAGCGCCATGGCCACCATCGCCAGCGCCGTGAGTGAGGGAATGGAACTGCCCCGCTCAATCTGAGAGAGGTGGGAGGTGGTGTAGCCGGTCAACTCGGCGAGGTCCGAGAGCCGCTGACCCCTTTCCGCCCTGATGCGGGCCATGTTGCGACCCACGGCTGTCAGTTCAATATCCACCATCGATAAACATAGGCAAGCAGGAGGACAGCACAAAACCGATTATGCATGCCCGTATACGAGGAGCCGCGCCTAGCCGCTGTCCCTCGTAATGCTTGCTTCAGGCGCCGTTGTGTCTCCGAGAATCGTCGGCATGGATCTCGGTACGACGTTGTCGACGACGCGGCGAGCGCCGCGCAAAGGGTGGGGAGAAGTGGCCTACAGGGGTTTGCGGGCGAGAAAGCAGTACAAAGGCGTGAAAATGCCCGTCCGGCCGCCCGCGACGTAGGCGTCGGCGGTGCGATCGAGGAATTTGACAACTTCCGCGGAACCCTTTGGGAACAGCCGCAGCACTTCGCCAACCCTCGTTCCCGCGTAGAACACCCTGCGGCCCAGCGGGAGTCTGCGAAGAACCGCTCCCAAGGTTCCGTGGCGGCTTTCCATGGGCCGATACCACGGTGTGGACGGGCCTTGCTGGATATCCCGGTTCACCCCTTCGATCACCGAGAATCCCGCGGCTTGCAGCGCCTGGTCCACTTCCCCGAACGTGGCGATGTCTTTCAGAGCAATGCCGCGCATCAAGTCTTGCTTGGTGCGCTGATGCCGGTGGTCGCTCGGATCGAACGTGTCCGTGAGGCACATTTCCTGCCCCCAGAACAGGGCTCCGGGCTTCAACACCCGGAATATCTCTTCGAATGCCTTTTTCTTGTCGGGCGCATGGCAAGTTGACTCGATGGCGTACCCGCGGTCGAAAGTGTCGTCCGCGATGTTGCTCATGTCCATGAAGTCGCAAACTTGGTATTCGACCATGTGGTCGAGCCCGGCCTCGGCGTTCAACCGCCTCGCCTTCTCCAACTGGATCGTACTGTTGTTGATGCCGACAACATGGACGCCGGCCTCGCGGGCGACGCGGCGCATCGGGCCGCCGATTCCACAGCCGACATCGACCACCGTCATGCCTTGCTGCAACTCCAGCCGGGAGATCATCAACCGTTGATGGCGGACCTGGGACTCCTCGAGGGTCTCGTTTGGGGTGAGGGGCGCGAAGTGCAGGGACTCGCTCCATCCCCACACCATGAACCCGCTGCACAGGTCGTAATATTCCTTCACCGTCTCCGTGTGGTCGTACCCGCCAGCGCTAGCGGCTCGTGGCGCAGCTCGATCAATCCAGCCGTCGAGGGTCTGCTGGCGGCCTCTGACATCCGAGTCCCCATAGGCATGCCGCAACTCCCTGGAGAGTTTGCGCAAACTGGATGTCATGGAGCTTCTTTCCTCAGGCCCGACCCTGGTACCCGGCGAGCAGTCGGTTCAAATCTAGCAGACAGTCGGTATCAGGCCTCTGCACGAACAGGCCTGGGCGCCAGCGCCTTTCCCCGCACGGACCACCCCAACCCACCAAACCAAAACGGAACCACTAACACCTCGCCGGGACACGGCTGGACAGGTAGGCGGACAGATGGTCCACCAGGTCTCGAGCGTCGTCCTCGGCGCCATGTATGAAGCTTGACTTGCGGCGACGAAGAAAGTTCAGCCCGACCCTGTACATGCCTGGCGAGCCGGTGACGATGCCACCGTCGTGGCGGAGGCGGCCCTTGTGGTCCAGCACCGGAACATGCAGCCATGAGTAATCCGGCCGGTAGCCGGTGGCCCAGACCACGGTCTTGATCTCCCCGCTGGTGAGATCAAGACCCAGGGGAGGTGACTTCTCCACACGGGTGCGCTCGTACCGGCGGGGAGGGTCGTACTCGGCGTCCAAGCCGTTCTCGGTGACCCATTCGTCGATCAGCAGAAGCAATCGGCCCATCTTCAGGTCCGATCGGTTGCACTTGTTGTGGAGCGAACCCGATAGCTGGGCTCTGCCCTCCCTGATGCCGGCCAGTCGCCCTACCAGGCGCACACCCTGGTCGGTCAGGGCATTGAGGTCGAGCATCCGGTGTTCCGGCGTTCCGACCAGTTGGGGGGAGGGGACCGTGCGGGCCCGCAGGATGTCATCCACCTCGTCGTAGCGCTCGTCGGATAAGCCGGTGACCTCGAACCAGTAGCGGATGTCCTTTCCACGGTATGTCCGGGGCATTCGGACATGCTCACCCACCGAGACTGTCACCGGTCGCCCTGAACGGTGGATCTCGTCGGCAAGTTGCACACCGGTGGCCGACACTCCCACCACCAGGACGCCGCCTTCCCGAAGGTCCGACGGGCGGCGATAGTGGATGGGTGTCACCGAGTCGATCGAGGCTGGAAGAGCCGCGGCGATGGGAGGTACCTTGGGAAGGTTGAACCCACCGGTGGCCAGCACAACCGACCGGCACGACCACACGCCCCGGTCGGTCACGACCTCGTAGTTCTCGCCGTCCTTTCGCACGGAGGTGACGGTGGTGAGAGTGTGGAGCGGCGGATCAACCAGTCGGGCGTACCGGTCGAGGAAACCGACAATCTGCGGCATGGTCATGAATCCGTGGGGATCGTCACCATCGTAGGCCATGCCGGGCAACCTGGTCTGCCAGTTCGGAGTGAGCAGGCGAAGCGCTTCCCAGCGCTCCGTTCGCCACGTATTGGCCACCTCCCCGCGCTCGAGGACCATGTGGTCGATCGAGCGCTGGGAGAGGAGGTAGCTGACCGCCAGGCCGGTGTGCCCGGCTCCGATTACGACAACGGCAGTACGCACCCTGCCTCGCCTGCTAGCTGACTTCGACGGTTACGTTGGTGGGGTTGGTCAGAATGTCGAACACGGCCGAGATCTTCTGCGACTGTGCCACCAGGGCTTCCACGTCCGCCTCGCTGGTGTCCTCGGCGTCGATCTCGTAGTTGACTCTCACGTCGCTGAAACCGTTCCGGACCTCCGGATCCGCTCCCAGGATGCCTCCGATGTTCATGTCGGCTTCCACTGTTGCCTTCACCGAACGCAGCTTGATCTCGCGGTTTTCCGCCACTGCTGCCACACCGGCGGTCAGGCAACTCGCCAGACCGGCCAGCACGATTTCCACCGGGGTGGCGGCGTTGTCCGCGGCGTTGAATTCCAGGGGGTGGTCGGCTTCCACCTGGTACTTTGACTTGTGGGCGCGCTCTTCGCCCAGTCCGAAGTAGCCGCCGATCTCGGTCGTGCTGTGGGTTCCATGGACCCATTGGTTCGAGGCTCTCCATGTGTAGTCGCCCGCGGCCGGTGTCTCTCCGACCACTCCGCGGGCAAACAGCAGGTGCGCTGTGTCTACTCCGTTGATCTCTCCCTTGCTCATGGTTTCTCCTTAGGTCTTAGTTGATTGATTCGATGTCCAGATCACTGTTGTGTGATCCTCATGCCAGGCGGCCGGATCCCTGCTGTTCGAGTCTTGAACTTCCAGCCAGGTACCCGTCCCGGTGCATGTAGATAAAAACGCCGTGGGCCCGCAGGCCGTCAATCGCTCCCGGATGTTGGCGTTTGTCTAAGGGCGGTCAGTGGTCCCGCCCGGGTGAACCACCCGGGAGCCTGGACAACCCATCTCCCCGCGCGAGGTTGTGGAGCCTGTTCTCAAGGCATCCATCTCACAAAACTCCTCTCGCTGCCTACCCGTTCTTGAAGGGTAGTCGGACAAAGTCCGGGCGGGTAACCAGAACAATCTTACTGTGCCACGGCGCGGTTATGTCTCCAGGGAGCCATTTAAAAGCCTCGTGGGATGCCCGTAACCTGCCCTTCACGCTGAAGGTGGGCAGATTAAGACATGGAGTTCAGCGCTTCCTCGATCATCGACGGAGTGACCGCTCCGGAGGTTCGGTGGCGTTCCTCCCCGTCATGCAGATAGATCAGGGTCGGCGTCCCCATGACCGACCAGGTCTCTGCCAGGTTGGGATGTTTGTCCACGTGAACGGCAACAAACCGCCACCTATCAGCGTGGTCTCCAGCAAGGCGTTCGAGATGGGGGCGGAGT
Organism: bacterium OM1 bin76; assembly: GCA_002238785.1. Lineage (GTDB taxonomy): Bacteria > Actinomycetota > Acidimicrobiia > Spongiisociales > ZC4RG35 > Bin76. Next base: position 169,118 of record MPNA01000004.1, on the reverse strand, counting down.
ACTCGGCACGGTCGGCACCAAGTACCCCAGAACTCCATTACTACGCCCCGACCCTCTGTATCGAGGATGTCCTCAAGTTCGCCGGACCCTGAGATCTCCCGAATGGCAGAACTCGACCGCACGCCCACGTCTCAGCCAAGCTCCTCTTCGCGATACTCCATTCCGTTTGGATAGGCAGATTCGGGGCTCGAGTCAAGATTCATGGTGATGTTGAACTTGTTACCCCAGTTGAATATGGAACATGCGAACACCATCTCCACGATCTCGTCTTCGGTGAAGTGCTCCTTCAACGCTTCGAAGAACCCGTCGGTGACAGTGTGCGGGTCTAGGGCAATACGTTCCGCGAGCGAGACGGCCATGGCTTCCCGCTCGTTCAGAGTGTCGCCTGCTTGGGGCTGACGCTCGAAGACTGCCTCTTCTTTCGGTCCTACTGCACCGCTCACGGCGGTGGTACGTACCGTCTGTCAGTAGGCGCAGTCGTTGATCTGCCCGGTCTTTAATCTCATCATCTCGTGGATGTGCGGTTCGACCGAGCCTTGGCCGAAGAACGACACAAACACCGGGATGATGGCCTTCAGCAGTTGGGGATTCCGACCGATGACCCCGAACATGGCGGAGTCCTCCCACCAACCGTCCCGCCCGTCGGCGAGCATCTGGTTGACTTCGGGGTCGTGGCTCTCCCCGTGGGATAGCGGTCTGATTCGGGTTGGCATTGACCTACCCCTCTCATGTGGGCTTCTACAGAATCCATCCTACCGAGACGGTCCGTCTCTTCCCGCCGTTGCTGCTGGACAAATGTGCTATTTGCGAATTGAGTGAGGCCCAGGCCTGACAACGGATTAGGTGCACAGGGCTGGTTCAATCCCATAAGCCATCATGTGTGGGTTCCATCAAGACTCACGATGGGGAGTCACCGCTGCAGTGGCCTATTTCACCAAAGGGGGAAACCCACCCGCAGCCGACCGATCCCCACCCCCCCCCGTCACATCCGAAGAGCCGTCAAAGCATGCTCTTCAGAAATCGGATTAGGTTCTGGCCAAGGACGTTTTGGGCTGCTTCCAATGGGAGCCGGTCGGCCATGGCTGCAGCGACGGACGGATAGTCGGCGGGAGACTCCAGGTTTGGAACGGTGGGGAACTCGTCTGCCAACGCTCCGCCGAGGATGGGATCGACTATGTGAAGCACATCATCTATGAAGTCGGCGCCGATTCCCACGGCCCGGTCGCCTATCAGAGATACGGCGTGGGCGATGTGGGTTATGTAGTCGTCCAGAGACGGGGCCTCGCTCAAGAAACCGCCGAAAGCGTTGAGGCAGACCATGCCTCCGGTGCGGGCGATGGCGATGATCTGATCGTCGGAGAGGTTGCGAGGGTGACAATACAAGGCCCGGCAGGATGAGTGCGATGCGACAACCGGTCTACCAGCCACTTCCAGAACGTCTCGCAAACCGGCATCTGCCAAGTGGCTGACGTCGAGGATCACTCCACATCGTTCCAACTCGGAGACAGCCTCTCGACCCAAAGGAGTCAATCCGCCTCCCGAGGAGCGCACGCCGACGCCGTCGGCAAGCATGGTGCGGCGATTCCAAGTCAGAGAGGCCATGCGCACTCCCAGGCGAGCGAACCCATCTACTAAACCGAGATCCGCTCCGAACGGCTCACCACCCTCCAGCGCCAATAGCATGGCGATGCGTCCAGAGGCGATAATCTCTTCAATCTGGGGTCCGTTTTCGGCGATAGCCACGTCCGCCCGGTGAACATCGGCCATCCAACGGGCGGTTTCCAGGATGATCAACGCCCGCCGAAGCGCTCCTGCCGAAACAAACTCCTCCTCGGTGTACACCGGCAGCACTTGAAGTACGACGCCGCCGGCCCGCAGTTGGGGCAACCAGAAGTCGCCGAAAGGATCGGAGTAACCGCGTCGCCGCTGGTGTTCCACGGCCAGCAGCAGATCGTTGTGGCAGTCGGCGACTGCCATAGCCGGGGCGCCGGACATCAGTCTCCCAGCGGTCCGGCAGCCTTGACCTGGACGCGGCAACCGCCTCCCGGAACGTAGGTCATCGGCACCTCCACCACCGAGGTAACCCGCGCTTGGCCGGGATCGGCCCCGGCGGCCACCGCCGCCTCCAACGCTTCGGCGCGGGCTGACTCCAGGCATTCTTCCCGGCTCGAAGAACCGTATTGGTAGACCCGGTCGACTGTCCCCGAAGCTTCGGAGATTGCCGCTCCGAAGGCGTTGGCCACCTCGTAGTGATGAGGTCGGATAACCTCGGAAGTACCGGGAACGCGCCCCGGTACCAGATGGGCGCCTCCCCCCACCGCCAGCAACGGCATGGCCTGCCGGCTTGCCTTCATCCGTTCGCAGTGGCTGGCCAAGTGCTCATCCACCCAGAGGAGAGACTGTTCGATGGTGCTGCTATCGAGTTCCTCCACCCGCGCCGGATCTCCGAAGCCGGTGAGCCTGCCCCCGGCCACCGAGACGTCGGAGAGAGTGAGGATCTCGCCTCCCGACACCAAGGCCTCCTCGGTGACGCGGTAGCCGACCGAGTCCGGTCCAACCGCGACTCCCGTCCCCTCGGTCCTGACAATGGTCCCACCCCCTAGACCCATGGAGATGAGGTCGGGCATCCGGAAGTTGGTGCGCACCCCTCCCACGTAAACTGCCGCGGCGGATTCGCGCGGGAACCCGTCCACCAGGATGCCGACGTCGGTCGAAGTCCCGCCCACATCCACCACGATGGCGTCGGAAAGTCCCGCCAGAGAACAGGCGCCCCTCATGGAGTTGGTCGGACCCGAACCCAACGACAGCACTGGCATCTCCAGCGCCTGCTGGGATGTCATGAGCGTCCCGTCATTCTGGGTGATATAGGAGAGGGCCTCTATCCCATTCTCGCGCAGGGCGTTGTTGAGTCCGTCCACCACCGCCCGGGACACCTGCAGTAAGGCAGAGTTGAGAATGGTGGCGTTCTCCCGCTCCAACAGCCCCAGGGTTCCCACCCGGTGGCTGAGGGAGACCGGGAAGTCATCACCCAATTCAGAGGCGATGATCTCTGCCACCCGCAGTTCGTGTTCGAAATTGGCTGGGCTGAATGCGCAGGAGACCGCCAACGCTCCGGATCTTGCAGCCGCCTCGGAAAAGCGCCGGACCGCTGCTTCGTCCAGTTCAGCGATTACCCGCCCGTCGTATTCATACCCCCCTTCGATGATCGCCACATCGGAGATCACCGACTGACGGAGGTCGTCGGGCCAGTCGGCTCCGGGCGAGACAGCCAGGGATGACGGCGCCGCCAGTCGCAACACCGCCACCCGACCCAGGCCCTTACGTTGGATGATGGCGTTGGCGGAGTGGGTGGTCCCCAGCATGGCCCGACGGATCTGGGAGACATCGGCTACCACTGAGACCGCCGAGATGGCGGCGCTGATGCCGTCCAGGGGGTCCGGGGTTGTGGGTGCCTTGTGGCTTGCCATCACCTGTCCTTCATCGTCCACCAGCACGGCGTCGGTGTTCGTGCCACCCACATCCATTCCCAAGCGCAACATCACGCACCAACCCTTACATAGTCGAGGTCGAAACCAAAGGCCTTCGGTCCGACCACCTCCAGCATTCCATCGCGGTGCCATTCGGGAGCGCATGGCATGGCAACCACATTCACGCGCTGGCCGTAGCGCAGCGTCTCGGTGGTGATCGGTGTCGCCGTCTCGGCATCGAGGATGCAGATCAAGTCGGGCACGGTCACCACGGGTCGGTCGTTCTCCCAGGCCACCAGGAACTCGTTCTGGATGGCGACCTTCATGCTGCGCTCCGTTCCATCTCTAGCTTCGATGGTCACAGTGCCCTTCGAGAATCCCTGCGTGGTTTCCCGGTGTACGTCTGTGATGACGCCCGAGAAGATCACCCTCCCTTCCGCAAACTCCAGGAATCGGTCGTAGGCCCCTGATTCTCCCCGCTGCACGGCCGACAAGCGGGCGCCAAGTTCGGTGCAATAGGTGACCGACCCGGCTATGGCATGAGCCTCTACCTCCGCCACGGTCATCGAGTAACTGGAGAATGCGTTGGCCAGTGTCAGGGACATCACCGCTCCCCGCACCAGCGTCTCGCCCAACTGGTTGGTGTTGGTCTCGAAGACGCAGAGGTTGCCCTTCTCATCCGCCACCGACATGGGCGAGCACTTGATTCCGGCCAAGGTGAAGACGGTCATCTCTATCTGGGGAAATGCCCGCCGCATGCCGTCGGCGTCAATCACGGGGAGACCCATCTCGGTGGCCACAGCCAGCGGCAACAGCGTGTTCAACCCGCCCACTTCGATGGGCATCAGTGCCACAGGGTCCCGACCCAGATAGGAGGCCAGTGCCTCTATCGAAGCAATGAACTCGGTTCCGGCCGGGATCTTCTCCAGCAGCACGGTGGGGGCTCCCACCACCGCGACTGTCATCACCAGCCCGTCCGCCGGGAGTTCGTGAGGATCGGCGATGGTAACCGGCCCGTAGGTGTTGATGGCCTGCCGCAACATCAGACGGGCGACGTAGGGGTCGCCTCCGCCTCCCGTTCCGAGCAGGGTTGCACCCAAGGCGAGGTCGTCAACCTGATCGATTGTGAGGGTTCTCATCTCTCTATGTCCTTTTGCTCTTGGTCCAGTTGTCAGCTGCTACCGCCGCCACGATTAGACCTCCATGTATGAGACGCTGGATGATCGGATCGATCTGACGTAAATTGAATCCGTTGATGATCAAGGCGATGAATAGGGCGCCGAACACGGTGCGCCACACCGCCCCGTCTCCACCGGCGATCGACGTTCCTCCCACGATCACCGCCGCCAGCACCGCGAACACGAAGCCGAAGTCGTCGCTGGGCTGGGCTGTGAGGGTCCGGGACGCCGAAAGCGCGCCGGCCAACCCCGCTGCTGCCCCCACCAGCACGAAGGTCACCACCGAGATGAGCTTGACCCGCACTCCCGCCAGTCGTGCAGCCTCGGCCGCGCCGCCAGTGGCGAACACATGGCGTCCGAACCGGGTTCTGGACAGGGTGAACCAGAAGAGTCCCACCACAACCACCGCAATCCAAGTCGCATTGGTCAGACCCAAGAACCGCCCTCGGGCTATCTCCGAAAAGGCGGTGTCCTTGATGCGGATGATGCTCCGGTCCGACAGGAGGAAACCTACGCCATAGAACACGAAGGACGTCGCCAGGGTTGCGATGAAGGAGTTGACGCGGACCCATGCCACCACGGCGCCGTTTACCACACCGTAGAGTGTCCCGATGCCCAGACCGGCCGCCAGTCCCAAGAGGTGATTCCCGGTGGCGTTGACCGTGAGGGCGGTGGCGATGCCGGCGTTGATGAAGCTGGCCGAGATGGAAATATCAAAATTCCCGCCGATCAGGGTTAGGGTCATCGCCGCCCCGGCAATCAGCAGCAGCGATTGCTGGTCCAGGATGTTGCGCAGGTTGGCTGGGGAGAGGAACGCCTCGGTGGTGATGGCCAGGAGCACGAACAGGGCGATGGTGGTCCAGATAATCCCGTAATCGGTTAGAAGGGACAGACGGCGGGGGGTGGGGATGGTGGGTTTGGTCATGCTGCAGACGCGCCGAAGGCCAGGGTCATCACGTCTTTCTCGGATGCCTGCTCTCCAGCCAGTTCCCCGACTATGCGCCCGCCCGACATCACGATGATCCGATGCGCCAGCCCCAGGACCTCCTCCAGTTCCGAGGAGACCAGCAGGATGGCGATGCCCTGGGAGGCCAACTCCACCAGCAGGTTGTATATCCCTCTCTTGGCACCCACATCCACGCCGCGGGTGGGTTCGTCGGCGATGAAGAGGCGGGGCCGGGACACCAGCCATCGACCGAAGAGTGCCTTTTGCTGGTTGCCGCCCGACAGTTGGGCGGTGCGGGTCTCGATGGTGGCGCCGGTCAATCCAACCGCCTGCGAGATGCGTTCGGCGGCGGAGGATTCCTGATTGGCCCGCACCACCCCTCCCGGAGCTACGAACTTGGACAGGTGGGCCAAGGTGATGTTGATGCGGACGGGTAGCAACGGCAGGAGGCCCTGGGTGGAGCGGGACTCGGGCACCATCGCCACCCCGGCCCGGATTGCCTGCCGCGGCGAGCGGGGTTGGTAGGGAAGGCCGTTCAGGTCGATCGACCCCCCGGTGGGAGGGTCGGCCCCAAACAGCACCCGGACCAGTTCGGTTCTTCCCGAACCTACCAGCCCTGCCAAGGTGACGATTTCCCCGGCCCGGATTTCGAAGCTGACATCTTCAAATGCTCCTGTTCTCTCCAGTCCACGCACTGAAAGCACTGCTGGCGCAGCGAGTTCGGGTGCCTGTCTAGGCGGAAACACCGTTTCCAGGCTCCGTCCCACGATGCCTTCGATCAAACTCGAGCGTGACTCGGTGTCAGTTGGGGTTGTGCGTACCACTGTGCCGTCGCGCATGATGGTGACCCGGTCTGATATGGCCAAGACCTCATCCAGGAAGTGGGAGATGTAGATCACCGTCACTCCCTTGCCGGACAGTTTGCGGACGGTGGTCCGCAGATTGTGGGCTTCTGATGACGAGAGACGAGCGGTTGGCTCGTCCATGACGATCAGACTGGCGTCGCGTGCCAGAGAACGTAGGATCTCCACCTTTTGCTGATCGGCCACCGAGAGCCGGGACACCACCTGATCGGGCGGAACCTCGATGCCGTACTCTTCGACCAATTCATCGAACCGCGTTCGGGTGGCAGCATGGTCGATCACCGGCCCCCGCAGGTGTTCGATACCCAGGAAGATGTTCTCTGCGGCAGAGAGTTGAGGAACCAGCGACAACTCCTGAGCCACCAGGGTGATGCCCAACGCCAGAGCGTCCCGCGGCGTTTTGAAGGCGACCTGGCTGCCGTTGACCAAGAGTTGTCCCGAATCGGGAGTGTGCACACCGGTGATGATCTTCCCCAGCGTGGACTTGCCTGCGCCGTTCTCGCCCACCAGAGCGTGGATGGCGCCTGCCTCGATGTTCACATCCACCGAGTTGAGCGCCACGGCGCCACCGAATTTCTTGGTGACGCCGCGCAACTCCGCGTGTGGATTCACAGCCAAGGTTGATTCGAGCCTAGCCGTCCCACTGGGCAGGGAAATCGCCGATGTTGTCCTGCGTCATCAGACCCCGGTCGGGAACGCTCTGGGAGGGGTCCACTCCGCCAATGTCGGTTCCTGCCAATGCGTCGACTATGGCTTCCATGGCCAGCTGGCCTTCGGTGTATGGAGCGCCGTACAAGCCTCCCCACCAGCGTCCGTCGCTGATGGCGGCGATCGAGTAGCTGCTGCCTCCGAAACCGATGATGCGTATTCCTTCGATGCCTTCGTCTCCGATGGCGATCTCCACGCCCTGCATGGACTGGTCGGCGCCCACCACGACGTTGATGTCGGAGGTGGTTACCAGGATGTCCTGCATGGCGGCCAGGGCCACATCCGGCCCGAGGTATTGACCCTCGCCCTCGGCCACTACGTTGACCGTGGAACCGGCCAGAGCCTCATCCCACCCTGCCCGTACGGCTTCATCGAGAGGAATGCCCCGGATGCCGTAGAAATAGACCACATTGCAGGGGTCGAAGTCGGCGCATGCCATCCCGGTCAACTCGCCGAGTCTCTTGCCCCGCAGGTACGGGGGTTCGAAGACCGCGGCGGCCTGCCCTTCCACCTGGGGTTCCACTGTGGCCAGGTCTTCGCCGACTACCTGATTGAGGGTTACGATCTCGATCCCCGCATCCAGCGCGTCGAGAATGTCGGGTATGGCGGCGGCTCCCGTCAAAGCCACCAGCACGATGCCGTCATAGCGGCCGGCGGCGATGGCGTCCTGGAATTGTTGTTGCTGCAGAGCAGCATCGAATTGAGCATCGAACTCCACGATCTCGATGTTGTTGGCCGCCGCCACTTCCTCCATGGCTGTTCGAGAGGCCGCCAACCAGGTGTTGGCGGAACTCGCCGACAGGTAGGCAACCTGCCGAGGCTCGGGGGGCGCCGCGGTGGTGGTGGGCGCTGCCGTGGTGGTAGTGGGCGCCGCGGTGGTCGGTGCTGCCGTGGTGGCAGGTGGCTCAGTGGAAGCCGTGCCTTCATCACCATCTCCGCATGCCGCAGCTACCAGCGCCAATACGGCCAACAGCCAAAATATCTTTTTAGTGGTATGTCGCATTTGGTTGTTCTCCATTCTGTCCGCCCGGATGCTGTGCACAGCTTCCGGTTTGTTCGTTATAAACGATAATAGTTAACTATAACCTAAAGAGATTAGATATTTCTGAAATGATTCGATTGCATCCAAATTGATGCAATCAGTCCGAAAGGAGGCGAAGTTCAGAAGGGAATTGACTTGCAAAGTGGGACGCTCCAAAGAGTGCCGGCCGGAGGAATGGTGCATGTCTACCAGTGCGAGACCCTGCTATCCCGTCCGGCTAACCCATTGTTATCGTTACGCACGTGGACATCGAGCTAGCCGTAGTAGGACAAAACATGGCCGAATTGCGGGCAGCCAAAGGTCTGCGGCTAGCTGATCTTGCCGAGGTAACCGGCTATACCACCTCCCGGCTCTCCCAGATCGAGCGGGGAGTCTCCATACCGTCCCTTACGGCCTTGGCCATGGTGGCTATGGCTCTTGGCGTGGAGATGGCGGCCCTGCTGGATTCCTCTTCGGGTCCGCTGGTGCATATCACCAGGGCGGGGGAGGGTCGTGAACTTCGCTTATCCACTGGTCCGACCTTCAGGGTGGTGGGAAGTCACGGCCTGGACGGGGCGTATACGGCCGTAGTCCAGGGCACTCCCGAGAGGCTTGAGTATCGACACTACGGCGAGAGGTTCATACTGCTGCTCTCCGGCTCGGCCACCTTTACATTTGGCGACGACCAGTACCACCTGAACGCCGGTGACACCATTCACTATGCCTCTCACAAAACACACGAGGTGTTTGCCACCAGCAAGGTTCCCGGGAGATTGCTGGTCATCACTTGCCCGGCGTTGTTCTGAGCGTGAGCGAACAGCCAGGCAAGAATCGGCGGGCGCCGGCGTCATTGGCCCAGGAGGTGGGAACTCGTTTGAAGGAAAGGCGTTCTGAGCTGTCCCTGACCCTGAGGGAGGTGGCGGCGACCGCAGAGATCTCAGCCGCCCATCTGAGTGATATAGAGAAGGGACGCTCCCACGCTTCGCTTCCGGTATTACTCAGGATCGGAAGGGCGCTGGATCTGCAGTTGGCGCAGTTGTTGCCTCGCCTGGGGGGCCATCACCTCCGGCAGTCCTCTTTCGGGCGAGTCAGTGGGGAGGCCGTGCTATCTCATCCCGATCTCAAGTTGGAAGCGATTAACCGGAACCTGGATCCCGAGGAGAAACACCACCTGGCGGTGAAGCCAGGCGAAGACGTCTTCCTATTCGTATCGCAGGGAAGGTGTTCCCTGGCTGTGGACGGTTCCCGGTATGAGGTGTCCACCCACGATTGCGTCGACATCGAACGAGCCAGCAGCATCGAGATAACTGCAATCGCTTTCAGCAAGCTGCTGATCTGCCGCGGATCCCGTCCCTGACCAGCGAGAGACAAATCTCCAGTGGAGATCAGCCACTGGAAAAGCGAGTCATCGGTGGCGGTTCGGATGCCTGAAGCAGGGTTGATTTATAATGACTGAACCTATAACGAACGTCTCTCTGGAATCTCTTAGCTCGGCGTAAACCCTGCGAGAAGGAGGAATCAAACGTGAGAAGGACAGGAACTGACGGCGATGATCCCGGGAGGGACCAGCATTTACGGAGGGAAAGGGGCGGTGTGGCGGTAATTCGCCGGGGTGATGCTCCTGGCGATGATCAATAACGGTTTCAGCATCCTCAAAGCCAATCCCTTCTACCGGGAAGTCACCACCGGGATGATCATCGTGCTGGCTGTGGCGCTCCGCGTTGGCAAGAAGAAGCGCTGATGGCTGATAAGTCACTCTCCATTATGGGTGGGTTGGTGTTCGACGGCGTGTCTGAAGAACCGTCCGCCCATCCGGTCCACACCCGGGATGGGGTGATCGTCAGCTTGGAGGGCCCGCCGCCCGCAGACGCCGAGATAATCGAAGCCGATGGCTGCCTGGTGACTCCGGGCTTCTTGGATCTCCACTTCCACGCCTACGCGGTGAGCCTTGATGCCCGCGAACTGGAAGGACTTCCCTTGAGCTATGTGACTGCCAAGGCGGCACAGCGACTGAAGGCCGCCCTCGGTCGCGGGTTCACCACCGTGCGGGACGTGGCGGGCGGAGACATCGGTTTGCAGATGGCCATCGACCAGGGTCTGCTGGCGGGGCCCCGGTATTTGTTCAGCGGTCCCGGATTGAGCCAGACCGGCGGTCACGGCGATATGCGTCCCGGACACCTCCGCGGCGGCTCCACCTGTAGCCACCTGTGCGAGGTGGTAGACGGCGTCGAGCCGCTGCGGACAGTGGTGAGGGACCGGTTCCGCACCGGCGCCCATGTCATCAAGCTGTTCACTTCAGGGGGAGTCTTCTCACCCACCGATCCGCTCCGCAACCCGCAGTACTCGGTGGATGAGGTGGCGGCGGTCTGTTACGAGGCGAGCGTGCGGGGTTCCTATGTCGCGGCCCACGCCTACTCACCCGAGGCTATAATCCACTCGGTAGCCAATGGTGTCCGGACCATCGAGCACGGCAATCTCCTGGATGAAGAGTCAGCGGCTCTGATGGTAGAGCGAGACGCCTATCTGGTGCCCACCCTGGGTTGCTACGACTCTATGGACAGAAGAGGAGACCAGTTGGGCCTACCCCCGGTTTCCCAGGTCAAGAACCGGGAAGTCCTGCGGAGAGGCTTGGACTCCATCTGGATAGCCCGCCAGGCGGGAGTTAAGATCGGACTGGGGACCGACCTGATGGGCGACCTCGAAAACGACCAACTCTTCGAATTCCGCACCCGCTGCCAAGTCGACGAGGTTGCCGATGTCCTCCGCTCCGCCACCTCCGTGAACGCCGACATCGTCGGCCGCCCGGATCTGGGAGCAATCCGGGAGGGTGCCGCCGCCGACCTGGTGGTGTTGGACGGTAACCCCTTCGATCGTCCCGAGGCGCTGTGGACTGCCCAACGAACCGTGGTCCAGTCGGGGAAAGTCGTTTTCCCCTGATCGCTGGCTTCCACGCCGACGCTGGGAACGTCGATGCAATTTCAGCGGGCGGCCGGTACCCTGCTGGACAAGCAAGAGACTGCGGATAGCTCGGCAGGTTGGACGTACGTTGGTCTCACTCATGTGGACCGTATAGAACAGTGAATTCAGATGACTTTTTCCTACAGTGACGAATCGATCCGGCGCCGCCTGCGGTTGGGTGAGGATAGCGGCTGGGAGTTCAAGGAGGTCGAGTTTCGCGGTGATAAGCCGGTTCTGTCAACACGCAACGCCTGGGCCGATGAAATCGCCGCTTTCGCCAATGCCAGGGGCGGTGTTTTTCTTATCGGTGTTACTGATGCCGGTGCTGTGCCGGGGATGTCACGCGGTGGCCTCGACGAAGTAGAGCGCCTGATCGGGGAGGTATGCCGGGATTCGATAAAACCCGCCATCCGAGTTCACATTCACCGTCGTGAATTGGACAAACGCTCCTTCCTGTTGGTCGAGATTCCCGAAGGGCATTCCCAACACGACAGCCCGGGCGGCAGCTATATTCGCGTCGGCGGCTCGAAACAGCCAATGACGCCCGACGAACGGATGCGTCTGGCGCAGCGAAGAGGACAAGCGCGGTTCATCGGCGTCGATGAGCAGATGGTGGCCGGCACTGGTTTCGAGACATTTGACGAACGGCTGTGGAAACCGCTCTTGAGCGTAGACAGTCTGGCCGATCCCGTGTTGGGGCTGGAGAAGTTGAATCTCCTTGCGACGGACGAGCATGGCGTTGCGCGAGCGACTGTTGCGGGTGTGTTGGTGTGCACGGAGGACCCGGAGCGGTTTCTTCCGCATGCCGCCATCAACGCCGTGCGTTACCGGGGCACAGATCGCGCCTCCCGGCAGATAGACGCGCAGGAGATCGGCGGCCCGGTCAATCGCCAGATTGAGCAGGCGCTGGGGTTCGTGAGGCGCAACATGCGGGTTGGCGCGCGCAAGGATCCCGCTCGCGAGGACCTGCCGGAATATAGCCTGCGGGCGGTGTTCGAGAGTTTGGTGAACGCCGTGGCGCACCGCGACTACTCGATCCGCGGAAGCCGGATCCGGCTGGCGATTTTTTCCGACCGGCTGGAGGTCTGCTCTCCGGGCTCTCTTCCCAATAACCTGACCATCGACAGCATGGCTGAACGTCAATCCACTCGGAACGGGGTGCTGGTTTCAGTGCTGGCCAGGATGAACGTCCGCGGAGCAGAAGGTGCCGAGGGCAGGCGTTATTTCATGGAGCGCCGCGGGGACGGAGTCCCGATCATCCGCCGCGAGACGAAGGCGCTCACGGGGAAGGATCCGCGGTTCCGGCTCATCGACGACTCGGAACTCTGTCTGACGATACCTGCCGCCGAAACCGAATTCGGATCGGCCACCGTCACCATAACCGTACGTCGGGACCATGTGCCGCTTGCGGGAGCGGACGTTTTGGCCTTGTTCCCAAACCGCACATGGAAGCGGGGCTCTACCGATGTCGACGGGGAGACCCGCCTCGATCTGCACGCGGTGCATCTGCCCATGACCGTGTTCGTGGCCGGCCCGGGCTGCGCCGCCCATGTCGAGCGCGAGTGGGTCCCGGCGCAACGATCGCTCGCCGTTGATCTGGCAGTCCTACGTGGGGGTGGATCGGTCGTTTTTCCAGAAGCCACCGGTCACATTCCCGGTCTCGCAGGCCGACTGAATCCAATCCTGGACACCAGCAATCGCACCTATCTTTACGCCTCCAACATCGCCATCAACGGGGGGCGGCAACAGCCGCTTTCCTTCATCCCCGGAACCGAAGAACTGCACCTGATGGACGCTGACGGCGGTGAGTTTCTCGTGCGAGTGGCCGCCATCACCGGACGCTCTTCGATCCTCGAATACCGTCCCGTCTCCCGCACCACGGACGGTCACGCGGACAGGAACCACTGATCCGGGCTTTTAAGCGGGAGAGACAGGACGCCTCGCGCTTGGGATCACCTCTTCCAGGATCGGCCCGCGGGCGGAATTCGTTGCAAACTGAAGTCCGGCACTTGGATTGGAGGGATTTTCGGTGAGGTTGATGGGCGCCGACCTTATGCTGCGGGGTACCCCGAGGCGCAGGATCTCTATTTGTCCGCGACCCTTCACCTGGATCCCCACACCGGAGAGATGCTCACTGATGGAGATGGAAACCCAGGGTTACAGGATTCTGGGATTCTCGTAGGATGGGAGGAGATCGAGTACCTGGAGTTCACCGAAGCTACGGAAGAGAGGTAGCCATGAAAGGTAAACGGCGCAGGGCGCAACGGGGAGGATATATCAAACGCGGCGGGTACACGACAGATAAGACCGTCTCGCTGTCGAAGTTGCCTAAGGGGCCGGGACCTGGAGCTGCTGAACCCCCGAAGAGTTCCAAGTCGAAGTAGGCCTCCCATCAGGACAATCCCTGGACTCTGACATCCTGTATTACGACCTCGTGCGTCTTTTTCGAGCTAGCTTCCACACCTCTTTCAGGCCGCCGCCGTAGGACTCTCGGGCCCGGTCAGTCACGAAGGCGGCCGGTGCTCGGAAGTGGGTCAGGGGTCGGGGCTATGCTCGACCTCCGGTCTACCGGACGGGGGCTTCGATGAGGAATCTTCGGTGGTCGATGCCCGAGCAGGGCCGGAGGAAGACATGCATCCGATTGTAAATGAGGACCTCTACTGAGGTTGACGGTGAGTTCCGCCGGTCGCCTACCCGGTTCTCAGCGCGGCCGTTTCCTCTTCGTTGACCTCGAATGTGTCTCGGTTGACAGACACACCGTAATCTCGTTCGGCTGACTCCAGCGACACGAAGCCGTTGCGGATGTCACGGGCCACTGCGGCGGGGTCTCGTTCGAGGGGGTTGCCCCAACCGCCTCCTCCGCCGGTGTTGTTGGCCAGGCCTTGGTTGGCTTCAAGGATGTTGTAGCTTCCGCCTTGGCGGACTTCACGGTCGGTTCCGGGGTCAATGAGGATGTGGTTGGGGTCTGCCATTCCTCCTCCGTTGAAGCCCCAGGGTGGGGTGGTCTTGTAGAGGATGGCAATGGCGGTGGTGGGAGCCAGGAACCTATATACCCGGCTGATGCCCACGCCGCCGCGGTGCTTGCCGAGTCCGCCGGTGTCGGTGCGGAAGCCGTAGCGCTCGATCAGCATGGGTCCTTTGACTTCCAGGACTTCCACCGGGTTGTTGCGACAGCCCGGTTCGGTGATGTGCATGATCCCGTCCTCGCCGTCTCCTCCGGCATGGGCTCCGAAACCGACCGCGTCGTTGGTGGCCTCCAGCCAAGGCGCCCCGGTACGGGGGTTCACACCCAGGGCCATGACAGAACAGACGTCGCCGCCGGAGCATGCCGGGACCTTGTCGGGCATGCCCTCCGCTAGTGCCTTCAACATCACCTCTCCTCCCAAGAGGCCAGTCCACAGGGTGAAGGTGGGCATGGGGGGTACCGCGTGCATCACTGACCCTTCCTTGGTGATGATGCGCAGCGGCCGGAAGTTGCCGGCCGTGACGGGCCAGTCGGGGGTGGTCAGTGCCTTGAAGATGAGGCAGTTGAATGCCTCGGTCATCCCCCGGGGAAGGTTGATGGGTCCGCGGACGTCGTCGTCGCTATCGCTCCAGTCGACGATCATCTCGTCGTCGGTAATGGTGATGGTGACCGCCATTTTGACCGGCTTGTCGAGGTCAACTCCGTCGTGATCCACGTAGTCGACTGCGCTCCAAGTCCCCTTGGGCATCCGGCGGAGGGCGGCCAGCGCCAACCGCTCGCCGTGATCGTTGATGGCCTGCATTGCCTCCACCAGGGTGTCCCTGCCGTATTTGTCGGCCAGTTCCTTGGTTCGTCGCGCCCCCGTAATCACCGCTGAGACTTGTGCCTGTATGTCGCCGATGGTGTGGCTGGGAAGGCGGCTATTGAAGCGGACGATGTTGAAAATGTCGTTCTGGATCTCACCCTGCCGATAGAGACGCACCACCGGGAAGAAGATCCCCTCCTGGTACATGTCGGTCGAGTCCAGCACATAGCCGGGGTCCTTTTGTTTCAGATCAAGAACGTGGACACGGCAGGAGGCGAACCCGACCAGGTGATCGTCGACGTGGATCGGTGCGAAGATCAGGGGATCGAGAGTGTGAGCCGAAGACCAGTACGGGTAGTTGAGTAAGAACACATCGCCTGGTTTCATCTCCTCCCTGCCCAGGAATTCGATGGAACGTCTGATGCCGTAGTCGTTACCTCTGGTGAAAACTGCAATCCCCGGAGTGTCCGCCACGATGTCGCCGTTGTGGTCGTGCAATCCTAAGCCGTAGTCGTGGATCTCGTATACAACTGTGTTGTACGAGGTCCGGCACAGGTTCCGAGCCATCTCATCGCACGCCGAAACCAGGGCGTGGCGGATGATTTCAGTGGTGATGGCATCAGTCATTGTGTACCTCCCAAGGTGATAACCAGTTCGCCGTGGTCACCCACCCTCAAGCTATCACCGGCCTGAATGACCGTGGTTGCGGTGTGTTCGACGATGATTGCCGGGCCGGTCAGTTGGTCGCCGGCGAGGAGTTCTTCTCTTTGGTAGACGCTTGTGTCAACCCAGTCTTCACCTATCGCCGAGAGCATTGGCCGGATAGAGAATGGTTGGGCCGAACCCTCTTGGCGGGCCGGTAGGAACGGCAGGTCCGGTTGGTCGACGGTTCCTACTGCACCCAGCCGGAAGGTGGTTATTTCCACGGGGTCGGTCATGGTGTGACCGTAGTGGCGCATGTGTTGCTCTTCGAACTCGGTGCTGAGATACTCGATGGGATAATCCACCGCGGAAGGCGGCAGGTTGATGGAGACCGAATGCTCCTGGCCGGTGTAGCGAAGATCCACCGCTCGGGAGAGGATCTGCCGGGATCGCGGAAACCCTTCCTCTTCCAGGACGAGCACTGCTTCCTTGGCCATCTCTGCGAAGGCTGCCTCCAATTGGACGGTGTCAAGCGCCGCCAGAGGCATCACCGAAGTGCGCGAGAAGTCCCGCTGCACATCGGTCATCAGCATGCCCAACGCCGAGAAGGCGCCCTGTCCAGGCGGGATTATCACCGTTGCCATACCCAGGTCGCGGGCAACATCCACTCCTACTATGCCACCTGCGCCGCCGAATGCCAGCAACGCGAAGTCCTTGGGATCGCGGCCTAATTCCACAGTGATTGCCCTAACCGCTCCCACGATCTTGGTGGTGGATATCTGGACCACCCCCCGGGCAAATGTTTCCTCCGGCATGCCCATGCGCAGGGCCAGGGGAGCAAGTGCACTTCGAGCCAGTGACTCGGACAGCGACAAGGTGCCGCCCAGCGGAGTCTCCCTGCCCAGGTACCCCATGACCACGGCCGCGTCGGTGAAGGTGGCGTCGGTCCCTCCGGCGCCATAGGAGGCGGGTCCGGGATCAGCTCCGGCGCTCTGGGGTCCCACCTGCAGCCCTCCGGCCTCGTCGATCCAGGCGATCGATCCTCCACCGGCGCCGATGGTGTGGATGTAGAGCGAAGAGATATTGATGGGAAGGCCCTGGAATTCGGCGGCGTGGTGTAGCACCGGCCGGCCATCGATGATCAGAGAGGCATCGAGACTGGTGCCGCCCATGTCGACGGTGACCAGGTTCGGCTCGCCCACCATGCGGGAGAAGCCTGCTGCTCCTATGACTCCTCCCGCCGGTCCGGAGAGAATGAGGTTGACCGGCTGTTCACGGGCCGCGGCGGCGGTCATGGAACCTCCGCCGGAGCGCATCATCAAAAAGCGCCCGCCGAATCCTCTGGATGCCAGTTCGTTCCCCAGTTCGTAGAGGTAGGTCCGCACGATTGGCTTGATGTAGGCGTCGAGCACCGCAGTGCTGGTCCTTTCGTACTCCCGGTATTCGCGAGACAGATCGGAGGAGATGGAGACCTCAATGTCGGGGGCCACTTCATTGACGATGTCCCTCATGGCCACCTCGTGGGCCGGATTGGCATAGGCATGCAGGAAGGCCACCGCAACAGCGCGATAGCCGCGATCCCTGAGCAACTCGGCTACTCGGCGTCCGTCCTCGGGGTCGAAGACCTGATGAACGGTTCCGTCGAACAGCATCCGCTCTGAGACCTCGTGAGTGTCATATCTTTCCAGAAGGCCCGGAGGCTTGCGGTACAGAATGTCGTAGTTACCCTCCCGGGCGGTGCGTCCCAGCAGGTAGACGTCCCGGAATCCTCGGGTGGCGATCACCGCGGTGCGAGCACCGCTTCTGGTCAGCAGCGCATTCAGACCCAACGTCGTCCCATGGGTGAACATGGTGGTTTCGCGGAGCATCGCCTCCGCCCGATGCAGAGAATCGATCACGCCGCGGGTTGGTTCGTCGGGGGTGGTGGGCACTTTCTCGAATCGGAGCGCGCCATCATCGTCAAGCCGCACAATGTCCGTGAAGGTGCCTCCGACGTCTACGGCTACCCGGCTACTCATGACGCAAGTCCTCCTGTTTGAGTGGGTTGTGAAGGGCGGGCAAAGCCATATGGGCTATTCGATATTGGCTTCCCTTGGTACTGGAATTGATTGGGACGGTGAGCAAGTCGCTGATCTCGTCGGCTAGGATGGCGCGGTCTGGGCGGCCGGTCCATCGAGCATAGGCTTCAGGATCTTCCCAGGTGGCCGTAACGATCGCCCGCCTCCCATCTCGGGACAATGTCAACTCGGCTGAGTGGCATCCTTGCTGGGCAACCGAAGTCTCCAATATCCGATGGTGGCGGAAGAGGGTGACCAACTGTTCGGCGCTACCGTCGTCAACCTTGAAGTGAAGGTAGGTACGTATCACGCGGTGACCGGCCCATCCGACAATACGCCGCTGGAGCGCAAGGCTCCGACTGTAGGGACGCGCCATTGGGCGGTCAGCCTCGTGCCCGTCCGCTGGTCGCTCACCATTGCCTCCTGAATGAGCTGTAACCTTACCGTTTGGCTTCTGACCTTAGCATATGAATGCAACAGATGAAAGTATACCTGAATCTGCTCATAATGGAGTGCTCCGTGTAGCCGCGGGTTCTCCGCCCACAGTGCCCTTCTACATCCCAGGTGGGCAAGCCAGGCGATTTGTGACTTCGGGTAGCCGCGTTGCGTTTGCCTGTCCTGGCCGACCAAGAGGGCAAATGGAGGTTGACCTCCAGCCTGACACAGGTACGCTTTGGTCTTGAGATCATGACTGCAGCTTCTCGAAGAACCGCGCTGGTGGTGGTGGACGTCCAGAATGACTTCGCTGATCCCAAGGGTTCGCTGTATGTGCAGGGAGCGTCTGGTGTGGTGGAGGCGGTTAACCGATTGGTAGAAAGCGCCAGCGGCCGGGGTTGGCCGGTGTTCTACACCCAGGACTGGCATCCGGAGACGACTCCCCACTTCGCCAAGGACGGGGGGATATGGCCGGTTCACTGTGTGGGAGGATCGAGCGGAGCCGCATTCCATCCCGATCTGGTGGTGGAAGGCGTATCGGTCAAAAAGGGCGGCGCAGGAGAGGACGGCTATTCGGGATTCACCATGAGAGACCTGGTGGAGGGACGGGACCGGCCCACCGAGTTGGACTCTCTGCTCCGCCAGGAGCAGATCACCAGCGTGGTGGTGGTCGGTCTGGCACTGGACTATTGCGTGAAGGACACTGCCCTGGACGCGGTCCGGTTGGGATACGAAGTGGAGGTGCCGCTGAGCGCCACCGCGGCAGTCAATCTGTCGCCCGATGACGGCGAAAGGGCGATCGCGACATTGAGAGCGGCGGGGGTTTCGGTTACCGGCTGAGCGAGGCGCCCCTCTGCAGGAGTAGCCGTCGGTAGGTCTGCCAACGGGGATTCTCGGTGGGCCGCAGGGTGGGGAAGAGGATCACATCCCGGATGTGAGTGCGGTTGGTCAGCAGCATCACCAGGCGGTCGACTCCCAGGCCCAGGCCTCCGGTGGGGGGCATCCCGTACCCCAGGGCCAGCACAAAATCCTCATCAACAGGGTGCAACTCGGGATCGTCAGCTCCCAGGAGATCTGCCTGATCCTCGAATCGCGAGAGTTGATCGACCGGGTCGTTCAACTCGGAGAAGGCGTTGGCGAACTCCACCCCCGCGATGAATAGTTCGAAACGCTCGGTGAGTCGGGGGTCACCAGGGTGCCGGCGCGCCAGGGGAGACACTTCTATCGGGTACTCGGTGACAAAGGTTGGGGAATGAAGTTGGGGGACCGCCAGGCGATCGAAGATTTCGTAGATGATCCTGCCGGTGGTCCAACCTTCCCGGATGTCCAGGCCCAGCCCTTCGGCCGGTACCCGCAGAGAATCCCGGGGTACGTCGAGGGTGACTTCTTCCCCCATCACCTCGCTCACCAGTTCCAGCATGGTGACTTCCCGGTAAGGGGGTTCCAGGGAGAGAGGGGTCTCCAGCATGGGACGTCCGGCCGCGTCGTCAACGGCCTCCCCGCCCACTGTGGTGCTACCCGTGGCGGTGACCGCCACCGCCGGCAGGACCTCCTCGAGCAATCTCATCACGTCCCGGTAGTCGCAGAATGCCTGGTAGGACTCCAGCATGGTGAACTCGGGATTGTGGGAGGAATCCACCCCCTCATTGCGAAAGATCCGGCCGACTTCAAAGACGCGTTCGAATCCTCCGATTATCAGCCTCTTGAGATACAGTTCGGTGGCGATCCGCATGTAAAGCTCGATGTCCAGGGCATTGTGATGCGTCAAAAACGGCCGGGCTGCGGCTCCGGCTGCGCGGGAGGTGAGAATGGGAGTATCGACCTCCATGAATCCTCGTTGATGGAACTGGTTGCGCAACTCCGACACCACCGCGGATCGGACCTCGAATGTCCGCCGACTCTGCGGATTGATCACCAGGTCCAGGTGGCGGTGGCGGGAGCGTTGCTCGACGTCCCGCAAGCCCTTCCACTTGTCGGGCAGCGGCGCCAAGCACTTGGCCAGAAGGCCTATTGCGTTGACATCGACAGAGAGTTCCCCGCGGCGAGTGGTGATGACTTCGCCGGTGGCGCCCACCCAGTCCCCAAGGTCGAGGTGGGACAGCACCTCCTGGGACTCGGGCGCCAAACCCGACCGTGAAACGAACAGCTGCAATTCAGCCTGCTGATCGGAGAAGGTGATGAAAACCAGCCGTCCGAAGTTGCGGATCAGGCGGACTCGTCCGGCTACCGACACCACTTTCCCGGTGCGGGCATCGGGCTCCAAACCGCTGTAGAGGTCCCTGATCTCCGAAGTGGTGTGGGTCCGGTCGAACCGGGTTGGCCACGGTTCGATCTCCAGGGCACCGAGATTCTCCAAGCCATCGAGACGCTCCTCGACGACCCTTTCCCATAGCCCGGCCGAACTGGGATCCGAGCGGTCGGATCGCTGGTCATTCATGAGGCATCAACCTAACAGGGCGACCGGCAAGAAAACAAAGACGGCTCATCCTCGCCGGAAGGGTAACCGACCCGCCCCCGGGAGGGGAGGGAGGGCGGGCCGGTATGTGCCTGCCGCCCCGGGAGGGGTGGAGGGCGGTCAGGCTGCCCACCGGCCTTCCGGGAGGGGACGGGGAAAGCCGGCAGGAGGTCTGTGTTGAAGCGAATAATAGACGGTCAAAGAGAGCTATGTCAACTGGAATAGGCGGTTAAGAATTCAACTCCAGCACCACCAGGAGACCTCGCAGAGTCAGGTCGTCCTCAATGTGGGTAATCGTCTCGCAAACCGGGCCGATCAGTTGCGCCAGACCTCCTGTTGCCACCACCGGCAACGCTCCGAGACGTTGTTCCGTGCAGATTCTCCTCACCAGACCATCTACCAAACCTGCCCACCCGAACACCAGCCCGCTTTGCACGGCCTCGGTGGTGTTGCGTCCAGTGGCGTTACGAGGAGCAGTCAGTTCCACCCGCCTCAGGGCGGAGGCTGCCGCCGCCAGCGCATCTCCCGCCACCTGCACTCCGGGTGCGATCGCCCCGCCACAATAGGCGCCGGACGAGTCGATCACATCCACGGTGGTGGCCGTTCCGAAATCCACCACCAAGACGGGCGCTCCGAACCTCTCCACAGCTCCGATGGCGTTCACCACCCGGTCGGCGCCGACTTCCCGAGGATTGTCGATCTTGATTTGAATGCCGGTTCGAACGCCCGGTCCCACAACGACCACCGGGCCGTCTACCAACTCCGACAGAACGGGCCGGACCGCAGACACCGCGGTGGGCACCACGCTGGAGAGCGCCGCGCCGCGCAGGGGCAGGGGGACCCCGGACAGCAGGCCGGTCAGAAGGATGCGGTACTCGTCGGCGGTGCGAGACAGATCGGTTGAGATCCGCCAGCGATGCTCCAGGGAGCGGCCCCGATAGGCCCCGATTACGGTCTGAGTGTTTCCGATGTCGACGGCTAAGAGCATGCTCACTGGTAGAGAAGACTAGGTGCTTCCAAGCGGATGCCCCTGTCCACCTTCAGGCCGTCGGGACACCGGTCGAAGAACAGGTTGTCGATCAGCCGGACGTCGGCCACCTTGGCGGCCACCGCCAGAAAGGAGGGACGGTCAAGGGTGCGGAGCAACGACGCGTCATGTTGATCGGCCAGTTCCACGTACTGCCACTCCAAGCTAGCCGGTGTTGCGGTCACCAGACGCCGCAGAGGGTCCGCCGACCGTTCTCCAGCTTCCACGGCCCGTCCTGCTCTCTCCAGGCCCCGGCTAATGCCGAGAGCGGTCTCCCGGTGCTCGGCCGGTATCAGAAAGTTCCGACTGGACAGCGCCAGCCCGTCCATCTCACGCATGGTGGGACACCCCACGATCTCGATGGGAAAGCAGAGGTCGTGGGTGAGTTGACGGATCATGGCCAGTTGCTGGGCGTCTTTTCGACCGAAGTAGGCGCGCTCGGCGCCCAGTCCGGCCAGTAGTTTGGCCACCACCAGCGCCACTCCCTGGAAGTGACCGGGGCGGTGCCGTCCCTCCATGGATGCCGCCACTGCTCCCGGTTCGATCATGATGGACTCGCCCGGTTGGTACACTTCTTCGGTCGGAGGGGCGAACAGCACGTCAACCCCGGCCTCGGCTGCCAACTGCCGATCGCGGTCGAAGCTGCGAGGGTATATGTCAAAGTCGGAAGACTGGTTGAACTGCCGGGGATTGACGTACAGGGACATCATCACCACCCCGCACTCCCGGCGGGCCTGGGCCATCAGCGACAGATGGCCTTCATGCAAGAATCCCATAGTCGGAACCAGCCCGATCTTTCCGCCCCCACCATCTCGGGAATAGCGCGCCGCCGACCGGGCGTCGGCAAAGCTGTGGACCACCTTCATGGTGAGTCCGGGCCGAGTAGCTCCATGATCTCGGCGGCCCGTTTTCCGGCTTCTGCCCGAGACACCGCCAACCCACCGAGCATTCGATACTGGTCGGCCAGGTCGGGCGAGGCGGCGGCTACGGCTCGCAAGTGACCGGCGATGGTTCCGCGGTCACCCCGTACCACCGGCCCGGTTAGGGACTGGTCAGGTCCCAGCAGGAAGCAATTCCGCATCACCTGCTCGGCCAGTGGTTGAGCTTGCGTGAGGGGTACGTCGGCCGCTTGGAACAGATCGGCGGCCAGGCTCAGGGCGGTGGCCACCCCCAGGGCGACGGTGGCGGCGCCGGCATGGTAGAGGGGTTTGTGACGGTCATCCAGATCGAAGGTGGTGATACCCAGGCTGTGGGCGAAAGTCTTCAACCGCCACGCCGCCGCTTCGGTGGCGGCGGTCACCGCCGCGGTTGACCCGGCCAGGGCGGCGGCGCCCAGTTGGGGGGAGGGGAGGGTCTGAAGGGGATGGAGGCACCCGACCTCTATGCCGGAGCCTTGCAGCGCCTTCAGGCGGGTGATGGAGGCGAAGCCCGACAGATGGGCCGCCACCCTGGCGGGCGTCGGGTGGGCTGCCAGTCGGAGGGCTGCCGGCTCGATCTCATCGTCCGGGGTGGCCAGCAGCAACAGGTCACAGGGTGACAGGCGCCTACTGTCCTCCACGGCGGTATCTTCCAACTCCGGTGGGACCCTTCCGGAGGGACCGGGAACGGTCTGGACCCGGTGTCCCACCGACTGGCTGGCGATCGCCAAGGCGCCACCGGCCCTTCCCGGCCCGATTACTGCCAGCCTGAAGGGAGTGGTCACCCTCCGCTTTCGTAGTGTTGAACCAGCGCCCGTCCCCGGGCCCCTAGTGGGCGGCCCAGGATCTGCTCGATGATGGTCACCGCTTGCACCGCGTCGGGCACCAGCCCGGTGTCGACCAGAAAGCCGCTCATCAAGCCTCCCAGGTTCTCGTCGATCACTTCCCCATGCACCAATACCCTGGCGTCAGGGTTGCTCAGCAAGTCCCGCAGCTTGTCGTACAGGCAACGACGTTCATCCGGTTCCACTTCGGGGCTGACCGGGACTCGATGGGCCTCGAATCCCGAGTCTCGATACACCTTGAGGTTCTGGTTGTTGGTCAACAGGCTGACCACGTGGGTGATACCGGCTTCCTTCTGCAGCCACAGCACCTCCTGCTGGCGACGGACCTTGCGGTGGGCTGGTCCGAGTCCGCCGAGTCTCTCGCTGACCGCTAGGCGGGAAGTGATGATCCATTTGAACCCTCGGGGTTGCAGTACGCCAGCGGGCATCGTGCGCTTAAGAGGTAAGGGGCTTGTCGCCCCTAGTTGCTGCGGCCACCCTCTCTCTGCCGGGGTCGCCCCCGTTCACGGTGGGTGGTTGAAGCAGGCGCACTTCCTGGGTCTCGGTGGCCTGCCACTTGGGAACGTCGTAGAACACCTTTCCGATCTCCCCGGCATCGAGGGTTTCCTGCTGCATCAAGGCTTCCACCATCCTGTCGAGTGCGGGTCGGTGCGCTTCCAGGATTTGCTGAGCTTCGGAGTGGGCCACCCTGATCAGCTTGCGCACCTCGGAGTCGATGTCGGCCGCCAACTGATCCGAATAGTCCGGTTGCCGCGTATAGTCTCGTCCCAAGAAGACCTCACCGTCGGGCTTTCCATACTGCATGGGGCCCAATTCATCGCTCATCCCATACTCCATGACCATTCGGCGGGCTATGGCGGTGGCCTTTTCGATGTCGTTGGTGGACCCGGTGGTGGGATCAGCGTAAATGATCTCCTCGGCGCTTCGTCCTCCCAGCAGCATGGCCAGTTGGTCCAGCAACTCCGAGCGCTTCACCAGGTATTTGTCCCGGGTGGGAAGGGCCAGGGTGTGGCCGAGGGAGCGACCGCGGGCCACGATCGTCACCTTGTGAACCGGGTCTGCCATGGGAAGAGCCCAGCCCACCAGGGCGTGTCCGGTCTCGTGGAATGCGATCAGTCGCTTCTCGTCTTCGGACATGACCCGGGCCTTGCGCTCCGGACCGGCAATCACCCGGTCGATGGCCTCCTCCAACTCCTCCATGCCCACCTCTTCTTTGTTGCGACGGGCAGCCAGCAGGGCGGATTCGTTGATCAGGTTGGCCAGGTCCGCTCCCGTGAATCCGGGGGTCCGGCGCGCCAGCACCTCCAGGTCGATCTCAGATTTGAGGGGTTTGCCTCGCGCATGAACCTTCAGGATCGCCGCCCTTCCTCTGATATCGGGAGAGTCGATCACTATCTGACGGTCGAAGCGGCCCGGCCGCAGCAGCGCAGGATCCAGAATGTCGGGACGGTTGGTAGCGGCGATCACTATCACCCCGGTGTTGGTTTCGAACCCGTCCAGTTCCACCAGGAGTTGGTTGAGGGTCTGCTCCCGTTCGTCGTGACCGCCGCCCAACCCGGCGCCGCGATGGCGACCCACCGCGTCGATCTCGTCGATGAAGATGATGGCCGGGCTGTTCTGCTTGGCTTGTTCGAAGAGGTCGCGGACCCGGCTGGCGCCCACCCCCACGAACATCTCTACGAAGTCCGATCCCGAGATGGAGAAGAAGGGCCTACCAGCCTCCCCCGCCACCGCTTTGGCGAGGAGGGTCTTACCGGTCCCGGGAGGACCGAACAGCAGCACGCCCTTGGGGATCTTGGCGCCCATGGCCCGGAACTTGTCGGCATCGGCCAGGAAGTCTCGAATCTCACCCAGTTCCTCGATGGCCTCCTCCAAACCGGCTACATCCTCGAAGGTCACGTCGGGGTTGTCCTTCTTGACCATCTTGGCCCGAGTCTTGCCGAACTGCATGATCCGGTTCCCCGACCTTTGCATCTGCATGAAAATGAAGATCATGAAGCCGATCAGGAGCAGCCACGGGAGCATTCCCACCAGTACGCTCCAAGGCCCGGGCGGCTCATGGTCTGTGTCGTATTCGACTCCTCGCTCGTCGAGGATCTCTGCCAACTGTCCCTCATAACCTTCCGGGTACTTGGCGACGAAGTCATGCTGGCCGGCCGGCAGCGTGGACCCCTCGTACCGGCCTCGGGCTTCCAGCGAGCGGGTGAGGATCAGAACCGACTCGATGTTTCCTTCTCCGACCGCGTCCAGAAACTCGGCGGTGGTGATCTCCTGGGATGGGTCGTCATCGCTGCCGAAGTTTTGGAACAGCAGCGCCATCGTAATGATCAGCAGGCCATAGACCAGGAGAATTCGGAGACTGCGGCGCAAAGTGTGTTCCTTAAGAGACGGTCAATTCGGGCAAGGGGCGATAGCAGTTAGGCATCATGGTAGGCCAACTCATGTTCTAAGGGAAAGTTTAGGGACTTATATCGAATGGTTGACAGCGCTGCTTTCAACACCCAAAGTCCTGTATAGTGTCATACCCTCTCGGTATCCTGTGTAGAGCATGACCCCTTGGATGCAGACGATGCGGAACCCCGTCAAGGTATCAGCTTCGGGTCACCGTCGTCTTGACCAGGTATTCAGAATGTGCGCCGAGCTTTACAACGCCAACCTGGAGTCCTGGAAGGGAACCTACCAATGGTGGAAGGAACACCACCCCGACACCGATGACAAGTTCCCCTCCGAATGGAACCTGTCTCTCTATGACCGGATGCAGATGTTCACCAAGGTACGGTCGGACCACCCCGAATGGGAGCGCCTCTCCGTGAAGGTAGGTAGAGGCGTCCTAGTCCGATTCAACCGCACCATTACATCGTTTTACAAACGCTGCCAGGAAGAGGGCAAGAAACCAGGATATCCCCGTTTCAAGCCCGTCCGAAGGTGGAAGAGCATAGAACTGCCAGATCCGACTCCTTCCATGCTCCAAGCACCTGGAACGCCGAAGAACCAGTCTGTCAAGTGGTGGAAGCTGTCCGTGAAGGGCCTACCCCGCCTGCGTTACCGTGACAAGGGGCATCGCTTGGAGAAGGCGCTCGGCATGGGAGCGGCAGTGAAGGAACTGCGAGTAGTGAGAACGCCTCTGAGAACCGAGCTTCATGTGGTGCTGAAACACCCTGACCGGGAACTGCCCGAAAAGCCCGTCACCAACCCGGTTGGCATAGACACGGGCATAGCGGATCGTCTGATCCTGTCGGACGGGACGCACATAGAGGCCCGCAAGCCAGATCACCGTGGCATCATCCGCAAACAGAAGGCGCTGAGCAAGGCCGACCAGGCCCACCGGCAGAGAGAAAAAGCAGCGGGCAAGAGGCTGCCTTACTCCCACACCAGGGAGAAGAAGCGGATAGCACTGGCCCGGGCATGGAGACGAGAGACCGAACGCGCCGACCAGGCGGACTTCCGACTCTGCCACGACCTCGTCACCAACTTTGACGGTATAGCCATAGAGGACTCTCCCGTGGGAGCGTGGACACGCTCTCGCCGGTTCGGCAAGAAACTATTCGACCAAAGGCTGTCGTCCATCACTCCGAAAGCGGGGGACAAAGCTGCGAAGGCTGGTATCCCGTTCAAGAAGGTCGACCCTGCTTACACATCCACCGACTGCTCGCAATGCGGGCACCGCCGGAAGATGCCCTTGAAGGTAAGGGTCTACGAATGCGGGAGTTGTGGAATGGTGATGTGCAGGGACTGCAACTCAGCCATAACCATAAGCGCCCGGGCGTTCGGAAGAATTCCCGGGTCGGGCGGGAAACCCCGATGCAGCCGCGCTATAGAAGATGTGGATGGAAGACCTGCCTCCCCTCCGGGAAAGTCAGGCGGTCTCACAGGCTGCGGAACAGTACCGGAGAACGACAGCCTGACAGTTGTCAACTATTCGATATAAATCCCAGAGTTTAATCTAGGACTGGGACAATATGCCCACGTAAGGCAGGTTCCGGTACTTCTCATCGAAATCCAACCCATAACCTACGACGAATTCCGGCCCGATTCTGAATCCGACGTATTTGACGTCCACCGGAACCCGCTGGATGCCTTCCTTGTAGAGAAGGGCGGCGATCTCGAGGGAGGCCGGGCCGCGCACCGCAAGACTCTTGATCAGGTAGTTGAGCGTCAGCCCCGAGTCGACTATATCTTCGCAGATCAGGACATGTCGTCCCGCTATTTCCTGGTCGAGGTCTTTGAGAACCCGGACCACCCCGGAAGTCTTGGTGGCCGCGCCATAGGACGAGACGGCCATGTAATCGAACTGGGCGGGGAGTCTGATCTGGCGGACCAAGTCGGACATCACCATGAACGTGCCCTTCAGTACTCCCACTATCAGCAGGTCGTGCCCTGCATAGTCGGCGGTGATGCTCTCGCCCATCTCCTTCAACCGGGCGGCGATCTGGTCAGATGAGAGAAATGGCTCTATCGAATCCATCGACACAATACACCTTAGCCGCCTCCGGCCACTAACAACCGGTCGCCGAGGCGGGTTACGATCACGCCTCCTCCCAATTCGGTCCGAGATGTTGTCCCATGGGCCACATCCAGTACCCGTTGTACTTCGGCGGCGGCGCCCCCGTGCGGGCCCCGGACCATCCGCAATGCTCGTCGCACCACCCGTGAGGAGATGGGCCGAGGAAGCCCCACCAGGCCGCTGCAAGAGATCTGCGGCCAACCGTCGGGAGAGATGGCCACCCGGATGCGGGAGGCCTCCTCATCCAGGTAGGCGAGGTCGGCACTTGCCAGCGCCGACAATCTCACCAAGCCCTCCCGCAGCCTGGGCTGGTACTCCGCCTCCAATTGGGGGATGAGACTCCGCCTGATCCGGTTCCGCAGGTACCGGGGATCATCGTTCTGAGGGTCGTCCACCCAGGGGAGACCGGCCAGGGTTGCCAACTCCCGGGTCTCCGAACGCCACACGCCCAGCAGGGGGCGGTGAAACCGGCCGCGGTGGGCGGGGATCCCTGCCAGTCCGTCCAGACCGGCCCCGCGCAACAGATTCTGGAGCACGGTCTCGGATTGGTCGTCGGCAGTGTGTGCGGTGATCACGACTTCCCGAGGCCCGGAGTTCTCCGTCAGGGCCCGGTAGCGGGCGGTGCGCAAGGCGTCCTCGGTCCGGTCGGTCTCTTCTCGGACCACCACTTCGGAAAGCTCCATACCCAGGCACCGGGAGATGGAGCGGGCGGAACCTGCCAGGTGGGACGAGTCGGGAAGACGGTGGTTTACATGAATGGCCCGGCAGACCCGGCTCGTGCGGTTGGCCAGCCAGGCAGCCGCGGCCGAATCGGCGCCACCCGACAGGGCAATAACCAAGGGGCCTCGGGGAAACTCAACGCGGTCGGAGAGGACCGCGGCCAAATGATCCAATCTTCGGGTTTCGGTGACCATGATGGCATCCTCATCCGTGGCAGGACGGGACGGGGGGTTTGTCAACTAACTGATTTGTAACGAGATCGGACCACTCTGGTGAAGTAGAGAACCACCGTTATAACACAGAAGACCAAGGCCAGAGCGATGCAGGTAGGCACCAGATAACGATATGTCCAGTCGGGCACCTTCTCGGCAGGGGCGGTCTCCTCCACCACCACGGCGGGTACGATCTCCGCCGGTTCTGTCCCGCCCTCTTCTTGGGCGAGGGCAGGAAGCGCCAACGCCAAGACGGTGGCAGCCATCGAAGCCAGGAGCATCCACCTTCGCCAGTTCATGCCCCCCATAGATTACCCGGCTCCTATCTCCAACCTAAGCGTCGCGTCTCTTGAGCCAACCGTCCCCGAAGCCTCTCCATAAAAACATCAGGCACCTCCTCTGTGAGGTGGTGCCTGATGGTGTAGCGAACGCGACGCTCCACGATTTCTATGTTCTTACAAGGCGGACAGTACTCAAAGTGCTGCACCAGGCGATGCTCGGTCTCGACTTCCAACTCGCCGTCCACATAGCTGTACAAGTGGGTGATCACCTGTCGGCACTCTCTAGACATGTGGAACCTCCGTTGGGGTCAGTCCCCGCTTACTTGCATACTCCCACAACGCTTTTCGGAGGGCATTTCTTCCCCGATGCAGGCGGGACATGACGGTTCCCATGGGTACGTCCAGCGTTTGGGCTATCTCTTTGTAGGACAAGCCCTCCACATCGGCCAGCAAGACCGGAATCCGATAGATGACCGGCAGATTCTCGATCGCTTCCAGGATGTCGGATTCGAATATCTGCTCGATCAGTTGATCTTCAGGCGCCCGCGCCCAGGAGCGGACCTGGTTATGTGCGTTGGAGCCGTAGGGGGTGACCTCTCCTCCGTCATCCAATTCCGTCTCCCTGGGCCGGCGGGAACGCCGCCGGTACTCATTAATAAAGGTGTTGGTCAAGATGCGAAACAGCCACGCTCTGAGGTTGGTCCCTTCCTTGAAGGTGTGATAGCTGCGGTAGGCCTTCAACAGGGTCTCCTGCACCAAGTCCTCAGCATCCGGGCGGTTGCGGGCCAGGCGCAGTCCCATGCCATACAGTTGGGGAACCAGGTCCGTGACGTCCTGTTCGAAGTTAACCTGATCGGCCATGCCCCAAACGGTAGCAAACCTCGGAAGCCATGTGATCGGTCTTCGGGAGGGTGAGGGGTGCGGTCCGGATGCCGGTGAACCTGCGGGGTACCGGGATGGAGCGCCTTGTCACGGCTTGCCTGATTCCAACTCATCGAGCAGGGTTCCCAGGTCTGCAATGGAATCAACCACTGCATCAGGAGAAGGAGAATCCGGCGGGGTCTTGGTGACGCCGCTGAGCGCCAGCACTGAGCGCCACCCTGCGTTGACGGCCATCTGCAGGTCGGTTCCGGGTCGATCTCCCACCATGATCACGTTGTCGTTGGCTACCCGCTCTCGGATCACCTGGATCATGGGCTCCTGCGGCTTCCCGGCTGCACGAGCCTGCTGTCCTGTGGCGTACTCCACCGCCGCCACTATCGCGCCCGCCGCCGGCCAGACACCCTCATCGGTGGGAAAGCTCGGGTCGGTGTTGGTAGCGATCAGGCTGGCGCCGGCCCACACTGCCTGGCAGGCGTCACGAAGGAGTTCGTAGGAGAGTTGGGGGGCAAAGCCGATCACCACCGCCTCCGCTTCTCTCCAGTCGTCCACCGTCGGTGCGCCGATGCCCTCCAGTGCCTCCACAATGCCGGGCCCGCCTAGCACCAGAGAGGGAGGGCGCTCTTCGGCCAACAGGTGGGCGGCGGCCATCGCCGAGGTGAACACCTGTTGGATCCGGGCCGGGTAGCCGGTGGTGGATCGGATCTTTCGGGCTGTCGCCGCTACAGTGCGGCTGGAATTGTTGGTGCAGAACAGCACCCGAAAACCCCGCTGCTCGACTTCTGTCAGGGCTTGGGCGGCGCCTGCCACTCCTTCCCTTCCGAGGTAGACCACCCCATCGAGGTCGAACAGCACCGTTACGCGGCCGGTCCTCACAAGATGTCCAGGAGTGAGCGCATGGTGGAAACCAGGGGGTATTCGGCAATCTGGTTCAAGGGAACCCATCGGGCCTTGGCTGCATCGTCTCCGGCCCGCAACTCTCCCCCCACCACTTCTGCAAAGAAGTCGACCAGCGCAAAATGCCATTCAGGGGTCTGGCCGGGGTCCACGGCTTCTCCGACCCAAACCACGGGTCCGATCTTTACCTCCAGCCCAGTTTCCTCCAGGGCTTCCCGTCTCGCCGCCTCCCGCCAGGTCTCGCCCCAGCGGACCTTGCCGCCCGGCACCGCCCACAGTCCCACACCTGCCCCCTGGCCCCGCTGCACCATTAGCAATCTGTTCCGACTGTCAATGATCACTACTCCCACTCCGGGTATCGGGGTCGGTTTGGGTTGTTGAGCGGTCATCGAGAAGCACTTCCCCATCCCCGACCCTGATCGAAAATGCCATGCGAGCGGAGAGGATTCAACGGCAATCGACGCAAATCTTGGAGGAGGCTGAGGCTCTCTGGGTGACTCTCTTCACCAGGAAACAGGATTCACACAAGAATTCGTATTGACGGATCGCATGATCATCGGGATTGATCGAAAGCTCCTCCCGACGCATACCCGCCACCTCCATCGCCTGTTGGGACGTGAGGACCTTGCCGGAGATGCCTTCTTCCACCATCTTGAGCTCTTCGACCTCCAGGCCGGACAGTTCGTCATCGTCCTCCCCTTCGTCGTCCTCGTCCAAACGAGGATCCTCCTCCCCGAACGGATCCTCGGGCTCGATGTCGTCGTCGATGTCGTCGTCGTATTTCTCTTCGAAAGTCTTGGAGTGTCTCACAGTGGCGTACAACTCCTGGTTGTCACAGCGGTTAGGGCCTTAGAAACGGAGCGGAAGTATAGACCGAAAACATGGAACAGAGGAGGGATATCCAGGCCTGTGTTGTCCAACCCGAATTGCGCAAGGCCCCTTTTCTTCTTCGCCGCCGTCTCACAGGTGGAGATGGGGGGCTACCACCCCCCGGTCTATGCGGCGCAGGGCGGTGCGCGTGGAGTCCGAGATGCGGGGAAACGCATCGCGAAGCTGCTTCAGGAGGTCCACCAATTGTCGGGCCGTCCTGACGAAGTCGCCTGGGGTCTGCCCGCTCTCCACCATCTCGGAAAGGGAGGCGCCCCTTGCCCATCGATACATGTCACCGGCGCCCCCGGGTTCGGGAAAACGAGTGGGTTCGATGCGCCGCTCCAATTCGGCCCGATTGAGTTCTTCGGTCAATTCGACCAGTTTCGTCCATCGACTGGCAAGCTGGGCGGTGGGCCAGGGTGTGGAGGGAGGAGAAGTGTTCCGGGGATCGTAAACGAAGACGGATCCGAAAGCGGCGGTCTCTTCGGGGCTCAAGTTGTCGAACAGGCCTCTCAGCACCGACTGGGAGATCAGTAGGTCTCTTTCGTTGTAGACGAGCCGAAGCCGTTGTCCGGCGGGAGTGACGTTCCATTCTGACAGGTACCCCCACTCTTCCATCAATCCCTTCACTGAGGCAAAGCGGCTCTGCACGCTCTTGGTGGCCCAAGCTCCGTCCTTTTGGAGTTGATCGAGACGGCGGCGAGTGCGAATCGCCTTACGAGCCTGGCGCAAGTGGAAGTCAAGATCCGGGCAGGCCGCCACTGGATGCTCATCCGGCCGGGGCCCCCGACCTGAGCGCGAAGATGTCCTCTTGTCTCGAGGCAACCGTCGAAGGCGGGAGGCCATCTCCCGATTCAACACCCGGTGGTTGGCGTGGCGCCGCTTGGGAACCGCCAGACGGCCCACCCGGGTCGTTCCTGTCACCATCTCCCTGGCGCCCATCGAGAGTGCGGTCCCCGACTCGGACACAGCCAGCACCCGTGGCGCCTTGGACCGTCGGGCAATTCTTCGCAGGACGACATAGCGGCCCGACCGACGGCCCGAGGGAATCTCGAACACGTCCCCGATTCGCAGAGTGTTTAGCAGTCCACCCGCGTTTGACCTGCCCTTTCGGAGCAGTTCCAGGTAGTCGAACACCGATCCCTTCTCGCACATGCTGTCCTGCTCCTGCTGTTGGAGCCGCTTGGAGAGGTCTACCGCCAGGCGTTGCTCGGTCTCTAGGCGGGACGCCTGCTGATAACTGGCGAAAGAAGCGGATAGGAGTTCCGTAGCTTGCCGGGCGGGGTAGTTGGCCACCAGATTGGCGACCATGTTGTAGGTGATCCGGAAGCTGGATACCAGAGGGTGGGCGCCGGTCCCGGCCGCTTTCACCACTTCCTGAAAGGGCACATACCGTGAATAGAGCACGATCCCGAAGCCTTCGGTGTCTATTCCCCGGCGTCCGGCGCGGCCGGTTAGCTGTGTGTAATCTCCCGGCCCCAGGGCTTCGTGTGTCTCTCCCGTGAACTTGGTCAGGGACTCCAGCACCACGGTTCGCGCCGGCATGTTGATCCCCAGAGCCAGGGTTTCGGTGGCGAACACCACACCCAGCAGTCCTGCGGCGAACAGTTCCTCGGTCGCCTCTTTGAAGGCGGGGACCATACCGGCGTGGTGAGATGCCACTCCCGACTCGAGGCGATCCAACCATCCCGCATAGTCAAGGGCCTGCAGATCGTGATCCGATAGGTTCTCCGTGTGGGACTCGGCTACCGAGCGGATGATCCGCCGGTCCTCGGGTGCGGTGAGCCGGATGCCGGCGCTGGTGACCGCCGAAGCGGCGGCTTCGCAACCGGCCCTTGAGAAGATGAAGTAGATGGCAGGCAGAAGCCCTTCGTCAAACAGAGCTTCCACCACCTGGGGGCGGCGGGGCGTTGCAAACCGTCGACGATTGCGGCCGCTGGACAGCATTGAGATGATCCGGGGATTGGGCTTTCTTCTTCCTTCCATTTGCACGAAGGTGGGAAGCAGTCGGAGGTGCTGAGGCCCGAAGCGGTCCCTCAGACCGTAGGTGTCTCGCAGCGGGACGGGCCTTTGGGTGGCCCGCGCCAGCCGAGTCCTTCCTCGACACTGTTGCACCCACGCTGCGAACTCCGATGAGTTGGATACCGTTGCGGAAAGACAGACCACCTGCAACTGTGGAGGTGCGTGAATGATGATCTCCTCCCACACCGCTCCACGGGACCGGTCGGCCAAGAAATGCACCTCATCCAATATGGCCACCCCAACACCCGACAGTCGCTCCGGGTCGGTGTAGAGCATGTTGCGCAGTACCTCGGCGGTCATCACCACCACCGGGGCATCTCCCCGGATGGCGTTGTCACCGGTGAGCAGTCCCACCTTGGCGTTTCCATAGTAGGAGCACAGATCGCCGTACTTCTGGTTGGAGAGAGCCTTGATGGGTGTGGTGTAAAAGGCCCGCAGTCCCTTCTCCAAAGCGAGGTGGATGGCCACTTCGGCCACCAGTGTCTTGCCTGCTCCGGTGGGGGCCGTCACAACGATGTTAAAGCCATCTTCGAGCGCCGACGCCGCTTCGGTCTGGAAGGAGTCGGGTTGGAAGGGAAGGCGATCCAGAAACTCGCGGCTGAGCGGCGCCCGGTTCACTTTCTGAGCACTAGCCGGACCAGCCAATAGGTGATTTCATAGAAAGCGTAGAGCGGCACTGAGAGCATGGCCAGGGTCAGCACGTCCCCGGTCGGTGTGATGATCGCCGCTCCAGTCACCACCAGCAGCACTGCCCACCTCCTTCCGCGCGCCAGTTGCTTTGAGGTAACCAGGTTGGCGGCGGCGGCAGTGAACAGGAAGACCGGGTAAAGAAAGGAGATCCCAAAGGCAAGCAGGAAGCGGATGGCGAACGAGAAGTAATCCGTGAGCCGCAGGTTGTTGGCCACATCCTCGAAGATGCCCAGCAGGAAGGCGAGGCCGCGCCCCATGGTCTGGTAGCCCACAGTAACCCCGGCGCAGAACAGGACCGTGCAGGAGATAACGATCGGTATCGCCCACTTTTTCTCCCGGCGGGTGAGGGCGGGTGTTATGAACATCCAGATCTGATAGATGACCACCGGACTGGCCAGGACCGCTCCTCCGAAGAAGGCGATCTTCATCAGCACCGAGAACTCTTCGGTGGGGGCCAGCACCTGAAGGGTGTTCTCCTCACCGGGAAAGGCGCGGTCATAAGGGAGTTGCAGGAGGTCTTTGATCCACGTGCCGAAAATCAGGGCGATGGTCGCCCCGATCAGGACGGCCGCCGCCGATTTCACCAGTCTCCATCGCAATTCGTTCAGATGGGTAAGAAGGGGTTGGCGACCTTCGTCGCTCATGTCTGTTGATCCGGCTGCGATTCCTCGGCGGCCAGGTTGGGAGGCGATCCTCCGGGGGCGTCCTCAGTTGGTGCGACGCCGGTCTCCGGTGTGGCGGCGGGGTTGGGCTCGGTGTTGTCGGGATCTGCGGTGGCGGCGGCCGGGGTGCTGCCTTCCTGTGGGTTGGCGGTCTGGCTCGATCGCTGCGCTCCTGCTTTGGTGTCGGTCGGATTGGCCAGCGGGGGAGTGGACCGCAATGCCTTCTCGGAGTCGGAAAGGGAGGTGCGCAGTTCCTTGCCGGTGTCCTTGGTGGTTGCCATCACCTCCTTGGCGGCCTCGCGCATTTCTTCCACCGCCAGTTCCTTCTCGATGCCTTCCCGCAACTCGCGGGCGGCCACCCGGAATTCGGCCACCATTCTGCCGGCTTTGCGCGCCATTGCGGGCAGACGGTGGGGGCCAAACACCACCATCGCCACCAACAAGATGACTAGAACCTCACTCCACTCAGGCATCGATTCCCAATGCTATAGGTATTGGAAGGCCACACCGGACCTGGGGGAGCGGCTTTGGAGATTCGGGCTGTCTAGCTGGGACATAGAGGTTGATCGCATCTGGGAAGAGCGGGTTCTGCCCACGCCACGGCCTAGCTTCCCGACCAGGCAGGGGCACGCTTCTCCACGAAAGCTGAGATCCCCTCCTGAGCGTCCTCGGTGATCAGGGTGGCGGTCAGCCCACCGGCCAGGAAGTCCAACCCTGCATCGATACCCAGATCGGTGACCATCCAGAAAGTGTCCTTTCCCAACTGCAGGGCGGCCGGACTCTGAGCGGCAAGGGCTTCGGCGGCCTCCGACACCGCCTGGTCGAGTTGATCGGGCTTCACCACCCGGGACACCGCTCCCAGCGCCAGAGCCTCTGCGGGAGTCAGCAGTCTCCCGGTCATCATCATTTCCAGCAGTGCCCGGCGGGGAATGGTCCGGGCCAGGACGGCGGATATGAGCATCGGCCAAACCCCCACTCTCACCTCCGGGGTTCCCAGTTTGGCGTCTTCGGTGCATATCACCAGGTCGCAGGCACACATCAGTCCGAATCCTCCTCCCAGCGCATGGCCGTTCACTCTGGCTATGGTGGGCTTCCCTCCCCGGATCATCAGCCGGAATAGGTCCGCCAATGCCCCGCGCTGGCGGTGCATCCCCACTGGTGAGTCGAATATTCCCCCGTCCAGGTCGGCGCCGGCGCAGAATGCCCGATCCCCGGCGCCGGTATAGACCAGCACCCGCACCGTGGGGTCGTCCAGGGCCTGGCGGGTGTGGGAGAGCAGGTCCTCCAGGGTCTTGACCGACAGTGGGTTTCTGCGATGAGGCTGATTGATGGTGAGCGTCGCCCGCCCGCGGCTTACTTCATAACGAACCATGGTGCGCCCCTTTCGGTAGACATGTCTCTCAGTATGCCTCGCCAAGACCCGGCAGCACCACCCCTGATGGTGCGGCCAGTCATGTAGACTGGCTTGCCGGCATGCAGCAGCCGACTCGCGGTGAGATGGTAGCGGATATAGCAGGATATGGCGATAGGCAAAGGTGCTTCACATCTCGACAGAAAGGGACCCCGCCACCTGTGGGACGCGGTACTCTTCGTTCTGATGGAAAAATCCTACGAGGAGCAGGCGGGAGGTGCGCACCGTTCCCAGCCACATAGTGAAACCCGCCAAGGGGGAACATTCTGGAGGTAGCTGAGTAAATGGCTTTGTTAATGATGATCAGACACGGTCGGACGTCTGGAAACTCATCGGGAAGATTCATCGGACAGCACGACGAGTGGTTGGATGAGGAAGGGGAAAGGCAAGCCGCCCTCTTGGTGCCCATGCTCACCAGGTTCAATCCGGACCGGGTCATCTCCAGCGATTTGAAGCGATGCACCCAGACCATGGCGCCTTTCGCCGAGGCGTCAGGAATGATGATCGAGACCGATCCGGGTCTGCGGGAAGTGGGTGATGGAGAATGGACCAACATGAGTCCGGAGGAGTTGTGGGCGGGGTGGCCCGACCTTATGGAGCGGTATGCCAACGGAGAGGATGTTCCCCGTCCCGGGGGAGAGCGGTGGGCTGATGTCCGTCGCCGAGTGCTGGCGTCGGTTTCGCGGATTGTCGGTGAGATGGGTCCCGACGACAAGGTGGTCATCTGCACCCATGCCGGGCCGTCCATGCTGATCTCCTCCTGGGTGACCGGGACGGAGTTGCCGGGCAACATCTTTCTGGGCCAGTTCCGGCCTCCCTCCAATGCCGCCATTACCATGATCGACCCGCATCCGCCTGCCTTGATCAGCTACAACGAGACCTGCCATCTATCGGCGAACGCCAGGGTCTTGGGAGGTCGTGGTTCGGGAGTGGCTCTCATCCGGTGAGGTGTTTCACCCGCCTTTGATGCCGGCGGCCAGCCCGGCCCATTCTTCTTCGCTGAAGATGGCGTCTCCGGCCATGCTGTAAATGCCTACTCGCTGGACCCTTCCCTGGTAACGGGTGAGGATCCGCTCGGCAAGTTCCTCCAAGGGGGCCACCACCGCTACTTCGTGGACCACCTCGTCGGGGATGACGTCGGCCATCTGTCGCCACTCACCCCGTTTGCTCATGGCGTTGAGAGTGGGCCCGAAGTCCCATCCGTGGGTGTCGAGGATCGGCGCGTAGCTGGGGGTTGAGGCATAGAAGGCAATCTGCTCCTTGACGGGCCGGATCAGTTGTTCCATCTCCTCGGTGGTTCGGCCCGTCACCACGAACACCGGAGTTGCCAACTCCACATCGGCAACGGTCCGTCCATTGTCGCCGGCGCCTTTTGCTATGGCGGGCAACACCACATCGTCGAGGTACTTGGCCGTGTGGAAGGGGTGGACGTGAAAGCCGTCGCATACCTCGCCGGCCAGTTTGCTGAGCAACGGGCCCACGCCGGCGATGTACACAGGAATCTCGGGCAACTGGTTGGGACCGGGATTGAAGAAGGGAGTCATCAGGGTCAATTGATAGAACTCACCCTGGTGCCGCAATCTGGTTCCATTCTGGAAGCAGTCCCACACTGCCCTCACCGCCCCGATATAGTCCCGTAAGCGGGCGGTGGGGTGAGACCACTCGGTGGAGAATCGCCGGGTGATGTGCGGCTTTATCTGGGTGCCCAGGCCCAATAGGAACTTGCCGCCGGCCACGATCTGCATATCCCAGGCCAACTGGGCCATCACCATCGGTGAACGGGGGAACGCCAGGGTAATCGCCGGGCCCACCTCCAGCCCGGGCTCGGCTTGGGAAGCGAGGCACATCGAGAGAAACGGCTCGTGACCGGTTTCGGCGGTGAAGAAACCGTCGTACCCGATCTGAGCGGCCCGGTGGGCGAACTCTGGAGCGGCCGTGGGAGGTAGGTTGGGGAAGTAGTAGTCAAACTTCATGGTTAGCGCCTGTTATCTCTGGTCGGTATCGCCACCCCTGACATTAGACTGTTGGTTCCTATGAGAAAATCCTTGAAACTAGCGGTCTTTGTGGGCGGCATCAGCGCCTTGGTCTGGGGCATGCGCAATCGGATTCGCATTGCCGTCCGGCGAGGGGAAGAGTCAGACCCCGACTTTCACATTGTTGAGCCCGCCCCCCAATCACATGCAGACGAGATGACAGTTGGAGCGATGGTTGCTGATGAGGATCAGGACGGTGATTCTGACTCCGCCTCTGACGACGATCCCCAGGCCTCCTCCGGCGCCACAGACGGCGTCAGTTGATTTCAGGCCACACCCGAGGTGCAAGGGCAACCGGCCGTGGGGCCCTCGCCCGGGGGTACTGAACAAGTCCTCTCTCCCTATCTGGTTCACCCTGACGAACTGACCCAACTTGTGGGAGCCGGTGAACCTGCCTTTCGCGGGCGGCAACTGCGGGAGTGGCTCTACAGCAACCCGGTGCTCCATACCCGGGACATGACCAACCTCCCCATCGGACTGCGGCGCGCTCTGGCGGACCGCCTGTGGCCGTTTGAAGTGGAGCAGCATCAAGTGGCCGACCGGCGCGCCACCTACAAGTGGTTGTTCAGAATGCCCGATGGGGCCGCCATCGAGGCGGTGGCCATGGGATATGGAAGACGCACCACTCTGTGCGTTTCGTCTCAGGCGGGATGTGCTTTGGCATGTACCTTCTGCGCTACGGGACAGTTCGGCTTCGAGAGGCATCTGCAGGCGGGGGAGATACTGGCCCAGTTGGCCTACGCAAACGCATTCCTGCGTTCCCGGCCTCTTCGGAGTGCTCCCCCCAAGGTGACCAATGTGGTGTTCATGGGAATGGGCGAGCCTCTGGCGAACTATCCGAGGCTGCGGGAAGCCATCAGGTTGATGGTGGAGGAGGTGGGGATGTCGGCTCGGTCTCTGACGGTGTCAACTGTCGGAGTAGTTCCCGGAATCCGCCGACTCGCTGACGATCCGTGGCCCGTCAAACTGGCTGTGAGTCTTCACGCTTCCGACGACGACCTGCGGTCGCGACTGGTCCCCCTCAATCGCCGCTACCCCCTGGCCGAGGTGGAGAAGGCCGCTGCCTATTTCTTCAGAAAAAAGCGGCGGAGGATATCTTTGGAGTGGACCATGATCCGCGATGTCAACGATGATCTCTCCCAAGCCGAGGGATTGGCGGCCATTGCCCGGCGTCTTCGTGCCCATGTCAACCTGATCGCGTTGAACCCCACTCCTCTCAGCGCTGATCGTCCTTCCACATCTGAAGTCATACGCAGGTTCGCCGCAACTCTGCGATCCCGGGGGGTAAACGTGACGGTGAGGGACACCCGGGGAACGCAGATCGACGCCGCATGCGGCCAGTTGCGAGTTGAGGGGTCGTCGGGCAAAGGCGAAGGCCCGGCGCGGCGCAGAGTCCTCAAGCTCACCCGGTAGGCCTTGTTATTGTGGCGGGGATGGATCGGGAAACGGCAATCACCCCCGAACTGGCGGAGGTCAGACCCGATGAGCGGTTTGACGAATCGCAACTCGCAGAGCACCTGCGGGGTCATCTTCGGGGCAGTGATGGGCCGCTGGCGGTTCAACAGTTCGCCAGGGGCAAAGCGAACCTGACGTACCTGCTCCGTTTCGGAGAGCCGGGCGGGCCGGTGACCGAATACGTTCTGCGGCGTCCACCGCTGGGGCCGGTGGCTCCCGGTTCACACGACATGGAGCGTGAATACCGGGTGCTGTCCAGGTTGTGGCGGGCGTTTCCCCTGGCTGCACGAGCGTTCTTGTTTTGTGACGACGAGTCGGTGATCGGTGCTCCCTTCTTTGTTATGGAGCGTCGCCGGGGAGTGGTGGTTCAGGGGGCGGTGCCCCCCGAATTCGGAAACGGGGATGATGCCGCCAGCAATCGGAAGCTGTCCGAAGTGGTGGTTGATACTCTGGCCGAGTTCCATGCCGTTGATCCGGCGGAAGCGGGCTTGGACGGGCTGGGATGGCCGGAGGGTTTCATGGATCGGCAGTTGGGTGGTTGGATAGCACGCTGGAACAAGGCCCGACACGAGCCGAATCCACTGGTCGAGGAGTTGGCTGACTGGTTGCAAAAGACCCAGCCGCCTTCCCCGCCGGCAACTTTGCTCCACAACGACTGGAGACTCGACAACATGGCTGTGGATCCCGATGATCCGGGTGTGTGTGTGGCTGTCTACGACTGGGACATGTGTACCCGGGGAGATCCTTTTGCGGATGTGGGCACCCTGATGGGTTGCTGGTTCGACCCTGACGAGGACTCCATATTTCTTGATCCGATGCCTACCAGAACACCCGGCTTCATGACTCGTGGTGAAGCCATCTCCAGGTATGGGGAGAAGTCGGGCCGCGATGTCTCAGGCATGCACTGGTATGTGGTATTCGGCACTTTCAAGATGGGAGTGATTCTTCAACAGATATACATCCGGTGGCTTAGAGGTCAGACGCAGGATGAGCGGTTTGCAACTATGGGGCACGACGCCGCCCGGCTGTTCGAATTGGCAGCGGCTCGCCGATCCACCTAGAGACGTTCGACCCGTGGTGTGTCCCCACCGGGACCGGGGTCGGAGTGAACCGGACTCAGGCATGTGGATGCCGGGACTGGGGGGCCGTGTGGTCTCCCGCCTAAGGGGAACAGTGAATGTCGCCTCTACGATTTACTTTTGTATATCATGTCCAAAGGTATATCGCAACAGGCATCGAAATCAAAAAACCTGTGATATGTTTGTGCTAAGGTTTATCTGATGGAACGTAACCTTTCTGAGAAAAAGGAAGTTGTAGCGGCTTGGCTCAATAGATTGCCCGCCGCTGGCGTTGGAATAGCCGTTGACTACCAGCAGTCCTACGGACTGAGTTATGTTGATGCCAAGGCCTTGGAGCTTCTTTACGGGGCTCCTCTGGGCCCTCGCCAACTTGCCGAGAAACTACAGATGAGTCCAGCAGGGATAACCAAGCTGGTTGATCGGCTGGAGCGGCGAGGTCTGGTGAAACGCCGTCGGCATCCCGCCGATCGACGCCGCTCGCTCGTGTTCATAACCGACAAGGCCCTCGTGTCCAGCTTTCAAAGGGAGCAGGTTCGGGAACTCATCGAAAGGGCTGTCGATGATGCCACGGAGAAGCAGTTGGAAGTATTGTACGACTTCCTTCAGGAACTTGGTCGTGGGCTGTTGAGCGAGGGTTTGATCAAGTCGTAATTGGCTTTTGAGGATGACCCGGTAGCCTCACACCTTGTGAACATTCTGGCGGTTTCCGGGCCTTCTCAGAGGTGTGCCGAGGCCGGGGCTTCTCTGGCTCGGGCCGGCGGGAACGCAGTGGATGCCGCCCTTTCGGCAATGATGGTCGCTCTGGTTACCGAGATAGCCGTTATCGGGCCCGGGGCAGGGGGCTTTGTGACGGTGGGGGGTCCCCACCATCCCCCGGTGGTCTACGACGGGGCGATGGCCATGCCCGGACTGGGATTGGATCCAGACCGTGTCGGGGGTGGTGGAGTCCCGGTTCACATCGGCTACGGCGGGGGAGTGGACACGATAGTCGGGCCGGGTAGTGTCGCTGTTCCAGGAGGGTGGGCGGCGATGGGTGAAGTCTGGCAGGACTATGGGCATGTCCCTTGGAGGGAGATCGTGGCGCCTGCTCTCGACCATGCCCGGCGCGGGTTCCCGTTGGGTTCGGTGGCCGACTACTACTTGAACTACTCATTCGACCCCATCTTCTCGCTGGACCCCCGTTCGCGAGCAGCCCTCCACAACGACAACCGCCGTCGCAAGGCCGGGGAATTGATATGGGTCCGGGGATTGGCCGATGCCCTGGCGGCTATTTCCTCCGACGGAGTTGATGTTCTTTATCAAGGAGACCTCGGTGAGGAGATCTCCCGAGACCTGCTCGATCGCGGAGGGATAATCACCCGCCGCGATCTACGGGAATACCGGGTCCAGAAGAGATCTCCCATCCTCCTTCCCATGGGCGAGTGGACGGTGGCACTCAATCCCCCGCCGGCAGTGGGAGGGGTGGCCTTGGCGGGAATGCTTGCCGGAGTCGGTCACCGGCCGCCGCTCTCCTCTCGGCGTTTGGTGGAGGCGCAAATGGAGGTCCTGGGTTACCGTCGCTCCTTTGTGGACGATGCCGACGACTGGCGGGGGGGAGTCGGCCAGATGTCGGCGCGGATGCTGGCTGGCTTGGGATCCCCGTCCACGGTAAACATCTCCGCGGTGGACGCCTCTGGTCTGGCTTGTGCGGTTACCTTGTCGTGTGGTTACGGCTCCGGGGTGATAGCGGGGGGCAGCGGAATGTGGATGAACAATTCCCTTGGAGAGATTGAATTGACCGGGGGAAGGTTTCACGGGCAGACTCCCGGGCAGCGGCTGATGTCGAACATGGCGCCCACGGTCTTGTGGAACGAATCCGCCGAAGTCGTAGCGGCCGGGTCGCCGGGCGCCGATCGCATCACCACTGCCCTGCAGTCGACCTTGCTTTCGGTGATAGTCGAAGGATCCTCGCTGGCCGAGGCGGTGGAGCGTTGCCGGGCCCATGTCGAACACACCCCGGGGGGCTGGCGCCTCTGTTATGAGGAGGGTTTTCCAGTCAACGGCTTCCAGATGCCACTGCGTGCCTTCGAAGGGCGTCACATGTTCTTTGGCGGAGTGAGCGCAGCTTCGGTTGGATCGGGTGGCGACATGGAGGCAGTGGCCGACTCCCGGCGGGTCGGGAAGGGAATCGTCGTATAAAACGCACCGACTACGCGTTCTTGGGCAGTTGGCGGTGGGCGGTCGCCCACCTGATGCTGCTGGTCCTGATCATTGTGCTGGTCAGCTTGGGCCTTTGGCAACTACGGCGTCTGGAGGAAAGACAGGTAGGCAACCAGGTTGGCCTTTCCCGCTACACCGCTGAGCCCCTGGACTTGGAGGCCATGGTGGCAGGGGCCGGATCCGACCTCGACACCCTCGAAGACCGACGAGCCACCACCCGGGGTGAGTGGGACCCCACCTACGAGGTCTACGTGCGGTCCCAGGTGCGGGACGGTCGGTCCGGGTTGTGGGTGGTGACGCCATTGATTCTGGCGGACGGGAAGGCGGTGATGGTCAACCGGGGTTGGATACCGGTGGAACTGGATCGCCAGGCGGCAGTTCCACCGCAGGGAGGGGTGGAAGTCTCCGGGACGGTCAGGGCTTCCCGGTCCCGGTCGAGTATCGGCCCCACCGATCGGCCCGGTATAGAGGACACCATCGCCCGTGTGGACCTGTCGGTGCTTGACGGCTACGTCCCCCATTCCCTGCTGGGCGTGTACCTGGAAGAGTCCACGGTTAACCCGGGGCCATGGCCCCTGCGACTGGACGAGCCGGTCTTCGACGACGAGGGCTCCCACTTGGTCTACGCTGTTCAGTGGTTCTCCTTCGCCCTGGTGGCCCTGGTCGGCTATGCCGCCCTTATCAGATCCAAGGCCCATCGCCGCCACCGTCCGGCAGAGTCGGCAGGTGAGGTCGATTCCCTATGAGCGGCCGGCTTTGACCCAACCCGGGAGTCGTTCCCAACCCGGGCCTGCGGAATAGACAGGAAGCATTTCTCCCGGCGCCCACCGGCGTCTAGGAGACGAAGGCCAAGCCCTCCACGACCGAGGCATTGGGAAGACCGCTCAGCACCCTGGGGTCGGCGAAAATCTTGGCCGTCCGGCTTCCGGCGCCCAGCAGGATCTCTTCCCTCTCCATCACTGCGGAGTCAATGAGCAGGGGAAGGTCTTCGGGCAACCCGAAGGGATTGACGCCGCCTATCTCCATGCCGGTCACTTTCTTGGTCACCTCTGCCGAAGCGAAGGACAGTCGCGACACGCCCATCACCTTCTTGACGCGATGGTTGACGTCCAGTCGGGTGGTAGCCAGCAGCACGCAAGCCGCCAACTTCCCTCGGGGCCGCTTGGACGCCACCAATATGGTGTTGGCGGCGTCCTGCAGGTCCACTCCGTATTTGTCGCAGTACGGGAACGTGTCGGCAAAGTCGGGATCGCACGGCACCACTCGGAAGGGCATGCCGGTGGACTGCACCGCGGCTGCAACCTGGGGAGGTAGCAGGTCGACGGTCATCAGGCCGGCTGCAAAGCTCGATCGAAGTCGGCTTTGATGTCGTCGATGTGTTCGATGCCCACCGAGACCCTCACCAAATCGGGAGTGACTCCGGTGGTGGCTTGTTCCTGGACGGTCAACTGGGAGTGAGTCGTGGAGGAGGGGTGAATCACCAGGGTCTTGACATCTCCCACGTTGGCGAGATGGCTGGCCAAATCGGTCCGCTCTATGAACTGCTTCCCTGCCTCGTATCCGCCGGCAACTCCGAATGAGAGCACGCAGCCGAAGCCGTTACGGAGATACTTGCGGGCGTTGGCGTGGTAGGGGTGGTCGGCGAGTCCCGGAAAGCTCACCCAACTCACCTGCGGGTGAGCATCCAGCCATTGCGCCAGTTCCAAGGCATTGTCGGCGTGCCGCTGGACCCTCAGGCTGAGGGTCTCCAGTCCCTG
Organism: bacterium OM1 bin76; assembly: GCA_002238785.1. GTDB lineage: Bacteria > Actinomycetota > Acidimicrobiia > Spongiisociales > ZC4RG35 > Bin76. Next base: position 124,158 of record MPNA01000004.1, on the reverse strand, counting down.
TAGGAACAGGAAGGCGTTGAAGGGAGAGACGGCGGCGCCCAAATCCCTCAGGCCTTCCACCCGGGCGCGTATCGCGAAGGCGATGTTCCCGAACGGTCCATCCGGTCCGAAGACGTCGGAGAACACCAGACCGTGGTAGCCGGGGGAGGGCTCGGTGAAGATGGGGAACTTGCCGTTGCGCCAGTCGAAGTTCCCAGAGTCCACCAGCACTCCGCCGATGCTGCTGCCATGGCCCCCGATCCACTTGGTTGCGGACTCGACGATGATGTCGGCGCCGTGGTCGAACGGCCGGCACAGGTACCCGGCCGCTCCGAAGGTGTTGTCGACCACCAGCGGGATCCCGTGGCTGTGGGCCACCTCGGCGATGGCTTCAAAATCGGGGACGTTGTAGTGGGGGTTGCCAACCGACTCCAGGTAGATGGCCTTGGTCTTCTCGCTGAGGGCCGCTTTGAAGTCGTAGGGGTTGTCGCCCTCCACGAATTTCACATCAAACCCCATCCGGGGGAAGGCCACCTTGAACTGGTTGTAGGTCCCTCCGTAGAGGAAGCTGGTAGAGACGATCTCGTCTCCTGCCTCCAGGATGGTGGTGAAGGCCAAGAGCTGAGCCGCTTGTCCGGATGACGTGGCCACTGCCGCCACGCCGCCCTCCAGAGCCGCGATCCTCTTTTCGAAGACATCGGTGGTGGGGTTCATGATCCGGGTGTAGATGTTCCCGAACTCCTCGAGGCCGAAGAGTCGGGCGGCGTGGCCGGTGTCGTCGAAAACATAGGAAGTGGTTTGGTAAATGGGCACTGCCCTGGCATTGGTACCCGGCGCCGGCTCTTGGCCGGCATGCACCTGTAGGGTCTCGAATCGGTAGTCAGACATGTTGTTTGGGCTCCTTTGGAAAAATCGAAAGTGGGACCGCTGTCGTTGAAGGGCCCTCGAGTTGCGAAAGAGAAGAGTCAGGCGGAAGTGGTCTGGTCAGGACGAATGCGCCTGACAAACTGCCCGAGGGCCGGAAATCATTCGCATTCGATGACGACCGTACCAGACCACCCGACGGAGGGTGGACTTGCGACTGGTGGACAGGTGTTTCACAATGGCGCACCAGAGTATAAGCGGGCTTTTTACAGTCTCCAACACCGGATTCAGTCCCGTGGGACGCCGACTCTTTGGTTGGTCAGGCCTCCAAGGCCTTCTTGAGATCAGAGAGGTTGTCGACCGGTGCGTCACAGGTGAAGCGATGGCAGACATAGGCAAGGGTCTCACCGGCGGCGCCCCGGTTCTCCAGGAGAGGCACGGCTCCCGAATACCCGCCGTCAGCCGTGTCAGTGAAGGCGATGACCAGCCCGGGACGGCCGCCGGCCTGTATCTCACCAGCCCAGCGGGTCGCTTCGGGACCCACCAGCGCCACCTCCCGGGGCCCGGCGTCAAGGGCCCGCGCCACCGCCAGAAGGCTCCCGGTGGCCGAGGGGGCTCTCTCCATCAGGAGGACCCCATCCCGGACGGCTTCCTCTGCCAGTTCCCACCAACGGGTGTCTCCGGTGTACTGGCCCAGCGTCAGCAGGGCCTCTGCGGCCAGGGAGTTTCCCGACGGGGAGGGGTTGTCCATCACGTCCTTGGGTCGGGAGATGAGCCGCTCGGCGTCCGCTCCGGTGGCAAAGAAACCCCCGGATGGGTCCTTGAACAATCTGGTTATCGCCCGGGTGAGGGAGGCGGCCTCCTCATACCAAACCTCCTCTCCCGTAGCCTGATACAGGGCGAATAGGCCGGTGGCCGCCCCTCCGTAATCCTCCAGGTATCCGGGCCCTCCCCGCCGGCCCCTGGTCCAGACCCGGCTAAGGCGCCCCGATCCATCTTGCATATGGTGAAGTACGAACCGGGCGGCCGCCCGGGCTTCGCAGAGGTAGTCATCTCGGCCCAGCACCGCCCCCGCCTCTGCAAAGGCGCGGATCGCCAACCCGTTCCACCCCGCTACCAGTTTGTAGTCAAGCCCGGGGCGGGCCCGACGGGAGCGGACTTCCAGCAGTCGCTCCTTGACGGGCGCGACGCTATCGGGAGTGGGCGCCAGTGCGTTGCGGCGGGTGAGGATGTTGGCGCCTTCGAAGTTCCCCTCTTCGGTGACCCCGAACCAGTCCGCCACCTCTGGTCCGTCGACGGGTCCTGCCACATCCATGATCTGCTGCAAGGACCACACGTAGAAGAGTCCCTCCACCCCTTCCGAATCGGCGTCCTCCGCGGAGTAGAAGCCGCCTTCGGGGTTGCGCATGTCTCTGACCAGATAGTCCAGCGTCTGGCTGGCCACATCCAGCAGGGCCGGTTCTCCCAGCCGCTTTGCCGCCCACAGGCAGATCCTGGCCAGGGTGGCGTTGTCGTAGAGCATCTTCTCGAAGTGGGGCACCAGCCAGCGCTCGTCCACCGAATACCGGGCGAAACCACCTCCCAGTTGATCGAAGATTCCACCGGCGGCCATTCGCTCCAAGGTCAGGCCCAGCATGGAGCCGGCTGTCTTGGCCCACGGCTCCTCCAGGACGGCCAGCAGGAATTCCAACAGAGGTTGCTGTGGGAACTTCGGGGCCCTCCCAAAGCCCCCGTGAACCGGGTCGAAGGTGGAGTGGATCTGCCGGTAGGCCTGTTCCAACTGTTCGGCGTCGGGCAGGTTCTCCCCGGATGGAATCCTGCGGCCGATCAAAGAAGACAGTTTTGAGGCCTGTTCCGCCACCTCCCCTTTCCTTTCCTGCCAAGCCTGGGAGACTGCGCCCAGAACCTGCGGGAAGGAGGGCATGCCCCCCCTGGGTTGGGGTGGGTAGTAGGTCCCGGCGTAGAAGGGCTCGCCGTCGGGATTCATGAAAACCGTCAGCGGCCAACCTCCCCTCCCGGTAAGCATCTGGCATGCCTCCATATAGATCGAATCGATGTCGGGACGCTCTTCCCGATCCACTTTGATATTCACGAACAGACCGTTCATAATCCGGGCCGTATTCGGGTCTTCGAAGGACTCGTGCGCCATCACATGACACCAATGACAAGCCGAGTAGCCTACAGACAGCAAGACGGGGAGGTTCTTGGACTTGGCTTCCGCAAACGCCTCCTCTCCCCATTCCCACCAGTGGACCGGATTGTCGGCGTGTTGCAGCAAATAGGGTGACGTGGAGGAGGAGAGTCGGTTGGTCATCCTGGTAGAGGATAAGAGTGGCCCATGGTGGCGACGACGAGAACGGCAGAGAGTCTTCTCTTTTCTCGTAATATTTGCCTTTGTGAGGACGCTATCGATCGAGTAGGCACATTGTTGGTGGTCCAGCGGGCCTGTGTGAAGAGGAGACTGCGGATGGCGCTCATCCTGCTCTTGGCGACCGCGGTGCTGTGGAGTGGGAGTATCCCCACCTTTGAAGTTGACCGTTTCTCGGTTGGCGGGGCGTCGCCCGCCCTGGCGCAGGAGGTTCCCGATCCCAGGGCGGACGACCCCCTGCAGTTGGTGCCCTTCGCCAACACCTCCCATCGCATCTACTCGCTTTCCGAGGATCTTTGGGAGGTCTGGGTGTGCCGGGTTCCTGGTTGGGACACCCAGATTGAACTAGAGGAGGTGGTGGATTTCCTCAATGCCACCGTCGTTCCGTATTTCCAGGAATTGTCAGACGGGAGGTACCGGCCGGCTTTCCAGGAGGGAGGGCGAGTGGAGAGCCAGGATGAGGTCACCAGTGGCCCCGGGTTGGAGGAGAGTGTCTTCGCTCCCGGCTGCGCCGAGGCCGTTCGGCAGCAAGCCATCGCCCGGCAGGAAGAAAGGAATCCCGAGGAGACCGGCCCGGCGGGCGCCTTGATCGTGGTTGAATTCGAGGGTTACCGGACCGGTTACGGAACCTTCGGCAACCTCTGCCCCGAGGTTTACCAGCCCGGATGCGAACCCTCGTTTCCCGCCAACCGGCGGCTGGTTGTGGTGGGAGCGGGGGCGGTGGTGCCGCAACCGCCCCTTGAGAGTCCCTTCTGGTCGTTGGTGGTGCATGAGATGGGTCACGCTTTGGCATGGCCGCATTCCTACAGCGGCAAATTCTCAACCACCAGGCCGGGCGCCCTGGGTTTCTATGACAACCCGATGGACATAATGAGCAATATCCCTCTCACTGCTCCTCAAGGCACCACGGTGTACAACCGTTATGCATCCGGGTGGGTTGACCCCTCGTCGGTGGAGGTTTATTGGGGTGGTAAACAGAGCTATCACCTCCACCACGAAGGCGCGGCGCCGGGCCTGGTGCAGATGGTGGTGATTCCTGAAAGAGTTGTGGAGGGGCAGGTCACCGAAGAAGTCAACCCGGCGGGAGAGGGTGTCTTCTATGTCCTGGGGGTCAGGAGGCTGTCGGGCCTGGACGCGGGTGTGCCGAAGGTTGGCGTAGAGGTCTACCGGATAGATCAGCGTCGGGAGGCTTGTGGGCCCAGCAGACGGTCATGGCCGGATCACTGGCCCTGTTTCGCAGTGTGGACCCGTGTGGCTCAGGCGGTGCTGCCGGAGTTCTTCGGCGCCGTGGACCATGTGATCTCCATCGACGAACGGGTTCAATTGGGTAACACCAGGATCAGAGTGGTCAGCGCCGATTCGGTCTCTTTCGAAGTGAGCGTAGAAACACGCACCTCGGGCGCCTTCCTCGATGACGATGGGTTGACGCATGAGTCCGACATCGAGACGATCGCTTCCCTGGGGATCACCCGGGGATGCGGGGTTCGGATCTATTGTCCCGAGCGGTCGGTCACCAGGGGGGAGATGAGTGCTTTTCTGGTCAGGGCCCTTCGGGACTCACCACCCCCGGCACACCGAGGACTGGGCGCCGAGGCGCCCTGGGACGGACTGACCGGGTCGGGGGATCGGGTGTTCTCGGATGTGTCCCCCCAAAACCCCTTCGCTGCCCATGTCGAGGAATTGGCCGCGTGGGGAGTGACAATTGGCTACGCCGATGGCACCTTCCGGCCCGGTCAAGGCGTCACCCGGGGTGAGATGGCGGTCTTCTTGATCAGGGCCTTCAACATTCCCACCACCGATCCCACCGGGATATTCGATGATGTATCTCCCGACGCCTATTACGCAAGCGCCACGGAGGCACTGTACCGGTTGGGGATCACGTCGGGATGCCGGCCCTCAGTGGAGGACGCTCCCGACGGTCTGTTCTATTTCTGTCCCGACCAGGAAGTCACCCGCGCCCAGATGGCTTCCTTTCTGGCGCGTTCTCTGGCGATCGCTCGGTGACGTTGCTTCGGTGGGTCGGGGGGTGTCGGGTTGAAGCCACCCGGCAGGCGCTGAGCTTTATCATGACCGATAGCAACCGCAAAGGATCGATTGGGAAAGGACCCATATGGCAGCGCGTGAGAGATTCCTGGTAACCGGGTCGGCCGGGTGTATCGGTTCATGGGCCATGCATCTGTTGTCCCGGGATGGGGTTGAGGTGGTGGGTTTTGACCTGGCGACCGACCACCGTCGGGTGCGGTTGCTCACCGATCAGCAGGGGTCCATGAGGTTTGTGCAGGGCGACATCACCGACACGGAGGTCGTCTTGGGAGTAGTTGCCAGGGAGGGAATAACCCACATCGTCCATCTGGCTGCCCTTCAGATACCCTTCTGCCAGGCAGACCCGATCGGCGGCGCCAGGGTGAATGTGGTGGGCACCGTGAACATCCTGGAATCGGCTCGCCGTTCAGACGTAGCCGGCCTCTCCTATGCCAGTTCGGTGGCGGTATATGGTCCTCCCGACCTCTACCCGGACGGGGTAAGGGACGATTCCCCCTTGGCCCCGAGCACCCTGTACGGGGCTTACAAGCAAGCCAACGAGCGATCCGCGAGGGTCTATGCAGCCGACTACGGTGTCTCGTCGGTTTGCCTGCGGCCCTGCTCGGTCTACGGTCCGGGTCGCGATCAGGGTTTGACTTCGGCGCCGACCCAGGCGATGGTGGCAGCCGCGGCTGAAACTCCCTTTCACATCCCTTTCGGCGGCGGCTCGACGTTCCAGCATGCGGGGGAGGTTGCACGGCTCTTCATAGAGGCTGCGAGGGCAGAGGCGGAAGGCGCCCATGTTTACAACCTGGGCGGTCCCTCGGTGTCTATCGCCGAGGTGGTCTCACTCATCTCGGCGGAGGCGCCCGGGGCGCAGATCACTTCCGGGGACCAGGCGCTGCCACTACCCGATCAATACGATGGAGCGGGCCTGGATCGCCTCCTGGGAGGGGTCGAGTATCTCTCCATGGAGGAGGGCGTCGCAACTTCGATTAGTGCATTCCGCGAACTGTTGTCCGCAGGCTTGATAGACCCCCCGGTTTAAGAAGTTGGCGAGCGCCCCTGGGGGACGCCCGCCAACTCAAGTGGGTTTGTGTCTGGTTAGCAGGTGAAGTTCATGAACTCGTAGTTATGAACGTAGAAAGCCACCGTTCCCGGCAGGCTGTCCCATTCCAGACATGCATCCTTGGCGTACAGCAGGTCGGCGAAGGCGATGGGGAGACCGAGGCGGTTCTCGTAGGCGAAGTCGAACAGTGCGCTTGCAGTGGTCTCCTTCTCCTCGTCGCTCCCACCCTCACCGGACAAAGCCTCGTTGATCAATCGGTCCAGTTCCTCGGACTCACCTGAGTAGGAGAGCCGGTCGGTGGTGCGGCTGTAGAAGCTCCACAGCTGCGTACCTGAGTTGTAGACCGGCGGGGGATAGCAGAATGCAAAGTTGGCTTCGCGGCTGCTGGTCTGCCCTTCGACGATCCCGTACTCGGTGAACTGGGTGGTGACCGAGATCCCCAGGTTGGACCATTGCTGGGCCACAGCTTCCGCAACCTTGCCGCACCATGGCCTGCCCGGATGCTGGGCCAGGTCGATGGTGATTTCCAGGTCGGCGGGACTGGCATAGCCAGCTTCGGCCAACAGGGCGGTCGCCCGATCGGGATCGAAGGGATCAGCCTCGCAGCCGGCCTGGAAGCCTGGGAAGTGGGGCCACCAGGAGTGCACGCAGGCGTTCTCCGTGGTTCCTCTGCCGGCCAGCACGAAGTCTACGATTTCCTGCCGATCGATGGCCAACGACAGTGCCTCACGGACCAGCTTGGCGTTTCCGGGGTTGGTGTGGTCACTCCACGGAGGCGGATTCTCGGCCGCTGCGCCGGTGGGATTCACGTAGTTACCGGTGAGGTAGATGGTGGGCATGCTCTGGTTAGGCAGAGACTGGATCCCCAGTTTGGCCGCTTCTGCGGTGGGAATCTGCTCGGCGCTCAGAGTCATCAGATCGGCGTCGCCAACCGCCAGCATGGCCAGTCGCGTACCGAACTCGGGGACGGCCTTCCTCACCACTTCTCCGATGGAGGGTGGCCGTGCATAGTGATCGGCAAACGCCTCGAACACCACTTCCACTCCCGGAGTGTGACTCTTGAACTGGTAGGGGCCGGAGCCGATCGGCCACAGACCGGCCGCTTCTTCACCCACTTCCTCGATGTACTTTCGGGAGGTGATGGGGAAGCTCAGGGCCATCTCGCTCAGGGCGGGCAGGGCCTCCGGCACGGGATTGCCGTCGGCGGTCACCAGCTTGAAGTTGTAGTCGTCCACAACTTCTACTCTCAACCTGCTCAGCACTCCGGCGGCCGGGCTGTTGGTGCCTTCCCGGATGGCGAGTTCGTGGCTGAACACGATGTCGTCGGTGGTCAACTCTCCCCAACCCTGGTGGAATTGGACACCCTGGTGGATCTCGAAAACGAACTCCGTGAAGTTGTCGTTGACAGACCAGGACTTGGCCAACCGACCCTCTCCTTCAACTATCTCTCCGGTGTCGAAGTCGTGGTAGATGAGAGGCTCGTAGAGAGGCTGCAGGTTCAACAGCGCGCCCAGACTGCAGTTGGGACACAGCCAGTCTTCGCCGCGCAACGCCGGCAGCAATACGACCATCCGGTCCTGAACCATTTCAGGGGCGGCTTCGACCACCTCGGCTTGGGCTTCCGCCAGCGCGGATTCTGCTTCGGCGGCCATGGCTTCAGCTTCTGCCAATGCGGCTTCTGCGGCTGCCAGGGCCTCTTGGGCCGCTTCGTCACCCTCGGCTGCAGCTTCCATGGTGGCTTGCAATTCCGTCTGAGCCTCTGTCAACGCAGCCTGTGCCTGGGCGGCTTCTGCTTCGGCGGCCGCGGCAGTTGCTGCCGCCTCCGCGGCTTCTGCTTCTGCCGCCGCTGCTGCAGCGGCTGCGGCTTCTGCTTGTGCTGCCGTTTCATCATCGGCGGTGTCATCTGTGCCGCAGGCGGCTGCTACTAAGACCAGCGCAAGCACCAGAGCCCAAATGCGACGCCTTGTTACTGGATTAATCATCAAAACCCTCACTCCTTGTGGTCGTATTAGCGGTTGGTCGTTTTCTGTCTCACAGAAAGCACTGCCCTTTCAAGTTAGTCAGACATTCACCGCCATTCACATTTACGGGCCGTTTTTTCTGCCGACCCTCCAATTCCGGGGCGGATCGGAGCCTCCCAAAGACAACAAGAGGAGGGACCGTGGCGGAACCCGTTCCCTCTTCCCACTACCAGGAGTCAAATGCGGTGGTGTTTCCCGGGGGCCTTTGTCGGTGTGCGGCTATTTTGATTAGTCATGTTGGATGTAGCGGGCCGCACCGCGGTGGTCACAGGAGCAGCCTCGGGGATCGGTCTGGCGATGGCGCGTCTCTTCTCTCGGAAGGGGATGGCCGTGGTGGCCGCCGATGTGGATGCTGCCGGACTGGAGGGCCTGGGGTCCGATCCGGGGCTTTCCTCTCCTGTGCGAACTGTCCAAACTGACGTGTCGGATCCGTCTTCGGTGGAGGGCCTGGCCGATCTGGTGTTCGAGGAATTCGGGGAAGTGGGGGTGCTGTGCAACAACGCCGGGGTTGGGCCCATGGGAACCGTCTGGGAAGTTGACGTCCCCGAGTGGGAGTGGGTCCTGGGGGTCAACCTGTGGGGAGTGATCAACGGCATCCGATCCTTCGTGCCCCGGATGCTGGAGAGCGGGTTGGAAGGTCATGTGGTGAACACCGCCTCGATGGCAGGGCTGATAGCCGGGCGGGAGATGACTCCCTGGAGGCTGGGAGCGTATGCCGCCTCCAAGCATGCGGTGGTTGCCATCAGCCATACTCTCTACGCCGAACTTCGCACCGCCGCAGCGCCGATAGGGGTGTCCCTGCTATGCCCGGCAGCAGTCAACACCCGTATCTGGGACACCGAGCGCCACCGGCCGCCCGCTCCATCCGATACCGAACCCGCAGGTTCCGGCTCTTCGCGGGCGAAGCGACTTCAAGATCAACTTCGGGCCGGGGTGGAGGGCGGCCTACCTGCTGAAGAAGTGGCCGATTTGGTTCTTGAGGCCGTGCTCGGAGATCGGTTCTACGTCTTCACCGCCCCCGGGTCACCTGGCCAGGTCGGTAGCCACTATGACGACCTTGTCAATCTACGCAACCCCCCGGTTCCGGGCCTGGACTAGCTGGGCACAAAGAAGGGGGACCGGGAAGATCCCGGTCCCCCTTCGATGCGTGTTAGGAGCGACCTCAGCTGGTGTAGCGGAGGTACTCGAATCGGGTCATGTAGGGGTTCCAGGGCGCCGGCAGGCCCACCCAATCGAGATTGGAGGTGAACACCAGCACGGAGTCGACATATCCGATCGGGATGCCGAGGGTCCGGTCGTAGATGTAGTCGAACACCGCGCCGTGCGCCGCGGCAACGTCGTCGGGGAAGACCTGCGCCACACAGGTGTTCATCAGGTCGTTGAGTTCCTCCGACTCCCCGGTGTAACTGAAGAAGTCACCGGTCCGGGTGTAGTAACCCAGCAAGGTGCAGGGGTTGTCGAAGAAGGGGGCCGAGTACACGAACGCCGAGTACGCGCCTGCTTGACCCGACAGGGCCTGGTAGGTGCGGTAGTCGGTCTGCGAACTATCGATCTGGACACCCAGGCCCGCCTGCCACTGCTGGGCGACCGCCTGCATCACCGCGCCGGTGTAGGTGAGCTGGGGGTGCTCGGCAAAGTCGACGGGGATCACGAGCTGGGAAGGATCGGGATAACCGGCTTCGGCCAACAGGGCCTTGGCGGCTTCCGGATCGTAGCTGTCCACTTCACATTCCTGGTTGTATCCCGGGGCTGCGGGCCAGAACGACTGGACGCAGGCGCCTTCGGTGGTTCCCCGGCCGCCGAACAGGAAGTCGATGATCTCCTGGCGGTCGATGGCCAGCGAGAGGGCCTTGCGAATCTTGATGTTGTTCTCGTCGTTGTCGGAGGCCCACGGAGGTGTGTTCTCCGGGTCGTACGTGGGTTCCAAGTACTCACCAGGGAGGTACACCGCCGGGAAGCGGACACCTGACAGCGACACGACCTTCAGGTCGGGCTCGGCGTCAATGCGAGGGATGTCGTCGAAGGTGGTGGGGGCCATCTGGGCTTCCCCAGCGTCGATCATGGCAGCCATGGTGGCTGCTTCAGACACCACCCGGAACTCGATGATCTCGATTCCCGGGGTCACCCGCCAGTGATTGTCGACCGCTTCGAATGCCACATGTACATCCAGTTCATGACTGTGGAACTCGAAGGGACCCGTGCCGATCGGACGGAAGCTGGCTTCCTCCCTTCCAACAGTCTCCACATATGTCTTGGAGACAATCGGCATGGCCGGAATGACCTCGTTGAGAATGCTCGGCAACTGGACATTTGGCTCGGTGAGATTGACGATCACGGTGTAATCATCGGGAGTGTCGATGCTCTCGATCCGCGAGAAGTCCGGCTTGTTGGGGTTGACACTCTCATCCAACACGGCCAACTCGAGGCTGAACTTGACATCGGCAGAGGTCAGTTCGCCCCATCCGTCATGGAACTGGATTCCCCTGCGGAGGTTGAAGGTGTACTGGGTGAAGTCGTCGTTGTGAGACCAGGTCTCGGCCAACTGGCCAGTGCCCTGCACCACATCGCCGGTCTGGTAGTCGCGGCACAGCAAATACTCATACATGGGCATTACCGTTGCCTGGCTCTGGAAGGGAGCGGTTGGGCCTAGCCAGTTCTGGTTGCCGATGCTTCCGAAGGCGTACACCACGGTGCCACGGGCGGTCTGATCGGCGGTGGATGGCGGGATGCACGGATCCCCTCTCTGGGCGAGGTTGGTGCTGGCTGTCAATTCAGCCTCCATCAACGCCTCTTCGGCTTCCATGGCTTCCATGGACGCTTCCTCGGCTGCCGCCGCGGCTTCTTCAGCGGCCATTGCGGCTTCTTCGGCTGCCTTCTCCGCTTCGGCCAGGGCGGCCTGAGCTTCCTCGTCGCCCGCTTCGGCCGCGGCTCTCACGGAATCCAGTTCTTCCTGCGCTGCCGCCAGCGCTGCTTCGGCCTCGGCCGCCGCGTCAGCCGCCATTGCTTCCGCTTCGGCTGCTGCTGCTTGGGCAGCGGCCAATTCTGCTTCTGCTGCGGCCTGTGCGGCGGCTGCCGCTTCTGCTGCGGCCTGCGCCTGTGCGGCCGCGGCATCTGCCTCGGATGTGTCCTCGCCTCCGCATGCGGAAGCCAGGAGAGCCAGGGCGGTCAGTACTGCCAGAATTGACAGTCGGGTTTTCTTCATCGGTTCTCCTCTCTAGGTCAGGTCAACTGAATACGAAACATCGCTCTTGTTGGTCTTCCTTGATTGCTGTTATATGGTATACCAAAGTTCTGAGTGGAACACGGACGGCTCCCGGTGCTTAGTTGACGGCATGGCCTTTCCCGATGGCGGAGATGTCTCCGCTCACCAGGCCCAACTGTTCCAGCCACCGCAGAGAGTCGAATCCCACCCAGTGCTCGACGATCTTGCCGTTCTCCACCCGTTGCACCATCACGGCCTGCACTTTGACCTTCTTCCCGGTGGGGGGAGATCCCATCACCTCCCGGCTGTGGGTGGCCTCCCAGGTCCACACCATGGTGGCCTTGTCACCCTCGGCGGTCAGCACATCGATGGTGGTGAGGCCGTCGGGAAAGTTGGCGCCAACCGAGACGAACCGGTCGTACCAAGGCCGCGATCCCTGCTTGAGCCCGGGGACGCCGTGCAGGATGATGTCGGGATGCACCAACTCTTCGAACAACTCCCACAAGCGGTCCTTCCATCCCTCATCGGACGGGTCGGTTAGAGGAAAATCCTGCTCGCAGTCAAGGGTGAAACGTTTGACGATGCGGCGGGTCTCTTCGGTCTGCGGGTCTGACATGTCCAAATTCCCTTCTGCTCAGTTGACGGAGAGGTCCGAGGAGATGACTCCCAGTTGTTGGAGCCAACTGAGTTGATCGATGACAGCCCAGTGCTCGACGATCTGGCCGTTCTCCACCCTTTCGATGGTCATTCCTCTTACTGCCAGCTTGACCCCGGTGGGCGGGATTCCCATCAGCGGCGCCGAGTGGGTTGCTTCCCAGGTCCAATCCACTGCCGCCTTGTCGTTCTCCACCACCATGACGTTGAGGGTGGTGGCCGAATCAGGGAAGGCGATCCCGAGTTTCTCATAGAAGTCATACCACAGATCCCTACCCCGGGGGACTCCCGGAACACCGTGCAACACGATGTCGGGATGGACCAATTCCTCAAAGAGTGCCCGGAGGTTGGTCTTGAAGACATCCAGGTTGGCGCCGGTTACAGGAAAGTCTTGCTCTCCTTCGAGAATGAAACGTTCGACGACTGCTCGGGTCTCCTCTGTTGTGGACATGGTTCTCCTATTGGTGGGGGTCTACGGGAATGTAAGCAGTCGGCGGGGGTTTTCGATGAGGATCTGGTCGATTAGCTGCTGGTCGAATCCCTTGTAGCGCATCAACTGCTGGACGGTCTCGGGAATGTGCTGCCATCCGAACCCGCCGTAGCGGCGGTACCAGTGTTGGAGAGCCAGGTCGTGGGAAATCAGCAGTTGCTGCTCATAACCGGCTTCGGCCAGGGTCATCAGGTAGTTGAGCCGGACGCCGTCGTTGGGGTCATCGATCGGTCCACGCTGTCGGTGGGATGCCTCCCGCCCGAAACCGTCCAGCAGGAGGCTCGCCCCGGTGGCGGCCAACTCCAAAAAAGGCGCCGGGTCGAAGGAATGGGGGGCAGGGCGGGACGGAAGCCGGTGTTCGACATGGGAAAAAGCAACCCTGGAAAGGTCTCCGCCTTCTTCCTCCACGATCCGGATGGCGTCCCAAACAGAGTCGGGGCTGTAACCGGGATGGATGGAAATGGGAGCCCCCGTCGCCTTTTGGGACCGTATGGAGGCCCGAAGGGACTTCTCTTCGTTGGGACTGAGGGGCCACGACAGCCCCACCTCACCGATGATCCCGGCTCTGATGCCTCCCGCCACGCCGTCGACGATATCACCGGTGATCAATTCCTGGAGCCGGGAGATGCTCATCTCCGACATGTTGGAGGGATGGTGATGCTGGGAGTAGAAGCCGGTTCCCATCACCACATGCACTCCGGTGGCCCGGGCAACCTGGGCAAGTCCCCGGGGATCGCGGGCCAGTCCGCGGGGTGTCTGGTCGACCAGGCACGATCCCCCGTGGCGGTTGAAGAGGTTGGCCTCGTAGATGACGTCGTCGATGTCGGTGAGCCGGTAGTTGCCGTAGAAGAACCAGTAGCGTTCGATGTCGGCGCGGGTGTCGAGCGTGACCGGCTTTCCCCACCTGTTGGTGAACGATGCTGCCACTCCGGGCCCGTTCTGTCCCGGTTCCAATCCCGCCTCGGGCTGGGCGGAAGCCCTCTCCACCGATTCGGTGGAACCCAGCAGAGCACTGGCCGAAGACTGTCCCGCCGTCATGTCGATCAGCACATGCTCATGGGGGAGGGTGATGCCCACAGATTCGGGCGGGACAGGTCCCAGGACGGTCTGGACCTTGCCGCGGCGGTTTGTCATCGCCCACCATTGTAGAGAAGGCTCAGAAGGGGATGGGGGTGATGGTTCCTACGATCACTACCGGCGCAGGGTTTAGCTCAGGTCGAGAGTGTGTGAGGGAATGACTATTCGGAGACCAGGTCCCTGCGCCTGAGCAGCCATCCGGTGACGGCCACCGAGATGATCGCCAGCACGGCGGTCTTGGCGACCGCGCCTCCCAACCCCGGCTCAACCCGACCCAGCACCTCGTTGACGGTGTCGAGGTTGTCGGGTGTCATGGTTGCCACATCCGCCCAGGCAGAAAGGACGATGCGGTAGATCGATGAGGCCTGGATCCCTTCGATCACGTCACCGAGTATCAACTCCCAGATCATCAGGTAGCCGAGGCCCACCAGGGCGGCGCGGCCGAGAACGAGGCCCAAGGGGACGAACAGGGCAGCCGATGCCACGCTCTGCACTGCTGCCGCCACCGTAGTCGAGACCCCGATCGACCAGTCTCCGGTCACCGCGGCAGCCGCGATCCAGGACGCCAGCACACCGGCCTGCATAATCACGAACGATGCCAAAGCTGCGGCGGTGACGACTGCCAGGGCGATCACCCATCGGGACACCGGTTTCAGAAGCAGGAACGGAAGGGTGTGGGACTTGCGCTCCTCGCCCAGCGCGGCGGTCGACACGATGAGGGCGGCAACCGGGAACAGGATCGACACCCCGAGGCCGACGGTGATGTCGTTGTACAGGGTGGTCATCTGGTCGTCCGAGCGCCCGGGGGCCAGCACCAGGAGTATCGGAGCGATGGAACCGGTCAGCACCAACAGCCCGATCGAGCGTCGCAGCCCGAGCAGTCGACCCATGACCGAGCGGGTGATCAGGAAAAAGGCCCTCATCGCTGGTCCACCAGGTATCGGAAGACGCTCTCGAGGGAGTCGTCCTCGGCAGACACGGCCGTGACCACCGAATCGGTTTCGCGGGCAGCAACTGCGATGTCGAGCCCAAGGGCGCCCGCATCGCTGGTTCTGATCTCGACCCCGGCGGGATCGATGCGCACCGCCTCGACCCAATTCCCCACCAGGAGCCGCCGAGCCAGTTCCCGTGGCCGGTCGGTATCTATTCGGATCAGGCGTGGGGTGTCGGACATGGCGTCGCGAAGCGCGGCGACGGATCCTGCCGCGGCGAGGCGGCCGTTGACAATGGCTACCACTCTTGTGGCCATGCGTTCCACCTCGGCCAGCACATGGGAAGAGACGATGATGGTTTTTCCCTCCCTCCCCAGTTGTACGAGGATCTCGATGAGGCGGGCGCGCTGGACCGGATCGGTCCCGTTGAGGGGTTCGTCGAGGATCAGGACTGTCGGATCGTGGACCAGAGCGGCGGCGACCTTGGCCCGCTGCCGCATGCCCTTGGAAAATCCTGAGAGGGATCGATCAGCGGCTTCAGTGAGTTGGACTGTCTCCAGCACCTGTTGAGCAGCGGCCCCAGCGTCGTCCACCCTGGAAAGCGCCGCGCTCCATTCGACGAAACGGCGGGCACTCATGTGGTTGTAAACCGCTTCGTCTTCGGGCACGAAGCCCACATGTCGGTAGACACCGTGCTGTCTCTTCGGGGTCCGGCCCAAAATGGTCGCTTTGCCGGCGGAGGGCGAGAGCAAACCGGCCAGCACCCGCAGCAGGGTGGTCTTGCCGGCGCCGTTGGGCCCCAAGAGCCCCGTGACCCCCGGTCCGAAGGAGCAACTTACCTCCGAGACCGCCACCTTCTGACCGAACCACTTTGAGAGGTCGGTGGCCACCACCGTGGGGTCGGAAACGTCACGGGCGTCCATGGCAGCGGGCGCGCCGGTCACGTCAGTCTCCGGTATCGCCAGCTAACCAGGAGCACGCTGATGACAGCCAACCCGATCACCACCAATAGCGAGGCTTGCGGGTCGAAGCCTGCCTGCGCCGGGATCACGGCGGAAGAGTCAAGGTCGAAGATCCAGTCACGGACATATCGCGGATGCTGCTCCAGCGCCAGCAACGAGGTCCACCGGGCGCCGGGCGCCGAGCTTGCCTCCTGGAAGAGGACGGCTACGAGGTTGAGGCCCAGCAACACCGCGATGAAACTCGCCGCGGCGGTGCCCACCCGCTTGGCGAAGGAGGCGGCCAGAAAGGCCAGCGAAGCATGCAGCGCGAAGTAGACGAGGGCGGCTGCGGGTACTTTCCAGAGGATGTCGGTGGTCTTCCCCAGGTAGGAGAGAAACCCGGCCGGCGAGAGGGCAGCGTATCCCAGGTGGAGGACGAGTTGGGGAACCAGCCAGAAGCTCAGGATGACCGCGGCAAAGGTAGCCCCCTTGGCCACCAGGTAGTCGCGCACCCCCATAGGTCTCGAGAAGTAGACGTTCAATACCCCGTGGGTGCGATCGGGGACCAGCAACTGGGGACCGGCGAAAGCGGCGAAGAGCAGGGCGACGTTCGATATGAAATCGAAGTATCCGGCGTACCGCGGGAACAGATCCGAGGTGTCCAGCGAAACCGGCAGTGTGGATGAAACCCACTCTATGGCCACCATGACCACCGCCGAACCCAGCGCCAGAGCGATCAGCGTCCACGGGAACAACTTGCCCTTTGCCTTTCGCCGCAGCCCCAGTACCCGCCGGTATCCCTCTTTGACAATTGCTCTCATAGCGCCGCGTCGCCCGGTGCGGGGCCCCTCGTAATTGCGGTAACCGCGGTCGAGGATGATTGCCGGGTCGTTACTGCTCATCTGAGATCACCCATTCGATTCTTTAGTCGCTGCCACGAACACGTCTTCCAGGCTTCTCAGGTCGGCGCCCATCGCCCGGACCGATGATCCGGAAGCCGCCAGTGCGTCACGCACCGTGATGAACACGTCCTCCGAGGGGCTTGCGGCCGTCACGACCCTGCCGGCGTGGGTGACGTCCACCCCTTTTGCGGTGAGTGCGGTAACCAACGGCAGGGGATCGCCGAAGACCTCCACCGACACTGCGGTTCCGTCGCTGGGGGGTTCCAGGGGCGCGGAGCGCAGCAACCGGCCTCCATCCAGCATCACCACCCAGTCGCAGGTTTGCTCGATGTCGTCCAAGAGGTGGGACGAGAAGAGAACGTTCAGGCCGAACTCGCGGAAACGATTGATGATCTCCAGCATCTGGTCGCGCCCCGCGGGGTCGAGACCGGAGGCAGGCTCGTCGAGCAGCACCAACTTGGGATCGTGCACGATGCTCTGGGCCAGCTTCACCCGTTGCTGCATGCCGGTGGAGAAGTCTCCGAGATAGCGGAACCGTTCCTCGTGCAATCCCACTAGGAATAGGGTCTCCGACGCCCGCCGTCGGGCCTCGGTCGATGGTATGCCGGCCAGTTCCGCGGCATACGCCACGAAGTCGGCCGCCGTCTGGTCACGGGGGAGGCAGTTTCCCTCCGGCATGTAGCCGATCCTGGCCCGCAGATCGGCGGCGTCCTTGGCAACCGGCGTTCCGAACACCGCCACGTGTCCCGAGGTTGGCACGGTCAACCCCAACAGCAATCTGATCAGGGTGGTCTTGCCGGCCCCGTTGGCCCCTACCAATCCGGTTACTCCGGGTGGGACGGTGAGATCGACCCCGGCGAGGGCGCGGACATCCCCGAAGTGTTTGTGGAGGTCCCGAGTCTCGATGATCGACGCGTCGGCGCGTAGCGGACCGGTGGGTGCGTCACTCACGGGCGTCGGTGCGGTGGGGGTCGATCTGGCAAAGTGATATCGTTCTCTTGCTCATGCCCTTTAACTATGGGGGATCCGAGGCGGATTGTCTATGGGGTATCACCATGGTTCCCGTGGGGTATCACCCTGGTTTCCGTGGGTTATCACCCTGAGGGCAGTCCCCTGCCGTATGCCGTTTCGCAAAACCGCAGATGCTAAACGAAAGTTAGCAGGCGGCGGGGGTTCTCGATGAGGATCTGGTCGATGAGTTCCTGGTCGAAGCCCTTGTAGCGCATCAGTTGCTGGACCGTCTCGGGTATGTGCTGCCAGCCGTGTCCGCCGTATTTTCGCTGCCAGTGCTGAAGGGCGAGATCAGAGGAGATCAGCAACTGCTCTTGGTGGCCGGCCTCGGCCAGGGCCATCAGGTAGTTCAGCCGTATGGCGTCGTTGGCCACGTCCACCGGTCCTCGCTGCCGGTAGGACTGCTCCCAGCCGAATGTGTCGATGGAGACGTTGACCCCGGTGGCAGCCAACTCCAGGAAGGGAGTTGGGTCGAAGGAGTGGGGGGCCGGCCGGGACGGCAGGCGATGCTCCACATGGCAGATGATGGTCCGGGAGAGATCTCCTCCCTCCTCCTCGACGATCCGCACCGTGTCCCATATGGAATCGGCGCTGTACCCGGGATGGATGGAAAGGGCGCAACCGGTCTCTTTCTGGGAACGGACGGAAGCCCGCAGGACCTTTTCCTCGTTGGGGTGCAGCGGCCAGGTCAGTCCCACCTCTCCGATGATTCCCGCTTTGATCCCTCCCGCTACTCCAACCACGATGTCGCCGGTGATCAACTCCTGGACCCTGGAGATGTCCATCTCCGACATGTTGGAGGGGTGGAACTCGTAGGCGTAGAAGCCGGTGCCCATCACCACATCCACTCCGGTGGCCCGGGCGATCTGGGCAAGTCCCCGGGGGTCGCGGGCCAGTCCGCGGGGGGTCTGGTCCACCAGGCATGTTCCGCCTTGGCGTTTGAAAAGATTGGCTTCGTAGATGACGTCGTCGATGTCGGTGATCCGGTAGTCGCCGTAATAGAACCAGTGTCGGGCAATGTCCCCTCGGTTTTCCAAAGTGATGGGCTGACCCCACTTGGCGGTCCAAGAAGCCGCCACTCCCGGTCCGTCCTGTCCCCGCTCCCATCCCGCTTCGGGGATCTCGCCCGCCTTCTTGGCGGATTCGCCCGAGTTGATGAGGGCCGTGGCGGAGGACTGGCCCATCGTCATGTCGATCAGCACATGCTCGTGGGGGAGGGTAATGCCCAGACTGTCGGGGGAGATGGTTCCCAGCACCGTCTGAATCTTGCCGTGTTGAGTGTTCATAGACGCCATGTTCAGGTCAGCGTACCAAGGGCGCGCCGGAGTCCACCAGTCCTCCTATGATGGATTCGAAGGGGTTTCCATCCTTCCGGGCGAGCCGGATGTTCCCACCGGATCCCCGCATCTTCGGGCCGTTTTAATAAGGAGTCAGATCATGAGAATGGAGCGAGCGATCCAGGCGGTGGATCTCCACGCCGCCGGAGAGCACGCCAGGGTGATCGTTGACGGTGTGCCGGATGTTCCCGGCGTATCCATGTTCGAGAAGATGCAGTACCTGGAGCGACACTCAGACTGGCTCCGAAAGCTCATGCTTCGGGAGCCGCGTGGTTATCCCGCGGCCAACTGCAACCTGGTTCTGCCGCCCACGGTTCCCGAGGCTGACGCCGGGTTCGTGATCATGGAGCAGACCGAATACCCGCCCATGTCGGGGCACAACACGATGTGCACCGTTACTGCCCTTATCGAAACGGGGATGGTTCCTTCCCGGGAACCCGTGACCGAACTGACGCTTGAGACGCCGGCCGGATTGCTGCGCGTCGAGGCGCGGGTGGACGGCGGCAAGGTCACCTCGGTGACTTTCGAGAACGTTCCCGCTTTCCCGGTCCACTTGGGCGCCACGGTGGAGGTTCCCACCCTGGGAGAAGTTGAGGTTGACGTTGCCTGGGGCGGGATGTTCTTTGCCATTGCCGACGCTGCAAGATTCGGCCTTTCCATCAGCCCCGAGAACGGCAGGGACCTGGTTCGCATCACAACAATGGTCAAGCAGGCTGCCCGAGAGCAATTGGAAGCGGTCCATCCTGAGAACCCCGAGATACGGCAAGCCAGCATCGGGATGCTGACCGAACCCTTCGACCGTGATTCGGGGAGGGCTAAAAACGCGGTGACGGTGGCCACTGGCGAACTGGATTGGGACCGACCCGAGACTTGGACAGGAGCCCTGGATCGTTCTCCCTGCGGGACCGGCACGTCAGCGCGGATGGCCGTCCTTCATGCGCGGGGTGAACTTGAGATCGGTGAACATCTTTACCATCACGGGACGCTCGACACCGTCTTCATAGGTCGGCTGATCCGAGAGACGACCGTTGGTGGAGTCCCAGCCGTGGTCCCCACCATCACCGGAACCGCCTGGATCACCGGCAAGGCCCAGTACCTGCTAGATCCCACCGACCCATTCCCCGAGGGCTACACCATCGGCGACATCTGGGGTTGAGGCGGAACAGACAAGATCCGGTTGTGGTCGTGGAATCGGAGCCTAGAAATGGCTGCCGACAGTTGACCTTGGGCCCAGAGAAGTATCGGGAGGAGCGGTCTTTGACGGCTCCTCCCTGTTAGTCACCAGCAAGTCTACACACTCACCGACCAATGTGCATGATGTTATGCGATGGATAACCTCGTCATTTACTGCGGCAGGCTCAAGGACTTCTTTTGCTCGGCGCACCCTTTCGTATAGGCGTCAGCGGAGCATTGGAACGGTTTGGATCTGGACGAGGTGCTCGATACGCGGATGGTTGTCTCTCCGTCGCTGCTGGGCAGGAATTACCGGGGGTCAGACGGGCAGGTAATGAAAGCCTCGCCCCCGGCCGGACTCAGACGAGGGTGCGATCCGGCCTTGGTCGGCCAACTCTTTGAGGCGTTTAGTGGCCGTGGCTTGGGATACACCAGTCATTTCGCGGTATTCGCTCGACGAGATCCGACCACGTTCCCGAGTCCAGGCCAGCGCGGCCTCGGTTGACTCGCGGATGCCGCCGAGCCCGAGCGCAGACTTGGCCTGCCAACTCAGCTTCCACGCCGGAGGTGTGTCTGCAGGAACCTCGATCGGTGTGAGGAGAGGGGCCATTGCGGGCGAAGTGAACGCCGGACCCTGGCGGCCGCTGACGGTTGGCGTTTGAAAGAGAAATTCGTAGATAGCCGCTCTGTGCAAAGACTCGTCGGCGTCGGCGTAGGAACGCTGCAAAAGGTCGGCACATGATCGAACAGTGAGATACAACGACTCTCGGGACGCCCACCACACCAGCAAAGCGGTATCCACATCGTCCAGGCCGCTTGAAGGTACAAGGTCAAGGAACAATCTGTACCACGGCTCGTCCACCCGTCTTCCGAAAAGGACGATCCGGACGGCTGGGTCGGGCAGGGTCTCGATCAGGGGTGGGCGGCTGCCTATACGGATCATGTCGGCGAACATCAAGTCGACGCCGACTCCTTCTTGTTCCACGAGTCCTATTTTGCGCATCGCCGTTACAAGCGTCCGGTATCGCGGAGCGGAAGGATGGGTGATGATGTTGTCCTTGGTAACGCCTCCGATCAGACCGCCGGGAGAGGTGACGCGAAGTTGGTTCCCGATGTGTTCCACCACTGTCGGACGGTTGATACTCCAGTCCCGGTGGCAAACCGCATTCAGGATGCTTTCCCGCAGCGAGCGTTCGGGGACTGCCCGGACCTTATGGACTTGAAGCCCGGTGGTGATTTCGGTCAGAGGGTTCTGGTTGTTGGCCGCGGCTTCAACATGCAGAACTTCTTCGAGCAACGAGCGACCTCCTTCAACGACTCGCACAGTGGAGGGCCCACCTGGTACATGCCGATGTGAATAGTCGATAGCTGGCTGGTCCTGTGTGGACAGCAGCATCTCCCCTGCCATGTTGAGGTGCTCCCCGCTTCCCGAGAGGAGCCCGAGTCGACCCAACAGGTCTCCCAGAGAGAGCCAGGCCTTATCGGGGTCATGCTTGGCAAGCTGGTTCCGGAGCGTAAACTCCGCGGCCGGGGTTACTGCGCTGATCGGCGTGTCAGAAGGTTGATGGGAGGGGTCAGCCGCCAAGTCGGCGAACAGCCCGCCCAATAGCTGGGTCGAGGTGGCGGGCACACAACTGGCGTCCACCCGATGCTGATATTTGCCCCTGAAGGGCACCGGTTCGACAGCTTGGGGAGCATCTATGACCAGCAGCGATTTGCCATGGATTTCGACGGTCTGGATGTCCACGGTCAGTTTGCGTGCGGTCAGGTCGTAGATCCTGCTCCGCAGCCACTGTGGGTCGGTGTCGGCCCCTATGATCTGGCCCGTCTTGTTTTCCACGCCGACGATGAGCGTTCCTCCGCCTGGAGAGTTGGCCATGCATGCCGCCGCTTCGGCCAGTTGCTCAGCTGCCTTTTCGTTCCTTTTCCTTCCGGGTTGGATTGCCCCGCCCTTCGTCCGTCGCCCTGCTTCCTCTTTGATGTCGACGGCCTCTGACTCTAAATCCTCGACGGGGGAGTCCCCTCTGCTGATGGCCCCCAGAACATGTTCGATCCTTTCTCTGCGCCTCGGCGGAGGCAAGAACGAAAAGGTGTAGCTCATAAACCAACACTCCTTAGGGTTTTTAGGTCTAAAATCCTAGAGTAGTGGTTGGGTGGTGTTTTGGTAGGGTTTTTAGGTCTAAAATCCTAGAGTAGTGGTTGGGTGGTGTTTTGGTAGGGTTTTTAGGTCTAAAATCCCAGATTGGTGGCTTGGTGGGTTACATTAGGATTTTTCCGGCCCGTTCGCAACGGGTCTTTCCTCAATCTTCTATTCCACAGTGAGATCTTGGGCGATAGAAGTGGGGTCTTGACCTCCGACGTGATCGCCGAGGGTGAGGGCGCTGTGGGCGTGTGCCACCTGATGTAGACCGAAGGCGATGGACATCCCGTCCCGCAGGCCCATGCGGTCTTCTACCGCGTTCAGGGCCCGCTTGGCCAGCGCCACTCCGAATCGGGGCCGGGCCGCGCATCGCTTCGCCAACCGGGCGGTGGTCTCTCTCAGGTCATCCCGGGGCACCACCCGATTGATCATTCCCACCTGGTAGGCGCGGGCGGCCGACATGCGATCACCCACCAGCAGGAACTCCCGGGCGATGCGGGTGGACATCACGAACTGGTGGGCGAAATACTCGATGCCGGGGATGCCCATTCTCACCACCGGGTCGGCGAAATAGGCGTCGTCGGAGGCCACGATCAGGTCGGCCGGCCAGATCAGCGACAATCCTCCCGCCACGCATGCCCCGTGGACCATGGCGATCAAGGGTTTGGGAAGCTCTCTCCAGCGAAGCGGGATGGACAGGTAGGCCTCGTCCTCTCGGACCAGGATGGCTTCCGCTCCCTCCTTGTCGGAATGGTCGTACCAGGTGGTGGCGACTCTTCGAAAGGGCTTTTCCAAGTCCCTGCCTGGGCTGCCCAGGTCATGCCCGGAGCAGAAGTGGGGACCTGCGCCGCCGATCACCACCGCCCCGATGTCGTCGTCGGAGGCCGCGGTGGACAAGGCCTCGTCCAGGGCAGTGATGAGAGCCACGTTTATGGCGTTGCGGTAGCGAGGCCGATTCAGGGTTAGCCATAGCACCGCGCCCTCTCGCTCCGAGAGGAGCACCTGGTCAGTCACCGGACGCCAGTCGGATCAGCCGCCGCCCTCGATTCTCTCCCCGGAAGAGCCCGACGAACGCCGCCGGGGCGTTCTCGAAGCCGTCGATGATCTCCTCTCGGAACACCAGTTGTCCGGAGACCATCCAGCCTCTCATCTCGGCCATGGCCTCGCGGAACTGGGGGAGGAAATCCCAGACCACGAAGCCGGTCATGGTGATCCGTCGATTGATGAACTCGCCCACGGCGCGGATACCCCGCGGCTGGACGCGGGAGTACTCACTGACTTGCCCCGAGATCGCCACCCTTCCGCCTTGGCTCATGTTCAGCAACGCCGCGTCCAGGGTCTTTCCGCCGACATTGTCGAAGAACACGTCCACACCGTCAGGACAGGTCCTCGCAATGGCGGCAGACAGGTCGGGCTCCTTCCGGTAGTCGATGCAAGCCTCCGCACCCAGGTCTTCAACCACTAGGCGGGCCTTGTCTTCGGAACCTGCGATGCCAACCACCCGGCACCCCAGGTTGCGGGCCACCTGGATGGCAGTGCTGCCAACGGCTCCGGCCGCCGAGGAAACCAGCACCGTTTCTCCGGACCTGGCCTGGGCCACCCCACGCACTCCGAAATAGGCGGTCAGGCCGGAAACCCCCAGGGCGCCGATGGCGGCTCGCTCTGATATCGGTGGGCCGAACACCTTGGGGTGCAGTTTCATGACCCCCCGGCCCGAAGAAACGTAGCTCTCCCGCCAACCGTTGCCGCAGGTCACACGATCTCCCACCTCGAAGCGGGGGTTCTGGGAGGCGGTGACCACCCCCACGGTGAAGCCGTCGACGACCTCCCCGGGCCGCAGTTGTGGTGCATAGCTGTCACGGGTAAGCCGGTCCAGAACCCCGGGATCCACCGAAATGAACGTGTTGCGGACGATGATCCCCCCCTCCCGCAGCGGCGGCAGCACCACAGAGGCCATCTCGAAGTCTGAAGTCTTGGGTTCGCCATTCGGAGTGGATGCCAGCACCCAGCGTCGAGAAGTGGAGGTCATGGCAGGTTCACTTCCGCACCATGAGGGACAACCACCGCTCGGCCCTTCAAGGTTCCCTCCCGGAGCTTGCGGTAGGCGAGGGGGGCTTGTTGCATGGAAAACCTCTCTGTGTCGCTTTTGATGGCGCCGGTCCCGGCCAGGGCCACCACTTCGGCCAAGTCGGGGATGGCGCCCCAGAATACGGTGGAAGCCGACAACCCCCTGGGGACATGGACATAACCCATGGGAAATGACCCCGGACCGATTCCCACCACCGTGATATGACCGCGGATCGCGGCGGCAGAGGCGGCCAAAGCGAGGGTGTCGTCGGTTCCCACGATGTCCAGGATCAACTCGGCGCCCCGCCCACCGGTTGCTTCCCGGATGGCCCCGGGGGCGTCTTCATCGGCTAACACCGCATGGTGAGCGCCCTGTCGGCGGGCAGCCTCCAATCGGTCCGGAGCGATGTCTAACGCGATGACCCGGGCGGCGGAGAGTGCTCGCAGAATCTGAACGGCCAGCGATCCCAGCCCGCCGATCCCGATGACCACCGCCGTGGTGCCGGGATGGAGCCGGTCCAGTTGTTGCTTGATGGCGTGATAGGTGGTCAGTCCCGCATCGGTGAGGGGGGCCGCCTCCACCGGGTCGAGCCCGGCGGGGAGGGGGACAAGGTGCCGGGATTGGGGCGCCAGAAAGAATTCGCCAATCCCACCGTCCCGGCCCAGGCCCGGCCGGCCGGGTCCCGAGGCCACCACCGCCGCGGCGTTCTCGCAGTAATTCTCCGATTGCTCCGCGCACTGTGGACATGCGTTGCATCCCCAGGCGCCGTAGACCGCTACCGGCGTTCCCACCGGGAGATCAGCGCCTCCCCGCCCCGACGCCTCCACCCACCCGGTGATTTCGTGACCGACGGTGAAGGGAAGCTCATAAGAGGGCAGGCTTGATCGGGGCCAGTCACAGAGGTAGAGGTCGGAATGGCACACTCCCGCTCCCGCTACCCGGATCAGGGTCTCTCCCGGCCCGGGCTCGGGAGTGGGCACTTCTTGGAGTTCGAAGTCCTGTTCCCAGGTGGTGAACTGATAAGCCAACATCTTGATGCCTTTTTGAGGGTAACCGGCGCGCAACTCGCTATTTTGAAATCCTATCGCCCGATAAGAGGCCGGTTAGTTGGAAGGAAGGAACGATCATGCCGTCAGGCTTTCCCGATTGGACGCCCCAAGGAGACACCGAAGAGACCCGCAGGCTCTTCATGCGATGGCTCGAGGGCCAGGAAGCAGACTTTCCCAACCCGCCTGATGATTCGTGGAAGCAGAGATTGCTGGACCTGGTCGAGGAATTCGTTCATCCCGACGTGGTTCTCCACAACGTCCCGGTCCGCCGTCCGGGGCGGGACGGCTGGGTGGAGTTCCTGATGGGTCTGGGAGAGGCCTACCCGGACTCCAACACCAATTACGACATCATCATGGTGGACGGGAACATGGCGGCGGCCCGGTGGCACTACACGGCCACCCAGATGTCCGACCACTTCGAGCATGAGGCGACTGGAAAGAAGGTCCGGGTGGACGGGGTGATGTTCGAACGGTTCGAAGGCGGCAAGATAGTCGAGCATTGGGCGATGATCGATCGGCTCAGTTGGTTGCAGCAACTGGGGATGGTTGATGAATCGACCCGTCTCTGATCCTCCATTCGAGACCGAGCTTGTAGAAAGGAAACCAGATGCCAGTTGTATTGCCAGAGGGGAACCCGGACGGTGACACCGAGGAGACCCGCAGGGTATTCGTGGAATTCATGGTCGGGCAGGAGTCCGACTTTCCCTACCCGCCCGATGACTCGTGGAAGGGCCGGATGCGGGCTTTGGTGGAAAAGTACGTCCACCCCGATGTTGTGATACGCAATGTTCCGGTGCGCAGCCCGGGGCTGGAGGGATACGCGGACTTTCTGATCGCGCTTGGCACTGCCTATCCCGACGGGCAAACCACCTTCAACATGATCGCGGCCGACGGAGACACGGTGGCTTCCAAGTGGACCTTCCGCGCCACCCAGCAGCACGCGCACTTTGAGCACGGCGCCGCCGGTCAGAAGATCAAGGTGGACGGAATGTCGTTCGCCCGCGTCAAGGACGGAAAATTCGTGGAGTACTACTCGCTGGCCGACAAACTGTCGTGGGCCAAGCAACTAGGGATAGTTGACGAGTCGGTCCAGTTGTAGGCCTCTGATTAGCTGGCCCCGAAGACGACGGGTCAGGTGACCAGCGGACGGTAGGCGATGTCGTAGCCAAAGGCCCGGGGGCCCACCACCTCCAATGCCTCGGGCGTCTTGAGCAGGTCGGGAGCGGGAATCACCAGGACATCGGCCCGCAGCCCGTAGCGGACCAGTTCGGTGGTGATCGGCTCGCCCTCGTCGGTGGTCACCAAAGTGATGAGATCGGGGACCATCACCGGTACATGTTCACCCTCGCGAATCACCAGGTTCTCGTTCTGGAAGTCGATCTCACAGCGGCGTCCGGCATCGTCTCCCACCCCTTCGACAACCAGGCGTCCCTTGGCGAATCCCCGTGTGGCCCGCCGTTCCACATCCACTACCTTGCCCCGGATGTAGCGCCGACCACCCGCCTCTCCGATCACTGCCTCACCCGGGTCCTGGTGAAGTCGGCGGGCAGCCAGGACTGCCTTCCCAATGCGGATGGCCAGCGATAGCGTGTTGGGAATAATGGTCCTGCGGCAGAAGGCCCCGTCCATGATGGCGGTGGCCAGGCCCGCATGGCCTCCCATGTCGATGGTGACCGAGCGGCAGATTCTCTCCAGCCAGTGGGCGTCGACCAACCGGTCCACCACGATTCGGTTCCCGCGCTCGTCCGCTAACGCGGCCGGGAACGGCGACCCCCCGTAGATGAGGTAGGTGATCATCTGCAGTTCCGGAAAGGCCCTTCCCATGCCGTCGCCGTCCACGATCGGGATCCCGAGGCGGGCCCCCACCACCAAGGGCACCATCGAGTTGCCTCCTCCCATCTCGAAGGGAGCGATAGCTGTGAATTTCCGGCCCAGGTGCCGTTCCAGCGCCCGCACGGCGTCGGTCTCCTCGTTACCACCGGCGATCTTCTCGTAGGCCACCACGGGAGAACCCATGCCCCCCGCCACCACCAGGAGATCGTCGTCGGCTACCTCCGTGGGGTCGATGATCTGGATGCTTTTACCGGCTCGCAACTCGGCACGGGCTCGCAACCGACCCAGGTAGGGGTTTCCACCTCCGCCGGTGCCGAGGATCGCCGCTCCGATGGCGGCGGGTATGAGGTCCTCCTCGGTTACATTCCACATGGGTAACTGTTGTGAGCTCGAAACCCCGCGCCAACCTGTCCGGTCAGCCTATGTCAGGGGTGGCCGTCCCCATCAGGAAGGGCGCGGCTGGGGTATCAGCGTCCTGATGTCCACGTCGGCAATGTAGTCCATGGGGTCGAATGACAGGTCGGCCCACCGGGGATCGGAATCGTAACGTTCTTCCGCCTCCTCGAAGGTGCCCTCGCCTTCGTAGTGAACCACCCACACATACTGGCAGTTCTCCTCCACGAACCAGGGACCGTCAAGCCGGAAGCCATGCTCCAACCGGAGGGGCACGATCTCTTCGTTCACCTTCCGAGCGAACTCCTGCCAAGTCTGGGGATAGAGGCCGTAGATTCGGAGTTGAGCGGTCATGCTCGGCATGCTAGCAGGCATCTCAGGGGCCCGGCTGATGGGAGATGCCCAGCTTATGGGCCTGGGCGCCAACCCTCTAGGTACACTTTTACACCGGAACACCTGAGGTGAGAATCGATGCAATTCCTGGCGCCCATGACTGTCGACGAGGCGCTCGGGGCGCTGTCGGAACGGGAAGATGGTCTCCGGGTGCTGGCCGGTGGCACCGATGTGATGATCCAACGTATGACCGGCCAACTTCCCCGATCCGAATCGCTGCTGTACATAGGGGGGATCACCGATCTGTCGGGTGTCCATCTTTCTGATGGGACGATTTGCATCGGCGCGTTGACCACCCATCATGATCTGCGGTGCAATCCGGTCATCGGCACTGACCTTCCTTCATTCGCAGAAGCCGCCGCCACCGTGGGAGGGTGGCAGACCCAAGCAGTAGGCACGATTGGAGGCAATCTCTGCAATGCCTCCCCGGCCGCCGACCTGGCGCCTCCGCTACTGGCTGCCGACGCCACCCTGGTGGTTTCCGGGGAGGATGGTCCCCAACGGATACCGGCCAACCGCTTCTTCCTGGGTAGACGCCGCACCGCCCTTCCTGTGGGACAGATCCTGTTGAAGATCGAAGTGCCGGTCCCCCCGGCGGCCACCTGGGAGTCCTACCTGAAGGTGGGCCGACGGAGCGCCATGGAAGTTGCGCTGGTGGGTCTTGCGGCCCGCTTCAGCCTGGCCGGCGGCCTGGTCGAGACCGCCCGACTGGCAGTCTGCTCGGTGGCGCCCGTTCCGCTCAGGCTGGCGCATGCCGAAGCGGCCCTGGTGGGTTCTACTCTCGACCAGGGTGCGGTGGCGATTGCCGCGCAGCGGTCGATGGAGGAGATAGATCCAATCGACGATCAGCGGGCCACTGCATCCTATCGCAGGATGCTGGTGGGCCGTCTCCTCGGGAAGGCCGCTCGCCTGGCGCGTGAAGGCCTGGAGATCCAATGACGCAGGAACTCAGCTTCGACATCAACGGAATACCCGCAACGGTGGCTGTTGAGGCCGACGAAGTCCTTCTTGACACACTTCGGGACCGTCTTTATCTGATTGGCACGAAGCGAGGTTGTGACGAGGGGGAATGCGGGGCCTGCACGGTGCTCGTTGGCGGAGCGCCCGTCCACTCCTGCATCTTCCCCGCTCTGGCAGCAGCGGGCGCCCAGGTCAAAACCGTGGAGAGCCTGGCCGGAGCGGACGGAGAACTGAGCGCCCTCCAGAAGGCCTTCGTCGACATGGCGGCGGTCCAGTGCGGGTTCTGCACCCCGGGCTTCCTCATGACCCTGACGGCATTGTTGGAGAGCCACCCATCCGCCTCCGACCGTGAAGTTGATGAGGCCATAGCCGGCAACATCTGCCGATGCACCGGATACAGCGCCATCCGGGCGGCGTTCCGGTCTGTGGTGAAGGAGTGCGGGACTTGACGGCAGTAGGTCCAGACACGCCGCGGTCAGACGCCGACGCCAAAGTGCGGGGGTTGGCCAACTATGGCGTCGACTACCGCGAGGCTGGGATGCTCCATGCCAGGTTGCTCCGTTCCCCGGTGGCCGCCGGGAGGGTAACCCGCCTGGATGTGTCGACGGCGCGTTCGGTTCCCGGTGTCCATGCGGTGGTGACTGCCGAGCAGGCGCCCGAACACCGCAACGGCCTGGTTCTCTTTGACACACCCTTCTTTGCGAGCGACACGGTGCTGTATGAGGGAGAACCCATCGCCATGGTGGTAGCTGACACGCCCCGGCAAGCCCAGTCGGCGGTTGACACCATCGGCTTGGAGATTGAGGAGTGGGAGCCGATTTCAAATGTGACCGAGGCACTGGCCCCCGACGCCCGGTTGTTGCATCCCGATTTGGACTCCTACCAGATCCTGCCCGGAGCCTCCTCCTGGCCAAAGAGCGGAAACTGCGGTGGGGTGTTGACCTCCGACCCTGGGGGAGTGGACGAGGCGTTCGAGACGGCGGACTTCATCGTGGAGGACACATTTACGGTTCCCCGGCAGTACCAGGCCTATCTCGAGCCCAAGTCGGCCACCGCTTCCTACGACGGGTGGCGGTGGACCTTACACGTTTCCCACCAGTTTCCCTTCCAGGTCCGAAGTCGGGTGGCGCAGGCGCTGGGCGTCACCGACTCCCGCATCAGGGTGGTGGGGCATCACATGGGCGGTGGGTTCGGGGCGCGCCTCGATCTCGGCCTTGAGCAGTATGCTGCCATCGGTGCCTCCCTCACCGGACGCACCGTCCAACTGGTGAACGACCGGACAGAGGACCTCATTTCCACTATGTCCCGTGAGAACGCCACCATCAAGGTCCGCTCGGGGGTTACCAAGGAAGGGAGGATCGTTGCACGGGAGTTCGAGTGCCTGATGGACGGCGGTGCCTACGCCGGAGATACCGTCTACCTCACCAGCATTCCCATGTTCATGGTGGGCTCGGTCTACCGGGTGGGACCCACCCGGGTGACAGCCAAGAGCGTCTACACCAACACCGCCCCCTCGGGGGCCTTCCGGGGAGTAAGCGGGACCTACATCTGTTTCGCGCTGGAGCGGCACACCGACCGTCTGGCGGAGGCGATCGGCATGGATCGGCGGGAGTTCAGGTTGCGCAACCTCTTCGAGTCCGGCGACTCCATGCTCAACGGCCAGACCCTGGAGGACGCCGACATCCTGCGGGAAGCCTTCGACAGGGTTGAGGAGGTGGCCCCTTGGAGCGAGGCCGGCAAGGGATCCCTCAAGGGTGTGGGGTTGGCGGCAACCATCTGGCTCACCAACCCGCTGGCGGGTTCGGCCACCCTGAGCATCCAACAGGACGGTTCCCTGGGCGTCTCCACCGCTGCCACCGAGAACGGCAGCGGGGCGGTGACCATGGGAGTGCGCCAGATCGCCGCTGCCCAGTTCGGCCTCGCCGCCGAGCAGGTGTTCGTCACGGCTCCGGACACCGACACGCAGGGCTACGACGCCGGGTCACAGGGCAGCAGGACCACCCACGTGGTGGGAATGGCCGTCCAGGCCGCCGCCAAGCAGTTGAAGCCACGCCTCTTCAACATCGCCTCGGGTCTCCTGGGAGCACTGCCCGACGACCTGGAACTCAGCGGGGGCAGTGTTTGCGTGCGCGACGACCCCTCGCGGACGGTGTCCCTGGCGACGGTCGCCCGGACGGCTTTCGGTCTCGGCGGGCCCCTCAGCGCCACCGGCGCCTACAATGTTCCCCTCCCCAAATGGGACCCCGATTCGGCCGAGGGTCTGCTGTTTCCCGTCTTCCCGGTCCCCACCTACCACGTCCATCTCGCTGAGGTGGAGGTCGACCCCGATGACGGCGCGGTCCGGGTCACCCGCTACGTCGTGGCCCAGGAGGTGGGGCGGATGATCAATCCGGATGGCGTATACGGCCAGATCCAGGGAGGGGTTGCCCAGGGAATGGGATACGCTCTCTGGGAGGGGCTGGAAACCAAGGACGGTCGGTATACCCGCCGCACCTTGGAATCGTATGGGTTGCCGCTGGCGGTGGACGTCCCCGACGTGGAGATCATCATCCTCGAGCACCCCTGCGAGGCGGGTCCCTACGGCGCCAAGGGAGCGGCCGAGCCGCCGATCGTCCCGGTGGCGGCGGTGATCGCCAATGCCGTCTCGGACGCCACCGGCGCCAACATCACCAGCCTCCCCATCGATCCCGAGGAAGTGCTGTTGGCCATCGACAAGCGACGGGAAGGTTGAGTTGCGCCTCGGCATCGATGTCGGAGGCACCAACACCGACGCGGTCCTGATGGCTGGGCGGCAGGTTGTTGCCGCCTGCAAGACTCCCACCACTGCGGACGTCTCCGAGGGCATAGGCGCCGTACTGCGTCAGATACTCGCCTCGTCGTCGGTCGACCCCGAGAAGATCCGGGCAGTGATGATCGGCACCACCCATTTCACCAACGCGGTGGTCGAGGCTCGGCAGTTGGCGGCCACGGCGGCGGTACGCCTGGGGGCGCCGGCGACTCTGGCCGTTCCTCCCATGGCCGACTGGCCTGACCGGCTGCGCCGGGCGCTCGGCGGGCACACCTACGTGTGCCGGGGCGGGAACGAGTTCGACGGGCGAGAGATCGCCTCTCTCGACCCCGATGAACTGAGGCGGGCTGCTTCGCAGATCGGAGAGGCTGGAGTCACCTCGGTGGCCATAACGTCGGTGTTCTCGCCGGTCAACGCTGAGATGGAGACCGAGGCCGCCGCCATCCTGTCCGAAGAACTCCCCGGAGTGAAGATCTCTCTTTCCCGGGAGATCGGGCGGGTCGGTCTTCTCGAGAGGGAGAACGCCACCATCTTGAATGCCTCCCTCGGTCCCCTTGCCGACCGGGTGCTCGATGGCTTCGAGGGGGTGGTAGCCGGGGCCGGGGTGGACGCACCCCTGTTCATCACCCAGAACGACGGAACCCTGCTCAACCTCGACTACGCCCACCGCTACCCGGTGGCCACCTTCGCCTCGGGCCCCACCAACTCGATGAGGGGCGCCGCTTTTCTGAGCGGCGTTGCCGACGCGGTGGTAATAGACATCGGTGGAACGACCACCGATGTGGGAATCCTGGTGGGGGGATTTCCCAGGGAAGCCTCGGTGGTGGTCCACGTCGGAGGGGTGGCCACCAACTTTCGGATGCCCGATGTCCTGTCGATGGGCATCGGTGGAGGATCGCTGGTCCGTAGCCACGGAGAGGCGGTGACGGTCGGTCCCGATAGTGTCGGTTACCGGCTCGACCGCCGGGCCCTGGTGTTCGGTGGGCCGGATCTCACCGCCACCGACATCGCGGTCGCCGGTGGTTTGGCGGCCATTGGAAACCGGGCCGCCGTCGAGGACTTGGATCGGGAAGTGATGAACGGGGCGCTGGATCGGATCCGCCGGGACATTGCAGGGACTGTCGACCGGATGAAGACCAGTGCCGACCCGGTGGTGGCGATTGTGGTGGGAGGGGGGTCCATCCTGTTGGAGGACGATCTACCGGGCGTCAGCGAGATGATCCGGCCCGACAACTTCGCGGTGGCCAATGCCATCGGGGCGGCGATCGCCCAGGTCGGTGGAGAGGTGGATCGGATCTACTCCCTCGATGACATGGGTCGGGAGGAGGCTTTGGAATCCGCCCGCTCGGAAGCCATGGAGAGGGCGGTCGTGGCCGGCGCCGATGCTGCCACGGTGGCAGTGGTTGACATCGAGGAGGTGCCGCTTCCCTACCTTCCCTCCAATGCCGTGAGGATCAGGATGAAGGCCGTAGGCGATCTGGCGCTGTCCGTCTGATCTGCAGAGTGGACGCTTGGAAGCCTCCCCGGCGGCTGCCCCATCGTTCATTTCAGAACGACCAAAGGACCTACATATTGCTTTGGTCGAGCGGTGTTTTTCGCATCAAGTAAACCGTAACCCGCTCCAAAAACACCCAACCTCAGCCCGAGCCGGGGGCTGACGGGGAGGTAGCCTATGAAGTATTCAACTGAGAGATCGAATCATCATATCTTGTGGTGGCCCGATTTCACCGGACTGTCCCTGAGCAAGTCCGACAAAGATCCGGAAAGAAGAAGATAAAGGAGGTTTTTGTGAAGAACATCCGACCAAGGCTGCTTCAACGGAGGAAGATTGCAATCTTGCTGGCTCTGGCGCTCTTGGTGGCGGCGTGCGGAGGTGATGAAGAGGAACCTGCGGCCACTACCGCCGCTCCCACTGCCACCACGGCCGCGGCCCAGGAGGCCACCGCCACGACCGCCGCGGAAGAGATGGACGAGGAGATAGAGGAAGAGGCGCCGACCACCACGGCCGCCGAGGCCATGGACGAGGAGATGGAGGAGGAAGAGGCGACAACCACCACGGGCGCCGAAATGATCTTCGAGAAGCCGGTAATCGTGGCGTCCCTGGCCGACACCCCCAACCTGATCGAGTTGCACACTTTCCGCACCACATCTGCCTATGCGGTTACCAACGCGGTCTACGAGCCTCTGATCAAACAGGTCTTGGAGGAGCAGCCCAACGGACTCTTGCAGGGTTCGTTCGTCGACCATCACGGTGCGGGCGCCGAGTCCTTCGAGATCCTGGAAACCGACGCCGGCGGCTTCCTGGCCACTTTCAACATCCGCCAGGGTCAGACGTTCCCCGACGGCACCCCGGTGACCGCTTCCGATTACAAGTACGTATTCGACCGTTCCATCGAAGGTCCCGGATACATAGGCCTGCTGCTCCCGTTCGTGGGCATTGCCGGTACCGACCAGATCAGGGTGATCGACGAATACACCCTCGAGGTCGAAACCACCGTGCAGAGTCCCCTGTTCCGCAGGTTCCTCACCTTCCAGGTGTTCGGAGCCATGAACCAGGCCGAGGCAGACGCCAATGCCACCGAGGACGACCCTTGGGCCTTTGCCTACTACAACGACAAGGGCGGCGGCTCGGGTCCCTACCATGTGACCAGGTTCGACCCCGACAACGAAGTGGTGCTCGAACCCAATCCCGGCTACTGGAACGCCGGTACCCTGCCCAACGCCGGGGTGATCATCAGGCCGATCCCCGACGCCAATGAGAAGGCCCGCCTGATCGCGGCCGGAGAGATTGACGTGGCGACCGGCATCCCACCCCGGCTGTTGGCGGTTCTGGCAGATGACCCGAACGTCACCATCTGGGCGAGCCAAACCACCGGTGTTCACTACCTGGCCATGAACCAGACCATCGCGCCGCTCGACAATGTCCATGTGCGCAAGGCCATCGTCAACGCGGTTCCCTATCAGGCGTTGATAGACAATGTCATGTACGGTTTCGCGTCCCCCGCCGGGGGAGTGGTGACCTCCAACATGGAGACTCATGATTCCTCCATAGGCGGCCAGTTCCGCCAGGATCTCGATGCGGCTCGCGCCCACCTGGAACAATCCGGTGTGGAGGATCTGACTCTCCTGCTGGGAGTGCGGGAATCACGCCTGGGCGACCAGGAAGCGGCAGTGTTGATCCAGGATGCTCTCCGCCAGATAGGAGTTACCGTGGACGTCCAGATCCTCCCCGACGGCGACTTCTCGGGACGGATCAATGCCAACGAACTGCCGCTGTTCATCCATGACTGGTTCTCCTGGGGCGAGGATCCCTTCTACCAGATGAGATTCCTGACCACTTGCGGCCAGTTCGTCAACTACGCGCGTTTCTGCGACGAGGCGTATGACGCTCTTGTCCGGGAAGGCACCTTCACCACCGACCCGGCGGTCCGCCAGGATGTGTCTTCACAGGCGCAGCAGATCTTCTTGGATCAGGCGGTTTGGGCGCCGCTGTGGTCGTCGGACCGAACGGCCGTTACTCACAAGTGCGTTAGCGGCGTAGTCCAGGACTACACCCGGATACCGGTCTTCACCCAAATGTCGAAGATCCCGGGCTGCTGAGTTAATCGAGAGGGCAGGGCAGGCGAGGCCGGCCCTGCCCTCTCTTCAATAGGTAACGTCCGGTCTGATGTGGAGATACCTCGGAAGAAGACTGCTGGTATCGGTGGTCACCGTGGCCGGCATCGTGGTAGTGGTGTTTTTCATCATGCGGGTCCTGCCCGGCGATGCAGCCGCGGTACGAGCCGGTCCCTATGCGTCCGAGGAGAAACTCGAACAGATAAGGGAACAGTTCGGTTTCAGTGACCCCGTCCCGGTGCAGTTCGTCAACTATGTGAAGGATGCGGTCACCGGTGACCTGGGAACCTCGATCAGGACGGGCGGCGAGGTCACCGAGGAACTTCTCATCCGCCTGCCCGCTTCCTTGGAGCTTGCCTTCTATTCGGTTCTCCTGGCGGTCGTGGCCGGAGTTCCGGTGGGCATCGCCGCCGCCGCCCGGCGGGACACCTGGATCGACAGGGCGGCGCGCGTGGTGGCGGTGCTGGGATCGTCCATGGCGTTCTTCTGGCTGGGGCTGATGCTGACATTCCTGTTCTTCTTCAAACTCGGCTGGTTTCCGGGTCCGGTCGGCAGGCTGGCCATCACCACCCAACCACCGGAGACCATCACCGGATTCTTCACCGTCGACGCCGCCCTGGCGGGGAACTGGGGTCTCATGGGTGAGGCATTCAGCTACCTTGCCCTCCCTGCTGTGACCGTGGGGTTCGTGCTGTCGGCGCCCATCATCAAGATCGTTCGCTCTTCGATGATCGAAGTCCTCGACAGCGAATACGTCCGCACCGCCCGCGCCCTGGGGGTTCGAAGGCGGGAGGTGCTGTTCCGAGACGGCTTTCGCAACGCCCTTATCCCGGTGACGACCGCTATCGGCATCATCTTCGGATACATGCTGGGCGGCAACATCATCGTCGAGTTGATATTCGCCTGGCCGGGTGTCGGTCGGTATGCCTACGAGGCATTGCGAGTCAACGATCTCGAGGCTCTCCAAGGGTTCGTGATAGTGGTCGGGTTACTGTATATCGTTCTCAACGTCGTCATCGACTTCATCTACAGCTGGATCGACCCCCGCATCAAGCTGGGACAGAAGGTGGTGGCATAAGCCATGCCTGCTGAGTCCCAGTCCGGCGCTTCGGAGCGTTTTGTCCCGCCTCGGATCGACGGCGGCGCCACGGCTCGTTCACTTGTCTCCCGCAAGCCCCTGGCGGTGGTGGGGATGGTCATTCTGGCCGTCTACATTGTGCTGGCGGCTGTGGGTCCGTTCTTTGTGACCGACCCGGTGGCCACCGATCCGCCCAACGCGCTGCTTGCGCCCTCACTGGAGCATCCCATGGGAACCGACAATTTCGGACGCGATGTGTTTGCCAGGGCCGTCCACAGCGCCCGCCTCGACCTGACTCTGGGCATTCTGATAGCCATGTGCGCCATGGTGATAGGTTCGGCGGTCGGTGTGGTTGCCGGATACTGGGGAGGGGCCGTCGACGAGACCCTGATGCGGCTCACCGACATCGTGCTGGCATTCCCCGGATTCGTGCTTGCATTGATCCTGGTGGCGGTGCTTGGCAACAGCACCCTCAACGTCGGGATAGCGGTGACCGCGGCGTTCGTCCCCTATTTCATCCGACTCACCCGCGCTCAGGCTCTTTCGGAACGGGAACTCGAATATGTGGACGGGGCCAAACTGGCCGGGAACCGGTCCGCTCGGGTGGCGTTTTTGCATGTTCTTCCCAACTCGCTGCAACCCTCCCTGGTGACAGCCACCCTGGTGGCGGGTTGGGCGATCCTGACGGTGTCGGGGTTGGCGTTCCTGGGAGTGGGGATCAAGCCTCCAACCGCCGAATGGGGTGTGATGGTGAGTGAGGGCGCCCGAGACATAGACGCCGGACACTGGTGGACTTCCTTCTTTCCAGGAGGGATGATCGTCCTGGCGGCGATGGCCTTCCACTTCATCGGCGACGAGTTCGGAGGCCGGGAGGCATGACCCTTCTGGAGGTGGCCGGGCTGACCGTGGGAGTGACCCGCAGCCCGACCTCAATCCTGGCGAATGTCTCCTTCAGCATTCCGGCGGGAAAGATCGTCGGCTTGGTGGGTGAGTCGGGTTCGGGAAAGACCATGGCCGCTCTCACGATTATGGGCCTCCTCCCCGACGGGATCGAGGTGCGATCCGGGAGGGTACGCATGGACGGTCGCCAACTCATGGACCCTGCCAATCTGACGCTGCGCCGGCGGTCCGAAGATATGGCCATGATTTTCCAGCATCCTCAGGCTGCCCTTAATCCCACCATGAAAGTGGGTCGCCAGATCGCTCGGGTGTTTTCTCTGCAGCAGGGTTCGGGCCGTTCCGAAGCCATGTCGCAAAGCATCGAGATGTTGCGACGGGTGGGCATTCCCGGCGCGACCCGGGTGGCGCAAGCGCATCCCCATCAGCTCTCGGGTGGCATGTGCCAGCGGGTCATGATCGCCATGGCACTCGCCTGCCGCCCCCGCATCCTGATCGCCGACGAGCCAACCACCGCCTTGGATGTCACCATCCAGGCGCAGATCTTTGATCTGATCAGAGACCTGGTGGCTGAGACGGGGGCGGGCGTCTTGTTCATAACCCATGATCTGGCCGCTGTGGCCGAGATGTGCGACAGCGTTACCGTGCTGTTCGGAGGCCAGGTGATGGAGGAGGGATCGAGAGATGACATTTTCCGCCGTCCTCAACATCCCTATACCAGCTTTCTCTTGGACTCGGTGCAACAGGAAGTGGATCCCGATGTCGTGGAGGCCGGTGTTGATTTCGAGCTCGTAGGATGCCGCTTCGGTCACCGGTGCCGGTACGCCTGGGAGGCCTGCGGAGAGGTGCCGGACCTGTTCAGCGTGGGGGCGGGTCACCGTTCCGCCTGCTTCCTGCACACTGTGGGGGAGAACCGTGTCGGCACTTCTTGAACTGAGGGGGCTCCGGAAGACGTTCGGCCGCGGCCACGGCGCCCTCCCGGCGGTCCGGGGGGTGGATCTGGATGTTGAACGGGGAGAGACGGTGGGAGTGGTGGGGGAATCCGGTTGCGGCAAGACCACCCTGGCCCGGATGGTGGCGGGGTTGACCCCGGTGACCGACGGCCTTATCTCGTTTGACGGATCGACGCTGGACGGATCGTCGGCATTGAGGGAGAACCGCCGCCGGATCCAGATGGTCTTCCAGCACCCGGCGCAGTCGCTCAACCGTCGCATGACCGTCGGGGCCATGCTGGCCGAACCCCTCCGATTGCTGGCCGGGGTCCCCAAGTCGGAGACCGCCGGTCGGATCGAAGAGATGCTGGGCCTGGTGGGTCTGGACCCGGCCTTCCGGAGCCGTCGCCCGAGACAACTCTCCGGAGGCCAGCAGCAGCGAGTGGCGATCGCCAGGGCGCTGATGCCCGATCCCGATCTGGTGGTCCTCGATGAGCCCACCTCGAGTCTCGACCAGTCGTTGCGGGGTCGAATGATCTCCCTGCTACGCCGTATCCAGGAGGTCAGGGGGGTGTCCTACCTGTTCATCAGCCATGATCTGGGCACTGTGCGCCGCATCGCCGACCGGGTGGCTGTCATGTACCTGGGCAGGATCGTGGAGATCGCCCGGACCCGGGAACTGTTCGAGGACCCCCGCCATCCCTACACCAAGGCGCTCCTCTCGGTGGCGCCCACCATGGACCTGGACAGAGTGCGAGAGAGGATCATCCTGGAAGGGGAGACCCCCAGTCCCACCGACCTTCCGACCGGCTGTTCTTTCCAGGATCGGTGTCCTATGGTGTTCGAACGTTGCCGGCAGGAGGCCCCGGTGCTGGCTGCGGTGGGAAGCTATCGTTCGGCGGAATGCTTTGCGGTGGCCCCCACCTCCGACGCCTGATGCCCGGAAGGAGTCGTTCATGCCGTTAGACCGGGCGATCGGGTTGGTGCTGGGGAGCGCCATCGCTCCCTCGGACCTGGCTTCGGCCGCACGCACGGCGGAACAGGGAGGATTCGACGAGATCTGGCTGGCGGAGGACTTCTTCTTTACCGGTGGCATCTCCGGGGCCTCGGCGGTGCTTTCCGCCACCGAACGAACGACGGTGGGGCTCGGGGTGGTGTCGGCGATGGTGAGACATCCGGCCCTGCTTGCCATGGAGATTTCGACCATCTCGGCCGTCTACCCGGGGCGCTTGATTGCCGGGCTGGGGCTGGGCGTGCCCGCCTGGGTGCGGCAGATGGGCCTTCACCCGCGTTCCCCGCTGGCTGCGATGCGGGAGAGCGTTTCGTCGGTGAGACGGTTGCTGGCGGGCGAGACCCTCGACGAACAAGGGGATGTGTTCGATTTCCACGATGTGAGGCTCACCTACCCCGAAACCGCAGTCCCCACCCCGATCCACATGGGCGTGACCGGTCCGAAGATGCTCCGCCTGTCGGGGGAGATCTCCGAAGGTACGGTGCTGTCGGTGGCAGCGGGTCACGATTACGTTCGTTGGGCCAGGGAACGCATCGATGAAGGGCGGCTAGCGGGGGGACGGTCGGGTTCCCATCGGTTAACCGTATTCGCAATATATTCGGTGGGCGACGATCCCCAACAAGCCCGTCGAGCGGTACGCGATTCCCTCGCCTTCTACAAGTCGCTTGGCGCCAACGCCCTGACCGATGTTTACGGGATTTCTAAGCAACTCCGGGGACTAATCGAACGGGGTGGCTACCAGGCGGTCCGCGACGGGATGCCTGACCAATGGGTAGAGGATCTCACCATCGCCGGCTCCCCGGAGGAGGTAGCCGCCAAGATCGAGAGCTTCTACGAGATCGGTGCCGACTGTGTAGCGCTCTTCCCCATGCCGAGTGATCAGGTCGACCGTATGGTCGAACAAACCGGCGAGCAGGTTCTGCCTCTCTTGAGAACCGGAGGTTGAGTCGCCTTCGATCCCATCAGTTAGTGGGCGGCGTCGCGCGCCGATTCGAAGGAAGCCTGTCCTGCCGATGCGTTAGAAAATCTGAGGCCGGCGGACCCTCCTCTTTCCCTGGACCGCCTAGGTGGAGCTATCGCGGGGCAGCTTGGAGGATGGTAGTTGGACCCTTCCACACAGCCGTGGGTTTGGGAGGGACCGGCCCGGAGGCGAGAGGGCAGCGAATTCTGACATGGTTGAGATCAACTACTTGGCGACTGGCCAGTGCTCAAGGTTGAGTTCCGACATGGGGAAGTCGGCGATGTTGGCCGTGGCCAAAGCTGCTCCTACTCCGACAGCCGCTGAAGCGATCAGGCAATCCGCTTGGTGAAGGGTCACTCCACGTTCGGCGTAGGAGCGCCTCCAACGGCCCGCACGTTCACCCTCGGCGGAACGGAGTGGCGCTAAACGCAGCGCCCGGATGAGGCGACGGGCGGTGGATTCTTCCTCGGGCTGCAGGCCTCGCCATATTTCCTCGATGGAGATGGCACAGACCCATGGCTCAACACCGGCTCTTCGAAGTCGTCTGAGACGTTGGGCAGCGGGACGTCCGCGCAGCGCATCGATCAACACAGTGGAATCGAGCAGAAGCCTTGACACCCTCAGCCAGACCGCTGGGGATCGCCCTGTCGCTGGGCACGTACCCAGGCTCCGGGGTCATCATCCCATTCGTGGCCCATGTCGGGAATGGTGCCCAGTGATGCTTCGATGTCATCCCATCTCCGCTCGTCGTCCAAACCCCGTCGAATCAGAGCTGCGATGAACGCACTTCGTCTTCGAGGCCCCGCCCTGCGATCCAAGTCTTCAACGAGATCATCATCCAGTTGTATGTGTATTCTCATGGGCTTTAATATACACACTCCGGGTTGCTGAACGCTCCAAGACCACCCGAGCCGTTCAAGCAAAGAGGTCCTGTTGAGCGACAGGTGTGAGGCCCTGTTAGAGGACGGAGGGCATGGTACTGAAAGGACGTCGAGTGTGACGGATCGATGAGGGACGGCGCCCGGGAGGACGGTTGGAATCACCACCCGTGCAGTCCCACACCTGTTAGGCGCCAGCGGCTGAACCGCTAACGGTTGGGCAAAAGCTCGGTGGTTTTAGCACCAGTCCCGATCGCCTGGATCAGCCCGACTCTTTGATCGTTACCGAGTTGATCGTCACGTCGGTCAGTGGCCGGTCGTTGCGGTCGGTCGCCACACTTTGCATCGCCTCCACCACGTCCAGTCCTTTCACCACCTTGCCGAACAGCGAGTAGTGCGGCGGGAGTCGGCGGCCGTTGGGTCCGCTGATTATGAAGAACTGGCTGCCGTTGGTGTTGGGCCCGGCGTTGGCCATGGCCAGCGAGCCAAGTTCGTAGCGTCCCGGCTTGGGCAACTCGTCGGGGAAGCGGTACCCGGGACCGCCCCGGCCCGTGCCGGTGGGGTCGCCGCCCTGGCAGACGAAACCCTTGATGATCCGATGGAAGATCACACCTTCGTAGTAGTGGTAGCGGGCCAGCACCACGAAGTTGTTCACGGTGCGGGGAGCGGAGATCGCATCCAAAGCGATTGTCATGGTCCCCATTGACGTCTCCATCACCGCCGTGTAGGACTTGGCCGCATCGATGCACATGAGGGGTGGCTTGGGAAATTTGCGGCGGACGGGACTGGATCCGTCCTCGGCGGGGCATGGGATGTCGGCCACTGGAGGCTCCTTTACTGCTGAGTCTTCGGGTTGAAGGGACGGGCTAAACCCTAATCAGCCAACCAGGACCGCACCGTATCTCTCTGCGCAGAGGCGGGTATCAAGGTGGCCGCCGCCGTGACCGCCGAGTGACAATGCTGAGATCGAACCATACGCAGAGCGCCGAGCGCGGGAAACTACCGGGGGGGTGCTAATATGGCTCGCCCATATAAA
The DNA here is from genome assembly GCA_002238785.1 of bacterium OM1 bin76. Lineage (GTDB taxonomy): Bacteria > Actinomycetota > Acidimicrobiia > Spongiisociales > ZC4RG35 > Bin76. The sequence continues at coordinate 82,083 of MPNA01000004.1, read as the reverse complement.
GTGATATGGGTAATATGGGTACGGTGAAAACCACGGTCGACATCCAAGACGAGTTGCTGGCCCGCGCCAAGCGGCACGCGCGGCGGACCGGACGCCCACTGCGTGCCGTGGTTGAAGAGGGGTTGCGCCAGGTGCTCTCCAATGCGGCCCCCCAACCGCCTTACCGCCTACCCGACGAGAGCGTGGGCGAGTCGGGTGGGCAGGACCCCCTGGAGGCGTACTCCTGGCAGGATCTGCGGGGCGTCATTTACGGAGAACCCTGAATCTCGATGATCGCGGTTGACACCAACCTGCTGGTGTATGCGCACCGCCGTGAGTCCCGGCACCACCAGGCGGCCGCCTCGATCATCCGTGAATTGGCCGAAGGCAACGATGTGTGGGCCATTCCCTGGCCCTGTTGCTATGAATTCCTCAGTGTGGTGACCAACCCCCGTATCTGGAAGGAGAGCGCCTCGACTCCGGAGCAATCATGGCGTCAACTCTCAGCTTGGATGGCTTCCCCTTCGATGCGGTGGATCGGAGAGACCGAAGGCTTTCCCGCCATACTGGAGCGTTTCGTGCGACGCCCCCGAGTAATAGGACCAGTCGTCCACGACGCCAGGATCGCCGCGATATGCGTGGCGCACGGCGTCGAAGCGCTCCTGACCCGGGACCGCGACTTCTCTTTGTTCCCGGAACTCAAAACACGCGACCCCATCGGCAGATAGTCCGCCTGCCAAGGTGGATAGCAATCTGAAGAACCCCGTGGCCTGCGGGATCAAGTGGCTCGGCTCACCTCTCGGGCGAGGTCGATCAGCGGGACAGCTTCGGTATCCGCAGTGACCATGTAACGCTCCGCTCCGGGATAGACGACGTATTTGGCCGCCGGGCGCACATCAAGGCAGCCACTGTGGAAGCCCTTGGGAGGCCGGGGGTTGAGGCTCCGCTTCACTTCGATCGCCCAGGGGCGACGTCCGGGCAACGTCACGATCAGATCGATCTCCGCTCCGCCCGACGAGCGGTAATGGCTCGCCTCGCTTCCGTCCGGTAGCCGTGACACGAGGGTTTCGATGACAAACCCCTCCCAGCTTGCCCCGACCACGGGATGCCCGAGGAGGTCCTCCTGGGAGGTCAGACCCAGGAGGGCATGTACGATTCCGCTGTCGCGGACGTAGACCTTCGGGGACTTGACAAGACGCTTCCCGGTGTTCTTGCGCCACGGTGGAAGGCGCCGCACCAGCAGCAGGTCCGCCATGAGGTCCAGGTACCGGGAGATGGTCTTGCCGTCCACTCCTAGGCCGCGTGCGAGGGCCGCCGCGTTGAGCAATTCCCCCTGGGCGTGGGCCAGCATCACCCAGAGACGTCTGAGCCTCTCGGCGGGGATCCGCGGGCCCAACTGGGGAATGTCGCGCTCCAGATAGGTCCGGATGAAGTTTTGCCGCCACAGGAAGCTTTTGCGGTCGTCGGCCGCCAGAACGCTGTCGGGGAATCCACCCCGTACCCAAAGGGGCGCCGCGTTGCTAGTGCCCACCTCCGACACATCCAGCGGAGCGAGTTCAAGGTAGGCGATGCGTCCGGCCAGGCTCTCTCCTGACTGGCGCAGCAGGTCCATCGAGGCGGACCCCAGCAGAAGAAACCGCCCCACTCCCTGCCCGCTACGCCTGCCCCGATCTATGAGGCCACGAAGTGTTTGGAACAGACCCGGTGTCTTATGCACCTCATCAAGGATGACCAACCGGTGCTGATGATCGGCCAGATACAGCTCGGGCTCGGACAGCTTGGCCAGGTCAGATGGTGATTCCAAATCGAGATAGACAGAGTCCATCTCGTCGGCGATCTGCCAGGCCAGTGTGGTCTTCCCCACCTGCCGGGGCCCGATCAACGCAACGGCGGGATTTTCCGACAGCAACTCGTGCAGATGGGGATGCAAGCGGCGCCGAATCATCCTTGCAATTATGGCATAGGATTCCAGATTTGCAAGGTTAATAGCAGGAACTGTCGAAGTCCGGGTTGCCTCGAAGCTGGTGATGATGATGTGAGCAGGATGTTGTGGGCCGTATCCGGTGGATAAGGACACAGCAAGAGTGGGAGTTCGTGGGAGCGGCTCCACATATCCGACTCGTTTGATCTCGAGTCGGATAAGACCGGGCTATATGGACATCACTTCCGAAAGAACATCGAGCGACGAGGCGGTGGCCTGGCGGAGTTCGTCGAGGTGGGCGTCGCTCATCGCGGTTGAGAGCGCCATTATCACTCGCGACGGTGCGGTGAAGACGCCGCGTTCCATGAAGAGGTAGAACAGGGCAGTCAGCGGCTGTGTTGTCAGCGTCTTGGCCTGCCGGTAGCTGGTCGGCAGGTCAGATCCCACATGTAGTTGCAGGAGGCTTCCATAGCCGCCGGCAATGAGCGGCAGCCCGAGCCGGGCGCACTCTTCGTTGATCCAGGCCCGTAGTTCGTCGCCGTTGGCGTTGAGCCGTTCGATGGCTTTCGGGGTGAGCTTGCGTACGGCGTGTACTCCTGCGGCCATCGTCAGGGGATTGGCGTTGAAGGTGCCGCTCTGGGTCATCACCTGGTTGCCTCGTGGATCGGTCATCGCCATCAGTTCCTCCGAACCACCGAAGGCGCCGACCGGAAGGCCTCCGCCGATCAACTTGCCGAGGACGGTGAGATCAGGCGTGAGGCCCAGGGTCTGCTGGATGCCGCCGTATGCGTACCGGAGAGTTTGAATCTCGTCGAGGATCACCAGTGTCCCGGTGTCGGCGGCGGCCTTGGAGATCGCCTCCAGGTAGCCCTCCGGGGGCCTCAAACCACCACCGAAGCCCTGGATGGGTTCGACGATGAGGGCAGCCGAGGTGGCGCCGTGTTCTCCGACCAAACGGACGGCCTCGTCGATGTCGTCGAAGGGGATCACGTGCGTGGCGCTGGCCACGCTCTCGGGGACTCCTTCCTCCGGCAGGGCCGCCGGTTGGTCGGCGCCCAAGCGCTTCACACTGACTTGCACGGACTCGTTGCCTCCGTGATATCCGCCCTCCACCTTGATCACGTCGGGGCGTCCGGTGGCATGCCGGGCGAGGCGGATGGCGTAGAGGACGGCCTCGCTGCCCGAGTTGGTGAACCTCACCTTCTCCATGCTGGTCACGCGGGATGTGATCTCCTCGGCCAACTCGATCTCCGACGGTGACGGCGCGGCATGGGCCGTGCCGCGGGCAGCCTGCTCCGCTATTACCCGGACCGTCTCGGCATCGGGGTGGCCGTGGATCAGACTCGTGTAGTTGTTGACGACATCCAGGTAACGATGGCCGTCGAGATCGTGGAGGTATGCGCCTTCCGCTCGGTCGACGTAGAACGGAAACGGCTCGAAATAAAGCTGGGTGCGCGAGTTGCCGCCCGGCATGACCGCCAGGGCCCGCTCGAAAGCGGCCTCCGACCGCGGATTGCGGGCGGCGTGGGCCGTCTTCAGGTCGGCGATCAACTTGTCCAGTCCGGTCATGTTCACGTCCTCTTGAGGGCCCGGCCGGGAGTGGCGCCGGTGCGGTGTTGGTTGTCGACCACCGGCACACCGTTGACGATTACGTGTGGAATGCCGGTGGGGTACTGGCAAGGATCCTCCAGAGAGGCGGCGCTTCCCACGGTGGCGGGATCGAAGATCACGAGGTCGGCCTTGGCGCCGTCGCGGATGATCCCGCGATCGGTGATGCCCAGTAGTCCGGCGGGGTAGGAGGTCATCTTGCGGATGGCGTCCTCGGTGGTCATTAGGCCTTCATCCCTGGCGAGGCCGCCCAGCATCTTGGGGAAGGTGCCGTAGGTGCGCGGGCTGGGCGCAGCGCCCACCAGCAGCGCATCGCTTCCCACGGCACACAGGTCGTGGCTGAGCACCTTGCGTACCGTCTTCATGTTGTTGGAGTCGTGGCCGACGTAGGACAGGCCGAGGTTCTCGGCGAGGAGGAGGTCGCAGAGCGCATCCAGTGGGTCGAGGCCCATGGAAGCGGCTATCCGGTCCAGGGGAACACCTTCGAAATGTTGATAGTCGGGGTTCTCGAAACCGCTGAGGTGCCAGCCGGTGGGATTGCGCCAGCGGCTCTGCCGGGGGTCTGCCTCCTCTCGCATCTTTCCCCGTGAGCCCGCATCGGAGAGATGCTCCATGAGGCGGTCGGGCCCGCCGTCTTGAATCCATTCGGGGAGGGCCACCTGCGCCCGCGAGCCACCCTGGTTGTATGGGTACGCGTCGAAGGAGACCTGGAGACCCTCCGACCGGGCCTCCTCGACGATGCCCAACAGCTCGTGGAACTCGCCGTCCTTCTTGGAGAGTGAGGCGTAGTGGGAGATGTGCAGGGCGGCGCCGGTGCGGCGGGTGATCTCGATCACCTCACGGAATGGGTCAGTGAAGGCGTACCCCGCCCCGTAGCGCACATGGGAGACGTGCAAGGCGCCGCTTCGGGCAGCCACGTCCGCCAATTCGGTGAGTTCGTCGATGTCGGCGAAACTGCCGGGAGGGTAAGTCAGTCCCGTCGAGAAACCGAAGGCGCCCTGGTCGAGACCCTCTTGAAGCAGATGCCTCTGGGCGGCCACGTCCTCGGGGGTGAGTTCGACATCCGACCAGCCGACGGTGGCCACTCGCAGTGGTGTGTTGCCGATCACATAGGCGATGTTCACAGGTACCGACCTGTCATAGAGATCGAGGTACTCGGCAACCGAACTCCATCCAAGCCCGGGCGGGCGGCGCCCGTCCAAACCGGCGTTCATCACGCTCCACCCGTCCAGGTCGGCGGCGGACGGAAACGGTGCGTAGGAGTTGCCGTCCACCCCGATCAACTCGGTGGTGACCCCCTGGCGGACTTTGGCCTCGTGGGCCGGATCGCCCAGGATCGCCATGGTGGAATGGGCATGCATGTCGATGAAACCCGGACACACGGCCAGGCCGGCGGCATCGATGACGCGACCTGCCTCCAAGTGGGCGGTGTCGCCCCTAAGGACCGTAATGGTGTCGTCTTCGATACCGATATCCGCTCTGATCCAGGCCGAACCGCTCCCGTCATAGACCCGGCCCCCTCTGATCAGCAGGTCGAGGCTCATGCCTTCGGGTACCGCGCCAGGTACCGCCCGTTCTCGGGTCCCACCAACTTGCCGTCGGAGAGAACCACCGAACCGCCCCGTATCACCAGTGTCGGCGTGCCGCCGGTGGAGAGCGAGTCGAAGAGCGAGTACCCCGCAGCCGGTTCGAGGTTGTCGTGGGTCAACCGCACCTCTGGCCGGCCTTCCGCAATGACGACCAGGTCGGCGTCGGAGCCTTCCGCCAGGACACCCTTCTGCGGGTAGATCCCGTAGATCTGCGCCGCCCTGGTGGAGGTGACCTCTGCAAGTCGTTCGATGGTCAGGCGTCCCTTGGCGAACCCCTCGCTGAAGGCGAGAGGCAGCATCACGCCGGTGCCGGCGATCCCCCCGTACGTGGCGTCGAGGATATTGGGGGCCGAAAGCTTCACTTCCAGGCTCTTGGGCGAGTGGTCCGAGGAGAGATGATCAATCCGGCCGTCGGCTAGGGCGTCCCACAGGAGAGCCTGGTGCCCGTGGTCCCGCAGGGGCGGGCCGACCTTGCCCAGCGGGCCGCGTTCGAGCACCTCGTCGTTGGTGAGCAACAGGTAGTGGATTTGTGTTTCGGCAGTCACCGATGCTCCCGAATCCTTCAGATTTCCCAGCATGGCCGCACCCTGAGCCGAGGTGCAGTGGACGAAATGGAGTCGGCCCCCGGTGAGAGCGGCGAACAAAGCGGTGCGGTTCATGCCTTCGGGTTCCAAATCCGGCGGTTGGCTGCGCAGGTAACTGGCGTTGGTAACTCCCCGGTTCCGCTCCACCGCATCCAGGTAGTCGATGGCGCCGCCGTTCTCGGCGTGGACCAGAGTCACCCCGCCCACTTCGGCGGCCCGCTCCATGAGGAGGCAGATCGAGGCGTCGTCGAGCATCAAACCTCGGCGGGCGTAGGCGACCATGGTCTTGAAGGAGGTGACGCCCACCGCGGCGCTCCGGGCCACCGTTTCCTCAATGTCGTCCCCGGGTATCAGCAGGGCGTTAATGAAATAGTCGGTGGCAACCCCGTCCCCCGCCCGGCCGATCTCGGCCTCCACCGCCTCGGCTACCGTGGAAGCGGGGGTGCGCTGCGCATATGCTCCGATGGTGGTGACCCCGCCTCTTAGGGCTGCCCGGGCGGCTTGGTGGAGATCGTGTAGCAACGGCTCGGTGATGGCGTATCCGCCCAACGAGATGTGGATGTGGGGATCTATGGCTCCCGGCAACACCCAGGCGCCGTCGACATCTGCGATCGTTGCTCCTCCCAGGGCGGTCCCGATCCGGTCGATGACACCGTCCGTGAAACCGATGTCGCCTTCGATCACCCCGTCCCCGGTGACCAGGCGTCCGTTGCGGATCACGCCGATCATGTGTCTCCCAACCTGGCCATGATGCGTCTTTGGGTGGTAGGTGACGTTATCGCCTCCAACGAGGCGCCCCAGGCTTCTTCATCCCACCTCACGGCTCCCAGGTCGTTCAGATGCGCTTTCATCGCCTCCTGCGCCGATCCGTCCAGCGAGGCGACCTCGGCGGCGAGATCCATGGCCGCCGCGTCGAGATCAGCCGGGCTGTGGACCGAGCGGACGAAACCGACCCGCTCTGCCTCCCGGGCAGTCAACCGCCGGCCGGTGAGCAGCATGTCGCGAGTCATGGACCCTCCCACCCCCCGGACTAGGCGGGCGATGTCGTTTTTGGTAATGACGATCCCCAATGTCGCCGCCGGGATCGAGAACCACGCCCGGTCGGAGGCTATCCGGATGTCGCAGGCCGCGGCAACCTCCGTCCCGGCGCCCACGGCGGCGCCGCTTACCACGGCGATCACCGGCTGGGGGCATGCCTCGATTGACGCCATCACCGATTCCACTCCCTTCAGTGACTCTCGCACCGAGGCCGGCCCGGCCCCGCCGAACTGCTCGATGTCGGCCCCGGCGCTGAACACGCGGTCGCCGGTGGAGGTCACGAGGACCACCCGCACCGAGTCGTCGCGGGCGCACCGGCCCATGAGCTTTGCCATCTGGGTCCACATGGACACCGACCAGGCATGCTTGCGTTCGGGGCGGTCGATGATGACCCTGGCCACATTGCCATGCCGGGTCAGGCTGAGTTCGGACATCAGGCGGTCATCTCTTGGGAAGAACCGAACTTCCGGGGGCTGTCCCACTGTTCGGTTGGAGAAATCTGGAGAGTACGTCCCCCTGAGACCCCCCTCGCTCCGGCCATTGCCGTATGGCCTTTGAACGGAAGCCGCAACCGTAGAAATCGGCAATAGCTTCTCGATCCGCCACGAAACAGGACTCTATGACCTGGACCATCAAGTGTGATCAACATATATTTGCACCCTCACCACCTGTTGCCGCCGATTTCACCTTTTGACCAGAGTTCTCCCAGTCTGTACCTCTTCAACCAGAGCTTGAGGTTCTCTCTTTCCAATCGACGGAGATGCGTTGCTCCTTCTCGTTTTTCACAGACGATTACAGATTCAGGAACGTCCGTAAGTGCATCAAGGAGTATGTCTGAATGGGTGGTGACAACCAACTGAGTGCGTTTCGATGCCTCGACCAGCAAATCCGCTATGTCAGGAATTATGTCGGGATGAAGACCCAACTCCGGCTCTTCGATAGACGTTATCAAGTGGGGCTCAGGGTGACAGAGCACGACGAGCAGGCAGAGAAATCGAAGGCTGCCCTCCGAGAGTCGGTCTGCGGGAATGGGATGTCGTAGACCGCCTTCGTGGAAAAACACTTCCACTGTGCGGCCCACTATGGTCGTGGTTATGTCTTCGATGCCAGGGTAAAAGGTACGCATGCGTTGCATTATCTCGCGCTTGACCGGGGGGCGATTCATCAGGTTGTTCAATACCAAGCCGAGATTGGTGCCATCCTCCAGCAGAGTGCTTTGTGGAAGGTCAGCGTTCTGCGGCAAGCGAAATGGAGTGTCCGTTCCCAGATTCCATTCGCGATAGATGCCTATCCGCTCAATCTGTGTGGCAAAGGAGGTTAACTCGGGATACAAATCAGGGTCGCGGCGCTGCGAGAGAATCGACTCCTCCGGATCCACCTTCGCTTGTTCAAGACGGCGTTTTAGGAATACTGTCTCGTCGTACGGAGACGTGATGTTGATGACAGGATCGCCTCGCTGGTACCTGTAATAGAAGAACGGTTTCTCATGACCGGGCTGTGGTTCCTCGTCCTCAAGTGTTTCATCATAGAGTTCGAATCGGTTTCGCACCTGCGTGAACGCCAAGCCATACCTGAGCGGCATGATCCCAGTCGGGTTTTCTACGGTGATCTCCACCGAGGCGGGAGCAAGCTGGTCTCGTCCCTTCCAGAGCCACTCGTTGGTGCCTCCTCCTCTTCGGATGGTCTCCGGCAGATTGCGAGGTGCTCCCCTCAATACCGACAGGACGTTGATGAGGTTCGACTTGCCGGAGCCATTCGGTCCAATCAGTACGTTCAGTGGTTCCAAGGCCAGTTCAACGGCGTTTGGTCCGTAGGAGAGGATGTCTTGCAGGCAAATGGTTCGGATGAACCGCTTTCCTTCCATGGTCAGAACACCCCGCGGGTGGATGCTCCGTCGAGTTGGATTGCCGAGCCGGTAGCCGGCGCGGCGGCGTCCGAGCACAGGTAGGCAACCGCTTCGGCCACATCCTCAGGCGTGGTGAGCCGACCCAGGGGGACCTTGTCTTTCAGATAGGAGGAGCGGAAGGCCTCGTTGGTCATCCCGGCGTCCCGGGCCCAGACCTCGATGGCTTCCTCCATACGATCGGTGGTGGTGAGGCCGGGATTCACGGCCATCACCCGGATGCCGTGGGGGCCGCCCAGTTCGGCCACTGACTTGGTGAAGTGGAGCAACGCGGCGTTGAGGGAGCCGAGCACGTAGGCGGGAGACGCCGAGCGCCCTGCCATGCCCACGACGTTGACGATCACCCCGCCTCCGCCTTCTTTCATGATCGCGAAGGCGGCCCGCGTGCACCGCACGTAGCCCATCAGCTTCAGGTCGATCGAAGACGACCAGTCATCGTCGGTGACGGCTTCGAGGCTGCCGAACGGCGAGGAACCGGCGTTGTTGACCAGGATGTCGATCCCGCCGAGGGCATCTGCCGCTTGACCTACCACTCGGTCCGGCGCCTCCGGCACAGCGAGGTCGGCCACTATTGGTGTCACTTCCACTCCGTGCGTCTGGGCGATGTGGGTCGCTGCTTCGGACAGTCGGGTCTCGCCGCGGGCGACAACCGCCAGATTGACGCCCTCGGAGGCCAGTCGGTGGGCTGTTGCAAGACCGATGCCCGCGCTGGCGCCGGTGACGAGGGCTCTGCGACTTCTCAGCCCTCTCATACGGGGTCCTCGAACACCATCTCCTGGTTGTGGCTGAAGTTCACCCGGGGCGGCGAGAAGGCCTCCAAGGTGATTACCGGGTCGTCCGACACCGCCCGTCCGCCGTGCTCGACGCCGGGCGGGGCGTGGATCACCTGGCCGGGTCCGACGATCCGCGTCTCTCCGTCCACCGTGAATTCGAGTTGTCCCTGTAACACGCAGATGATCTGCTCCTGGTGGTGGGTATGGAGGCCGAAGTCGGTCCCCGGCGCGATCTCGGCGCGAATTACCTGCAGGTCCTGGCCGGTGACGTTCCACACGAAGTCGCCCGGAAACGCCTCGAAACCTTCCTGTTCGTTCCAATCGGTGAAACCCATGGGCGCCTCCCTATTCGTAGTAGCCGTGGGGTGATTTGAGGGTGGTCTCCCACTGCTCGATGTCATGCGCCACGAGAATCGTTGCTCCGTCGCGGTCTTCGAAGCCTTTGAGCCGGGCCAGCGACCTGATGGCCGCAAACTCGTCGGTGGTGGTGGGCGGCGGGAGGCGCCGGTCGATCTGGTCCCGCCGGTAGGCGGCGTCGCCGGTAAGGACGAAACGACCCGACGGCAGGTCGACCACCAGCGACTGATGTCCCGGCGTGTGTCCGTCGGTCAGGATGGCATTGACGCCGGGGACGACCTGAATATCCCCCTCGTGGTACCGGTAGTTGATCTCGGGCCGGTCGAAGTCGTTGCGAATGAAGCCCGGGGCTCCGAACCGGTCGGGGAACTGGCCCCACCGACGCTCGGCCCGTTGCAGGTGAACGGTGGAATCGGGGAAGAACCGGATGCCGCCGGCATGATCCATATGCAGATGTGACACCACGACATGGGCGACGTCGGCGATCGCGATGCCCGCCTCGGCCAAGCGAGCCAGAGGGTGGTCGGCGTCTGACATCTCCATCCGGAAGGCCTTGGCCAGCCGTCCCCATGTTCCCACGGGATCGGTCGCCACATCCGGATCGCACCCGGTGTCGAACACCACCCACCCGTCGTCAGTCTCGATGGCGAAGATGGCGATCGGGACCCCGACCTCGTTGTTCGACCCGCCCAGCTTCGTCCGGAACTCGGCCAGGTAGCAGGTACCGGTGGGCAGCACGAGCATGCGGTGGGCGGCCATCAGAGCACCGGCATCTTGTCGGGTGGAACGGTGATGAGAGTGCCGCGGTGGGTGGTATCCCGATCGACCTCGCCGTCCTCGTACAACACCTCGCCGCCGGCGATCGTCATCCGGGGCCAACCGCGCAGGACCATGCCTTCGAATGGTGTGTAGTCCGAGTGTCCGTTGAGCATGTCGGCGTCGATGGTGACTTCGTGGTCGAGGTCGACCATCACCAGGTCGGCGTCACTGCCGACTGCGATCGTGCCCTTGCGCGGCGACGCCCCGATGAGCCGGGCGAAATTCGCTGAGGTCAGTTCGACGACGCGTTCCAGCGTCAGACGGCCCTTGTTGACGCCCTCGGACAACAGGACGGGGAGGATCATGGTCATGCCGCCGGGGAGACCGGGACCGACGTCCCAGATGTTGCCCTGGCGGGTTGGCAGGTCATAGTCGCAGTGGTCGGATCCCATCCAGTCCAAAGTTCCATCCGCCAGGCCAGCCCACAGCAATTCCTGATCCGCCTTCGTCCGAAGCGGCGGGTTTACCTTGCCCCAAGTGCCGAGCGGCATGTCCATGTCGAGCACCAGGTACTGCGGGCAGGTCTCCATGTAGAGCCGCGGGTAGCGGTCGCGGGCGGCGCGGATCAACTCGGGGCCGCGGCCCACGCTGGTATGAATCACACATAGCGGTGCGCCGGCGTTCTCCGCGAAAATCGATGAGCGGATGATCGCTTCCTCTTCGGTGAAGTGTGGGCGGTGCCTGCTCCAGGAGGCGGTGTCGGTGGCGTCCGGGTCGGCTGCGATCGCCAGTTCTCGGTTGTGAAGGATCACGTCAATGTTCTCGGCATGGATCAGCGCCATCACCCCCGGGCGGGAGGCCACCTGGCGCATGCCCTCGAAGATCAGTCCGTCGTCGAGGCCCCTGATCCCGTAGGCGGCTTCGGGTCCCTTCATCGCCATGTGGAACTTGTAGGAGGTCAGGCGCAATTCGTCGACCGTCTCGGGGATCTCGGCGACCTGCTGAGCGTTCGTTACCAGACCGTGAAAGCCCACGTCCACGATGCTGTGCTCCTCGATTTCGGAGAGGTGTTGTTGGTGGTTGTCCTTGAAGGAACCGGGGGATAGCAGGTAGTGCCACATGGTTGTCACCCCCCCGGTCACGGCTGCGGCGCTCTCCTCCCGGCACGAGTCGGCAAACGGCAGGATGACACCGAGATGGACGTGTGCATCGATGGCCCCGGGCAGTACGTAGGCGCCATCCGCATTGATGACCCGGTCGGCGGAGGGCGCGTCGGTAGGAGGAAGAAGAGCCTGGATGGCGCCATCGCTGCAATGAACCGTGGCTCTGGTCCTGCCGGCGGGGCTGACCAGGGTGGCATCTTTGATTGTGAGTGATGTCATGTCTCGTACATTTTCTCGATGAGCCGGACCTTTTCGCGTCCCGGTGAGGGATATGTGCCGAAGGATACGACCTCGACCGTTGCCCTGACCCTGCACAGGTCGGAGATGGCCTGGGTCAGCTTGGAGGCAAGTTCCCCGTCTGCTTCGGGGGAACGTGCCTCGCCCCGTTCAACCCGGATATGGAGCGGGCCGGGCCACGTGTACTCGGGCTGATGCTTGAGGATCCGAACGGACCCACTGGTGGCTGGTCGCATGCCCATGACGATGTCCTGTAAGGCGGTGGGGTAGAAGTTGACCCCTTTGATGATCATGAGGTCGTCGGTGCGCCCGTAACACTTGATCTTGGGGCTTGTCCGTCCGCATCGGCACTCGGTGTCGAGCACCTCGATCATGTCGCTGTGCCGGAAGCGCAGCACGGGGGTCGCCTGGCGGTCGAGATGCGAGTACACCAACTCTCCCGTAGCTCCCGTGGTGATTTCCACGGGATCACCGGCGTTGTCGACAATCTCCCAATAGATCAACTCGGGAGCAACGAAGTGCATGCCGCTTTGATCTTCACACTCCGCCCACATGACCGGCGATAGGTCGGTGCCACCCATCACCTCCCGCATCTGTGCTCCCCACAGAGCCTCGGCGTGTCGGCGGAATTCCGGTATGCCGCCTCCCGGTTCGCCGCCAACGTAGATCCTCTCGATCGGCAACTGGTGCGCGTTGACGCCCAACACCTCCTTGGCCTGGTTTCCGAGGTAGACCGCGAAGTTGGGGGTGGCGACCAGCCCTGTCGGGTTCAGGTCTGCGATGGTGTGGAGCAGCCAGGTGGTTCCCGGTTCGGCGCCGGCCGGGATGCAGGCCGCTCCCAGGGCTTCCAGACCCTGTATCACCGGCACGCCACCCACCCAGCAGCGGGACATCCCCAGCGCCTGCAGTACCCGTTCACCCGGGCGAAAGCCATGGGCCCAGAATGTCCGGCGGGTGATCTCTGCCCAGTTGTCCCGGTCGTGGGCGGTGAGCCCGACATACGACGGTCGTCCAGTTGTCCCGGTCGATGCCTGGAATTGGACGATGTCGCTCGGTTGGGCGGCCAGGTGGTTTCCCAGCGGTGGGCTCGCCGCCAGGGATTTGCGAATGTCGTCCTTGATAGTGAAGGGGACCGCGGTCAAATCCTCGACCGATCTCACCGAGTCGGGGCCCAGGCCGGCGCTGCTCAGCTTGTCCTGGTAGAAGGGCGACCTTGCCCACAGGTAGGAGAGTTGCTTGGCGAGACGCTCGTTCTGGATCGCTCGGATCTCGGCCGCCGCCAAGCCCTCGATTGCTGCGCCGAACTCAACCATGTGCAGGCGCCTTTGCTCGGTCGGCCAGGGCGGCGCCCAGTGCAGCCACCGCTTCGGAGTCGAGCGCGTGGTGAGCCACGACCCTGTCAAGGCCCGCATCTGCGAGGCGGGCCAGACGTTGCGCCACATCGTCCGCAGTGCCGGCGACCGCCAGCCGGTCGACCAGATCGTCGGGGAGGAGGGCCGAAGCCGCCTCGACGCCGTCGGTGGCTTTCGCCTCCAGAATCTGGGCGCGGACCGCTAGGAGATCGTCTCGCGAAACATCTGTTCCGGCCAGGCGCGGCGAGACGTCAGGAATCTCCGCCAGGTAGTACGCCACGGACGGCCGCACCGCGTCCCTGGCCTGGCTGGGGCTGTCCGCCACGCCGGTGAGTACCAGTGCGCCCAACTGGTATTCGTCCCTCGATCGGCCGGCTCTGGCCAGCGCCGCGTCGATCAGTTCGGCTCTTGATGCGATGAAAGTCGGTGAACACATCACCCCCAGGAGAGCCCCGTCGTAGTGGGCGGCCGACATCCGAAGAGACTGAGGACCCATCGATCCCAGGTACATCGGGACGGGCGGCGGCCGGGAAGCGAGCTGCGCTCCCTGGTAGGCGGTTCCCCCGCCCAGGAGGGTGCGGGTGGCAATGGCGGCGTCTCGCAGGCCGGTCACCTGGTTGGCGGGAATGGTTCCCAGTCGGGATGAGCCATGGTGGGCCACCCCGTATCCCAGCTTGAACCGGTCGCCGTATCGTTCGGTAAGGGATGTCAATTCCATAGTCACTGACGCCGGGTGACGGATGAAGGGACTCAGGACGCCGAAACCGATCCCCACCGAGGAGGTGGACTCGGCGACTGCGGCGGCGATGGTGAAGACGCCCCTCCGAAAGTGCTGCTCGGCGATCCAGATCGTTTCGAACCCGGCATGCTCGGTCGCTTGGGCCACCTCGACGATCTCCTTCACCGTGCGGCCATTGTCCAGGCCGATGTCGAAGCTTGGGGCGGATCGGGCGGTCATGGCCTGGTGATGCGAGTTTCACCCCCGATCATGACCCGCTTGATCCGGTGACGCTCCTGGAGGATGCGGACATCATCGAGCGGGTTGCCGTCGATGATGAAGAGATCGGCGACCTTTCCCACCTCAAGTGTGCCGAAGTCATCGTCGATCCGGAAGAATTCGGCGTTGCCCCTGGTCGCCGTAACCAGGGCGTCCATGTTCGAAAGACCCAGGCGGGTCTGGACCTCCAGTTCGTAGGCCTCCTCGCCATGGGGATCGGCTGGCGTGCCCAAGAAGTCGGAGCCGATGGCTCTCTTCACGCCGATCGACTGCGAGCGAGGCAGGGTATCGGCGTAGGAGTCGAGCGCCATCTTGCAGCGCTCCACATACACCGGGTTGAGATCCAGGTCGTCGGCCCGTTCCACCGCCCGCGCCAGGTATCCCACGTTCGGATTCCAGGTGACTCCGTGACTGGCCATCATCTCCAGAGTCTCGTCATCGATCCAGTAGCCGTGCTCGATCGAATCCGCTCCTGCCCCGATGGCGCGCTGCATGCCGATACACGACTCCCCGATGAGTGTGTTGCTGTGGCAGGACAGGAGAGCCCCCACGTTATGAGCCACATGCGCCGCGGCCTCGATCTCGGCGCCGGTCCATGCCGACTCGGCGCGAATGAACGACGGATCGATGCCGCCGGTCACCCCCATCTTGATGTCGGTGGCGCCGCCGCGGATCTGCTCCCGGGCCACCTTGGCCACCTCGGCGACGCCATCGGCCAAGCGGACGAAGCCGGGCGGCTCGGGGCCCTGCATCCATTCCAGGCGGATGAACGGCAGGTCGGGGATGCCGCCGGTCTCGGCAATGAACCGGCCCACCGCCCGCATGCGGGGGCCGTTGACTTTGCCTTCGTCGATGGCTTTCTTGACCTGCAGACTGTTGTCGCTCCCGCAGTCCCGGATGAGCGTGTAGCCCGCGCCGAGAATCTCTTGGACCTCAATCGCCGAGCGGATGGCATGGAGCATGGGTGATTCCATGGCCCAGGAGAGAAAGTCGTAACCCTGGATGCCGAACAGGTGGAGGTGTGCGTCGATGAGGCCCGGCAGCACATGCGCCCCGGCCGCGTCG
Organism: bacterium OM1 bin76; assembly: GCA_002238785.1. Lineage (GTDB taxonomy): Bacteria > Actinomycetota > Acidimicrobiia > Spongiisociales > ZC4RG35 > Bin76. Next base: position 66,758 of record MPNA01000004.1, on the reverse strand, counting down.
ATAATCTCGGCCTCGAGGGGAATGTCCACGTCGGCGCCGATGGCCGTGATGCGGTCGTCCTCGATGACCAGGCCCGCCGGACCGTAAGGCGGGGCGCCGGTGCCGTCGAAAATGGACGCATTGGTGATTGCTGTGGTGCTCATGTGCTTCTCCCTCTAGGTCTGCGGAGCCAGTTCCTCGATGCCGCGTTCGATGTCGCCGATCACCGTGATGATCGGGTGATCGATCCCGGCGTCGATGTAGCGCTGCATACCCTCGAGACAGTCGTCCCGGGTGCCGTTGAGGGTGAGGTCATCAATGACCTCGTCGCTGATGAGGTGCTGGCCGCCCTCGCCGCCTCCCTCGTCCACGGCGGCCACCAGTTTCTTCCATCCGGCGCCGTCAGGGCCCCACACCGAAGTCCGCCTGGTGATGTCGGGAAGGCGAGCCAGGTAGAGGGCGAGCAACGGACGCAGAAAGGCGCGGGCAGCCTCCTTGGAGTCGTCGACGGCCGCCACCAGCATCATCCCCACCTCCACGTCGTCGACGGTTCGGCCGGCCTTCTCGGCGCCCTTGTTGAGGTGCTCCAGCGCCCAGGTGACGTAGTCGACGCTCAAGAAGGCGTTGAGTGATGCGCCCTCGGCGATCTCACCAGTCAACTGGCAGGCCAGCGGGCCGGTCGGGCCCAGCCAAACGGGAAGGTCGCGACGCACCGGCTCGAAGTCCAGTTCGGCGTTCTCGAGATGGACCATCTCGCCCATGTAGTCGAAATGTGTCCCGTGTGCGTTCCACACTGCGCGGCAGGCCTCCACGTACTCACGAAGAGCCGTCAGCGGCTTAACGAAGTCGATGCCTTGGGCCTTGATGAGCACCCGTGACCCGGCGCCGATCCCAGCCACGAACCGGCCTCCGGAGAGTTCGTCGAGTGCCGCGAAGGTGGTGGCCATCAACAGCGGGCTGCGAGTGAAGATCGGGCAAACACTTGGGCCGATGGTGACGCGTTCGGTGACTGCCGCGGCGGCTGCACAGGCGGTGACGCCGTCGCGGGAGAAGTTGTGCTCGGCGTACCATACCGAGTCGTATCCGAGTTCCTCCACCCGCTTGGTCAGCCGGACGGTTTCGGGGAGGGGTGTGTTCTGTAGAAGGCCGATGCCGGTCTTGATCATGTTCTCTCCTTGGTTGGGTCAGTCGAGGTAGGGGGCGAGGATGCGTTTTTGCAAGCGTTGGAACAGGGTTCCGAAGATCAGGCCGAGGACGCCGACCATGAGGATGGCTCCGTACATCTCGGCGGGGAACAGGCTGCGGCGCATGAACAGGATGAACCACCCGAGCCCGTCGGTGGAAAGGATCAGTTCGGACGCCACCATGAGCACCAGTGCGACACCCACCGCCTGGCGAGCGCCTGCCACGATTTGGGGAACCGCCAGGCCCAGCACTGCGCGACGCAGCACCAGGGTCTCGGTTCCGCCAAAGCTTCTCACCACGTCAGGTAACAGCGACTGCTTGGCCGTGCGAACGCCGAAGATCGTGTTGATCGCCACAAAGATGAACGAAGCCCAGGCGATCACGATGATGCGGGACAGGTCCCCGATTCCCACCACCAGCACCAGGACGGGCAGGAAGAGGATGACCGGGATCGGCCGAAGGAACTCGAGCAGCGAGATGGCCACCGAGCCGGGCTTGTTCCACCACTCGACGACCACGCCGAACGCGACGCCGATGACCACCCCGATCAGCCAACCCGCCACTGCGCGGTACACGCTCTTGCCAATCTGGAACAGAAGACCATCGCCCGATCGGTAGGGGGGATCGGTGAAGGCGGTCAGGGTGTCGGTGAACACCTGGGTGGGCGGCGGGAAGAGGAATTGATTTACCATCTCGGCGCGGCTCACGTACTCCCACACCCCGAAGATGGCGGCAAGGACGATGGCGGTCTTCAGCCCGCGAATCCACACCGACGTGGTCACGGCTGGTTGCCTCGGTGTTGCAGGAGGCTCCAGACCTCGTTGTACCTCGTCCGGAATTCGTCCGAGGCGACGAAGTCCTCGTAGCTGGAGGTTCGCTCTCCTTGCTCGAAGTCGGTGAGCACCCGGGCCGGGCGGTGATCGAGGACCACAGTGCGGTCGCCGAGATACAGAGACTCCTCGATGTCGTGAGTGACGAATAGCACTGTCCGGTCAAGGCTCTCGAGGATCCTGCGGATCTCTTCTTGCATGACGCGCCGGATCTGCGCGTCGAGCGATCCGAACGGCTCGTCCATCAACAGCACGTCGGGCTCGAAAGCGAGCACCCGGGCCAACTGGACACGCTGCTGCATCCCGCCGGAGAGTTCGCGCGGATAGGAGTTTTCGAAACCCTGCAGACCAACCATCTCGATGTAATGGGCGGCCGCCTCGGCCCGCTCGGTCCGCGAGGCGACGCCCTCGATCTCCAGCCCGAACTCGACATTTTTTTGGACGGTCTTCCACGGCGCCAGCGCGTTGGAATAGTCCTGGAATACGAAGCCGATTCGCGGCTTCGGCGAACTGGGTTCGAAGCTGATGGACCCGCTGGTCAACGGGGTCAACCCGTCGATCATCTTGAGGATCGTCGATTTGCCGCAGCCGGACGGCCCGACGATCGTCACCAACTCGCCCGGGCGAAACGAAAGGTCGAGGCCATCGATGATCTTGAGGTCTTCGTCCTGACCGCGCTGGGCGTAGTGCTTGGTCACACCCTTGAGGTGGATGGCCGGGCTGGATGAGGTCTTCGGGCCGGTCATGCCAACGATGTCTCCGACCACCATGGGAACAGCCTGCGCTGGGCCACCTCAAGCAGGCGGAATGCCACGTACCCGATGATGGCGATAAGGGTGATGGAGGCGTACATCCGGCCGAACAGAGCATTGCTCTGGGTGCGGAGGATGTAGAACCCGAGTCCCGACAGCCCCACGACCATGTCGGCAACCACGATGACGATCAGCGCCACCGACACGTTCTGTCGCAGGCTTGATAGGAAATAGGGGAGCAGGCTGGGTATTCCGACCTTGCGGAGCACCTTCACCTCACCGGCGCCGAAGCTGCGGGCGGCATCCTGCAACGTGTCCGGGATGTGTTTGACGCCGGCGATTACGTTGATGACGGCCAGGAAGAAACAACCCCACGCCACGGCGAACGCACCCACCAGGAACGAGTCGGCCAGCACCAATAGCGCCATGGGGACCACTGCCACCGCCGGGATGGCGCGAAAGAAATCGAGCGGCCCGCTCAACCACGAATCGGCCGAGGCGTACCGGCCCACGGCCATTCCGACCACCACCGCCGCTGCGAATCCGACCGCATAGCCGACCAGCGCAGTCCACATGCTCTCGAGCGTGGCGGGTCCGAGATTCGCCCAGTCATCAAGACCCGCCCGCAGGACCTCGTCGGGCGGTGGGATGAACTCTGAGTTGACAAACCCGGTAGCCGTCGCCGTCACCCACGCGGAGAGGATGACGACGACGGCAGTGAGTCCAGGGAACCGCAGGGGCCCTGTCACTTCAACCCCCGATCAAGTTGATTACGGCAGCTGGCTTGGATCCCAGGGGAAGAAGCGACCGTTCTCGATCATCTCTTCTTCGGTGAATGGCAGATCCGAGATGAACGCTGCAACGTCCAGCCCTTCCCCGAGCAGGTCCGCTTCGACCATCATGTCAGCAACACGCTCCATCTGATCGACGAGGTTCTCCGGCCAGGTCACGTACATGTGCGGCGGGTTGCTCCTCTGCGCCTCAGCCGGGACGCCCGAGATGGCCACGGAGATGTCCAGGGCCTCGGCCGGGTTGTCGACGATCCACTGGGAGGCGTCGCGGATGGCAAGGGCCCATGCCCTGATGGTGTTGGGGTTCTCCGCCACGAACTCGGGCGAGGCCGCCATCGGGAACATGCCGGCGCCGAGGTCTCCCAGCATCTCCGGGATACCGTCCGCACCGCCGATGTAGGGGTCACCGATCGAGCGGAAGCCGTTCCCCTCGGTCTGACCATAAGGGATGATTCCGGTGATGAACGGGTAGATCATGTAGCCGACATCGATCTCGCCGGAGGTGAGGAGATCAGGGTGTGCCCCCCAGAATGCTTCGATGAGTTCGACGCTGTCCGGATCGACCCCCACCTGGAGCATGATCGAGGTGAGGAATGCCTCTTCGTTCGACCCTCGGGCGATAACACCAATGCGGGTGCCTTCGAGGTCTGCGACCGTCTGGATCGGGGAGTCTTCGGTTACGATCAGGCGATGCGTGCTGTAGTCAACGCCGTCCACTACTGCGTAGTAGGCATGCGTGGTGATGAATTTGAGTTGCTGCCCGCGCTCGGCCAGTGAGAAAGCCAAAGGCCAACTCGTGTAGCCCATGTGCGCTTCACCTGACAAGGCCGCTTCGGTGGCGCGGCCGGCGCCGCCCTCGAAGGCGAGAATCTCCGGCTCCAGCCCGTAGTGGGCGAAGAAGCCTTGTTCCTGAGCGACGTAGAGGGGCAGGAACTGCGCAAGCGTCGCCGGCATCACCCTGATGTTCGGCGTCTCGGGTGTCATATCGACCATGGCTTCGGTGGTAGTCGTGGTCGGAGCCGCGGTGGTGGTGGGGGCTTCGGTAGTGGGAGCGGCCGTGGTGGCCGGCGCCTGAGTGGTGGTCGGGGCCTCGGTCGCTGCGGGAGTGTCGTCAGCGTCGTCGGATGCACATGCGGTGAAAACCAGTGCGAGGGCGACGAGGAGTACCAGAGGACCCCTGTTGCGGATCCTGAGCATGCTCGCTCCTTTTCATAGAAAGTGAATGCCATTGGCCGCAGAAACAGCCATTGGCTGGGCCGGAGTCTAACCCTCCACTTGGGTTGGTTGCCGGGTGAGTGGCACACCAATTATGGGTCCCAACTGGGGATTAGGGCCATGTAGTTGTGATTTTCCGACTGTCAACGGCGTGACCGGGGTCTCCCCAACCTGGAGTCGGAAATGTTCTACCATTGCTGGGAAGATCGACCCGTAGACGAAAGTACTGTGTATTGAACGCTTGCATTACCAGGGTGGGGATCTGCTTCCTGGATCGTCCCGACGCCCGCAGCCAGGTGGCCCTTTCCAAGGAGGCCGAAGCGCTGGGGTACGAATCGGTCTGGATATGCGAAACCCGGACCGCCCGGGACGCCATCTCGGTGATGGGGGCTGTCGCCCATCAGACCGATCGAATCAAGATAGGGGCCGGGGTGGTGAACACCTGGACCAGGCCCGCCTCTCTCATGGCGTTGACTTTCGCCACTCTCGACGAGTTGGCGCCTTCGCGGATGTTGTTGGGTCTGGGGGCCTACTGGGATCCGCTTGCTTGGAAGCAGGGAGTGATCCGAAGCCGCCCACTGCAGCAGATGCGAGAGTACGTGGAGGTGGTGAGCCGACTGCTCGCCTTGGAGACGGTCACCTTCGAGGGAGATCTGGTGCAGGTGAGAGACCTGCGCCTGGAACTGGGCGAAGGCGCTTCTGAAAGGCCCAAGGAAGTGCCGATCTACATCGGGGCCACCGGCCCCAAGATGCTGGCGCTGTCGGGAGAGATCGCCGACGGGGTGCTGCTGAATGGATTCACTTCTTTGGCCTACCAGGCTCAGGCATTCGATCGGATGGCCGAAGGCGCCGCCCGAGCCGGGAAGTCGCTCGACGACCTCGACCTTCCCCAGGTGGTGGTGGTGAGCGCCGACGAACGCCACCCGGAGCGGGCCTTCCAGGTGGCCCTTCGCATGACCACTATGTATCTGGGACAGCAACCCCACATCGCCTTGGCCAGCGGAGTGCCCCAGGAGCTGCTGGACGAGGTCCGGGACGAAATGGGCGGTTGGCCTCCCCGGGAAGGCGGGATCGAGGCGGCGATACCGCTGGTCCCCACGGAAGTGGTCAGTTCGCTGTGTGTCTGGGGGGACCTGGCCGCCTGCCGTCAGGGTCTGGCGGCCTACGCCACCCGACCCAACGTCTATCCGGTGCCGCTGCCCGTCACCGACAACTACCGGGAGATGATCGAGGCTTTCGCGCCCGGGAGTTGACCCACCGACTACCACACGCCGAGACGGACATCATCTGATCACGCTCTTCCAAGAGGTGCACATTTGCCCTTGGCTAGACGTGGCTGATGGTGAATACTGTCCGGAGCCCGGACCCCGAGTAGGGATGGGTGTCTACGCCCAAGCGGTTGTGGCTGGGATGAGCCTGCCGTGGGTGGGGTCCACCGCCAGGCGCAGCCCTTCCAGTGTGTACGCCCCCAGCAGGGCTCGGGCGTTGTCCTCCCCGAAGACCACCAGGGTGGGAATGCTCCGCCCATCGATGGTGGCGCGTGCCTCCCCGATGTCGTACTCCACAGGCCGTCCGTCGGCCAGCACCAGGCTGATCTTCTCAGTAGGCGCCACGCCCAGGCCCTCCAGCAGGTGGGCGGGCACGATGGTGTAGCTGGCCCCGGTGTCCACCATCGCCTCTATCTCCAGCGAGTGTTGTCCGTCCATGCTGTCCAGCCGGATCGGCCAATTGAAAACGCCCATACCTTGATCCTCCTCTGTGTGCGCACCCCTGTGACCGGCATTCTACCGTGGTGACCTGAGCGCGACGACCCGCAGATTGCGGTTGTTGGGGGAGGTCCGTCCGGCGATGCAGAACTACGCACATATCGGAACCGAGCGCCTGTGCAGATCCATTGGGGTGCTCTGGATGAGAGTCCCGACAGGATAGGGATTTGGTTATATCTATAGATATCTATATTCTTACCTTTATGCCGGATTTACATGGTCCTGATTCCCACATAGTCGGTCGAATCAACATTGATCGACGTAGCCGGGTCTCTATTTCTGCTCAAATAGCCCGTCAACTCACATGGCTCATTGCCACCGGCGTGGTCAAACCCGACAGCTTCATGCCGACGATTGCCAACTTGGCGCAGCATCTCGGGGTCAACGTACACACTGTGCGAGCGGCCTATCGACAGCTTGCCGACGATGGGTTGGTCTCCATGCGCCGAGGATCTCGGACTCTGGTCTTGGGCTACGACCGAGACCAGGCGTGGTCTCGAAGAGAGAATCGTCAGTCAAGTTTCACCATTGGCGTCCTGGTGCCGTCCTTCACTGATTACTACGCGGAGTTTCTCGACGCCATATCCAACGCGTCCGAGGTCGAGGGATGGCTGCCGGTCATATGCCAAACCCGACACTACGACCCGAGGGTTGTTTCCCGCGACATCGATCAGCTCTTCAGCCGGAATGTGGACGGGATCATCGTGATCCACTTCGATCGGCCCGACCGGCAGACCTCTGACATCTTCAGGTCAGCGTCAGACCTCCGGCCCTTCGTGTTCGTGGACAGTACCTGCGCCGACAGTGGCTCACGGATTGTTGTGGATGAGGCTGCCGCTGGTTTCAAGGCCATCAACCATCTGATAGGTCACGGCCATCGCCGCATCGGATTCGTCGACCCGGCGGCTGGATGGGGGGTGTCGAGGTTTGTCGAGGGATCGTCCCCCGCTCTGGCCGCGGTCGGGGCGTCCATTGAAGACGGGTTGATAGTGGCAGCTTCCGATTGGAGCCTGGAAGCGGGCGCCAAGGCCGCGACTCAACTGTTGGAGCACGCCAAGCCACCCACGGCGATCTTCTGCGCCGGAGATGTTCTTGCTCTTGGTGCGATCACCGCCATAAGAGAACTTGGAGGGCGAGTGCCTGAGGACGTTGCCGTCATGGGTTACGGGGAGATTCCGTTCGCCGCACTTGCGGCACCGTCGTTGTCCACCACCCGCCTTCCCGCCGATGACCTGGGCTACGAGGCCGTACGGACTCTCCGCCGCGCCATCGTGACCGGCGCTGCCCAACCTCCGGTCACATTCGAGACCCGCCTGATGCCCCGCCAGTCCTGCGACTGCTCCCAAACCAGCGGGAGTCCGGCGGTCCGCTGACAAGTAAAGGAGAAGAACCATGAGAATTGCCAGCCGAACGACAGGGTATTTCATTGCCCTGCTTGTTACCACAGCCGTGCTCGCCGCGGCATGCGCAGACGATGACGGCCCAGCGACCACCGCAGCGCCGACGCCCGAGACCACGGCTGCACCGGCGACAACCGCCCCGCCGCAGACCACGGCGGCGCCCGAGACGACGTCTGCACCTGAACCTGTGGCGGTGTCCCTCCGGCTCCCATGGTTTCTCGGATCCCAGTTTGCGGGAGAACTCGTAGCACAGGACAAGGGCTACTTCACGGAAGAAGGACTGGACGTGACCATCAATCCGGGCGGATTCGACACCAACAGCATCACATTGGTGGCCGCAGGGACCGACACTTTCGGTCTGCACGATATGAACTCCCTGGTGTTTGCGGCATCAGAGGACATCCCGCTGGCAACGGCGGCGACGTTCCTGCAGAAACACCCCGGGGCGGTGATGGCGCGAGCCGACTCCGGAATCGAGACCCTTGAGGACTTCGCCGGAGCCACCATCGGCTTTCATGAGGGCGGTCCCTGGATGCTGACCCAGGCGATGCTGGTCAAAAACGGCATTGATCTCGACTCCCTTAGCAAGATGACAGTCGGGTTTGACCTGACTCCCCTGCTCGAAGGCGATATCGATCTATACACCGTTTTCGCAACGAATGAGCCGATCCTGGCGGGACTGCAAGGCGTGGAGACCAACGTGTGGGTCCCGTTTGATTTCGGCGTGGAGACGTCGGCAAACGCACTTTTTACCACCAGGAGCTACTTGGAGGAGAATCCGGACGTTGTCTGTGGAATGGTTCGAGCCATCGCCCGAGGCTGGGAATATGCCCACGCCAACCCCGAGGAGACCACCGACATTGTGGTCGCCTCGGACCCGGACAATCTTGACCGTGACACGCAACGTCTGATCCTGGACACCACCTTGGTTCATGTGCGTACTCCCGACGCCATCGAACACGGGTTGGGTTACATGACTACAGGTCGATGGGAAACGGTCATCGACGTTCTCCAGGCCTATGGAGGCCTTACGGTAGACGTGGATGTGAACAGTCTGTTCACGGACGCTTGCTTCTCCTCCTGACCTGAATAGGGGGCCCTTCTCGAGGGGCCCCCTTCAATCTCCAAGAAAGGACGAGCATGGATTTGTTTGACAACACAGCCGGGAATGTGGGCAAGATGCAGTATCACCTGCGAGTCGAGCCGGGAGATGTGGCCGACTACGTGCTGCTGCCCGGAGATCCGGGCAGGACGCTGCTGATCGGGGAGCACCTGGACGATCCGAGAGAGGTCGCTCACCACAGGGAGTATCGGACCGTCACCGGCAAGTATCACGGCATTCGAGTGAGTGGCACGTCAACGGGCATCGGATGCCCTTCGGCTTCGATAGCCGTGGAGGAGTTGGCGAACGTGGGCGTTTCTCACTTCATCCGCGTGGGGAGCAGCGCGGCTTTCGTGCCGGGAGTCCGCAAGGGTGACATCATCATCAATGTCGCCTCGATGCGAGAGGACGGCACTACGGCTACTCTGGTCGACAGCGGATTCCCCGCTGTGGCGGATCACTTTCTCACCGCCGCCCTCATCGAAGCCGCCCAAGAGCTCAGCGCGGAACGTGGCTTCGGGCTTTATGTCGGCATCAACGCCTCCGCCGATGCCTTCTACGCGGAAACCGACGATCGCGTGAAGAACCGGATCAGGCAGAGGATTTTGAACATCGAGATGGAGAGCGCCGCCATTTTCACGATTGCCCACCTCCGTGGTCTCAAGGCAGCGTCGGTCTGTGCGGTGTCATATAACTACACCGCACCGCAGGAGATCGATTATGCGGGTGTCAACCAAGCACTCTTCACGGGTTGGCACAACGCCATCGATGTAGCTCTGGAGGGAATTCGAAAGTACGAGGCTCAGAAAAGTAAGTCATGAACCACCCGGGTGTCGGTACCGGAATAGTGCTCGACTCGGTTGGCGTGACCTTTGGCGGAGACAACCCGGTCGTTGCCCTTGAGGAGGTGAGCCTGGAGATCCCGGCCGGTGAGTTCCTGGCGATCGTGGGGCCGTCAGGGTGCGGTAAGTCCACCCTGCTGCGTGTTGTTTGCGGTCTTCTCAAACCGACTGTGGGAACGGTGTCGGTTCACGGCAAGACACCGGAGCAGGCGCGCCGTGATGTCGAGTTCGGATTCGTCTTTCAAAACCCTGTGCTGTTTCCGTGGTTGCGAGCGTTGGATAACGTCCTTCTCCCCGACAAGATCCTCGGGGAAAGAAGCCCAACCCACGGACCACTTACCGAGAATCTGGCTCGTCGGCTTATGAGGGACGTGGGTCTGGCAGGCTTCGAAGAACACTATCCCGCTCAGATGTCGGGCGGGATGCAGTCGCGGGTCGCCTTGGCACGGGTGTTGATTTACGAGGCCTCGACTCTCTTGATGGATGAGCCGTTTGGGGCTCTTGACGAGTTCACACGAGACCGTCTCAACATGCAACTGCTGGATGTGTGGGCCAAAGCGCAAACTACGGTGCTCTTCGTCACTCACAGCATCCAGGAGGCGATATTCCTCGCTGATCGGGTTGTGGTACTGAGCCCGCGGCCGGGTCGGATCGCACGAGTGGCCACCGTTCCATTCAAACGACCGCGGCCCCTGGAACTTCGTTACGAACCGGCATTCGGGTCTCTGGCGAGCCAATTGCGATCTCTTCTCGAAACAGACGGAGAATCTTGAGCACAGCAAGGAGAGCGATCAGGGTGAACCCATTTGTAGAACGTTGCATCACCAGGTCGAAGCGTTTCATCCCTGCGATCTTGCTGGCGCTTCTAGCCGTTGCCGTGTGGCAGATCGTGGTAGTGGCGGCGGGTGTACCCGCCTATATCGTCCCGGGTCCCGTCGAGATCATGATCGAGTTGGTTGCCGAGGGTCCCTGGCTGGTAGCCGACCTGGGATGGACGATGCTTGAGGCAGTGCTGGGATTCTTGATAGGGAGCGGCGTGGCTTTCTTGACAGCGGTCTTGTTCGTCCATGTCAGGGTGGTCGAACTTGCCGCGTTCCCCTGGGCCATAGTTCTCCAAACCATCCCAATCGTTGCGATAGCGCCGCTGCTCACCATCTGGTTCGGCTACACACTGGTACCCAAGGTGGTAATCGCAGCCATAATCTGCTTCTTCCCGGTCCTCGTGAACACAACTCGAGGGCTGCGATCCGTGAGCAGGCAGGCTATGGAGTTGATGAACGTGCTGTCGGCACGCAAGGCGGCGGTCTTCTGGAGGCTGCGCCTTCCAAGCTCACTACCGTATGTTTTCGCCGGGCTGCGAGTCGCAGCCACCCTGTCGGTGATCGGTTCGATAGTGGCAGAATTCACCGGCGCCGATCGGGGCATTGGGTTCGTCATCGTGCAGGCCAGCTACCGGATCGACACCAGGTTGATGTTCGCGGCCATAGCACTTTCGTCCCTGGCCGGCATCGTGTTCTTCCATGTGATCGGCTGGATCGAAAAAGCCACATTACGCTGGCCTGAAGCCCGGCTGGACGGAGACTAGGGTCCGAGTTGTCCTTCCCACATGACACCGCACGCCCCGGTCACGGTCGACCAGCGGTCATTCCTCACACGGGATCCCGGTATCTGCAGATCGCCGGCGCGCCGGAAGGGGTCGAGCAAGCTCTTCTGAAGCCCTGCTCCACTGCGTTGGACGTTTCCGCCCTGAAGGATCGGCTCAGGTAGCGACCGCTCCGTAGAGATCGGGACGGCGGTCTCGGAAGAAGCCCCACTCGTTGCGGATCTGGGGCACCACCGAGAAGTCGAGGTCGGCGATGAGCACCTCGTCGTCCTGGTCGCCGGCTTGGCTGATGATCTGACCCTTCGGGTCCACCCACACCGATGACCCGTAGAAGTGGGAGTCGGACCCGTCCTGGTCGACGCCCACCCGGTTGACTCCGCCCACATACATGATGTTGTCCACTGCATGGGCGCGAAGTTCCAATTCCCACAGGTAGCGGCTCATCCCGGTGGTGGCGGTGGGCACCACCATCAACTGGGCGCCCTGGAGGGCGAACGCCCGCACGCCTTCGGGGAAGTGGCGGTCGTAGCAGATGTACACCGCGAACTTGATCCCGAAAGGCGTGTCGAAAGTGACGAATCCAGTGTCGCCCGGTGCGAAGTAGTACTTCTCGATTCCGGTGAGAGTGGGGGTGCTCACCAGGGGGATGTGACTCTTGCGGTAGATGCCCAGCAACTCCCCGTCGGTCCCGATCACCGGGGCGGTGTTGAACAGCATGCCCTCGATGGTCTTCTCGTAGATGGGGGCGACCAACACCACGCCGGTTTGGCGGGCCACCTCCTGCATCCGGTCGGTGGTGGGGCCGGGGATGGGCTCGGCCAGTTCGAGGTGGCGGGGATCCATCTCGTAGGGGAAGTAGATGGTATTGAACAGTTCCTGCAAGCAGACGATCTGCGCTCCCTGATCGGCAGCCTGGCGCACCAGGCGCTCCCCTTTGGCGGTGTTCGCCTCTTTGTCATAGACGGTCGACATCTGGATGAGTGCGGTTCTGACAGTGCTCATGCTTTCTCCCAAGGGGTCAGGAAACGAGGTCGGTGGCGATTGTTTCAGAAGGCCGGCGTTTGATGAACCGGCCCATCCCGGCCCGGCCCACGAACTTTCCATCCGAGACCACCGGTTCTCCACGCACCAGCACCGTGTCGGGGGCGCCTTGCAGCACCCAGCCCTCGTAAGGGTTGTAGTCGCAATTGGTCATCTGGGTCTCGGCAGAGAGAGTCTGTTCCCGGTCGGGGTCGAAGATCACCAGGTCGCCGTCGGATCCTGGCATGATCTCCCCCTTCTGTGGGTAGAGGCCGAACAGTTTGGCGGCGTTGGTGGAGGTGATCTCCACCCAGCGGTTGAGCGAGATCCGGTTCTTCCGCACCCCGAAGTTGTACAGAAGGCTCACTCGCCATTCCACTCCGGGCATCCCGTTGGGGATTTTGGTGAAGTCGCCGCGTCCCATGTCCTTTTGTCCCTTGTAATGGAACGGCGCATGGTCGGTGGCCACCAACTGCAGGTCCCCCGAGGCAAGTCCGCTCCACAGCCGCTCCTGATGAGAAGGGGTCCGCAACGGGGGTGAGCAGACGTATTTGGCGCCCTGGAAGCCCGGCAAAGCGAGCCGGTCGTCGGACAGCAGCAGGTATTGGGGACAGGTCTCGGCATAGACAGGCAGTCCCCGTCCCCGAGCCTGCCCAACCGCCCCCAAGGCTTCGGCAGCGGAGAGATGCACCACGTACACCGGAACCTGGGCAATCTCTGCCAGGGCGATGGCCCGCGAGGTTGCCTCTCCCTCGGCTATGGAAGGCCGGGTCGCGGAGTGAAAGCGGGGTGCGGTGCGTCCGGCGGCGACCGCCTGTTGGATGAGCACTTCGATGGCAGGGCCGTTCTCGCAGTGCAGCATAATCAGGCCACCGTTGTCAGAGGTCCACTGAAGTGCCGAGAATATGGCGCCGTCGTCCAGCATCCAGGCGTTGGGGTAGGCCATGAACAGCTTGAAGCTGGAGACCCCCTCTTCGATCATGGCGCCCAGGGAGGGCAGGTACGCCGGTGGCAGGTCGGCGATGATCTGGTGGAAAGCCCAGTCCACTACGGCCTTTCCTTCCGACTTTCCGAACCACTCCTCGAGCGACACCCGGGGATCATCGCCCTTCTCCTGGATGGGGAAGTCGATGATGGTGGTGGTGCCGCCGACCGCCGCCGCCACCGTGCCCGTGTAGAAGTCGTCGGAGATGAAAGTGTTGCCCGCCGGGGTGTCCATGTGAGTGTGAGGGTCGATTCCGCCTGGAATCACCAGCTTTCCCGATGCGTCCACCACTCGGTCAGCGGGAAAGTCACCCAGATCGCCGGTCCTGGCGATCTTCCCGTTCTCGATGAGAATGTCTTCTACTGCGTCCCGGGAGGCGGTTATGACCCGCCCTCCCCTGATCAGTGTGGTGCTCACCAACCTCTCCTTGTTCAACTTCCTCCTAGCCTATTCGACTATGTTGCCGTGATATTCCTATTGGGGGATCGACTTGGACTCAGACATGTACACACCGGACTCCGAAACGGGATTCTCCTCGCCCGCTCGGGTGGCGGAACTCTTGCACCGCCATGCCTACCTGGCCGACCGGGGGCTGGCCACCGCCATCTACCTGGCCCGAAGTCTCCCCCAGCCATTGATGCTGGAGGGCGAGGCGGGAGTCGGGAAGACCGAGGTGGCCAAGGCGCTGGCAGACGCTCTTGCGGTTCCCCTGGTGCGCCTGCAGTGCTACGAGGGCATTGACGCCTCCCAAGCACTGTATGAGTGGGACTACACACGCCAACTGCTCCATCTGCGGGCTGCCGACATCCGGGACGGCGCCGGCGGTGACATCTATAGCGAGGAGTTCTTGCTGGAGAGGCCGTTGCTGCGCGCCCTGCGGTCGGAAGGAAAGTGCGTTCTGCTGATCGATGAGATCGACCGGGCTGACGACGAGTTCGAAGCCTTTTTGCTGGAGATCCTTTCCGACTTCCAGATCAGCATCCCCGAGTTGGGTGTCATTCACTCCTCGGTTCCCCCGTTGGTGGTCCTGACGTCCAACCGCACCCGGGAGTTGCATGACGCTCTAAAGCGACGTTGCCTGTATCACTGGATCGATCTTCCCGAACCTCTCAGAGAGGTGGAGATAATCAGGACCAGGGCGCCGGAAGTCTCCGAGGCGCTGGCTCGCAAGGTGGTCCGGGCGGCGGCGCGCCTGCGGAGAGCAGATTTGGTGAAGACCCCCGGGGTGGCGGAGACCATCAGTTGGGGCCGGGCATTGCAGCGGCTGGGGACCGAGCGCCTGGACACCGAGACGGTCCGGCTCACCTTGGGCGCGGCGCTGAAGGAGCGCGACGACATGGAAACGGCGCAGGGCTTCATCCAGGAACTCGCCGACCTTGAATGACGGCGAGGAGCTCTTCGGGTCCCTGATCCGTTTCGGTCAGCATCTGCGAACTCACCGCTTTGTGTTGGGACCGGGTCGGATTCTGGCTTTCTGCAGAGCGGCTGCGGACCTTGATCCCACCGATCCCGCCGATCTGTACTGGGCAGGCCGGCTGACCCTGGTGGATGACCACCGGCGGTTTGCGGACTACGACCGGGCCTTCGACGAGTGGTTTACCCGCTCCGAGCAGAACCCCTCCAGCCGCCCGGGAGAATTCGTGTTCGGAGGATGGGATGACGAGGGTGCGCCGCTCGGCGCTCACACAGTGTCCACTACCCAAGAGGTCTCGGTGGTCGACCCTTCCGACGACGGCCCCGGTTCCAGCGGTCCGACCGCGTCCCAAGATGAGGTCCTCAAAGAGAAGCGGTTCGATCACTGGACGGAGGAGGATCTGCGTCGGCTGCACCAACTGGTGGCGGGGATCGCGGTGAATCTCCCCAAACGGGTAGTGCGCCGCACCCGCCCCGGACCCACGGGACGGATCGACTTGCGAAGGACCGTGCGGCGTTCATTGCGTAGTGACGGCGAGCCCTTCCACCGGGCCTTTCGACGCAGACGGATCAAACCCCGCCGACTGGTGTTGATCCTGGATATCTCCGGCTCCATGGCGGGCTTCTCGCGCCCGCTCCTCCACTTCGCTTACGCCACTCATCGAGCTGCCCACGGGGTGGAGGTGTTCTGCTTCGGCACCAGGCTCACTCGCATAACCCCCCAGTTGCGTTGGCGGGATCCCAATCGTTCGATAGAAGAGGCGGCGTCTCGGGTGATGGATTGGGAGAGCGGCACCCGGATCGGAGAGTCGCTCGCCCAGTACGTGCGGCGTTACGGCCCCGACTCCCGCAACCGGGGATCGGTGGTGCTGATCTGCTCGGACGGCCTGGAGAGGGGAGACCCGCACATTCTTGGGACAGCGATGGCGCGCCTCGCCCGGCAGGCCTACCGGGTGATATGGGTGAATCCTCTGATGGGGGACCCCGGTTTCCAGCCGCTGACCAGAGGCTTGATTGTCTCCCTGCCTCACATTGATTCCATGGTGGCTGGGCACAACCTGTCGGCTCTGGATCAAATGGCCGGGTTGTTGACTGAATAAATCTCTCAGGAGCCGACCCGCTCCGCCCCTTCGCCCTTATATTGGGGATACAGACGTACAAGAAGATGGGAGAGCGATGAAACCCGCAGCTTTCGAATATCACGCTCCTGAATCTGTCGACGACGCGGCCGGGCTGTTGAGCAGTCATGAGGACGCCAAGGTGCTGGCCGGCGGCCAGAGTCTGGTGCCCATGATGAGCTTTCGACTTGCCAGACCGGCGCGCATCGTCGACATAAACGGGATTGCCGACCTTGATTACATCCGGTATGAAGGGGGTGCCCTGCAAATCGGGGCCACTGCCCGCCAGACGGCGGTTGAAGACTCCTCCGAAGTGGCCGCTCAGGCGCCGCTGTTGGTGGCGGCGACCGGCCATGTTGGCCATAGAGCGATCCGCAACCGCGGGACCCTGGCGGGGAGCGTGGCGCACAATGATCCGGCCTCGGAGTACCCGGCGGTGCTGATGGCCCTGGGCGCCTCCGTCACCGCGGTCTCCTCCGCAGGATCAAGGGTGCTGTCCGTCGAGGACCTGGTGAGCGGGCATTTCCTGTCCACCGCGCTGGGACCCGATGAACTCATCACCGAGGTCTCGGTTCCTGCTCAGTCCGGCGGTCATGGTTTTGCCGAGTTCGCCCGTCGCCACGGTGACTTCGCAGTGGCCGGCGCCGCGGCGGTGGTGACCATGAACGGGACCGGTGTGGCATCGGCCTCCATAACCGCTTTCGGAGGGACCAGCCCCGCCCGGTTGGATGAAGCGGAGGCGGCCTTGGTCGGCAGCGACGGGGGATCCGAAGCGGTGGCCGAGGCCGCGGCTTCGGCCACAGCGCAGTTCCCTTCCACCGATGACATTCACGGAAGCGCCGATTACCGGCGTGCTCTGATAGACGTGCTCACCCGCCAGGCGTTGCAGCAGGCGATCGCCCAGGCTCAGGAGGTGTAATCATGGGCCAAGTTGCCATAACCCTCAATGTGAACGGAAGAAACCAGACCACTTTGGCCGAGCCCAGGGAGATCCTCGCCGACGTGCTGCGAGACCGGCTCGGGCTCACCGGGACCCACCTGGGATGCGAGCACGGAGTCTGCGGGGCGTGCACCGTCCTCTTGGACGGGGAGATGGTGCGTTCCTGCCTGCTCTTTGCGGTTCAGGCCCAGGGCTCGGAGGTCACCACCATCGAAGGCCTGGAGCAGGACGGAGAGTTGCACCCCATGCAGAAGGCGTTCTCGGAGTACCACGGTTTGCAGTGCGGGTTCTGCACCCCGGGAATGATCCTGGCCGGAGTGGACTTGTTGAAGCGCAATCCCGATCCCACCGCTGACGAGGTGCGGGATGACATGGGAGGAAACATCTGCCGGTGCACCGGATACCAAAAGATCGTGGAGTCGGTGCTGGGGGCGGCGCGGGAAATGAACGAGGTGACATCATGACCACCACTCAATGGATCGGCGCTCGAGCGCCGCGTCGGGAAGATCCGGCTCTGATCCGGGGGCGGGGCCGTTACGTAGCCGACATCAACCTGCCGGGGACCCTGCACATGGCCATCCTGCGCAGTCCCTACGGCCATGCCAGGATCAACTCCATCGACGCCTCCGAGGCTCGGGCGGCCGACGGCGTGCACATGGTGATTACGCCCGACGACATCCCCGATCACGTCACGGAGTTCCCGGTGATCTGGAGGCTGCCCGGCCAGAAGGACTCCGGCACTCCCGCCCTGGCTCAGGGCAAGGTTCGCTATGTGGGCGAGCCGGTGGCGGCCGTGGTAGCCGAGTCGCGCTATCTGGCCGAGGATGCTCTCGACGGCATCGACGTCGACTACGAGCCTCTTGATGCGGTCACCGACTGCGAAGCGGCGCTGGAAGAGGGCGCGACGGTGATCAACGAGGACTGGGGTGACAATGTCGCCATCCACCACGTTTTCGCGGGATACAACGCGCTGGGGGTGTGCGGATACGAGCCCGAGGTCTTTGACAATGCCGACGAGATAGTCCGCGGTCGGCTCACCATCGGTCGACACTCGGGAATTCCTCTCGAGACCAGGGGAATCGTGGCTGACTGGGACGAGATCCACGGACGGCTCACCGTTCATTCGGAGTCGCAGGTGGCCAGCTTGTTCCGCACCGAACTTGCAGCCAGCCTGGGCCTTCCCGAGACAGCCGTCCGGGTCCTGACTCCCAACATGGGCGGTGGATTCGGCAATAAGTGGGACCGGTATCCCGAGGACCTGCTGGTGAGTATCGCCAGCATGGAGTTGGGCAAGCCAGTCAAGTGGATCGGCGACCGCCGCGAAGGACTGATGGCCACTGTGCACGGTCGGGCACAGGTCCAGGAGTGGGAGATGGCGTTGCAAAGCGACGGGACCATTCTGGGACTTCGGGGCAAGGTCATAAACGATTTGGGTGCTCATCTGCACAGCGTCGGCATCGGCCCTGCATGGGTTACCGGCGCGGCGGCGCCCAACCAGTACAAGATCACCAACTATTACTGCGATGTGATCGCGGCGGCCACCAACAAGACGCCGTCCAGTACCTTCCGCGGCTTCGGAGGCCCCGAGGGCATCTTCGGAGCGGAGCGGATGATGGACAAGGCCGCCAAGCACCTGGGCATGGACCCGGCCGAGTTGCGTCGCATGAACATGATCCAGCCCGACGAGTTCCCCTGGTTCAACGCGGCCGGCGCCGTGTATGACTCGGGCAACTTCCCGGCCTGCCTGGACAAGGCTTTGGAAGCGGCGGACTACGACCGGCTCCGTGCTGAGCAGGCGGAACTGCGTGAGCAGGGCATATGCCGTGGGATCGGGATCGCCAGCTACATCCACGTGTCGGGATTCGGGCCTTCACCCATCCTTGGGTATCTCAGCTACTACACCGGCGGATACGAAGGTTCCACGGTGAAGGTCGACCCCAACGGTAAGGCAACGGTCTACACCGGGATGATTCCCATGGGACAGGGCACCGAGACCACCTTGGCGCAGGTGGCCGCCCATCACCTGGGGATCGACATGGACGATGTCCGGGTGGTGTGGGGCGACACCGACCAGACCCCCTACACGGGGTTCGGATCGGCCGGGAGTCGCTCCAACGTCGCCGCAGTGGCGGTGATCAGGGCGATCGATGAGATCAAGGCCAAGGCGGTCCGCATCGGCGCCGGCATGCTGGAGGCTGACGCCGAGGACCTGGAGTACGCCGATGGCATGGTCTCGGTGAAGGGCGCCGAGGAAATGCGCTCGGTTAGCCTGGCGCAGGTGGCTCAGCAGGCCTATTGGGCCCATGCCCTTCCCGAGGGCGACCAGCCCTTCCTGGAGGCCACCTACGTCTACGACCCGCCCAACTTCACCACCGCTTCAGGATGCCACCTGGTGGTGCTCGATGTGGACATCAACACCGGCAAGATCACCTTCCGCAACTACGTGGTTGTGGACGACTGCGGTCCGGTGATCAATCCCTTGCTGGTGGAGGGACAGATCCATGGAGGAGTCGCCCAGGCTCTGGGCGGGGCGCTGCTGGAAGAGTTCGTCTATGACGAGGACGGCCAGTTGCTGACGACATCCTTCATGGACTACCTGCTGCCTTCCTTCACAGACGTTCCCGAGATGGAGATCCACCACGTGGTGACTCCCTCTCCGCACACCGACGGAGGGTTCAAGGGAATGGGTGAAGCCGGGACCTTCCCGCCGGGAGCGGCGGTGGCCAACGCGGTCAGCGACGCGCTCAGTCATCTGGGTGTGGAGGCTGACGAGTTGCCCATCACCCCCAGCCGGCTGTGGGGTCTCATCCAGGAGGCCACCGGGTAGGCGCGATGGATACTCAACTAGCTGGGAAGGTGGCCCTGGTCACCGGCGCCAGCCAGGGGATAGGCCGCGCCATTGCCAAGGCCTTTGCCGACGAGGGCGCCCAGGTTGGTCTCTTGGCTCGCAACCGCAAGCGTCTTGACGAAACCCTGGAGATGATCGGAGGGTCGGGCGTCGTGGCGCCCTGTGACGTGACCGACCCGCCCGCCATCGCTTCGGCGGTTGAAAAGGTTGTCTCGGCTCTGGGACGGCTGGATGTGGTGGTGAACAACGCCGGCACCAGGCAGAACTTTCGCCGCCTGGACGAATTGTCGATTGAAGAATGGGACAGGGTGATCGGGGCCAACCTGTCGTCGGTGTTCTATGTGACCCGAGCCGCGGTGCAGCATCTGATCGAGCAAGGCAGCGGGTCGGTGGTGAACGTGTCTTCGATTGCCGGCCCACTGGGCTTTCCCACCATCGGGTCCTACAGCGCCTCCAAGGCGGGGGTGATCGGGGTTACCAGGACCATGGCTGCGGAGTGGTGCGAATTCGGAGTGAGGGTCAACTCGGTGGCGCCGGGGTGGACCACCTCGCCCATGAATGTCGAGTTGCGCACCGACCCCGGCAATGCCGAAGTCCTGGAGACCATCACCTCCAAGATCCCCATGGGTCGGTTCGCGGACGCCTCGGAGGTCGCACGGGCAGTGGTGTTCCTGGCGGGGGCCACCGGGAGCTACATCACCGGCCAGACGCTGATGGTGGACGGCGGCTGGAGCATGGTCTAGGGAATGAGTTGGTAGGACTGGTGAGTGTGAAAAGTTGGCGTCGGACGGCTGTAAAAAGGGCGGTGCGGGGTTGTCTTTTGTCCCACTCCTGTTGCATATTGAATACTGTCACGAAAAACACCTCCCGGCCCGTTTCGACGTCACCGCGGCCGCGGCACTCCCACGGAGGTCATAAACCTGTCGAAGAGCCACCCTGGCGGGATCGTCCCGGCGCGCTCACTCGACCCAAGGCGGTGGTGGCGGGGGTGGGCCCAAACGGGGATAGACACCTGCCCATTTTTCGCGGGACAGGGGTTGGTTTTCGCGACTCAGAGCGGGGATTCACCACTCTGGCGCCCGCCCGTCCGGCTGACTTCCATGTAGAGAGGGCCGGACGTGGCTGACAGGTCACAGGTCCGCGCCGCGCTTGGGCGGGAGGTGGCCACCTATCGGGAATCCAATCCTCGTTCGGTCGAGTTGTCCGAACGCGCCCAGAGGGTGCTGCCGGGAGGAACCACGCGAACCACCACATTCTTTCCGCCGTTTCCTCCCTTCCAGATCCGGGGCGAGGGATGTCACATCATCGATGTTGACGGCAATCGCCGGGTGGACTACCTCAACAACTACACCTCTTTGATCTGCGGGCACGCCCACCCGCACATTCTGAAGGCAGCCCAAGAGGCCGCGGAGGGAGGCACCGCCTTTGCGGCTCCAACCGAGTACGAGGTGCGCCTGGCCGAGATGATCTGCGAACGGGTGGCTTCGGTGGACCTGGTCCGGTTCACCAACTCGGGGACCGAGGCGACCATGGCCGCCTTGCGGTTGGCTCGCTCCTACACGGGAAGGTCGAAGATCGGTCGGTTCGAAGGCAGTTATCACGGCACCCACGACTACACGACCACCCCAGGCGCCGGGGTTCCCGACTTGATCTCCGAACTGGTGGTTGACCTGCCGTACAACGATGTGGAGGGTTGCCAGAAAACCCTGGAGGGACTGGGCCACCAACTGGCCGCCGTCATCGTCGAACCGGTGCTGGGTGCTTCGGGAGTCATCCCGGCTCGTCCTGAGTTTTTGCGTTTCCTCCGCCAGGCCACCACTGCTGACGGATCGTTGCTGATCTTCGACGAGGTGCAGACCCTTCGGCTTAACCGGGGCGGCGCCGAGGCTATCTACGATGTCCGGCCCGATCTGAGTACCTTCGCAAAGATCATCGGCGGGGGCTTTCCGGTGGGGGCGTTCGGCGGATCGGGCGAGGTGATGGAGATCATGAATCCGGTGTCGGGCGACATATCCTGGGGCGGCACCTTCAACGGAAACCCGGTGACCGCCGCCGCCGGAATGGCCTGCTTGGAGATGCTCACCGGCCAGGTGATAGCCGAGTTGAACGAGTTGGGGGAGTACGCCATTGCCGGCCTCAATCAGGCCTTGGCGGATGGCCCGGTGCCCGGACAGGCCACCGGCATGGGGTCGCTGTTCAATCTGCACCCCACCTCCGAGCCGGTCACCGACGCCCACGCCGTGAACCGCGCCGATCCCGACCTGCGGCGACTGTTACATCTCGGCCTCATCAACCGCGGCTTCTACCTCTCCGCCCGGGGCACCGCCTGCTTGTCAACCCCCATGGCCAGGGCTGAAGTAGATGATCTGATCGCAGCCACCGCTGACGTCATCGGGGATCTGGGGAGTTGAATGTGGTGACTTCCCGTGTGTCCAAGACCGGAACCAACTGTTGAGGGAGGTCAGATAGCACCGTGGATCCCGGATTAACCGGCAAAGTGGCCCTGGTCACCGGCGCCAGCCAGGGTATAGGCCGCGCCACTTCTGTGGCTCTGGCCAAAGAGGGGGCGCATGTGGCTCTGCTGGCTCGCAGTCGCCTGGGCTTGGAGGTGACGCTAGAGATGGTGGGGGAGTCAAACGGTCTGGTAGTACCTTGTGATGTGACCGACCCGGAGGCTGTCACCTCCGCAATAGAAGCGATTCTCAGTGAGTACGGAAGGCTGGACGTACTGGTCAACAACGCCGGCCAGCGGCAGCGCCGTGCACGGCTGGACCAATTGGAAGCCGAGGAGTGGGAGCGGGTGGTGAAGGTCAATCTGTCGGCCGTGTTCTATGTCACCAGGGCTGCCGCTCCCCATCTCATCGAGCAGGGAGCGGGGTCGGTGGTGAACATCGCTTCCATCGCCGGTCCGTTTGGCATTCCTCGAATTGGGGGGTACGCGGCGGCCAAGGCCGGCATCATCGGTGTCACCAAGACCATGGCCGCCGAGTGGTGCGAGTTCGGGGTGAGGGTCAATACAGTGGCGCCCGGATTCATACAAACACCGATGAACGCCCCGTTCCGCAACAATCCCGGCAATGCCGGCCAGGTGGCGACCATCGAATCCAAGGTTCCCCTGGGTCGGTATGGCTCGCCGGATGAGGTGGCTCAAGCGGTGGTGTTCCTGGCCGGCGCCTCCGGCAGCTACATAACCGGTGAGACCCTGTTTGTAGACGGCGGCTGGAGTGTGGTTTAGGCGCGGTGGTGCAGGAGTTGAGGCGGTCGTCTAAAGAAGGAGGAAGGTAGCCCCATGGATACGCAACTGGACGGAAAGGTTGCATTGGTCACCGGCGCCAGTCAGGGCATCGGTCGCGCCATTGCCATGGCCCTGGCCGGGGAGGGCGCACAGGTGGCGCTGCTGTCCCGTCGGCGCTCCGGCTTGGACGAGACACTGGCATTGATCGGGCGATCGAACGGATTGGTCGTACCCTGTGACGTGACCGACGAGGGGGCGGTGGCGTCGGCCGTCAAGAGGGTGGTCGCCACCTTCGGGGGATTGGACGTGGTGGTGAACAACGCCGGTCAACGGGGACGCCTCGCTCGGGTGGAGGAATTGGAGGTCCCCGAGTGGGAGAGGATCATCGCCACCAACCTCTCCTCGGTCTTCTATGTGTCCCGCTCCGCCGGGCCCTATCTCATCAAGCAACGTTCGGGATCGGTGGTGAACATCGCCTCCATCGCAGGTCCCTTCGGCTTTCCCCAGCTTGCCGCAAACGCCGCCGCCAAAGCCGGGATGATCGGTCTCACCAAGACCATGGCGGCCGAGTGGAGCGAATTCGGCATCAGGGTCAATGCGGTGGCGCCGGGTCCCACGGCAACACCGATGAATGCCCCGTTTCGCAACGACCCCGCCACCGCCCATCAAGTGGCGGCCATCGAATCCTCGGTCCCCTTGGGCCGGTACGGATTACCAAAGGAAGTAGCCCAAGCCGTCGTCTTCCTCGCAGGCTCCACCGGCAGCTTCGTAACCGGCCACACCCTCTTCGTCGACGGCGGCTGGAGCGTGGTTTAGATACGGTGTATAACTGTGTCTAAACACTGACAACAACAGACTATGATCAATAAGGCACCACCCCTGGGTGAGTAGCCCAAGGCCGACGGCTCCGACTACGGTCGGGGCCGTTTCTCTTGCCGTTCGCGAATCTCAAGGATCGGAACCTCCCAAGACTCGACTTTGAGGAGACTGCGGTACTTGGGTTCACCACTGTCATTCTGGGTGCGACACACCATTCCCAGGACACTGGCGTCCACTTGAGTCAAACGTGACTGCGACCACCGCTTGGCTGCGGCCTTGGAAAGCGATGCGACCGGTGTCTTGTGTTTGTCCAGCACCTGCACCCGCCCGTTTGGCACCTTTTGCAGAGTGACCGGGTCCCCGGCCTGCAGCCTGCGCAAAGACCGGTGGATGCGGTGGTCCGCCTGCTTGCGGCCGGCGAAGTCAATGTAAAGGTCCTTCATGCCCAACACCTCATACCTGAGGTCAACGAAGCCGGAAGGCTGGCTCTTGGCCACTGCGGCCTTGCGATTCAAAGTTGATTTCCGGATCTCCGCAAAATAGAGATTGGGGCTATCCCGGGAGTCGATGAGTGCGAGGGTGTGGCGGGCGCGCGTCATGGCAACGTAATAGAGGCGTCGCACTTCCTCGGTGGATGGAGTGCTGGTGTTCCGGCCTTTCCTGAGGCCTCCCAGCACCAAGACATGATCGAATTCCAGACCCTTGGCGGCATGGATAGTGCTCACCAGAACTCCCTCGCCGATTATGTGAGAGCGGTGATGGTCGGCCAGGCCCTGATAGATAGCGTCAACGACTTCGGCGGCGGGCACCGGCTCATCGCCGGCCTCTTCTTCGAGTCCCTTCAGCATCCGGTCGGCCATTGCCATCCACAGGGAACCGCTGGCGTCAACTCTGCATGTGGCCGCAAGGTCTCCTCGCATATTTGGAATGTGGACGTCCCGCCGTTCGTTGGACTGAAGGTCATCCAGCAGGTGTCTGAATTCGCGTATGCGACTGAGACGGGGTAGACCCTCGGGGATTGCTCTACGAACCGGTACACCTTTTCTCTCGATAAGCGCTCGAACTGGCGCCAAATCCCCATGACTCCACGCCAGGACTGCAAACTGGCTCCAATCAGGAACGGAATGCTGCTTCCGGCGTGGATCTTCACCGAGTTTCCTCAGGCGCTCGATCTCGGCGAGGGTGGCCTCGGCCACCGAGATCCTGTCCACATCAATTCGTGAGACCCGTCCCCGAGTGAGGGAGTCCAATCTTTGCCAAACACCTCCTGAAGGATGGAACTGGCGGGCCTCGTTGATACGGATGGGGTGATCTACTTTCATCCGGTCGCGGTTATGCCGGATCAGATGGTTGGTCGTCTCGATGATGTGGCGGGTGGAGCGGTAGTTCTCGACCAGATAGTGGCGTTCAGCGCCGAAGTCGCTCTCGAACTGCCGCAGATAGCGAACATTGGCCCGTCGCCATGCGTAGATGTTCTGATCGTCGTCACCCACCGCCAGGATGGTGGCTCGGCGGTCCTCGTCTGCTTCCTGCCCGGCTCGGCGAGCGATTTGAGTGATCATCTGGTACTGGTCGGCGTCGATGTCCTGGTATTCATCCACCAGGACATATTCGAAGCCGGCGAGAAGCCGGTCTCGCAGTTCGTCTGGCCCGGCGCCGATGATTTCCTCTTTTCCGGCCAGGCGGCGGTTGGCCTCCCTGACGATCTCGTCGAAGTCGATCCGATCGTCGTCGGCAGCCCTAACGCGTTCGGCGAGGGAACGCTCGGTTAGCCGCAATGCCAGGGAGTGATAGGTATGGACGGCAACCCGGCGGGCCGAATCGCCCACTAGTTCTCGGAGTCGCACTCGGAGTTCGTGCATGGCCGAGCGATTGAAGCAGATCACCAGCAGGCGTTCGGGGCGGATTCGCTCGACCATGAGGAGGTAGGCGGCGCGGTGCACCACCACCCGGGTCTTCCCCGAGCCCGGGCCGGCCAGCACCAGCAGGTTGCGGTCCTTGGGGGCGGTGATGATCCGTTGCTGTGCCTCGTTCCCGAGGCTTTCGACGATCTCCTCGTAGTTCTCCTTGGACGTGGGTCGCCTCAACGCCTCGATCTCACCCGAAAAGTAGCGGCGGTTGAATGCCAGGCCGGACAACCTGAAGTAGTCGCCCACATAGCGACGAGCCTGACCCCCCAGACTCGTCTGGGAGTCCTCGGCATAGCGTCCGATGGCGTGGATCTGGATCATCTTCTGTTGGTAATGGTCCCGGAGAGGGCGGTAGTCCTCATCCGAATACTTCTTGCCCTTGGCCTCCTCGTGCATGCGAAGGGTCATTGCCTGACGAAAGACCGACAGTCCCTTCTCCAACCTGATGACGTGATTCTCGTCAAGGAACAAGAGAGCTTTTTCAATGGCCACCAGGACGTCGCCAAGGTCTAGGGACAGCCCCAAACGTTCCTCCACTGCCCGATGCAGTTCCTCTAGAGAAAACCGGACCAAGCGTTGACCAACCAGGTTGTGTTGATCTGCCGTGTTGCCCAGCACAGCCAAAACGACCCTGCCTACCTCGTTCCGCAATCTCAACTGTTCCCCCAATTCATCCCAGGAGACCTCCAGACGCATCCCGAGCCGTCGGCGTCCCCGGCTCTGCAGGGTGACCGGCACCTGCCTGCCCACGACTCTTCTGGTCCAACCTTTCAATAAGGCAAGGACGCCATCGGTGACCATCGTCAAGTCACCGGCCCGCAGTTGCTCCTGCAGTTGGGGTATGGAGACCTCGACTTCATCTTCCGGGCCCGCGTTCGGCGACTGCTCCCGAAGCCGCTTCACAAGTATCTCTTGGGCCTCGGCGATTTGCTTGAGCCGGTTTGGGGAGGTGTGGCCTCTCTTGTGATGTATCCACGCCGAGAAATAGATACCGCTCTCCAGGACGCCGGCGCGGGTCATCTCGTGCAGGGTCCTGAAGATCTCTCGAGTGAAAGCTCGGTTGGCCCGTGCCGGATTGTTCCGGTGCCGATGGTTGAGATACTTGAATTGAGTTTGGAAAGAAGGAAAGCAGGCGATTTCATCAACCTCGATGCCCTCTCTGAGATCGGCGAGGTGAAGGCGGCGAAGCACCTGTTCCCACCTCTTCTTCTTGGAGAATGACAGATGAAGCGTTTCCAGCTTTCCCAGGGACTCTTCCAAGTCAGGCACCGCCGGAACTCCCTGGTAGAGGCGGGTGCGGTTCTCGTTGCGCAGAACGAATCGGGCCCGTTCCAACCACGAGATTGCGGTCCTGACCAGCGTGCCGACGTAGCGACTCTGCTCGTCGAAGGAGAAGTCGGTGTCCGGGGTGCGTATCAGGTCACCCGGCGAGACGATGATCTCTTCGGTGTCGCGGTGCCGCGCTGCGCGGATCGCCCGTAGGATCTGGGCTATGTCGCGTTTGGTTAACCGACCCCGCGCGACCAGGTCGAACTGCCTCTCCAAGTCTCCTTTAGCAAAGAGCAGTACGCAATCGGCCGACTGGCCGTCCCTGCCGGCCCGCCCGGCCTCCTGGAGGTAACTCTCGATGGAGGCAGGGACATCGGCGTGCACCACCAGCCTCACGTTGCTCTTGTCGATTCCCATGCCGAAGGCGTTGGTGGCAACGATGATCGGCAGTTCCCCCCCTATGAAGGCATCCTGGACCCGCTTCTTGTCGGGAGGATCGAGTCCGCCATGGAAGTGCTCGGCGTTCCATCCTGCCAACTGCAGCATATCTGCGAAGTGCTCCGTTCTGTGGCGGCTCCGGGCGTAGATGATCGCCGCCCCGGATGCAGGCGTCTCCGGGTCTTCGGCAATTCCCTCTCGCAGCAATTGGTCGATGCGTCTGACCTTTCGAGAATTGGGGATCTCCTCGACCCTGAAGTGGAGGTTCTCCCGATCGATTTGATCGGTGGCGAGTTCCCGCAAATCCTTGCCCAGGACCTCTCTGAAGTGGGATCGTATTTCTAGGCGCACATCCAGCTTGGCCGTGGCTGTGAAGCATCGGATAGGAGCGACACACACACCTTCATTGTCTGAGAACTCCTTTATGAATCTCGCTGCGTACAGGTAGTCGGGACGGAAGTCGTGTCCCCACTTGGAGATGCAATGAGCTTCGTCGAACACCCAGGCGACTATCTCCCGGTGCCTGATTGCGGACGCAAATGAGGAACTACGCAGTTGTTCGGGAGAAACGTACAGGAGCGCGAATCGACCCAATCGGATGCCTTCCAGCACGTCGCGGCGCTCGATCATGGTCTGCAGGCCATTCAAGGTGGCAGCCAGAGTTGGAGTCTGCGTCCGTTTGTTGAGGTTTTCGACCTGGTCTTTCATTAGGGCCTGCAGGGGAGAGATCACCACGGTGAGAGCTCCCCTCTGTTCGTTGTGGACGATGGCGGGAAGTTGGAAGCCCACCGACTTGCCGCCGCCGGTGGGCATGATGGCCAGGACCGACTGGCTAGCGATGCCGTCTCTCACGATCCGCTCCTGAAGGCTTTCCCCGTCGGTGGTTGTGGGGGTGGCGCGAAACTCATCGAATCCGAAGTAGTGTCTGAGCTTTTGCTCCGGGTCATGATGCTTGGAGCAATATCCGCACTCGGGGCGCCGGCACGGAACGCTCCGTATCTTCCGAACGAATTCCGATGCCGCCGGAAACTGGCGGTGGACCCACCGGGGTAGCACGGATTCGGTCCCGGCCACCGTCAGCCAGGCAAGTGAATAGGCCACCGCAGGTCGAGTCTCCGGTTTCTCGATCAGGTCGGGAAGTTCAAAGCGGATGGCTTCCCGGCAGGCCCGTTCGCCCGCGAAGTGCTGGAAGCCTTTGACCACTCGATGGTGCGATATCTTCTTCGCGCCGAGTTCTTCCAGGAGGAGTCCTGTTCCCTGCAACCTCAGGGGCGAGGTTCCTCCCGGACCGTCGGAATCATCGAAACAGCTGCGGTAAACCCACAACAGGCGTTCCCTTTGGCGATCCTTCTCCTCGAGGAGCTCCCAACAATCCTCAAGGAGTCTGAGAGCTATGCGGCAGTCGGCAACCGGGTCGTTCGGCTCGGCGCCGATCAGCTTGTAGTCCTTCACCAGGCTGTGATAGGGCTGCTGGGGTTTGGCCAGCGGCGCTAGGTAGAGGGTGTCCACCACCGGCAGGTCCAAGAGCCGCGATCCTGGTAAATGTTCCTCCATGAATCGGCGGTCATGAGCCACGACGTTGTGTCCCACCACGAAACCCGCCCCTTCTCCAAATTCGTCCAGAAGTCGTACCGCTTCTCGGGATGACGAAACCGGGGTTTCCAGTTCTTGATTTCCCCATAAGGCCCCAATCTCAGCTATCTCCCCGTTCACGACCTCCAGATCCAAGACAAGACACCGTTTGGCAAAGGCCTGCCACCGAGGATTGGTAACTCTTGAGTGATCAGGTGGGCTTTCACCCTGACCTTGATGCGTCACGCTTGTTGATATTAAACGAACGTGTGCAAGTTGCCGCTTAGCGCCATTGCCGGACTCCGGTGGTAACCGGTGTCGATGGACACTGGAATCTGCGGATGCCTTCTACGGTATGGATACCGGTGAGGTCCCTGATTCGGTGGCAGGGTCCCTGCGGAGCATCTTGGGTTACTTGACGGTTCTGTCCGCCCTGCTGTCCGACGATTCCTCCACGCCGGGCCAGCGTTTCAACCAGGCGCAGACTTCCATGCCTTTGCCCCAGGTGAGACTGGACCCGACGATTCGGACCGATTCGAACTCACCTCGATCTTGCCATGCACCGAAGTCTCAATGGGCCCCGGTCACCATGGAAATGCAAGAGGCGCTTCACGGTGTCCGTTTGGGCCGTGAAGCGCCTCTTTGTGTTGTTGGTTAGGTTTTGGTCAGGCGGTCCACTGCAGTCCGGCGCCGACGGTGTTGACCGAGAGGTCCTCGTCGAAGATCACCATCTTGCCATCCCTTCGGGGCTGGTCTTCTCCGGCGGCCTTCTTGTCCAGGGCCTTGAGTACCGCTTCAGGGGTGATGGGCAGTTCGGTGATCCAGACCCCGATGGCGTCGTAGACGGCGGTGGCGATGGCGGCGGGTTGGCTGTTGTTGGCCATTTCGCCGATGCCTTTGGCGCCGTAGGGACCGTCTTCGGAGGGATTCTCGATGATGATGGTCTCCAGGTCCGGCATGTCCAGCGGGCTGGGTGCGTAGTAGGACCCGAATCCGCTTCCCCGGTGTTCCACGGAGGGGTAGTAGGGATAGCTGGTCTCCAGCACTCCCAGTCCCAGACCCATGATCGCGCCACCCTGGATCTGGCCTTCCACCAGCGACGGGTTGATCGCTCGGCCCACGTCGTAGGACTGGGTCAGCTTGGTGACCCGGACCTCGCCGGTGACGTCGTCAACCTCCACCTCCGCCACGCAACCCGCATAGGAGATGGCGGCATGAGGGGGGCTGTCCACCTCGCCGGTGCCGGGATCGGTGAATGCCGCGTAGGGATTCAACTGGGCGCCGGTGCCGGTGACCAGAATTCCGTGACCGTACACGGCCGCGCCGGCCACCTCTCCCACGTCCATTCCCTCGTCGGGGAGGCCTTTGACGCTGACCCGTCCATCTTCGATTTCCAGGTCCTCGGGACTGATCTCCATCTCCTGGGCTGCCACGTCCAGCAACTTCCGCTGCACTTCCCGAGCAGCCTTGAGCACGGCTTTCCCTGCTACAAAGGTGGCGCGGGAAGCGAATGTCCCGGTGCAGACCGGCGAGGAGTCGGTGTTGGAGTTGTCGAATGTCACCCATTCGTAGGGGACGCCGATAGTGTCCGCCACGATCTGGGACTGGATGGTCTTGGCGCCGTTGCCGATGTCGGCGGTGCCCGAGAACACATCGATGCGTCCGTCCGGCTTGACTTTGATCCATGC
Organism: bacterium OM1 bin76; assembly: GCA_002238785.1. Classification (GTDB taxonomy): domain Bacteria; phylum Actinomycetota; class Acidimicrobiia; order Spongiisociales; family ZC4RG35; genus Bin76. The sequence continues at coordinate 36,038 of MPNA01000004.1, read as the reverse complement.
CTGGGAGGGATCGCCGTTCTGGTTCATCCCCGTGGGGTATTCAATAGCGGCTATGCCGCGTCCTCTGTGAACAGCCATTAGTGTCCCTCCGTCTTCAGTTGTCCGACCAGGTGATCCGGCAGCAGGTCTCCCGAGCGGGGATCCCTGGTCATACCCGCATAGGCGCCTTCCAACTGGACGCCTTCGGCGCCGGCCAACGACTGAAGCACGTCCACCGTGCTCGGATCTGTGTAGCGGATCCGGTTGGGCGAGGTGTCGTTGATCCGGTTGGCGTTGAGGAGACGGACCTCGTAGGGATCCATGCCCAACTCGTTGGCCACCCGGCTCATGTGGGTCTCCACCGCAAACGAGATCGACGTTACCCCAAAGCCCCGCATGGCGGTGGTGGGCACCCGGTTGGTGAACACCACGTAGCCGTCGAAGTGCAGGTTGGGGATGGTGTAGGCCCCGGTGTGGTGGAAGCTGTGCTTGGTCACCCCGTAGGGCGAGAACCTGGCATAGGCGCCCGAGTCGTGCAGCGTCAGCATCTTGCGACCCAGGATCCAGCCGTTATCGGTGACCGCGTCGATGATCTCCATGTGCCAGGGCGCCCGGGTGGAAGAGGCCAGGAATTCTTCTTCCCGGGTCCAGCGCCACTTGACGGGCCGGCCCGCCTTCATGGCGGCCAGGGCGCTTACCGTGTCGCTGGCGGTGTCGACCTTGCCGCCGAAGCCGCCGCCCACCGTTCCTCCGACCACCTTCAGCTTGTTGAGAGGGACCTGCAGGTGAGCAGCGATCACGCCCATGGTGAAATACAGCGCCTGGGTGCAGGAGTAGATGGTCAAACGGCCATCGGACTCCGGTACCGCCAGGCAGACCTGTGTCTCCACCGGCACATGCTCGATGGCTGCGGGACGGTACACGCCGGAAATGATCTTGTCAGCCTGCTCGAAGGCCTCGTCAATGTCGCCCTTGCGGATCTTCCGCCGATCCATCTCCCCTTCGAAGTGGGGATACCAGTTCCCCCAAGGGTGGATCTGGGCGGAATCGGAGTCGAAGGCCTTGCGCACATCGAACAGCGCGGGACGCTCGGAGTATTCGATGTCGATGGCGTCCACGCCCGCCATGGCGGTGTCCACGTCCTCGGCTGCCACCAGCGCGATGGGCTGGCCCTTGTAGCGGACCTCGTCCTTGGCCAGGAGAGGCTCGTCGGCCGGGATGCCCAGCGCCTCGAGGTGTCCGTAGGTGAGGAGTGGCACGTCCTCCCAGGTGATGACGGCCCGCACACCTGGCATGGCCTCGGCACGGGAAGTGTCCATCCGGGTGATAGCGGCGTGGTGATGGGGCGAACGCAACATCTTGGCCCACAGCATTCGGGGTACCCGAACGTCGTCCACGAATTGGGTGGTTCCGGTGACGTGCCCCATGGCGTCATAGCGGGGCAGTCGGGCTCCTACTGCTTTCATACTGCACCTCCCGTCTTGATGACGACAGTGTTCTTATCCACCGCCGTCGAGCTGAGGTCGAACTCTGAACTCTTCACCGCGGCGGCCACAGCCTCCAGGATCTTGTTGTAGCCGGTGCACCTGCAAACGTGTCCGCTGATCGCTTCGGCTACCGAGTCAAGGTCGTCACTTCCGCCCCCGTTCACGTAGGCGGTGGCGGCAACCACCAGGCCCGGTGTGCAGAATCCGCACTGCATGGCGTAGTGGTGGATGAACGACTGCTGGATGGCCGACGGTGAGTCGGGCGTGCCCAGGCCTTCGACCGTGGTGACCTCCGACCCCACCGCGGTCACCACCGGGGTGAGGCAGGAGCGCCGTGGCTGTCCGTCGATCAGAACGGTGCAGGCGCCACATCCCCCGGATTCGCAGCCTGCCTTGACGCTGGTGACATCCATTTCTTCACGTAGGACGGTCAGCAGAGAGGCCAAGGGGGGGCTTGTCACGTTGTGGCCGGCGCCGTTGACTTCGATTCTCACGCTTGCTCCTTCAGTTGTGTGAGAACCCTCTCCACCAAGGTGGGGAGAGTCCTACCGCGATACCAGGCCGAGGCCAGGGCATCGTCTGCCAATGTCACATCTTCGAGCGCCGCCTGACCGGCCTCCGACGGGTCGTTGGCTGCTGCCTCGGCAGAGGAAAGGCGGACTCCTGTGCTTGCTGCTCCGGTCGCCGCCAACCTGACTTCACCGTCCGATGCCAAAGCCCCGGAGACGGCCAATGGGGTGAAGTGCTTGGTGTGGGGTCGACGAAGCGCCTCGAAAGCTCCGGCGGCCGGGAGCTGGAATGACACCTCCAGCAGCAACCGGCTCCCACCGCTCGACAGAAATTCGGCCAAGCCCTCGGTGCGCTCGCCTCCCTCGCCCGTCGAACGGACGGTGGCGCCAAGCGCCAGAAGGGCGCCTTGCAGGTCACCTACCGGAAATTCCTCCGAAGCTATGGCGCACAGATTGCCGCCGACCGTCCCCTGTCCTCTGATAGCCGGGTCCCCGATGTTGGCCGCACAGGGTCCCAGCGGCGCCGGCAGTCCTGCCAGATCCGCCAGAGGAGTAGTGGCCCCGATCGTCACCGTCGAACCATCCTGGTTGACATAGGACAGCCCGGCTTTGTGAAGAAGCAGCACTTTGGAGGGTTGTGCTCGGTAGGAGTTGAGGAGATTCATCATTATCGTCCCACCCGCCATGACCGAGACGCCTGACCCGTCTCCGAAGTCAGCCGCGGCGGCCCTTGACGAGTCGGGAATCCGCACGTCAATATCCATATGGCTCCTATCTACAGTCTCTTGCCGTATGTCCCATGCTGTGGCATGGGTGTTATATTGTCCGTAAACACTAGCGCAGAACGGTTGGACAAGTGATGGGGCCTGGCGCTTTGATAGCATCCTGGTTGGGCGCCCGATATAAAGGAGGAGCACTATGAGTTCCGTGGAAGCGAATTCTGACGCGATTTTCGAGTTGGTCGATCCGGGAGAGGAAGTGGTGAAGGCCGCTACGGGGTTTATGTTCACAGAAGGTCCCATCTGGCATCCCAAGGACGGGTACCTGTTGTTCTCGGATATGCCCGGAGATGTGCGTCGCAAGTACACCCCCGACGGGACGGTGGTGGAGGTTGCCAACCCGTCCAACAAATGCAACGGCATGACCTACGACGCCGATCTCAACCTGATCGTCTGCGAGCATGTCACCTCGGCGTTGATCATGGAGACCACCGGCGGTGAGCGGGTGGTGCTGGCCTCCCACTTCGAGGGGAAGGAGTTGAACAGCCCCAACGATGTGTGCGTGGGCTCCGACGGTTCCATTTACTTCTCCGACCCCTGGTACGGTCGTTTCCCGGTCTTCGGCTTGGAGAGGCCCCGTGATCTCGGATTCCAGGGTGTCTACCGCATCCCGCCGGGCGGAGAGTTGGAGTTGGTGGTCGACCGCGATGAGTACGAGATGCCCAACGGCCTGTGCTTCTCTCCCGACGAGTCTCTGATGTACATCAACGACACCCCCCGGGCCCTGATCGACGTGTACGACGTCAATGACGACGGCACCCTTTCCAATGGCAGGCGTTTCGCTGACAACATCGGTACCGGTGTCATCGAGGAAGGCATCCCGGACGGGATGAAGTGCGACGAGATGGGCAACATCTGGGTAACCGGACCGGGTGGCGTTTGGGTGTTCAGTTCCGGTGGCGAGCACCTGGGAACCATCCGAGTGCCCGAGAACGTTGGCAATCTCACTTGGGGAGACGACGACTGGCGTACCCTGTACATGCCGTCATCGACGTCCCTATACACCATCCGCACCAAGGTCCGCGCCCACGAAGAACCCTACATGCGGGCCTGAACCCGGCCTCGGTCCGGCAGGTCGGTGAACCTGTTGGACTTGTCGCAGATTTTCATGAAGAAGGGAAAGGAATAGAACATGAGCGATGATTTCACACTCGATGCGAGTCGTTGCGCCCTGATCATCCAGGATTTGCAGAACGACGTGATGATCGACGATGGCGCTTTCGCAGAGACGGGATCTCCCGACCACGCCCGTGAGCAGAACGTGGTCGCCAATGTGATGCGGTTGGCCGACGTCTGCCGCGCCCAGGGTGTGCCGGTGATGCACGTCTGGTACATAGTCGAAGAAGGCGCTCCGGGCCTGAAGCTGAACGCCCCGCTGTTCGAGGGCGTGGTAGGCACCAACGGTCTGGTGAGAGGAAGTTGGGGCGCCGCACCCGCGGAGGGTCTGGAACCCCAGGATGGCGATCTGATCGTCGAGAAGATGCGGATGAGCGCTTGGCAAGGCACCCGTTTGGAATCCCTTCTCAGGGGTTTGGGCCGCGACACGGTGATCGTCACCGGCGCGTGGACCAACATGTCGGTGGAGCACACCGCGCGCACCGGCGCTGACAAGGGCTATTACATGGTCGTGCCCGAAGATGGCTGCTCGACCATGAACGCCGACTGGCACAATGCCTCGATCAACTATGCCCTTCAGAACGTGTCGACCGTAACCAATGTGGATGCGGTGATAGCGGCTCTCGGCTGAGTCGCTTGATTACCAGGGCCTCAACGCGCAGTTCGAAGCAAAGATCCCCCCTGCAGTGGGTGGGTCTTGGCATCGGCCTGCTCCTGCTGGCTCTGATCGCAGCCTGGGTGCTGGTTCTGGCGACCGGCACCCCGGCCGGACCGTTGATCCACGAACCGAGGGATTTCCTCTCGACGTTGCTCAACGCCCTCACCATTGCGGGGCTCTATTTCATCGTGGCGGCCGGCTTCACTTTGGTTTTCGGCCTGATGCGAGTGGTGAACCTGGCGCACGGGTCCTTTTTCCTGCTGGGCGGGTATGCGGCCCTGGAGTTCCAGAGGTTCATGGTGGGCAAGAGCGGAAACATCTCCAGTTCCGAGGTGAGCGCGCTCCGATGGCTGGTTCCCCTCGCCCTGGCTGCCGCGGTGGCGGGCATCATCGGATTGATCACTCAGCAGGTGTTCCTGCGGTGGTTCCAGGGGCAGGACATGCGCGAGACGCTGATCACCATCGCCATCTCGGTGATCCTTGCCGACCAGATGCTGACGCATTTCGGGGGCCTCGCCAAGGACATCAGGTGGCCGGGTGTGCTGGACCACTTCCTGATCGTGTTCGACTTCAGATACTCGGTGCCGCGGCTGTTCATGCTGTTCACCGCCATTGTCGTGGGGGTGCTGCTGTGGCTGTGGCTGCACAAGACCCGCACCGGCATGGTGATTCGCGCCGGCGTCGACGACACGGCCATGGTGCAGGCGCTGGGGATCAACGTGCAAGTGGTGTTCGCCTTGGCGTTTCTGGTCGGATCGGCCCTGGCCGGGATCGGAGGTGTGATGGGAGGGTCCTTTGCCAGCCTGGCCCCGGGAGTGGACGGTCAATGGTTGCTCAACTCGATAATCGTGGTGATCGTGGGTGGAATGGGCTCTTTGGTGGGCGCCATGGCCGGGTCGCTACTGCTGGGCCTGGTCACCGCTTTCGCTCCTGCCTACCTACCCGCTGATTTCACCCACTACTCGGTGATCTTTACTTTCGTGCTCTTGGCGGCGGTCCTGGCGTGGCGACCCTACGGATTGTTCGGACGGCCGGAATGACGTCACGATCCTCTCCCTTGTCCAGGTTCACGCCTCAATTGGGAGTCCTGTTGGCCGTCCTGGCGGTGTTGATCCTGGCGCCGCTCTTCTCGACCACCTTCTTCGTGAGTTTCGTCCTCACCCAGACCTTGTGGTTGGGGATCGCCGCAGCCAGTCTGATTTTCCTGGCGGCCTACGGGGGCATGATCTCATTGGCTCAGACTCTGATGTACGGCTTCGCGGGTTTCGCCATCGGGAACGCCGTGACACAGGGGGGGAGCAAGGGGCTCAACCTGGGCCTCAATCCGTGGGTGGGGGTGGCGATCGGGATCGTTTTCACCACGGTGCTGGCGTTCATCCTGGGTCTGGTGGCCAGCCGCTCCACGGGGCTCTACTACCTGATGATCACGCTCACATTCGGGGTGATCGGGTTCTATTTCTTCGGGCAGGTCACCACCTTCTCGGGCTTTGGCGGCATCAATCAGATCGTGGCGCCCGACTTCATAGGAGAGCCGGGCGAGCATCCGGTGAGCCTGTACTACGCGGCACTGGGTGTATCGGTGTTCAGTTTCCTGCTGTTGCGCTATGTGACTCGGACCCCCTTCGGTTTGGCGCTGCAGGGCATTCGCGACGACCCGGTGAGGATGAGCGCCTTGGGATACAACCTGGTGATGCACCGCGCTCTCGCCTTCGTGCTTGGAGGGTTCGTGGCATCTCTGGCAGGAGTGCTCAACGTTTGGTGGAACCGCCAGATCGATCCTGCTTCCATAGGAATCGGAGAGATCCTGGCGCTTCTGATAATCGCAGTCATCGGAGGCATGAACCGCTTGGAAGGCGCCTGGTTGGGCGCCTTCATCTATGTGGTGGTGAACAACTATGTCAGATCGGTGCCGCTGGTTGACAAGATCGGGATCACCGAAGATCGTTTCAACACCCTGGTGGGTGTGATCTTTCTGGTGATCGTATTAGCTTCTCCCAATGGCCTCATGGGCCTGGGAGGAAGTGTGGGAAGGTTGCTGAAACGCATCTTCCGCCCGGCTTCCGGGCGGGCGGACTCCGAGGATAGGATCGGGGAACCGCAGCAACCGACCAACACTGGTTGAAGAAGGAAACTAAGAAAGGAGAAACACATGTCTTTACGTAAGTCAAAAGTAATGAGGCTGGTCATCATGGCAGCCGTCATTGCTCTGGTTGCCGCCGCTTGTGGCGACGACGAGGAGGAGGCTGCTCCTACCACTGCCGCTCCCACCACCGCTGCTCCCACCACCGCTGCTCCTGAGCCGGAGCCTGAGGAGATGGAAGAAGAGATGATGGGCACCGAGGTGATCAACCTGGCCGTCTTGTCAGACTGCGAAGGTGCGTTCGGAGGCTTCCATGATCAGGACCTGGCCGGCGTCGTTGCGGCGTTCGCCGAGTTCGCAGGTGCTACGGTCACCAATCCCAACAAGCCCACTGACGGTTTCACCGGCGCCTCGGTTGCCGGGGTCCCCGTTGAGTTGGTGGGTATCGGTTGTGCCGACGACACCGCTGACAAGGCCATCGAAGAGACCCGCCGCCTGATGGAGCAAATCGGCGCCGACATCATGATCGGCCCGCTGTCTGGTGACGAGTCGATCGCCGTGGCCAACTACGCCAAGGACCATCCCACCCAGACCTTCGTCAACGGAACGGCCGGCGCCATGGACACCACTATGCATGTCCAGGCTCCCAACTTCTTCCGGTTCAATGGTGACGGCGCCCAGTGGAATGCCGGTACCGGCGACTACGCCAAGAACGTGCTCGGATGGGATACCGCAGCCGTGGTGATGGACGACTACAGCTTCGGCTGGACCTCGGCGGCAGGCTTCATCGCGGAATTCTGCGCGGCCGGTGGCGACGTGACTTCGCGGGTTTTCCCGCCGCTCAACACCACCGACTATTCGTCTTTCGCCGCCCAGTTGCCCGACCCCGATGAGGTCGACGGGTACTTCTGGGTGGTCGGCGGAACCGGAACCATTCCCTCGCTGAAGGCTTTTGAGGACGCCAAGGGCTCCCTCAACCCCGAACAGCACATGGGTAACTTGTTCTGGGAGTTCGCGGTTGGTGCATTTGATCCGGGTATGGCCGGCGCCTATGTGGGCGGGTTCGGCACTGCTGCCGACCTGGCACTGGATTCGGTCTCCGAGCACACCGCGATCATGGATCGTCATTTCGATGACTTCCCCGATCCCGGCGGCAACATGACGCCGGCAGCGCTGCAGGCTCACTCCGGGTTCTTGGTGAACTACTTCGTGGCCGCCAAGGCACTCATTCAGGCGCTTGAAGAGGTGGGCGGAGATATCTCCGACGACCACCAGGCGCTGCAGGCGGCCCTGGCCGATACGACGGTCGAGGGTCCCTACGGGCCGATCTCACTGGACAGTAACCGCCAGGCGATCGTGGACTCCTATGTCCGCCAGATCGTCGCCAACGACGACGGTTCGCTCGGCTTGGCCACTGTTGCGGTGATCCCCGGTGTGGATCAGAGCTTCGGCGGCGCCTTCAGTCCGGACATCGACCCGCCCGGGCGTGAAGTTCCCACTTGTGAAGTGCGTGACCTTCCCTGGATCGGCAACTCGGTCCCGGTTGTTGACGGCGTACCTCAGAGCTAAGGCGAGTAAGGAACTGACAGAGTAAGAACATGAACGAGACCAACGGGACTCCGATTCTGCGACTGCGCGGAATTGAAGTGATCGTTGGAGGCGTGCATGCCCTGCGTGGCGTCGATTTGGACGTCACGCAGGGCGAACGCCTTGGGATTCTCGGGCCGAACGGGGCGGGAAAGACCACCCTGTTCAACGTGATCTCCGGGGACTTCGCTCCCACCGAGGGGCAGGTCCTCATGAATGGCCTGGATGTGAGCACCGCCCCATCGCGGGTGCGTCCCGGATTGGGGGTGGCCAGGACCTACCAGCAGACGCGGCTTTTTGGTGGCCTGACCGTGGCCGACAATCTGTTTGTGGCGGCCGCAGGCAAAGGCGGGGGGCGGCTTCGGATGTTTCACAAGGGATCGGACGACGACTATCGGCGCCACGCCCGCCAGGCGGCGGCCGAAGTCTGGCTGGAAGACAAACTGGACTCCATGGTGGCCGACCTCTCTCACGGTGAACAACGGCAGTTGGAAGTGGCCATGGCCATGGTCGCCGATCCCTCTCTGCTGCTGCTTGACGAACCGGCATCCGGTCTGTCAAGCGCCGAACGGGAGCGGCTCACCGAGTTGCTGTTGGCACTGGATCGCAGCATCACGTTGATGCTGATCGAACATGACATGGACGTGGCGTTGGAAGTGGCCGAACGGGTGGTGGTAATGCACGAGGGGTTGACTGTAGCCGAAGGCACTCCGGACGAGATTCGCGCCAACCAGATGGTCCACGACATTTATCTGGGACGGAGGTAGACCTAAGTGGCTGATAGCAGTCCCCTCCTGGAAGTGGAAGACCTCGTCTCTGGATATGGGGCCGCCCAGGTTCTCCACGGCGTCTCCTTTGAGGTGGGCGCCGAAGCCGTGGCGGTGGTCGGCCGCAACGGGATGGGGAAGACCACTCTGTGCCGAACCATCATGGGTCTGGTGGCGGCCAGGTCGGGATCGATACGCTTGGGCGGCCAAGAACTGACCGGGAGAAAGCCGCACCATATCGCAGAAAGCGGCATCGGGTATGTTCCCCAGGGACGCCGACTGTTCGCATCGCTGAGCGTGGATGAGCACTTGATGATGCTTGCCAAGGGAACCAAGAATCAACGGTGGACTCCCGACGCGGTATACGAACTCTTCCCTCGCCTTGTGGAACGCAAGAATGTGAAGGGGACCAGACTTTCCGGAGGGGAGCAGCAGATGCTGGCCATCGGCCGGGCGCTGCTGCTGAATGCATCGCTGTTGATAATGGACGAGCCGTCCGAGGGACTGGCGCCCACCATCATCGAGCAGTTGATCGACACCTGCCGGACGCTGGTGGAGGAGGGACATGCGGTTCTGCTGGTGGAGCAGAACCTCGGGGTGGCGTCGGAGATCGCCCAACGCCACCTGGTGATGGTCTCGGGGCGGATCGCCGCCGAGATGGAACCCGACCAACTTCTCAACGACCCAGAGGCGCAACGGCGCTTATTGGGAGTGGAGTCCTCGGGCTAAAAGCCCATCGGGAGGGAAGGTACTGAGAATCGGTGGAATGGATGGCGCTTGGTCTGATTGGGATCAAGAACCGGTATTGCTAGTCGTAGAACTGGGGGAGTCCGCCTGCGGTGGCGAAGCCTCCGTCGGCTACCAGGGTGGCGCCGGTTACGTGGGAGAAGTCGTCGGAGGAATACGCCAGGATCAGCCGCGCCAGTTCTTTTGGTCCGAATAGGCGACCCAGGGGAGTCATGTCGATGATGGCTTTTTCCCGTTCCGAGCCGGGCGCCATGTTCTCACGGACGATGGGGGTGTTCACCACTCCCGGGCTCACCGCTATCACCCGGATCTGGTCGGCGGCCCATTCCAGCGCCAGCACCTGCGTAAGCGACTCGACCCCTGCTTTGGCGGCGCAGTAGTTGGCGTGCAACGCGCAGGCCCGTTGCGCGGCAAGGGAGGCGATATTCATCACCACGGCTCCGTGGGCGTCGCACAGGTTGGGATAGAAAGCCTGGGAGGTCATGAAGGTTCCCGTCAGGCAGACATCGAGCACGCTCTGCCACTGATGCACGGTCATCTCGGCGGCGGGTGCCCGGTCTCCGAAACCGGCGCCGTTGATGAGCAACTTCACCGGTCCGTATTGCTCCGCCACCTTGCCCAACGCCTCCCGATCGCGGACATCGGCCATGTGCCACGAGACAGACTCGAGATCGGATGGAGGATCGGCCACATCGATCCCGGTGATCTGCCATCCGCGCTCTGCGAGCAGGCGCACGCAGGCCGAGCCGATGGCGCCCGAGGCGCCGGTAACGACTGCACGATAAGCCGACATCAAGGCAGAGCGTACTGGTTGACCGAGACGGAAATGACCCGGGGAATCAAGGGTTCTCCACGATTTCAGAGATGTCGCAACCGTAGATTTCCCGCAGGAGTCTCAAGAAGTCAAGGAGGGGGGCACTGTAGTGCTGGGCTCGTCGCACCAGTACATGGGTCGGCAGGTGCACATGCTGATCGCCCTGCAACTCGATGTATCTAAGGGTGCCTTGTTCGATTTCACTGAGGATGGCGCTGTGGGGCAGAAAGGAGATGCCGAGTCCCAGCGCCACCATTCGCTTGGTGGCTTCGATGTTGTCCAGCATCGTCTCGATCTGGGGGACGATCCCTGCTTCGCGACAAGCTTGATTGATGAGCAGGAAGTACGTGGAACTGGGATCGTAGAGAATGAGGGGTTGTCGAGCCACTTCCCAGATGTAGGCGTATCCCCGCTCGGCGAAGGGATGATCGGGATAGGTGGCGAGCACGATCGGTTCGTCGTACAGGTGTATGGAGAACACCTCCGGATGGTCAAGACCTCTTGACAGGCCTATGTCCACCACACCGTTTGCCACCATTCCTATGACGTCGGATGACCGTCCGGTGCGGATGCGAGCCGCCACCCCGGGGTAGCGGCGCTGGAAGCGCTCCAGGGTGGGGGGGAGTATGTAAGTCCCGATGATCCGGGCCGACCCGATGGTGATGGTCCGCCGTTGGGACTCCTGCGTGTTGCGGACGGCCTCCTTTCCATTGTCGAGCGTCTCGAGTGCCTGTTCGACAAAGGGTCGAAATGCTTCGCCGGCTTCAGTTAGCCGTACGCCCCGGCCCAGGCGATGGAAGAGAGGAGTCCGCAACTCCCGCTCCAGGGCTCGGATCCGCCCGCTCAGGGATGGCTGGCTCAGATACATGGCGCGGGCTGCCCCGCGAAAGCTGCCCGAGTTGGCCGCCTCGATGAATGATTGGAGTTGTGAAAGTTCCATAGCGTCCCGCCCTGTGGAAGTATAGGCATGACCTATCACTCTGATATGAAATTAGGGACTTGTCCTATCACTTGAATTGGAGCACACTTTCCTCAACGCGCTGAAGAGTCGCTGCATCATATGGGCCTTACCCCGAAGGTGACGATCCCCGGCGCGTAGTTCAAACAGCCGAACCCTGCAACGCCAAAGGAGGACGATCATCATGTCGATTAATGGCCACAACGGGTTTGCTGCTGTAGTAGGCGACCTCCAGGTCCGCTGGGATTTCGAGGAGCGGCAGCAAGGAATACAGCGCGCTTACTCCCCCCAGGACGTGCTGTCGCTGCGGGGTTCGCTGCAGATCGAGCACACTGTTGCCCGAGCCGGCGCCGAAAGGTTGTGGAATCTCCTCCACACCGAGCCCTTTATCCGCACCTTTGGAGCCCTGACCGGCTCCCAGGCGGTGCAGATGGTCAAGGCGGGGCTGCAAGCCATCTATCTGAGCGGGTGGCAGGTGGCTGCCGACGCCAACCTGGCGGGGCAGACCTATCCCGACCAGAGCCTCTATCCGTCCAACAGTGTGCCGACTTTGATCAGGCGCATCAACAGCGCTCTGATGCGCGCCGACCAGGTCGCTCACCTCAACGGCGAGCACGGCCCCCATTGGTTTGCTCCAATCGTCGCCGATGCGGAGGCCGGTTTCGGTGGCCCCATCCACAGCTACGAATTGATGAAATCCATGATCGAAGCGGGCGCCGCGGGTGTCCACTTCGAGGACCAACTGGCGTCGGAGAAGAAGTGCGGACACATGGGCGGCAAGGTCCTGGTGCCCACCTCCCAGTTCATCCGCACGCTGACCGCCGCTCGGTTGGCGGCAGACGTGCTGGACGTTCCCACCGTCCTGATGGCTCGGACCGACGCCCGGGACGCCACCTTGCTGATGAGCGACGTCGACGAGCGGGATCATCGGTTCATCACGGGTGAGCGCACCGCCGAGGGCTACCACCTCGTGCGAGGCGGCATGGAGGCCGCCATAGAGCGATCGCTGGCATACGCCCCGTATGCAGACATCCTGTGGTGTGAGACCCCCGAACCGGACCTGCAGGATGCGGCGCGGTTCGCGGAAGCCATCCATGCCAAGTTCCCCGGGAAGTTGCTGGCCTACAACTGCTCGCCGTCCTTCAACTGGAGACAGCATCTCAGCAACGATGAGATTGCCCGATTCCAGGATGACCTCGCCGAGTTGGGATACAAGTTCCAGTTCATCACGCTGGCTGGTTGGCACTCGGTCAACTACCACACCTTCGATCTCGCCCGGGCCTATGGCGCCGAAGGCATGGCTGCTTACAGCAGGCTTCAGAACCGGGAGTTCGCGTCCGAGGTCCACGGCTACACCGCCACCAAACATCAGGCGGAGGTCGGAGCGGGCTATTTCGACCGGGTCACCCAGGTTGTGACTGGCGGGCGCGCTTCAACCCTGGCGTTGGTGGGCTCAACCGAGGAGATGCAGTTCAACTAACGCGGAGCCTGCTTCAAGCACCCTCCTGAATTGGGCAAAGGCCCCTTCCCGGGATTGCGTTGATCTATTCAGATTCTGCGTTATCCCGGGACAGGCTTTGAAGGTACTTGGCGCGGCCCCGTTCTCCGATGCGATTGAAGAAGGGTAGGACCCGGGGGATCAAGCTGGGCGTCCACAGCGCCGCGCGGGCGGAGAGGCTTTCGTGGTAGGGGACGTAGATCTCCAATTACAGCTTGTCGAGAGCCCGCTCGTAGACATCTGCCACTTTTCAACCGTCAGGACCCGGCTTAGGAAGTTGAAGGCGCTTCCCAATCGGGCCTCTCCCTCCAGCATCGGTGTGTTCACGGCGGTGGGGTAGAGCACTTGGCGGTGATTTGGATAGTGCGGAAGGTCGTCGGGCATCGGGAATCCCGGGAATCCCGACAGGGTCTTGGAAGAGATGAAGTGGGCAGACTCATATATGGGCGAACCCGGCGCGTCACTGTTCCAGGTCCCGCCCAAGTCGGGCTGACCCTCGTAGATCTGGAAGCTCGCCTTCGTTCGGGCCAGGCGGCGAGCAAGAATCAGCCCGGACGGGCCGCTGCCCACCACCGCCACGTCAACCATTGGTGGTTCAGTCATGCTGTTGTGTTCCGCCCATCGGGAAAGGCTGTCGCTTCGGATGGCCGTTTCAGGTGGCCCATCTAATCGGCAGGCCCCCGATTTTCGACGGCACGGGAAGGATTCCAGATGGTCACACCGATTGTGCCTCACAGGCGCATGGTGGGTTATTCTTATCTCGGTGAGTATGACGACGGAGAGTCCTGACATGATTGACCATGACTATGTGAAGCGCGTTGAGAAGGTAGTTGTCGAGGGAGATTTCTTTGGAAGGGCTGCCCGAAACGACCGGGAATCGCGCTATCCGTTCGAGAACATGGCAGCGTTGAAGACGGTTGGGGTGCCTTCCATGGCCATCCATCCCCAGTTCGGAGGACCCGGCCACAACATCGCCACCCGCACCAAAGTGGCGGAGGTGATCGCATACGGCGACCCCGTCTCCGCAGCATGCACCAACATGCACTGGTCGGCGCTTGACCTGATCGGTCCGTACGCCTTCGGCGACAAGAACATGGCGGCTTTGCTCAGGGACTGCGCCGAGAACCAGTCGATGTTCTGTGGCGCCGCTTCGGCGCCATCGGATGAGTTGGATGTGACCAAGGTCGGGGCCAGATTTCGCCGCGTGGACGGAGGGTGGCTCGGAAATGGCCGGGTGGGATTCGCCACAAACTCGGACGGGGCCAGCTATGTGGGAACCATCGGCTCGGTTGTGGACGAGGAAGGCGAGTTGCAGGGACGCAGGCTCCTGGTGCTGTTCGTTCCGGTGGGGACGCCCGGAATGACCATCAACGACGACTGGAACGCCATGGGGTTGCGGGGAACGGCCACCAATTCGGTGACCATCGAGAATGCTTTCGTGCCCGACCGCTACACCATCGTGCGGGATCTCGATCAGCCTCAAGCCACTTTCACCGACGACGAGGGAGAGGTGCAGAACATGGCCTTCGGTCTGCTCAATCTCTCCGCCGGTGGGATGCAGGTGGGGCACTGCCGCCGGATCCTGGACTACATGGCCGGGTTCCTGCGCAAACGCAAAGGAGGAATCGCGGTGGCGATCAAGGGCCAGAAACCTCTGACCCGAGCCGACGTGGGATGGGCACAGTCCACCTACGGGAGAATGAGCTTTTGGGTTCGTTCGGCCAGAACGGTGCTGTACGACATCGCCGCCAAGCTCTCCGATCCGCACTATCCGCAGGAGCAGCGGGCCTGGATTAGCCTGATGGCTCTTTACCATGTGCGGCGGATGACCGAAGAGGTGGCCAAAGAGTCCTTCCGACTGGCCGGGGCCCATGGGATAGTGGCCGTGGCTCCTTACGAGCGGATGTACCGCGACCTGATGGCACAGTCAGCCATCATCTTCAAGGCGCCGGAGATGGAGGAACATCTCGGGAAAGCCGAACTGGGCATGGACTTCGACCCCATGCCGGGCGGCTGACCACCCACCACGCCGCGAGATCGGACCGGCAATGATCCGAAGCTTTCTCTACGTACCAGGCGACCGGCCTTCAATGCTGGCCAAGGCGCCCACCCGGGGAGCGGACATGTTGATTCTCGATCTGGAGGACGCGGTGGCGCCCAGTGCCAAAGTCAGTGCTCGGCTAACCATCCAGGAAGCCATTCCCGAGTT
The DNA here is from genome assembly GCA_002238785.1 of bacterium OM1 bin76. Classification (GTDB taxonomy): domain Bacteria; phylum Actinomycetota; class Acidimicrobiia; order Spongiisociales; family ZC4RG35; genus Bin76. The sequence goes on along the minus strand of MPNA01000004.1, from coordinate 20,850 downwards.
GGAGGCTGGAGGAGCGAGACTCTGCGTTCGGGTCAACAGTGAACAGGACGACCAGGAAGCCGACCTGGCGGCTTTGTCCGGCGCCGGGATCCAGACCCTGGTGATACCGAAGGCAACTTCCCAGGCCATCGAGAACGTCACGGAGCGGTGCAAACGGATGGGGTTCCTATCTGTGGAGTTGGTTGCTCTTATCGAGAGTGCCCAGGGCCTGTGGGAGGTGCTCTCCATTGCCAGGCACCCCCGGGTTACCGGGTTGGCGATCGGAGAGGAAGATCTCGCCGCCGATCTGGGTGTGGACTATCAAGGGGATCCCGTGCTGTGGCACCCGGTCCGATCCCGCTTGGTGTGGGCTGCTGCCGCCGCCGAACTTCCCGGGCCCAACGGTCCGGTATGGACTGCCATTCGTGACCTCGACGGACTGAGAAAATCGACCCTGCACCTCAAACGATGCGGCTTCTCGTCCCGCTCTGCCATCCACCCCGCCCAAGTGCCGGTGATCAACGAGGTTTTCACGCCCTCGCAAGAAGAACTCGAAACAGCACGCCTACTGGTGGATACTTACGACCAAGCCTTGGCCGAGGGCAGGGGCGCCATCCTAGATGACCAGGGAAAGATGGTCGACGAAGCGGTAGTTCGCCGCGCCCGCATCCTCATCAACTGAGGTCTGCATTCTCCTCCCGGGAGTTGAAGATGTTCCATCTCCAGTCGATTAGACCTGCCTGACCATCTGCTCCAGGTTGGAGGAGATGTCGGTGGCCTGGGGAAATGCGCGAAGGGAGGCCAGAATCTCTTCCGCCCGCGTAGAGCCGAACGAACGGGAAACATTGTCGAGGAACTTGAGGTCCAGGTCATCTTGAGACAGGGGGTGGAGTTGCCCACCCCGGCTCTCTTCGGTTCGGTGCTCGACGGTGGCGCCGTCTTTCATGTTCAGCCGTAGCACTCCTCCAAAGGAGAGTGGGAATCGGTTGGAAGACACCGGGTCGGCTTGGCAGGTGACCATCCCAGCCAAACGGAGGCGCTGCGCATCGGCGACGGTTTCGGGAGTGAAGTCATCGTGGCCCACTCCCAGTCCGCCTCCGCCCAACAGGGCGGAGGCCACGGTGAACGGTCCGCTGAACTTCGCCGCGTAAGGGGTGGGGGGAGCGGCCTTCTCGGCAGGTGGTTCGGCGATGGTCCGCAGCGTGGGCTCGGGGACTCCCAGCTCAATGGAAGCTACTTCCGATAGCTGGATGCCGCGGTGGCGAAGTGCCAGAGCGGCATCGATTCCGGCATGGGTGAAATGGTTGGTGGGGTAAGGCTTGTAGAAGACTCGCCGGAACTCCCAGTGCTCTCCCAGCCGGTCCACCACCGGATCCGGCCACCACCTGTCTCCCGAGAAGGCCTGCAATAGACCGAATCGTCCTTCCAAAACGGTGGGTGGTCCGGTGATCCCGGCCGCAACCAATTGGGCGGCACAGATTCCGGCGTGGGCGGCCCATCCGTTGTGGAGGCGCTTGACGGTGCCTCCGGTGCGGTTGGCCTCAAGCAGTCCCGCGCCCATGCTGGAAGCAACTCCCAGGGCATGGGTGATGCCTTCGGCTCTCAGGCGGTAGAGAACGGCCGCCGACAAAGCTGACCCCAAGGCGCCCAGAATGCTGGTGGCGTGCAGTCCCCGGTCGAAGAAGACGTGATTTCTGGCTTCTTGGTCGTAACTGGCCATCCCCAACCTGACGCAGGCTTCCAGACCCAGGGCCACTGCCGTTATCAATTCCTCGGGGGTGGATGAGCACTCTTCGGCTGCGGCAATGGAAGCCGGAATGATGGAGGAGGACGGGTGAACGATGGAAGGCAGATGGGTGTCGTCGAAGTCCAGTGCATGAGCCAAGGCGCCGTTTATGAGAGCGGCTTGGGGAGCGGGAAGTTTGGCGCCCGATCCGAAGGCGGTGGCATTGCCCCGACCTCCCCAGCTTTCCACGGTGCGTGCCACGGCCTCGGTGGTGGGGTCTCCCAGAGCGCCCAGCGCCACCCCCACCAGATCCACGATCCGGTCGATCACATCGGGAACCAACTCCGAAGGCACGCCAGCCTCCGCCTGTTGGTGGGCGAACTGGCCCAGTTGGACAGCGAGGGGGTCAGTCGAAGACAATGGCAAGCGGCCTGATCGGTGAACCGGTGGCTCCCACCAACTTGAGGGGAGAGGCTATGAACAAGAATTCTCCTACGTCCAGGGTGGCCAGTTGGCCCAGGTTCATCGCTTCGAAGATGTAAATGCCAGACTCGACCAGGAGTTGGCGGTGAACAGGTAACGTGCTGTGTCCGGCGCCAGGTCGGATCACTTCGAAAGCGATGGTTTCGGCGCCTGCCGCTCGGATCTTCTTCTGCGCCAGCCAGTTGCCGGCTTCTTCTCCAGGTCCGGGCGCCCCGTCGATCTGGCCCCTGAATGCCTCTGGGTCATCCCAGAACTGGTTCCATCCACTGTGGACGAGAGCAACATCACCGGGTTGCAGTTCTGTCCCACAAGCTTCTTGGGCGGCGACTAAATCCGAGACGGTGATCTCATACCCGGCTGGAAGGTGATCGACTCCGTGAACTCGGGCGACGTCCAGTAAGACGCCCCGGCAAAAGAACGGCGGCACCGTTTCAATCCCCAATTGGGTGAAACCGTTGTTGGTGGTGATGGGATCAGTTTCGATCCCTCCGTGCAGGAGTCCTTCGTGGGAGACATGGCACAGGGCGTCGATATGGGTCCCGACGTGACCTCCTAGAACGATCATCTCGTTGGCGGCGGAACCGCCGTCTGGTCTGACCATGTCCCCGTGTCGTCTCATCAGAGCCATCTGGAAGGCCGGATGGTTGGGGGAGACCGGCATGCCGCGGTGCCAGGATTGAGCCAGATCTATAACCCTTCCTTCCCGCAGAGTTGCCCAATCGGTTGGGGGCATCAGACAACTCCCTTCCGGGTCAGTTCGGCCACCTCTTGGTCACTGAGACCCAATTCCTCGCAATAGATTTGCCGGTTATCGGCGCCTGCGGGTCGTCCGCTCCAGCGAACCTGTCCCGGCGTCTCGGACATTCGGAACATTATGTTCTGCATCTTTATCTTCCCCAACTGCGGATCGTCCACCTCAATGATGGTGTCGAGTGCCTGGTACTGGGGGTCTTCCATGATTTGGGAGATGTCATAGATGGGAGCCACCGCCGCCTGGGCTTCAGTGAATGCTTCCACTACCTCTTCCAAGTCACGCTGGGCGATCCAGTCGCCCACGCACTTGTCGAGCAGATCGCTGCGCTTGGCGCGTTCCTGTGCCGAAGAGAACCATGGCTCGTCCACCAACTCTGGGTAACCCACCAGTCGGACCACCCGCTCGGCGATGCTCTGGGCACTGGTGGAGATGGCCACCCACCGGTTGTCTCGGGTCTGGTAGGTGTTGCGGGGAGCGTTGTTGGCAGACCGGTTGCCGGTGCGAGGCTGGATGATTCCCAACTGGTCGTAGACTAGGGCATGAGGTCCCAGCATCGCCATGATCGGCTCGATTATGGCGCAGTCGATCACCTGACCCCGACCCTGGCCGGTGCGGTCTCGGTGCATGAGCGCCATCAGCACCGCGTTGGCCACCGTGAGGCCGGTTATTCCGTCGGCCAGTCCGAAGGGTGGGAGAGTGGGAGGGCCATCCGGTTGGCCGGTCAGAGAAGCAAAGCCGCTCATCGATTCGGCCAAGGTGCCGAAACCGGGTCGGCGGGAGTATGGACCGAACTGCCCGAAGCCGCTCACTCGGGCAATCACCAGGCCCGGATTGACCTCCATCAAGAGTTCAGGAGCGAGATCCCACCTTTCCAGGGTGCCGGGTCGGAAGTTTTCGATCAGGACATCCGCGTCCGCCACCAGGCGGAGCAACAGGTCGCGACCCTCAGGCGTGGAAAGGTTGAGCGTGATGGCTTGCTTGTTGCGGTTGAGCGCCTTCCACCACAGAGGCACCCCATCCTTGGAGTGTCCGTGGTTGCGAACCGGGTCTCCCCGGGGATGTTCCACCTTGATAACGGAAGCGCCGTAGTCGGCCAGCATGGTGGCTGCCATAGGGCCAGCGAACAAGGTTGCGATATCGATTACCCGGACTCCATCCAAAGGTCCTTTTGTCATGGCAGCCTTCTAACTGCTTCTTCCCGGTGAGCAGACCCGGTGTGGGTATCAGTCAAAGGTGTGGGAAGGGGTCGGTGGTTAGTATCGGCGGTCAGTCGGAGGCAATTTGCATCCTCTCTCAGAGCATCGGTGAGCCCGACCTTGGGGTGTTGCGCCAGCATGAACATAGAAATAACACTCTATCCACCTCGAAGAGGCCCTCGTTGTCTGCCGCGTCAGTGACACCGCCGATCTGAGGTCGAGATGTTCGATCCCCGGACGCTAGACCAGCGGCGACGGCTCCTTCCCGGAGGGGGACTGGTGCTGGGGACTCTGCCCGACGGCACCAAGCCGCTCATGGTCAGAGGCGCAGGTCCGCGCATCTGGGACCACACCGGGCGTGATTTCGTTGACTGCGTGCTGGGATCGGGGGCTTTGATCCTGGGACATGCCCATCCCGAGGTAATGAAGGCCGTCTCCCGCCAAATCGGGGAGGGGACCACATATTACGCCCTCAATCCTCCCGCTTTGGCCTTGGCCGAGCGGATCGTCCATCATGTGCCCTCGGCAGAACAGATCCAGTTCTGCGGTTCCGGGGGAGAAGCGGTGGGTTATGCACTGCGCCTGGCCAGGGCTGTCACCGGTCGGCAGAAGATCTTCAAATTCGAGGGCGCTTTTCACGGTTTCAGCGATTATGCCCAGATGAGTGGGGTTCCTTCGGACCCACCCTGCTATCCCGTCCCTCAGCCCGACACCGCTGGTGTGCCGCAGGAGGTCTCCGATACTGTCCTGGTGGCGCCGTTCAATGATCTGGGGGCGACGGCCCGAATCATCTCCGGGCACGCTGATCGACTGGCGGCAGTGGTGGTGGAACCCCTGCAGCGGGCCATTTCCCCCGAACCCGGATTTCTGGAAGGTTTACGGAAACTGTGCACCCGCCATGGGATAGTGTTGGTCTTCGACGAGGTTGTGACCGGATTCCGGCTGGGATTGGGCGGAGCGCAGGGCTACTACGGTATCTCACCTGATCTGACCTGCCTGGGAAAGATCATCGGTGGGGGATTTCCCATGGGAGCGGTCACCGGACCCAGGTCGATAATGGAACTGGCGGCCCACGGACGGCGCACCGACCGTTCCGTCTTCATGTCGGGCACGCTCAACGGCAACCCTGTTTCCACCACGGCCGGTCTGGCCACCTTGGAGGTGCTGGAGAGACCCGGCGTCTACGCCAGGCTGTTCGAAATAGGAGAGTCTCTCCGGCAAACCTTGCGGGAGAGCTTCGATGGGGCCGGGATCCCGAACCAAGTGATTGGCGCCGGGCCCCTGATCCAGGTCTTTTTAACCGGACGGCGGATAGTCGACTATCGCGACACACTCACCGCCAACTGGGACTTCTTGGCTGCGGTTGCCCAAAGGGTGGTGGCAAACGGGATCTTCACCACCGGCCAGAAGATGTATCTGTCCCTAGTCCACTCCGAAGAGGACATGGCACAGATCTGGCAGGCTTGGGAGAAGGCCCTGGACGGGCTACGGCCTCACAAACAGCGGATCTCCGGAGAGGGGTCGCACAGAATCAACACATCCGGTGCCCCGACGGTGGCGGGATAGCTCACCGGTCTCACCAACCCCATGGCTTGGGAGCCTTGACGCGGAGGCAGTGTTCTTGGTGGGCAACATCCTGGCTCTGGTGCAGGTCATCTGGGCCACTTTGCTGGGTGTCGCCCTCATTGGAAAGGCCGATGTCTTTCTAACATTGTCCTGAGATAAGGAGGATCAGGTGAGTACCAAAAGAACAGTAAAAACCGCAGGATGGCTCTTGTTCATCGGGCCGCTGGTGGATCTGGTGGTGAGCATAAGTCGGCCGGGAAGTTTCCCGGGAGAAAACCCTGACGGCGTTCAAGCTGCGATGCAACAGGGAGTCCAATCGGCCGCGTCGAACAGCGCCATGGTCCAACTGTTGGTAAACGTCGGATTCATTGCTTCCTTCGGCCTGTTGTTCGGATTTTGGTGTGTCCATCGATTCATGTCTGACACCGATGGTCGCGCACACCTTCGGAAAGCCGGGTTGATGGTTCTTACGGTTGCCCTGGCGATCCGCACCGCTTCCTTCGGCATGGGCCTCCTGCTGGCCACGACCCTCAAGTTCTCCCCTCCTGGTGCCTTGGAGATGGGAGCGGCCCTCGACACTGCGGTGTTGTTCTTGGTGATGGAAGGAGCATTCTTGGTCTTTGCCACCATTCTCAACGTGGCGGGCGTGGCTCTCTTTGCCACCTCGGTGATGAATGCCAACCTGATGGGTTCCAACAAGAAGCTGACCGGCCTGCTGGTAGTGGCCCCGGCGGTGGTGGCTCCTTTCCTGTTGCTGTTGGCGCCGTTCCTGGAGAACAGCATCTTCGTTGTTTATGCAATGGGCAACATGGTTGCATTGGTTCAGGTGCTGTGGATCATCGTCTTCGGGGCGGTCTTGATCAGGAAGAGCGACACCCTGGCTATCGCCGCCTGAGATCTTCGCCACGCTGATAGGAGCGGATTCCAACATATAGTCTCGGCCGTTCGGATAGACGGGTCTGCGGTGGTGACCCGTCTATCCGGGCGCGTGGCTCGGGGGCGGGACCCTTTGAAGGGACGCTAGCTACCCGCCATCTGGCGGAGCACGTAGGGGAGGATGCCCCCGTGGCGGTAGTAGTCCACCTCGATGGGAGTGTCTATGCGGACGATGACCTCAAACTCCGTTGCCGCGCCGTTCTCCCTTTCGGCTCTCACCGTCACCCGCTGCCCGGGTTGCAGTGATTCGTCGACCGGGATGTGAAAGGTCTCCGAGCCGGACAGCCCCAGGGTTGCGGGATTCTCGCCTTCGGCGAACTGGAGGGGCAGCAGACCCATCATTACCAGGTTGGTGCGATGGATGCGTTCGTAACTCTCGGCGATGGCTGCTCGCACACCGAGGAGGAAGGGGCCCTTGGCGGCCCAGTCGCGGGATGACCCCATGCCGTAGTCGCGGCCGGCGATCACTATCAGCGGAGTCCCTCGTTCCTGGTAGTTACCGGCCGCCTCGAAGATGGTCTTGACCTGACCGTCTCCGAAGTCGGTGGTGAACCCTCCCACCGTTCCCGGCGCCAGCAGGTTGCGCACCCGGATGTTGGCAAAGGTGCCGCGGCTCATGATCCGGTCGTTGCCCCGCCGGGCGCCGTAAGAGTTGAAGCCCGAAGGTTGCACCCCCCGTTCGATAAGGTATCGCCCCGCAGGGGTGTTGGCCGAGATGGGACCTGCCGGCGAGATGTGGTCGGTGGTGATGGAGTCTCCCACCATCACCAGCGCCCGAGCGCCGCCAATGGGCTCCACCGGACGGGGCTGGGCAGTGAGATCGTTGAAGAACGGGGGTGATTGGATGTAGGTGGATTCGTCCGACCACTGGTACAGCCGGCTTTCCTCCATGTCAACCGCCCGCCACTCCTCGGCGCCCGTGAATACGTCGGCATAGCGGGCGTTGAACTGCTCGCGGCTCACATGGCGGTCGATGATGGAGGTGACTTCCTCCTGGGAAGGCCAGATGTCCCGCAGGTAGACCTCCCGGCCCTCGGAGTCGGTTCCCAGGGGTTCGGCGGCGGGATCCCAATCCACTGTCCCGGCCAGTGCATATGCCACCACCAAGGGCGGAGAGGCCAGGTAATTCGCCTGGATGTGGGGGCTGATGCGTCCCTCGAAATTGCGGTTGCCCGACAGCACGCTGGCGGCCACCAGGTCGGCGGAGTTAATGGCCTCCGATATGGGCTCAGGCAACGGACCCGAATTGCCGATGCAGGTGGTGCACCCGTAGCCCACCAGGTAGAACCCCAACGCTTCCAGGTCTTCGGTCAGTCCGGCCCGGTCGAGATAGTCGGTCACCACCTGGGATCCGGGCGCCAGGGAGGTCTTGACCCAGGGCTGGCGGCTCAAGCCCCGGCGGCGGGCATTGCGGGCCAGAAGCCCGGCGCCGACCATCACCGCCGGATTGGAGGTGTTGGTGCAGGAGGTTATGGCGGCGATCACCACGCGACCGTCCTCCAGATCGAAGGTGTCACCGTTGAGGCGCACCTGCTCTGCGACGTTGGCGCCATTAGGGGAGCGATCGAACACCGAAGCCAGATCCGCATGCCATTGGTCCTTCATCCGGAACAGCGGTATGCGGTCCTGCGGTCGCCGGGGACCCGCCAGGGACGGTTCCACGGTGTCCAGGTCCAATTCCAGATTGGCGTGATAGGAGATCTCCCGGTCGTCTCGCCACAGTCCCTGCACACGGCAGTACTGTTCCACCGTCTCCGCCAACTCCGGGGACCGTCCTGACAACTCCAGATAGCGGATGGTCTGGCTGTCCACCGGGAAGAAGCCCACCGTGGCGCCGTATTCGGGAGCCATGTTGGCGATGGTGGCCCGGGTGGCCACCGGCATGGCATCCAGTCCCGGTCCCTCGAATTCGACGAATTTGCCTACCACCCCGTGGCTGCGGAGCATCTCGGTGACGCGCAGCACCAAGTCGGTGGCCGTGGATCCCTCGCGCAATTGCCCGACCAGGCGGACCCCGACCACTTCGGGCAGGAGCATGAAGATGGGCTGTCCCACCATCACGGCCTCGGCCTCAATTCCCCCCACACCCCATCCGGCCACCCCCAGACCGTTGATCATGGTGGTGTGGGAGTCGGTGCCCACCAGGCTGTCCGGGTAGAGCCATTCGCCATCGTCCCAGACGACTTTGGCCAGGTACTCGAGGTTGACCTGGTGGACGATGCCGGTGGCCGGAGGCACCACCCGGAAGTTGTTGAAAGCTGATTGCGCCCATTTGAGGAGTTGGTATCGCTGCTGGTTACGCTCGAACTCCCGGCGTGAGTTGATCAGCAGTGCGTCGGGCCGGTTGAAGACATCGATCTGAACACTGTGGTCCACCACCAGGTCAACGGGCACCAGGGGATTGACCTTGTCGGCCGAGTCGGGATCGCCGGTCATCGCCACTATGGCATCCCGCATGGCGGCGAGGTCCACCACGGCGGGAACTCCGGTGAAGTCCTGGAGGATCACTCGCCCGGGGAGGAAGGGAATCTCGTTGCTCGAGGAATTGGCAGGGCTGTAACCGGCGATCGTGCTGACGTCTTCGGATGAAAAGCCGGGTCGTCCCAGGTTGCGAACTGCTGATTCCAAAAGGACCTTTATCGAATAGGGGAGAGAGTCGACTCCTGCTACGGAGTCCAACCGGGCGATCTTTCGATGTCCCAGGGGCGTGGAAATAGTGGCTATCGAATTATCAGAGGTGCTCATGGCTTCCTTTTAGGAGCGGATGGTGATCTCAACCGGTATCTCGGTTACGCAATCCTCGAGTTGATCGACATGGGGGTGGAGCACCGTCTCTGAGCACATGGCTATCGCTTCGAAGAGTCCCGAGACGATCCCGCGGTCCAGAGAGCAGACCACTTCGGGATGACTGACGGCGGCTTCCCCGAATGGACAGTGATATGTCAGCAGGTGCCCGGCCTCCCAATCGGGATTCATCGCGAATCCGATCCCGCCCATCGCTCCCATCACTCCCCGGATGGCCTCCTCGTAACCCGCGTCGGCGGGCGTCCCGATCTCTTCGGCCAACTCCAGCCCATACTCCTTTCCCACCTCCTCGGCCACCTCGGAAAGGTCCTCGGGGGAAAGGCGGCTGAGAATCTTGGTGAGAAGTTCCACCAACAGGTCATAACGCAGGGTCGGATAGGTGATCTCAATGTGGCGAGTGGTGGCCTCATAGTGCTTTGGAGGCCTTCCCGCCTTTCTGGCGGGAGCCACAGGTCGGGCGCCTATCTGGAGGAAGCCGTCTCCGGTGAGTCTCTCCATGTGGTGGCGCGCCAGGTTGCGGTGAATGCCGAACAACTCAGCGACTTTGCCCACTGTGAGTGGTTCGGGTGACTCCCGCACGGCGATGAAGATGGCTCGGCGAGTGGCGTCTCCCAGTGCAGAGGTCAAGTCGGCTATTTGCTTTTCGATTACCTGATGGCGCATGACTGACTCTTGGACCTACCGAGAAGATTATAGTTATGGAATATGCCGTCTCAGAGTGCTTTGGGGGCCGCTCTGGCGGCGGTCGAAGATCCGGTTCTGGGTCGCTCTCTCGGTTCGCTGGACATGATCAGGTCGGTGAAGACGCGGCGGTTCGGATCGCCCACCGTGACGGTTGCCCTTCCCGTGCCCAACTATCCGGTGCTGGCGGACCTGGTGGAGCGATTGCGGACCGCAGCATCGGGTTTGGTGTCCGACCTGGATGTGCGGACCGAGGTCATGAACGACCCCGAACGAGCAGAGATGATGGCGCGAATCCGCGACGACGCCGGTCCCGGACCTGGAGAGACCGGTTCGCCCACCAGGGTGGTGGCCATCTCCTCGGGGAAGGGAGGGGTCGGAAAGTCCTCGGTAGCTACCAATCTGGGGCTGGCGTTGCGGGAACTGGGAAAGACAGTGGGGCTGATAGACGCTGACATCTGGGGCTTTTCGATCCCCAAGATGCTGGGCATAGACCGGGCGCCGGTGGTCATCGAACAGTCCATCATCCCTCCCAGCGCTCATGGGGTCAACGCCATGTCGATGGACTATTTCGTGCCCGATGACCGGGCGGTTATCTGGCGGGGTCCCATGCTCCACAAGGCCTTGGAACAGTTCCTCAAGGACGTGTTCTGGGACAGCCCCGATTACCTGCTGATAGACATGCCGCCGGGAACCGGGGACATTGCCATCTCCATTCAGAATTTCCTGCCCCGTTCCCAGGTGCTGCTGGTGACCACCCCTCAGCCCACCGCCCAGCGGGTGGCGCGCCGCGCCGCGCTGATGGCCGCGCAGGTCAACCAGGAGGTGATCGGGGTGGTGGAGAACATGTCCTGGTTCACCGGTGATGACGGCAAGCGATACGAATTGTTCGGATCGGGTGGGGGCCAGGCACTGGCTTCAGAGCTTGGCGTTCCGTTGATGGCCCGGATTCCCCTGTTGCCCTTGATGCGGGAAGGCGCCGACCGGGGGATTCCCGTGATGGTGGCGGCTGCGGACAGCGAGGCATCCCAGGCCTTTGCCCAGCTTGCCGCCGCGGTGGAAAAGGCCCGTCCCAGGATTCGTTCCCATCCCGAGTTGGTGATCCGCTAACCCGGCATTCGGGTCTTGGTAAGGGGGTGGGATTCTAGGGTGTCGGTGCGCCACTAATCTGGAAGCAATGGTTGAAATCCGCTCTCCGAGCGTTGGGAAGTCATGGTCAGAGGAGACTCGGAATCGGGCCTCGGAGATCATTGCAAGTTATCCCCAGCCTCGCTCGGCGGTGATGCCGCTGCTTTACCTGGCCATGGCAGAGGAGGGTTATCTCACCGACCACGGGATGCGGGAGGTGGCCAGACGGGTGGGTCTGACCCCCGCCCAGGTGCGGTCGGTGGCTTCCTTCTACACCATGTACAAGAGGGAGGACCCCGGCAGCTATCTGATTTCTTGCTGCACTTCGATCAGTTGCATGTTGTTGGGATCCGATGAGATCTTGAAGGCCATTGAGGACGAGACTGAGGTCCTGGCCGAGCAAGGCGGTGCCGAGGGCTTGGTCACGGTGGAGCATGTGGAGTGCATAGGAGCCTGCGGTGGAGCGCCGGCCGTCACCGTCAACTATGAATTGATCGAGGGGATAAGCGTCGAAAGAGCCCGGGAAATGGTCCGGTGGCTCAACAAAGCCCGCCCCGAGACGGTGGGAGGCGCCGAACTCCAGGAGTTGTTCGGCGGTCGGCGAAGTTTCGACTGGGGTCCCTTTGATCGCAGTTCCGCCGTGGGGCCGTACCCTGCCTTCGGCCCGCTGGGCACTGTGTCGATTCGCTCCCAGAGTCAGGACGGGCAGCACGGTGAGTGATCCGACCATCATCACCGACCGGATGAGCCGGTTCCCAGGGGACAGCCACACCTTGGATCGCTACCTGGCCACCGGTGGATACCAGTCGCTTCCCAAGGTGCTGAAGATGACGCCGAAAGAGGTGACCGAAGAGGTACGCGGCGCCAACCTGCGGGGCAGGGGAGGGGCGGGCTTTCCCTGTGGCGTGAAGTGGGGATTCCTAGCGCCGGGCAAGCCCGCCTACCTGGTTGTCAATGGGGACGAGTCCGAACCCGGCACCTTCAAGGACCGCCAACTCATGGAGCGGGATCCTCACCAGATGCTGGAGGGCACCATCATCTCCTCTTACGCCAGTGACGTGCACCACGCCTTCATCTACATCCGCGGCGAATACCCCCGGTCGGCCCGACGCATTCAGCGCGCCGTGGACGAGGCCTACGACGCCGGTTACCTGGGCGCCGACATCCTGGGAAGCGGGTTTGACCTGGACGTCACCGTTCACCTGGGGGCGGGCGCCTACATCTGCGGCGAGGAGACGGCTTTGCTGAACAGCCTGGAGGGGCGGCGTGGCGAACCCCGGTTGAAGCCGCCCTATTACCCCGCCGCCAAGGGTCTCTACATGAAGCCCACCATCGTGAACAACGTGGAGACCTTGTCGAACGTTCCCTGGATCATCGAGAACGGTGGCGAGGCCTTTTCTTCGATCGGCCCGGATGGATCCCGGGGTACCCGACTGTTTTCCGTTTCCGGCCATGTGCGCCGCCCTGGCAATTATGAACTGGTGATGGGACTCAGTTGGAGAGAGTTGATCTTCGACGTTGCCGGGGGGATTCCTGGTGACCGGGCACTCAAGTGCTGGATTCCCGGCGGGGCGTCGGCGCCCTGGTTCGTTCCCGACCTTCACCTCGACCTGCCGGTGACCCTGGATGACACCGCCAAAGCAGGGTCCATGCTGGGGTCGGGGGCGGTAGTGATCATGGACGAGACCACCTGCACGATCCGGGCCGCCGAACGGGTGGTCCGCTTCTTCGCCCACGAGTCCTGCGGGCAGTGCACTCCCTGTCGGGAGGGGTGCTCCTGGATGGAGCGGGTGTTACGTCGCATCGAGGAGGGCTCCGGCCGGGAGGTGGACATCGACATGCTGCTCGACATCTCCGACAATATCTCTCCAGGGCTGGCCTGGCCGCCGCGGATGACCACCATCTGCCCGCTGGGACCCTCCGCAGTCTCCCCTATCCTCGCCATCACCACCTATTTCAAGGATGAGATCATGGACCACATCCACCAGGGAGCGTGCCCTCTTGGCTGAGCCGGTCACCGTCACCATCAACCGCCGGGAGGTCAGCGCCCAGCCCGGGGACCTGCTCATCAAGACCGCCCAGGACAACGGTGTGTACATTCCCCGGTTCTGCTGGCACCCTCGCATGAACCCGGTGGGCATGTGCCGGATGTGCCTGGTAGAGATCGACACTCCCAGGGGTCCCCTGATGGTCACGTCCTGCACCACGCCGGTCAGCGATGGAATGACCGTGGACACCACCAACGAGACGGTGAAAAAGGCCCAAGAGGGCGTGTTGGAGTTCCTCCTGATCAACCATCCCCTGGACTGTCCGGTCTGCGACCGGGCGGGGGAGTGCCCCCTACAGGACCAGACCATGGCCTACGGGCCGGGCGAGAGCCGGTTCGTGGAGGAAAAGCGCCACTTCGAAAAGCCGATCCCCATCTCCGAGTTGGTGATGCTGGACCGGGAACGCTGCATCCTCTGTGCCCGCTGCACCCGCTTCTCCGACGAGGTCTCCGGCGACCCGCTCATCGAGTTCCAGGACCGCGGCAACCACACCCAGGTCAACACCTTCCCTGACGAGCCGTTCCGTTCCTACTTTTCCGGCAACACCGTGCAGATCTGTCCGGTGGGGGCTTTGACGGCCACGCCCTATCGTTTTCGGGCCCGCCCCTGGGACCTGACCGCGGTGGAATCCACCTGCCAGCACTGTTCGAGCGGGGACCGCATCAATCTGCAGTCCAGCCAGAACCGGTTGCTTCGCATCCTGGGAGTGGACTCCGAACCCACCAACCAGGGTTGGCTGTCTGACAAGTGCCGCTTCGGCTTCGAATACGTGGCCTCACCGGCCAGGCTGACCGTGCCCCTGGTCCGCAACCCCCAGGGCGAGTTGGAGGAGGCCACCTGGGGCGAGGCCCTGGACTATGCCGGCGGGACTCTGAGGGAGATCATCGCCCGGTCCGGCGGAAGGGCTGTCGCGGGGTTGGGCGGAGCGCGTTCCACCAATGAGGAGGCCTACGCCTTCTCGAAATTCTTGCGAGCGGCGGTGGGCACCAACAATGTGGACTGCCAGATGGACGACGGGCTGGATGCGCGGCTGCTGGCCAGGGTGGTCGACCGCGCCCGGATCGCTGACTTGGACAAGGCAGGATCGATTCTGGTGTGGGGACCGGACCTGAAAGAAGAACACCCCACTCTCTATCTTCGGGTGAGGCGGGCGGCCCAGGAACTGGGAGCGGGGCTGGTGGTGATCCATCCTCGCCGCACCGGACTGGACGACCGCGCCTCTGTCAAGATCACCTACCAGCCAGGCGCTGGCGGGGAGGTGCTGGCCGAGTTGATGGCCGGCAAGGGGCGGATGGCCGAGGCGCGAGAGGTGTTGTCCCAGGGCCCGGTGGTGGCCCTGCTGGGAAGGCCCGGATACGGAGAGGGCCCCGACCTGGCAGAGGCGACGGCAGCTTTCGTCCGTACCCTGGCCGACGCCAGCATCCTTCCCCTGGCCCGGCGCGGCAATGTGTTCGGGGCGCTTGACATGGGGCTGAGTCCGGGGCTGTTCCCCGGACGAACGCAGCGGGGAACTCTTGCCTATCAGATGTTGGCGGACCGTTGGGGAGATATTCCGACCGCTTCCGGGAGGGACTGCCGAGGAATTCTGGAAGGGCTTGAGTCGGGAGAGATACAGGCTGTGGTCCTGATGGGAGCAGATCCGATCCGGGACGTTCCCGATGGCGATCAGGCCCGCCGGGCTTTGGGGAACGCAGATCTGGTGGTGGCGATCGATCAGTTCCTCACCGACAGTTCCGGCCTGGCGGATGTGGTGTTTCCCGCCATGGGGTTCGCTGAGGTGGAGGGCACGATCACCAATGTGGAGAGCAGGGTGCTGAAGGTGAACCGCCTGGCCCCGGGACCGGGTCAGAGCCGGGAGGATTGGGCGATCCTGGCCGATCTGGCTGCCCGGTTGGGTGTCGATCTTGGCCTGACTTCCGCTCAGCAGATCAGCGGGGAGGTAGAGGAGGTCGCCGATATTTACCGCGGCGTGAACTGGGAGAAACTCGACTGGGAGGAACGCGACGGGATCGTGGTGGGCGGGGATCTCGGCTACGTGCCGGTTTATGGGGAATGCGACTCGGTGTCACCGGCGCCGGGCCAGATGGCGCTGCACTACGCCCGCACCATGTATGACGACGGGGTGATGATGAGAGAGAGTCCCTCGCTGCATCCTCTGGCGCCGGGTGCGGCGGCTTATCTGCATCCCTTGGACGCAGAGGGTTTGGGAGTGGCCCCCGGCGACCGGGTGAGGATTACTTCGTCCCACGGTGTTCTGGAGGTTGAGGCGGAGATCGATCCCTCTCTCCACCATAGAGTGGTTTACGTGCCCTTCAATCAACCTGGCGCATCTTCGCTGGGCTCGGCGACCATGGTCACCGTTCGCCCTCTCTAGACGCTCGCGGTCGGATCTGGTCCGATCAGGTAGGCCTACCCGTCACCATGCGGTATATGGCGGTCCAGTCCAGTCGGCCCATTCCTTGCTGGTGAGCGGCGTCGTAGACGGGCATCGCCGCGGCTCCCATCACGTTGGGAGAGTCGTTGTCGGCACTCATCTGCAGGGCAAGACCCAGGTCTTTTAGAGCCAGGTCGATCATGAAACCGGGCTCGAGGTCTCCGGCCAGGACCTTGACCGGGTAGGTGGTACCCAGATGGCCTCGCCCGGCGGTGGTGCCCATCAACACCTCGATTACGCTGTCGCGGTCCAGCCCGGCGCCTTCCGCGATGGCCAACGCTTCGGCCACTACCACGTTGGAAACGATCGACAGGTAGTTGTTGACCAGCTTGGTCCGTATCCCCGATCCGGTGGGTCCGCAGTGGATTACGGTGTCACCCATGCAGTCAAGTAGGGGGCGGGCCCGCTCCACGTCGTCGCCGTCGCCGCCCACCATTACCAGGAGGGTCCCATTCTCCGCCTCCTTGGAGGTGCGTCCGACGGGTGCGTCTATGGCCCGCTTGCCCTGGGCGTTCAGCCGTCGCGCCAGGGTGTCGAAGTCGCCGGGAAGCCCGGTGCTCATGTCGATGAGCAGCGATTCGCCGCCCAGTGACTCTGCGGCGCCGTCGGGGCCGAACACGGCATCGGCGACGTGGGCGCCGGTGGGCAGCATCGTTATGACGAAATCAGCGCCCTGGGCCGCATCTGCGGGGTTGCCGGCCACCGCGGCGCCCTTTCGGCCGATGGCTTCCAGGGCGGCAGGAGAAATGTCGTAGGCCCGGACCCGGTGGCCCCCCGCCATCACGTTCAGGGCCATGGGCATACCCATCACTCCTACGCCGATGAAACCGACCTTGCTCATCTGGGACCTCCCTTGCCGGGCTGGGGTGGCCCGGCGTGCCCCGGCCACATGTAATTTGCCTGTTGGATGATAACTTCGCCCGATCATCAGCAGGTCAGGGTCCCCGGCGGTCGGTTCCTGATGGGGTCTGACTACCACTACCCCGAAGAGAGTCCCGCCCGTACCGTCACGGTGGCGCCCTTCCTGATAGACGCGTATCCGGTTACCAACCGCCAGTTCCGGCGATTCGTGGAGGCCACCGGCCATGTGACCGTCGCTGAGCGTATCCCCGACCCTGATGTCTACGAGGACGCGCAACCCAGGGATCTGGTGGCGGGATCGCTGGTATTCCGCATGACATCGGGCCCGGTGAATCTGGCGGACTTCCGGCAGTGGTGGGCTTGGACTCCCGCTGCCGACTGGCGCCATCCCCTGGGCGCGGGGTCCTCCCTGGATGGCCTCGATGATCATCCCGTGGTGCACATGGCCTACCCTGACGCGGCCGCCTACGCACAGTGGGCCGGGATGCATTTGCCCACCGAAGCCGAATGGGAGTACGCCGCCCGGGGAGGATTGGACGGCGCCGAGTTCACCTGGGGCGACAACGATCCCCAGGAAACGACCCCGGCGGCCAACACCTGGCAGGGCCGGTTCCCGTATGAGAACACCGAGTTGGACGGATGGACCCGAACCAGCCCGGTCGGTTCCTACCCACCCAACCCCTACGGCCTGCATGACATGGCCGGGAACGTCTGGGAGTGGACCTGCGACCCCTATCACCTTCCCTCGGCGGGTACCCCCACATCACCCTGCTGCGCCCCGCCGCCCAGTCAGGATTCTCTCCCCACCCGGGTCATCAAAGGCGGATCGCACCTGTGCACCATCCAGTACTGCTTCCGATACCGACCCGCAGCCCGCCAGCCCCAGACCACAGACACCTCCACCAGCCACATAGGCTTCCGCTGCATCTCCCGCCTTCAACCCTGAACCCCGGAACCCCCAACCCCAAACACCGAGACGCCGCACCCCAAGAACCCCATCTCTAAAGGGCGCGAAAAAACACAGCATCAAAGCATTGAACTTTGTCACAGGCCCCACGCATAGTGATATAAGCCAAACACCTCCCGGTCCCTTCCGACGTCACCCGGACCGCGCAGCATCCACTGCATGAGAGGTCATATCTGAAAGGAACGCGTCCTCGGACCGACAACCGCCCGCGTCCCTCTTTTGGTGGTGGCGGCGGGGGAGGGGCCCAACAGGACAAGAGTTGTAGCCGGTTTTCGCGAATTAGGTATGGGTTTTCGCGATCTGTTGTCTGGATTCATGTGACACCTCATTCTCTAGAATGGCGCTGATGCGAATTGCGGAAACAGATCTACTCGGTTTTGGCAGCTACGAGGCCTTGGTGGAGGGTTTTGAGTGGGACATCCCGGAACGGATGAATATGGCTTCGGAGGTCTTCGATCGCTGGAGTGGGGACCGGGGCCGAATCGCCCTTTATGTTGAGCATGCCGATGGGCGCCGGGACACCTGGTCGTACTGGCGGTTGATCAGACTTGCCAAGCGTTACGCGAACTTCCTGGTGTCTTTGGGGGTGAAGCCCCGGGATCGGGTTTCGCAGGTTATGCCTCAGGGTGCTGAACTGGCCGCCCTCCACTTGGCGGTGTACTCGGTGGGCGCCACCGCCCTTCCCATGTCGATCCTCTATGGTCCTGACTCCTACCGGCACATCCTGTCCGACTCCGGAGCCAGTGTCATCGTGGTGGCCGAGCCTTACGCCGACCCAATTCGATCGGTCCGCGGAGATCTGCCTGGATTGAACGAGGTGGTGATCTCTGGGCAGCCAGCGGATGGCGAGCGGTCGCTTTCCGAAGCCGACGGCTATCCGCCAGACTTCGATCCGGTCGACACCTCCTCGGAGGATCCTGCGCTGCTGCTGTACACGTCGGGCAGCACCGGTCACCCCAAGGGCGCCCTCCATGCCCATCGCATCCTCGAGGGTTACCTTCTGACTTTCAAACTCTTCTTCAATGTGGAATTCGACGAAGCCACGGTGTTCTACACCCCGTCGGACTGGGCTTGGGTGGGCGGTCTGTTGGACATCCTGCTGCCTGCTCTGGTCTTTGGTCGCCCGGTGGTGGCAGACGAGAAGCGCTTCTCTGCCGAGCGTGCCTTCGAGGTGATCGGCCGCAATGGCGTCACCCACGCATTCCTCACCCCCACCGCGTTGAAGGTGATGGCGCAGGTGCCTGATCCCGGACCCCGCTTCGATCTCGACCTGAGAGTTATAGCCAGTGGGGGAGAGTCGGTGGCCGACGAGTTGCACAAGTGGAGCGAGCGTGATCTGGGATCGGTGATCAACGAGTTCTATGGGCTGACCGAGGTGAACCATCTCGTGGGCGGATGCGAAGCTTTGTGGTCCGGCCGGCCTGGTTGGATGGGACTGCCGTATCCCGGGCGGGAGGTGGCCCTTCTGGATGAGAATGGTGGGGAGACATCGGTGGGGGAAATAGGCGAGATCGCGGTTCGACCCGGAGATCCAACCCAGATGCTTGAGTACTGGGGCAACCCGGAAGCGACCGCTGGCATGCGCCGTGACGGCTGGATCATGACCGGTGATCAGGCCACAATCGATGCCGACGGATACATCCGCTTCCTGGGACGCGATGACGACATGGTCGCCAGCGCCGGCTACCGCATCGGGCCTGCCGAGGTGGAGGAGTCGCTGGTTCGCCACCCCGCCGTGGCAGAGGTGGCCGTCATCCCCGCCCCGGACAAGATCAGGGGCCATGTGGTCAAGGCGATGGTGGTGCTTGCCGACGGACACCAGGGAGGTGATGACCTGACCAAAGAACTTCAATCCCAGGTCAAGACCCAACTCGCCGCCTACAAGTACCCCCGCATAGTTGAATACGTGGACAGCCTTCCCAAGACTTCCACTGGCAAGCTGAACCGCAAACTCCTGGCTGCACAAGCACGTTCCACCTGAGTACGGGGGACGGCACACTGGCCACCTAGGTGGTGTCTCCTGGTGTTTGCTGCCCAAAGAGCTAGGAGAGGACCTTGTCTATTTTCTTTGTTGGGTGGTGTGTCGTCGTTTGCGTCTGCGGGGATAGCGGTTGCGATTGGATCGGCGGGGTGGGCGTTTCGGTTGGGTGGGTGGTGGTTGTAGGGTGTATTTCCCGGCTGGTGTTTTGTGGATTGTCCAGTTTTGGTTGTGTACTTTGTGGTGGCATCGGGTGCATAGCAGGGTCATGTTGTCGAGGTTGGTGGGGCCTCCGTCCTGCCAGTGGATGATGTGGTGCGCTTGACACCAGGCTGCTTTGGCTCCGCACCCCACACAGTGTTTGTCACGGGCGATCAAAGCTGATGACGATCAGCGAAAGTACCCAGAGTCGATCATCGAAAGTGCCCACCCTGGGGTTGGTGGTTTTAGGTTAGCGGGTCTCCTTTCGGTCGTTGTTTTCTGGCTTGTGCTTGGTAGCTTCTGAGGCGGTAGCTGTCGCCGGTGATGTTGAACACCACGCTTTTGTGCAGGAGCCGGTCGAGCATGGCCGCGGCGATGGTGTGGTCGGAGAAGATCTCTCCCCATGATGCCACTCCTAGGTTGGTGGTGAGGATGATCGATCCTTTCCCGTAGCGTCTGGAGATCACTTGGAACAGTGTGGCGGCGTCCTCTGCGGGCATGGGCAGATACCCCAGTTCGTCAATTATCAAGACCTTTGGGGTGTTGAAGAACCGGATGGTTCTGGCCCATTTTCCTTGTAGGGCTGCTTTACGGCAGCGTGCCGCCAAATCGGCGGCGGTGGTGTAGTACACCTTGTGACCGGTGTCCACCGCGGCCCGGCCGAGGATGACGGCCAGCATGGTTTTGCCTACTCCGGGTGGTCCGATGAACAGCACGTTGGTGGCATCAGCCAGATATCCACCGGTGACCAGTTCCCGTACCAGTTTCTCGTCGATGCTGGGTTGTGCGCTGAAGTCGAAGTCTCCCAGTTGCCAGCGGGTGGGAAAGTTCGCCAGTTTCAAACGGGTTTCCCATCGGCGCTGTTCGGTGGTCTCCACCTCGACCCGTAACAGTCCTTCGAGGAACTGGGTGTGACCGATGTTGTGTTGGCGGGCATGGTCTAGGTGGGTGGGGAGCGCCTCGGCCGCGGCCGGCAGACCGAGATAGGCCAAATGGCTGCGGAGTTGTTGATAGGTCGACTGTTTCATGACCGCCGCCTCCGGGTCTGTGCCTCAACATGACGTTGATACACCCCCAGATCGATCACCGGTTCAGTGGCCAGGGTCT
>MPNA01000056.1 GCA_002238785.1 bacterium OM1 bin76 | reverse complement strand
TACCACGATGCGGCGGGAGAGAACCCGATAATCGCCCCTCGGGTGTCCGTTAACTTGGGCCGAAAACGCAACGTCAGATGCCGGCTAGCTCCAGCGACCTCAAGAGCCCGTGGTGTATCGGGTATGCCCTATAGTGGTTGTGGTGTGGCAGGTCAACGCAACCGCCGTGTTCAAGGACTGGTTTGATCAGGGTCTCAACCACGCGCAGCGGCAAGCGGTCCGAGTCGTCGTTGATTTTGTTGGCGGCGCGATGACCGGGGCTAGGATGCCCGTACGCGGATCGGGCACACGGGTCGAAATACCACAACATGAAGGAACTGCGGCCCCGAGGGTCGGCAGCGCGCAACATCAGGATCCTGTTCGTCTTCGACCCGGAACGGCAGGCGTTGCTGTTGTTGGGGGGCGACAAAACAGGGAAATGGTCGGTTTGGTACCGGCGAGCGATCCCAGAGGCGGAACAGCTGTACGAGGAGTACCTAGATGATCTGGACACAGGTCGAGCAGACGATGCGGCCTGGGGAAAGGAAAAGAGGCCATGACCACAACCCGGCAGAAGACCACGAAGAAATACCACACATGGGACGAGGTCAGAGGTGAGCTGAGTCCCGAAGAGGAAGCAGAACTCGAAGATCTGCGGGCGGAGGCCGCCAGTGAAGCTGTCGCTTACAGCCTTGGTGAACTCCGACAGGCGCGGGCGATGACCCAGATCGAGTTGGCTGATCGTCTGAAGCGTGCCCAGCCCACTATCTCAGAGATGGAAAACACCAACGACCATCTCATATCCACTATCCGCTCAGTTGTCGAGAGCCTGGGTGGCCGCCTTGAGATAGCAGCAGTGTTCGACGACGAGCGGATCCCCATCGTCGCGCCACCCCGCACCCACGCAGCCAGCTAGGGCCGCTCGTGTGTTGTTGGTGGACGAAACGTCGATACGGCGCCGGCACCGGTATGTGACCGTGGTGGCCTGTGGCGACACCGGCAAGGTCCTGGCGATGATAGAGGTCCGCACGAAAGGGTCTCTGAGCAGGTTCTTTAGGGATCAGGGACCGGACTTGGTGCCGAAAGGTGGAGATAGTCGTCTCAGACGGGTCCCCGCTCTTATCAGGCGGCCATCGCCCAGTACCTGCCCGACGCTCGCCACGTCCTCGACCGCTTCCATGTTGCTAGGTGGTTCACCGAAGGGTTGACCCTGGTACGGCGGGAACTGCAACGCCGCCGCCCCCCCCGAGCAGCGGCCCCCAACCTATGAGCCGGACCTGTTCCGAGCCCGATTCACCCTGCTTCGCCGCGCGGATCATCTCAGCGACGCCCACCAGAAGCATCTCGATCGGCTGTTCGACGCTCACCCCCGGCTCCGCACCCGCCTGGGACGCTCTCCAAGAGCTCTACGGGCTGTACGAAGCCGAAGACCTCGACGACCCCTTGAACCTAGTCAATACAGCTCCACCGCGTTCGGGAACCGCTGCCAAGAGGCCAGGATCATCCCCTCCATGGGCCGGAAGGGAAACGCACACGACAACGCCGTGGCCGAGTCGTTCTTCGCCACCCTCGAAACCGAACTTCTCGACCGCCACACCTACCACACCCGCCAAGACACCCGCACCGCAGTCTTCGACTTCATATAAGGCTTCTTCAACCCCACCCGACGGCACTCCACCCTCGGGTACCAATCACCCACCAACCACCCACTGAACCCCTCAAACCGAAAACCGTCCACAAAACGGGGCAACTCCAAAAGGCTCATCATCGAAAACCACCCCCAAACGATCGATACTCTGCAATACTCCACTCACAAAAAGTGCCTCCAAACTCTGGACCAACAGCTTCTTCGCTAACAGCTATTGTTCCAGATCAGAGGCACTTTCCGCGTCTATCCACCCACCCACCAACCACACCCCATCGGTGGATTGAGGTTCAAAGCACGAGAGCCAAGGATTGCGACTTGAATCTAAAGACTGCGACTTCTCCATGAACGGGACTGCGATCAGTGGACCAACCTCGGAGCGTAACACCTCGAATCTCGAGGCACTTCGGAGCTCGCTGGAACTTCCTTGTGGCGCGCTCCTTAAGAATCGGATCGCCAAGTCGGCGATGTCGGATTCTCTTGGAAACGGTGAAGGGAATCCTACCGGGGCTCAGATTCGACTATACGAGAGATGGGCGGATGGCGGAGCAGCAGTTTCGATCATTGGTGAAGTCCAAGGTGATCCTCGCTATCCGGAGAAACCTGGGAATCTGGTGCTCGGACCTCATGCCGATCACCGGGCCATGGAGGAATTGGTGAGCCGTGCCGTAATAAAGGACGCCCATCTGTGGCCGCAACTCGGTCACGCCGGCGCTCTGTCGCACTTGCCGATCAGTCACCCGAAGGGGCCATCTGCGCTGGACATCGAGGGTCTTCAATGTGTGGGTATGTCGGTTGAAGACATCCACGAACTACCTCACATGTATGCGAGAACGGCGGCATACGCAAAGAACCTAGGGTTTACCGGTGTTCAGGTCCACGCTGGACATGGATTCCTGCTCAGTCAATTCCTATCTCCATTGTTCAACCGCCGGGACGACGGCTACGGTGGTTCGATCGAAGCACGATGCCGGATAGTGCTGGAGGTGATCGATGAAATACGGCGCGCTGTTGGTCCGTTGTTTCCCGTGGGGATCAAGATCAACTCGACGGACCAACTGGAAGGTGGATTGACAGAGGATGATGCCTTGGAGGTGGTTCGCCTTCTTGACCGAACTTCGGTCGACCTGATTGACATTAGTGGCGGGACCTATTTCCCAGGGGCGAAGGCAAGCTCCGACAGGCCATCGGATGGCGCACCATACTTTCTGAGATTTGCCCGACGCGCCAAAGGGGTAACCGATGTGCCCGTGATGTTGACGGGGGGCTTTAAACGGCGCCAGCAGGCGGTGGACGCCGTGGTGAGCGGCGCTGCCGACGTGGTCAGTCTGGCGCGGGCCATGGTTCTTGATCCGCGGCTCCCAGAGGCCTGGTTGACCGAAGGGGGTGGCGATCCCGAGTTTCCGACATTCCACTCCCCGCCCCGGGGTGGGGTAACGGCCTGGTACACGATGCGAATAACAGCGCTGGCAGAAGGAAGGGAGGAAACGTTCACGCTGGACCCTCACTCTGCCTTGCGTGTTTATGAAGAACGTGATGCGCAACGTTGCATCAAGTGGCTGAAGAAGTTCTCGCACCCACAAGAGTCGGTCTGACTACCACAACCCAGAATCGGACTGACTACCACAACAAACCGACGCCTGCCATCATTCGCGGGGTTGTCCCTTGGGGACGCCTTGTCCCCTTGGACGGGATACGGGGATACGCCAACGCTTTCGTTTCCTGCCTTTCGAGGGGCGGATTGGGCGTCATGCCAGCCCGGTGTCACACGTGTAGCTTCACCGCTGGCGAAACCGAAGCCTCCTCATCAGGATCTCCAAAGCTCCGCAGGTCAGGGCGGTCCCTGCACCCCCTCTAGTATCGATTGCAGTCATCCTGGAATAACCATCCCGTCGGGGGACCTGTGGTCAAAGCCGCGTCGCAACGCACAGATATAGTCGTAGTCGGCGGTGGAATCGTCGGACTCTGTTCGGCACTCCATCTCCAGCGACGGGGATACCAGGTGACCATCGTCGACCGCGGCGCTCCGGGCAATGGGGCATCGGGGCACAACGCCGGTCTCTTTTCGATCAGCAACTGCGTCCCGACTGCCACCCCGGGGGTGATCCGCGCGGTGCCGAAGATGCTCGTGGATCCGTCTTCACCCCTCGCAATACGATGGCGCTACCTGCCAAAGTTGACTCCCTGGCTGGTTCGGTTCCTGGTCGCCAGTCGTCCCGGCCGCGTCGAACAGATCTCCTTGACATTGGCGGGCCTGCAGAAACAGGCGCTCCGTGGCTTGACCGACCTGCTGGTGGCGCCGAATCCCGATGCGGGCCTCTTCGCCGGCGGTCACCTGCTCGCCTACGGGTCCGACGCCGCTTTCAGGAAGGCGCGGCACGGTATCGAGACGCGCCTTGCCCGGGGAATGCAAGTCGAGATCCTCGATGCAGCAGGTGTCTCCCGTCTCCACCCTGTTCTTGAGGGTCGCGTCCATCACGGAGTCCTGGTACCCGACTCGTACTACGCCGACCCCCTGGTCTTCACGACCGCCCTTGCCACCCTCTTCACCAACCGAGGCGGGAGATGGCTGCCAGGCGTGGTGCACTCCTTCCGCATCGAAGGCAGGCGGGTTGCCGCGGTCGAGACCGACCAGGGATCGCTCCCGGCTTCCAATGTGGTAATCGCCGCCGGGGCTTGGTCAAGATCCCTGGTGCGGGCCCTGGGATTCGACACGCCCCTTGACACCGAGCGCGGGTACGGGGTGCGGATTCCTGATCCCGGCGTCGACCTGCGAGGTCCGCTGATCTACATGGATCACCATGTGGGGATCACGCCCATTCCGGGTGGGCTGATGCTGGCAGGGACCGACGAACTCGCCGGTCTGCACGCCCCACCCGACTACCGCCGCGCCGAGATCCTGATCAAAGCTGCCAAGAAGTTGTTCCCCCAGATGAACAGCGACGGAGCCGAACCGTGGATGAGCTTCCGGCCCTCGCATCCGGATTCGCTCCCGGTGATCGGCCGGTCACCCAGGCAAGAGAACGTGTATCTCGCCTACGGTCACGGTCACCTCGGATTCACTCTGGGCGCGATCACGGGGGAATTGATCGGCCAACTTGTCGACGGGGACGACACCACTGTGAATCTGGACCCGTTTCACCCGGGCCGCTTCCAGATGATGGGGCGCCGGAGGGATCCGATCCTTCCCTCGTGACAGGCGGGGGCGAACCGTAGTCCGTCAAGGCCCCCAAACCATCGACAGCGGCACCAACGCCAAACCTCGAACGATTCTCTTGCCTGAGGCCTCCCAAACCGCACGTTCACGGTCCAGGCCCGAGTCAAACCAGAGCGGCCCGCTCCCATAGTCGCCAGGTGTTCTCGACTCGGCCGTCGCGGACTCCATACAGCGTGTCGATCGAGGCCAGGAGGCCGTCGCAGGAGTTCGGGATGATTGTGACGAGATCTCCAATTTTGGGCTGGGTGGATCCGAGGGGGATTTCGACCACGGCGTGCTCGGTGTAGAGACGGGTTATCCGGGCCTTCGGATACTCAGGAATGTGCCCGTAGGTGGTACGGGCGGGATTGGTGTTGTTGGAGAGAATCCGCCATCCAACGTCGAGAACCATGCGAGCAGGGTTCGGTCGACTGATCACGGTGCTGGCGACCCGCAGGGCGCAGTCTTCGTAGGTCACCAGTCCAAAGTCGACTTTGGTGGTGTCGTAGAACGAGTAGTTGCCGGGTCGGGCCTCGGTGACCGTGTCCGGCGAGCAATCCGGCCAGGCGCGCATGGCGAACACAGTTCCCCCCACGCTCACCGAGGGGATGTCAATCCCGTCCCGGGCCAGTCGAGCCACGATCTTGGTCAGCAGGGTCTCGCTTCGTTCGATGTCGGGACACTTCGGATTGCCTCCCAGGTAGGCGGCGAGCCCCGCAAACTCCAGGTTCGGCGAACGGGCCACATCCATCGCCAGGGCGGCGGCCAGTCCCGGGTCGGTGTACCCGGTGCGAGCGCCCCCGATGTCACACTCCACATAGACCGGAGCCTGCTGTCCGCTGGTCAGCGCAGCCCGGGACAGCACCTCGATGGCCTGGTCGGACTCGGCGGTGATCGCCAGTGTCACACGGTCCTGCAACTCCATGAAGCGGCTCAGTTTCCTGCCGTCCACCAGCGAGTTGGTGAGCATGATGTCCCCGAAACCTGCCGCCACCATCATCTCCACTTCCTCCAGGGTCTGGCAGGCGATGCCCGCGGCCCCGGCCGCAGCCTGCATCCGACCGAGTTCAGGGATGCGGTGGACCTTGATGTGCGGACGTAAGGTGACTCTGCTCTCTTCCAGCCGCCGGTGCATAGCAACGGTGTTCGCTTCGAAAGCATCAAGCATCACCATTGCGTATGGTGACGAGAGAGTGGCCAGCGTCAAGCCAGAGATGCGGTTCCCCTACCTGGCGCCGCGTGGATGGGGGTGGTCACTCCGGGGCCCGCACTCATCGCAGAACCCAAGAAACGCGAAGTGATGGGGGTTGGTCCGGAAGCCGTACTTGGTGCGCAGACGTTCAAACAGGGGAGCAAACTCGTCATTGGGTATCTCGATCGTTTTGAAGCAGAACTCACACACCAGGTGTTCGTGGTCGTGGTCCAAGGTGACGTGCCACCGTCCTGATTGCCCGTTTCGCAGTGGAATATGGTGGACCAGCCCGATGCTGGCCAGGTCATCCAGCACCCGGTAGACGGTGGAAGCTTCAATCCGGCCGGTGCTCTCCAAGACATGATCGATGATCATCCGGGCGCTCATGAACGACTCGTTACTTGTCACCAGGGCTCTCACCACGGCCCTCCTGGGGAGGGTCAACCGCAACCTGGCCTCCCGGATTCTCTCAATCAGCAGGTTCTCGGTGAGAGGGACATCATTCGACATGCGCTTGATGCATTATAGCAGGTGCACAATGCACCTATTTGCAACTCAGTTCTATCAGACACAACTCCAACTCTGCCCAAGAGCTACCACCGCCAGCGTTCGGATGGTCATCGTTAGGGATTTATAACGAGTAGTTGACAGCTGTTGGGCTGTCGTTCTTCGGTACTGTTCTGCAGCCTGTCAGACCGCCCGACTCTCCCGGAGGAGAGGCAGGTCTTACACCCACATCTTCTATAGCGCGACTGCATCGGGGTTTCCCACCCGATCCGGGTGTTCTTCCGAACGCCCGGGCGCTTTTGTTTATGGCTGAGTTGCAGTCCCTGCACATCACCATTCCACAGTTCCCGCACTCGTAGACCCTTGCCTTCAAGGGCATCTTCTGGCGGTGCCCGCATTGCGAGCAGTCAGTAGTGGTGTACGCAAG
>MPNA01000003.1 GCA_002238785.1 bacterium OM1 bin76 | reverse complement strand
TCCGGGGTTTGACTGTCACCACGGCCGCGAAAGGCTTCCAAAACCGAGGAATGGTGGGGTTAAGGTCCCGTCCCAGGTGTTTAGCGGCGTCGGTGATGAACAAACCCGGTTCTCGTACCAAGGCAATGTCCCGACGTCCGCTTCCCTCGATTCCCACACCTATCCGCAATTCCACATCCCCCACACCTGGGAAGTGCCTTTCAGCGGCGGGGTCCTGGTTCGAGATGTCTATGTAGCGGAGAGTCTTTTTGATGTCCCTACTGAGGTTTGTCTTGTTCCCCATCTCCCTGAGCATGCGTCTTGCTTCCCCTCCTGGCAGCAGCGAATTTCGCTCCAAGAACAAAGCGTCATTGTCTCCCAGGACGACGGTTAGGTGATTGTTGAGAATGGCCCAGAAGAAATTGGCTGCGATCACTCGCAGGGCGCGGCTTTTCCACTCGTCAGCCTTGCCGCTGGACTCCCATCCAGGAATGAGAACCTTGGTCCCTCGAGCGGGCATCTGGAACCGGGCAGGGATGTCATTGTCCACCAGAGCATCGGCCCCATCGCCCAAGAAACCGTCGGGCGATAACTGTCTTCCCTCTTCGTCAAAGTGGGTAACCAGGATCGACCGGCCGATAAACCTGCGTTTTGCTGGATCGGTTTGATAGCACGTCGAATACAAGACGGTTCTGAGAGGCGTCACCGCAAAAGCGGCATGTTTTCCTAACCCGAAGGAACCAAGGGTCGATCCGCCTTTGTGAGCGGAATGTCCCACTGTGGTCGTAAGGCCCTCCCATGGGGTGACCTGGCTACCGTCGCCCTCATCGTCCGAAGCCCCGGTAGTTTCCGAGTCCGTTATCTCAAGGGTCGGGATGGACTCGTTCGAAAGCAACTCCAACGCCCGTTGGAACTGTTCCCTCCCATCATCATCGTTGTACTTTGACTGGATGCAGCGTTCTAATGCTTTGGCCAGTCCCTTCCCGTCAATCCGGCTAATCGGCATGTCTGCAACCGCTATTTGCACATGAACATTGGAGTCGGAAGACGTATTGGCATCTAGGGAATTTTGGACGCACTCCCGAAACAACGCCGTATCTCCAGAAGCAGCGAAGTGGGTCACCCCAGCGTCGTTGATTCCGCGGCCGATGCCGGGCATATGGGAAAACATCCAGTTCATTGGTCTCTCCTAACGGCTCCCGCGTCGGAGAACATCACTACCAAGAGCATCGGCTACTCGTCTTGCGGCGAGGTCTGTGGGCAGGGGCATCTCAGAAGGGAATCCCCGACCTCCGGGCTAGGTCATAGTCCTCGCCTGGGAGATGGACGGCCACTGGAGTCCTACACGGATGAGACTCACTCCCGGAAAAAAGCTCCACGACCGCTTCAGTCTAACGCCACGCAGAGATGTCAGTTCTATTTCTGCCTCAGGGGAAGACAGCCGCAGGGCTTTCTCTTTGCCGTGGTTTTGACAAATGCCGGGTAAGGGGGGAAGAGCCACCGGGTCAGGCAGTGCCAAAGGGGCGACTCTTCCGAAGGTCTTGCCCTTTTGCTTGTGGCTTCTTGCGTACCCGGGGACGATCGGATCGGAGACTTTGCTGCGGGTGATGCGGCGCCCGTAGCGCGTCGCCGGTTAATCCCTGCCATGGGAACCCATTTGGCTGGGCGGCTGAACTGTGGGGAGCTCTTTTGACCCTTCTATACGGGCTCAAGCCATGCTTATAACACCCCCGGAAGCACAGAGATTTCCCTCTTTGTCTGTCTTGGCTTTGGATTTTTTAGACATACATAGTAAAATAGGTGACGTAATAGGCGTGACAGCGGAACAGACTCTCGTGATGTTTCGTTTCTCAGCCACCGCGACGCCAAGGAGGCGACCATGATAAGCAACCTGAAGCCGACGTTCCGGGTCCCGGCTACCCGAGGCAAGATGGGCAAAACCGAGTATTACACCGCGACGCTGCCGTTCGGGGTGGTAACCAAACTCTTCACATTCGATCCCGCCGCGATGCTCGAGTTGTCTCCGGAGTACCGGAGCCAACGGGCCTTGAAATCCAAAAGAGTCCCGGAAATCGCCCGGTACATCATCGACCACGACGACTACATTTTCTCGGCGATCACGGTGTCGGTGGATTCGGATGAGGTGGAGTTCCGACCAGTGGAGGAAGCTGACATCGGAGTGTTGGTGCTGCCGCTTGAAGCCAAGTACGTCATTAACGACGGACAGCATCGGGTCGCCGGTATCTCCGAGGCCCTCCTGTCAGATCCCACCCTGGCTCGTGACACGATCTCCGTGGTAGTCCTACCCGATGGTGGGTTGGAACGAAGCCAGCAGATATTCTCCGATCTGAACCGCACCGTTCATAAGACATCGAAGTCGCTGGACATCCTCTACGACCACCGGCTGCCGATCAACCGCATCACCATGGCCTGCATGGACCAGGTTGACCTGTTCCAAAAGCGCATCGACAAAGAACGGGTGTCCCTGTCGATTCGCTCCCCGAAGTTCGCCACGCTTTCGGGCCTGCAACAAGCCAACAAACAGTTATTGGGTAACCCGGACGAACGCCTCAGCCCCACGGCTGAAAAGAAGCTGACGTCCTGGGCGATTGATTATTGGAACATCCTGGCAGACCTGGTCGAGCCATGGAATCACATCCGGGACGGGGACATGAAACCCCAAGAAGCCCGCCAGGAATACATATCGTCCTATGCCCTTGCCCTGTGGGCATTTGGCGCGGTCGGCAAAGCCGTCTCAGCAGCCGCGAAACAGGCCAACGGGAACCGGGCCGAACTTCTGAGCGGTTTGACGAAGATCGACTGGCGGACTGGCAGGGAATCTGCATGGCCGAGCATGAGGTTGTGACCCGCATGCCCACTAGGCGAGCCACCGCCAATTACATCCTGTGGAAGATCGGCCTCAGCGACCAGCGACCGAAATTGGTGATTTCCGAAGACCGCCGAGTTAACGCCGCTGCCCGCCGCAAAACCCAAACGGGACGGCGGTAGGCCCAAGCAACCCATCCGATTAAACGGAGGAGTATGACAACATGAGCAAGAAGAAGAAAACCCTCACCAAAGGACGAATCCCCTACACATCGCGGGCGCTGCTCCAAGACGCGCGGGAAGCAATGGGTACCGATCTGATCCGGGGCCTCATCGAACTGATAACCAACTCAGACGACAGCTACGCGCGGCAGAATCGATCCGGACCCATAAGAGTGGAAGTCGATCACTCCCGAAAAGGGGGGCCGCATGAAGTAATAGTGAGAGATCGGGCCGGCGGGATGTCCTTCCAGGAGATGCGTGACAGGTTGTTGCCGATCGGGGGAAGGTCATCCGGGTTGGAGGATGGCCAGCCGGTGCGGGGCAACCGCGGGCGGGGAGCGAAAGACCTGGTGGCGTTCGGGGAGGTCGAGTTCACCTCGATCAAGGATGGGCGTATCTCCAGTGTGCGGCTGCGCCAAACCGGTGATTTCGAGTTCTCCCGGCAGGATGACACCCCAACACGGGAGGAACGGTCTGACCTGGGCATCAAAAGGGGAAACGGAACCGTGGTGACGGTTTTCTGCGAAGGGGTACGACGTCCCAGACATGAGAGGTTGAGGGATGACCTCACCAACGACTTTCAGCTTCGTGACATCATGGCCGACCCACAACGGACAGTCACTCTGGTCGGTCGGACCAAGAACAACTCCCGAACCGCCAAACTGCGTTACAGCAGACCCGTCTTGGAGCCCCTACTTAACACCCACATCGAGATAGAGGGTTACCCAGAAGCCGGGCAGGTAGCTCTGACCGTTGGGAAACTACCCGAAAGGTCGGACGACCCGCACCGGAACCCTACCCGCGCCGCGGGTGTTCTGATCGCCGGGAAACGAGCCATCTATGACAGCACCCTGTTCAAGTTCGAGGGGCATCCCAGCGCCGGTTGGCTGCACGGCCGGTTGTCCTGTCCTTACATTGACCAGTTGACCATCGACCACGACAACGCGGTCGAATCCGACCAGGCACCCTCAGACGATAACCCCCTTCCCATCATATCCCGCCGACGGCGGGGCCTGCTGAAGGACCATCCCTTCTGGACAGCTCTCAGCAAAGCTGTAGAAGACCAACTGGCTCCCCTGATCGAGAAACTGGAGGAAGAGGAAAAGTCCGGCACCGAACCGAAAGAATCCCCGGAGATGCGGCGGCGGCTCGACCATCTCGGACGGGCTGTAGCGAGGATGCTCCACCAGTCGCTGCGGGAACTCGACGACGACCCTCCGGCGCCAGGTCCCCTTCCCGATCCTCTGGTGATCCATCCCAAGCAAGCCAACATCGTGGTGGGATCGACCAAGACCCTATCGGTGGTTTGCGCCGCGGAAGGACTACGAGAAGGCGACGAGATCACCATTGAACTCGAACCCGAAGGAGCATTCCAGATCATCAACCCCGCACCGATACGGCTCGGCCCGCATCGAAGTGGACGGTCTGATGTGTTGACCGCTCCGGTCCGTTTGAAATGCCTGAAAGCGGAATCGGCTCTTTTCGAAGCGTCCATCGGGGACAGGTCCGGCCTTGCTCTGTTGGAAGGAATCGAGGAACCACCGCCACCCCCTCCTGTAGACCCACCGGAAGACTTCCGATTCGAAAACCACTCCTACACCTTGGGTGTCAACAAACAGAAAACCATCGAGGTGCGGGGGCCGGTAGCTCTGGTCGAACCTACCGACAGGGTCGTCCAGGTGAAATCGGACAACGCAGGCGTGACGGTTCTCGACGGCGGGACCACCGTCATGTCCTTCAATGACCAGCTCGGTTTCTACGTGGGGCGGGTCCGGATAGCCGGCACCAGGCTGGGAGCTAGAGCCACATTGTACGCGAACCTTGAGCAATTCTCCGCGCAAAGCACTGTGAAAGTCGTGACCAGAGACACCGGTATCCCTAATCTGAAGATCAACTTCACACACCGGCCGGAGCCCTTGTGGCGTTCCTACTTCGACCCCGAAGAACCCACACCTGAAAGCAACCAAACGCTTTGGGTAGCGGTCAAACACCCGTCGTTGCTACCTCTCGCCAAAGATGACTTTTCCGGGGAACACAGCCGCGAGTTCCGGACAGCCCTGGCAGAGGTCATTTCCGAGGCGCTAGCAGCACGGCTGGTGAAAAAGGAACACGGCGACCAGCCGATCGAGGTATCAACCCTCTACCAACGCCACGCCCAACAGCAAACAAAAATACTCCCACCGATACAAAAGGTGCTCATATCTTCCTGAGCGCCCCCCTGTAGGGTCGGATGCCGGTTGACTCTCTAGATGGCCGGCATCCGACCCCGGTTGGGTTAGACAGGACCTGTTGGAGTTTGGCTGGGATCCCTGTCGTTCAGGAGCGGCGGATCCCATAGACTCTGCCTAACTGTGGGGTGGCTGCCGGGGGCTCCGGCTTGTCAGGCGACCAGGAGCGGGATGAGTAGTTCTTGGGATGTGATGCCGCCGTGGTGTCCGACCATGTCCCCGCCGAGGTAGGCGGGGAAAGATCACCGTGTGTTCGGCGGGTAGCAGCGCGGCGGTTGGGAAGTCTTCTAGTTCGGGGTGGGGAGGCCCACCGCCCAGCCACTGTCTTAACAGTTGGGCGTCAACGAACCGGCTGCCGGTTTGTTCGGCGAGACGGCGGGCTTGTTCTGCGGGTCCGTTGAACATCAGCACCGGCCGTCTCCCCAGCATCTCAGGCGCTCGGTTGAGGTCCCAGCTCAGTCTTTTCTTTCCCCCGGGGGGAATGTCACAGTGGCCATGATCGGCCGACCCGACCAGCACGGTGTCCGGGGGGAAACGACGACGGAGGTGTTCCCACAAGCGGGTACTTTCAGTGATCAGGTCTGAGAGCACTTTCAGTGATCGCCATCAATACCGCCAACACCTCCGCACCAATACCTGGGAATTCGTCGTTCCAGAACTCGTATTCGAACCACAACAGCCGAAACGGCCACAACAATAGCCAGCTAGAACAGCATCAAAACAGCGGCACCTGGCGAACGGCTTCCTGTGCAGTGGACAGAACCCCACCTCCCCCTCACCAACAACGGGACTTCCCCCCGTCTTCACACCTGACCTGAAGGAAAGAAGCACAAAGATATCCCTAGTACGCGAGAATCCTTAGCGTCTTTTCCCAGTTCAGGTGAGATGACCCCCACTAACGACAGATATTGGGATAGTATCCGTCGCTCCCAGTTTGAGGGTTATCTCTTTCCTCAGTTCCAGGCACGCAGAAGAAGGATTTGGTGACCTTTGGTGACAGGACTCAACGTACTGATCCGGAATGCCTTGAGGTGATTGGGAACTCCGCTCACCATCCGAATTGGAGTCTTCCGATTCGCTGTGATCCACGGAAGGCCCCGGCTTTGGCTTTTTGGATTATTCCGGCAGGGTCATGATGGGGTCTCGCCCGCGCCGGAAGGGGACTGCTATCCATCGGCCGTCGCGGTTGACAAGGCTGTCAGGGTGAGCGATCAGGCGGGCGATGTGGGCGTTGGCCGCCTGTTCGGTGGTGTGAACCGTTTGACAGCAGATGATCGTGTGCGGTGTATAGGGGATAACGCACTCCCACAACTTCCCGGTGTCTGTGCAGTCATCGCAGATCGGTAACTTGACGACCTTGGACCGGCAAAGATGACAGGCTGGCGCCGTCAAGTACGGACATTGATGGTGACAGCGCCTCGGGACGCGGTCAGGCACCTCTCCGTCAGCGTTGTCGCCAGCTACTGACGGTTGTTGTTCTGGGAGTGTTTTGTTGTGGTACGCCATTGTGTGTTCTCCTGTCGCCCGTTGGAGAGTGGTTGTTCTCTTCGCCTGGGATCCGCCACCTCAGTCGGGGTGTGACGGTCCCAGGACCTCTTGCACAAACAGATCTAACGACATTGCCCGGGAACGCCAAAAACAGTTTTCGGGAAACCGTGCATCCCCCCTGTGTCCGGTCGCCAGGTGTGCTTACCAAGGATGTGGTTCGGAACATGCAATGGGCGGGAAACTGGGCGGGCGCCTCGATGATCTACCTCGGATACCAACTGGTGTGGGCCTACCGCGAGATGACCGAAGAGGAACGCCAAGGTGGGATACATTTCTTCGCCCTCTCCACCGAGCGAGGGTACGACATGGAACCGAAACTCTTGCGGGGCGAGTTCGACCTGAGCAATACCCGTTTCTACGACTCGCCCGCCGACGGTGGGTGGGGGCTCTCCTGCCGCACCTTCGGCCGCTACGCCGAGGGCACAGATCATTTTGGACAAGCCCCGGGTTCCTGTGTCCCGATGACCCCACTTCGCCTTTCCCGACTCCCTCATATACGACGAGAACATCTACTCGTCCAAGAATCCCCGCTACTGCAACGATCCCAGACAGCGGGCATTCCAACACTCATACCACGACGGAGGATCACCCCGCGACAACACCGTGTATGTAGGAGTCCCGCCCTCATGAACCGCAGAGCAGACCCACCGACGCAGAAACACCAGAACCGTTCTGTGGATTGGGTGACAGGGACACCAGCCGGGTACCGGTGTGTATCTCCAGGGCTTCTCGGTTATCCGGACCGTTGCTGCCGTTCCCGGCCGACGGCAGGTGTCAGCGTCAGCCTGGCTGGTGACGCGTTGGAAATGGCTTTGGTTACCTGCCGGCGTGGAAACCCCCAGGAACTGGTCCATCATGCGGACCACGGAGGCCATAGAGAATGGGATTTGGGGCCCATCCGAACAGTTTCCAATGCCACCGGGTGGTGTAACCCACTCTGTATAGGGCTTCTTGGATGATGTCTTGGGACAGCAGCTTTATCGCTTCTATCACGGTGACCTTTTCACCTTGATAGAGCACGCCCGGTAGGTGGGCGTTTTGGTCTTCGCTGAGCCAAGCCTCAACGAAGGCGGTAACCAGGGTTCCCCTGGAAACAGAAGCGGCTTTTGTTGCAGTCATGAGGATGTTCTCCTTGTTGGTGGTGCTATCCGCCGTTTCGGCAGGAGACCGCACAGCGACGCAGCTACACTCCCGACACGTCCGAGGGAGGCCGGTCTCGTTGTGGGGGGCGCCATTGTGTGTCTCTCCTGTCGCGGTTGGCGAAGTGGTTGTTTTTTTCACTCCTGGGATCCGCCGGTTCCTGGTGGGTGCCGACGGTCCCGGGACCTCTTTCACTAACAGATCTAACGACATTGCCCGAAAACACGAAAAACTATTTTCGGAAAACCGTACATCACCCCTGCGTCAGCCAGAGATGGGCGTGTGTCTTTCGGCTGTTGGCCATGTCGACCGGGATGGTCGTGGTGGGACCGTTGGGCACGCCCCTGCCCTTCTGCGGGGGGAGCACCCGGCGGGACCGACAGGGGGTGTGTTGTCGGTTGGAACGGGTGGCAGGCGCCGGGTGGTTCCCCGCAAACACGTACCGTAACCGTCCTGCCCATCGGCCACCTCCCCAACACCCCGGCGAATCTTCGCGGTACAGCCACTCTTTCCCCAAAACACCCAGGATCCCCGCCGTAGAAGGAGGCGTTTACTTCGCATAGGGCACGCGTTGGCGTTTAGCAGCCTTCTTGGTGTTTGCCTGTTTTCTTTTGCGGTTGAAGTAGGCGGCGAGGATGAGGTCGGTGGCGGTGGGTGCCCACTGCTGTTTCCAGGTGTCGGCTTGGGTTTGGATGTGTTGGTTGAGGTCCGGTGGGATTCGGACGGTGACCCGTTTGGGGGTGGAGTTCGGGTAGGTGACCCTTCGGCCGGGGGTGGGGTCGGCTTGCAGGCCTTCGGTGAGGAGCTGTCGCAGCATTTCCGATTGAGACACGCCGGTGCGGTGGGCGGTGTGTTGGATCCATCGGGTAAGGGATGTGGCGAGGCGGAGGGTGCGGTGCACCGGTGCCGGGGGGAGGTGCCCTTGTTGTTGCAGTGTTTCTTTGAGGATGCGTTTTGCGGCGGCTGCGGGGGTGATGTTCCACCGGTCGGCGGCGGCCTGCAGCCCTCGGGCTAGTTGTTGGCTGAGGGTTATGTTCAGGTTGGCCATCGGAGTGAGTAGCGGCGCCACCCGCGGGGGTGCCGTTCGAGTGCTTCTGTGGTCCAGCCGGTGATGCGTTCGAGAGCAATGTTGAGTGCTTCGTTCCGGTCTTCTTCATAGTGGTGGTGGCTGTCGGACAGGAGTTGGCGGAGTTGGACGGTGGTGGGTCCGTTGTGGCGAAGTTCGGCCAGTTCGTTGCTGTGCACCCACACGCGGCATTTGGTTCCATCAGGCGTTTGAACGATTTCGATTTCTCTGTTCACGGTTTTTGTGTGCTCAGATGGTTTCGCTGTCCACAGGGGTGACCCGGGCGTTTGGTGGGCTTGACACGCCCATTTCTTTGATTGGGGTCCGGTATGCGCGCCCGCGTGCGCGTAGCAACAGCCCGGGGAGCACACCAACTGAGCGAGGGGACGGGGGTAGCGGTGGTGGGTGGTGGGCACACGGTTTATGGCCCGGTGGGAGTGTCGGTGTTGTGGGTGAGCCATTGTGAGATGCGCTCGGGGAGGGTGTCGGTGTGGTCAAGTCGGGTCTCGACCGGTTCCAGGCCGGTGTTCGCGGCGATCTGGGAGGTGATGTCCCGACCGGTGCGCAGATGCGCCCATGCCTTTTTGGTGTCGATTCCCTTGACCTGGAACCCCTCGGAAAGTTCCCCCTCGTGGGTGACTTGGCAGATGAAATGCCACCGGGCCAAACCGCGCAGGTCCCGGCCTTCCACCGGCACCCCGCCGCTGTTGTTTCGGTGGGAGAAGTGGCGGCCGCTCATGGCTTTGGCCATCTGCTCGGCGTCAGCGGGGCTGCCCAACCTCCCGCAGAACAAATGGGTGGCGTTCGCCAGGATGATTTCCCGCATTCTCTTGGACAGCACCGAGGGAGACTGGCAGAGAAAGTGGACCTTGGCGCCGAACTTTCTCAACTCCTGAACGATCACCCCCGCCTGAGCCTCCAACACTGCGGAGTAGGACTGGAACTCGTCCAGGAACAAGTGATAGGGTCGAATTTCACGGGTGGGTGACATTCCCCGTTCCTTGAACGCCGCCACCATCTCTCCCACCAGCAGTCGTGCCAGCAGGTTATCGGTTTCTGACCCGTCGTTTTCGAGCGCCACGAACAAGACCTTTCCCTCGTCGATAATGTCCCGCCACCGCAACGTGCTCACACTGGCACCCAACAAAGCCTGGATCCGGTCCTGGGACTTCCACTGCTCCAACGCGTTCAGAGCCGGTTTCAGCGCCACCGCCGACGCGCCCTTTGTTCCCACGATGGTCGGGTAGACACGTGTCCACCACTTTTGGTCTCTGACGGGCAGCTGGTCGATAGCCTGTTCTCTCCATTCTTCGTCCAACAGCAGGTCCTGCAGGCAGAAGATGTTGGTCTGCAACTCGGCGGGCAGGGCGAGGTTGAGGTGCAGCAGACATTCAAGGCTCTTTCGGATGATCGTCGATGTCTGAGGAGACTTGCTGTTGGGCCCGAAATAGGTGGGGAACAGCGCCACCGGCAGCATCCGTTTGAGGGTTTCGATCCGTCCTTTGCGCAGGCGGGTGGGTACCACGGTCAGATCAAGGGGGTTCCACCCCGCTGACACCGGCTCGCCCATACTGTTGGTGGCTCGCAGATCGATCTCGAGGATCCGGTCAGCGTGACCGCCCGCCAGGTGTTCTTTGAGGTCATGCACCGCCGTGCGGTGGGGGTCGAGCACCAGCACTCCCCGGCCCTGTTCCACCAAAGAGATCACCCTCGCCATAGCATGATACGTCTTGCCGGAACCGGTCCCACCCACGGTCAGGTCCACACCAGGATCAGTGGGCTCACCCGAAGAGACTCCCACCATCCGCCCTCCCGGGAGCACCCCGACCGGCATCAAACCCCCCGGAAAACGAGGCTCGAACGTCTCCAAAGCAGGCGGGTCCGGTAACCGCCGGCCCACTGTCTTGCCCACTCCCGGCGGTGGAGGACCCAACAACGTGTGCAAACAGTCCCAATGCCAAACCGGCAAATCCCGCTCCAACACCCCCGTCTCCCAAACCCGGTCGAACAACCCGTCGCTCACATCACGAACAGTCAGGGAGTTGTTATCGGTGGAAAACAGCGAGTCCAACACACCACACACCCGATCAGCCACCCCCACACACTCCCCAACATGCCCCGCACCTTCACGGGCCACCCGCAACAACACCCGCACCCCGGCCAGCATCTGCCGCTTCTCCGCCGTTTCCCACACCTCCCGATCAGGGTCGTAGTCGTCCAATGTCTCCAAACGCTTGGCGCACACCCGCCCGCGGGCGGAGGGTGTTATAGGAACCAAATCC
Organism: bacterium OM1 bin76; assembly: GCA_002238785.1. Taxonomy (GTDB): domain Bacteria; phylum Actinomycetota; class Acidimicrobiia; order Spongiisociales; family ZC4RG35; genus Bin76. The sequence goes on along the minus strand of MPNA01000003.1, from coordinate 188,235 downwards.
ACACGCAACCCGAAATCCACGTCCGGGTGGGTCTCCAACACGTCCGCCACCCGAGCCATTGGATGGTCCGGAGTGCCCGACGGTGTGAACAGAGGACGGGACAACACCGCCGGCATCAGATAGCGGCGCTCCACCGCACCCCCGCCGGTGGGGGTCTTATCGGAAACCGTCACCCCCCGGGGCCAATCCTCGACCACCGCGTCCGGCCACAACGACCCCACCGACCGGCGCACACTCGGACCCAGCTGTCGATCAACCGACACGCCCGAAACCAACTCGCCCCCTTCATCACGGGCCCACAACACCCGGACCACCGACCGAGAACCACCCAACACAAGCGACTCGCGCAACACTCCCGGCCACAACTCCAACGCCGGAATCTCCACCCGGCGCCTCCGACCCGTCACAGGCGCCTCCCGCGACCACTCCCCGCACCAGGAACCACCGCGAACACATCACGCTCCCCCCCAGACCACCCCTCACCCACCAGCCCCCGGGCGGCCCGGGCCGACCCACGCCTCCACCGCCACCTCAAAACAAAAAACAGCAACGCCCCGACCGCCGCCGCCACACCCACCCGCGCAGCCCACCACCACACGGACGCCTCGTTCGCATCCCACCACTCTTGGAACCACAACACCGCGCCCCAACCAAACACGGCGAACACAACCACCCTCACCCAATCGATACCACCCGAACCCGAAGCATTCTCCTTCTCCGCCATCAGCGACGCTCCTGTTATCGATCGTCAAGTCGTCTCTATCAGCATGATAACCCGTCGCCAAACCTGTGCGAACAGCTTCACCGACATCTCAACCCGCGTGTGAACGCTCACCAACTAGCAGGTCGACCGCCCGCGACAGTCGACCCCCTGACGGTTGCAGCCACCCTCAAGCTCAACCCCGAAAACCATATTCAGTCTCACCCCGGTGTGGCTACATCTCAGAAAACAGGACACACAAGCCCGTGGGAGGGGAACCTAAGGGCCAACTGCGGCAAACGGGTGCTCTGGACTAAACGACAGAAAAATACGAACACCGGGTCGGCTAACCGAACACGACACTATGTGTAGGCAATCAACGAGACCTCCCACTCACACTGATTGAAAACTCGACTCGGACGCCTGCAAACAGCAAAGACCAAGAGCCCACACATCCTCTTGCGGTTTTTCGGCCAATTGCTACGTAGGGGCCCTTAGATAGCCGAACCCGACAAACGCGACCCTCGCCCGATCAACAGGCGGTCCGGCGCCAGCGCCACCAGGTCCCAAATGGGTCCACCCTGACCCCACACTGACGCCACCGGCCCCCATTTTGGTCAACCCGCCAACGCAGAAACCCGCACAGTAGCTAACGGGGATCGCTCTGACACAGATGCCCACCGAAGGGACCCCGGGCTCGTCAGAAGAAGAAGTCCAATAGCAAGCTACGGCTAAAAGGAGCCCCGGAACAGGGTTGTCGGCATTGACCAAATGACAGGCTAGCTCAGTTCTGGTCGAGGTCGTACCAGCGGGAAACACCCTCCCTTGTTGAGCTGGATGCTGCGACAGCGCAGCAATTTCCGTCCCCGCGCGCACTCGCCGTAAAACTGTTTTTGGGCCCTAGACGACCAAGCCCTAAGTTCAGAAAGTGCCCGGTCCTCCAGAGACAATGGAGAACCCGGGCGAAACAACCGATCCTCACCAAGAAGAGAGGGAAAGGTCAGACACCAACAATGCTAACCCCAAAAACCGGGAGAGACAACCCGGCACGCGCAGCAACCATTGCGAACCCTTCACTCTCCTACTTCGGTGAACAACCAACACCGCGCGCACTCGCCGTAAAACTGTTTTTGGGCCCTAGACGACCAAGCCCTAAGTTCAGAAAGTGCCCGGTCCTCCAGAGACAATGGAGAACCCGGGCGAAACAACCGATCCTCACCAAGAAGAGAGGGAAAGGTCAGACACCAACAATGCTAACCCCAAAAACCGGGAGAGACAACCCGGCACGCGGAGCAGCCATTGCGAACTCTTCCCTTTTCTCTTCTTCGGTGACCGAGCAAGAGAAAGGAGGATGGCTATGAACACTCAACCTGAGCCCATGGGAACCCCATCGTCCCAGCCCTGGCTGCTGCGAATGGGAGAAATTCTGGAGAACACCAGGCTCTGCAAGTCACAGCTGTACCGGCTGATGGCCGCCGGGGAGTTCCCAAAACCTGTCAGGCTAGGACCGCGGACAGTTCGTTGGACGAACAAGTCGGTCCGTTGCTGGGTCGAGAACCTCCCCCAGGAGGAATGATCTCGGCCAACCCGGGGCGAGGACAACACCCTCCTTGCCCGTGGGGAGGGGCCACACCCGGCCCCTCCCCTCACCGGCCTACCTATGACACCCCTCCACAAGAAGTGGAGCGAGTCACCAATCGGGGACATCCCGAACTGATTAGAAAGGAAATGAGAGCATGGCTACTTTAAGAAAATTGTCTGAGACGTTCGTAAAGAAAGTGCGGTCTCCGGGAACGTGGATCGACCGCAACCAACATGGTCTGGCTTTGCAAGCGCGGCAGACCAAGATCAGGGGTCTTTCCAAGAGGTGGATACAGCACCTTGAGATCGACGGGAAAGCTATCACCCTGAGGTTGGGAACCTACCCGAAGGTCACCCTGGATGAGGCCCGAAGGCGGGCAAAGAAGAACTGGAAAGCGGTCAAGGAAAACCGCCATCCACTGACCCGGAACCAGCCGACCTTCCAGGAAGCAGCCGAACAGGTGATCGAGCTTCGTTCGTACTCTTGGCGGCCCGGTGGTGGCACCTTGAAACGATGGGAATACAACCTTTCAAGGTTCGTGTACCCGCGGATCGGCATGAAAAGGGTCGGGATGGTGACCAGCAGCGATCTGGTGGCTTGTTTGGAGCCCATATGGCACACCAAACCAGAAACGGCTCGGCAGGTGCTATCACATATCCGGGCTGTCATGCAGTGGGCGGATGGTAAAGGCTATCGCTCGGATGACCCCACCCGGGTGGTCCACGTTGCGTTGGGACCGATCAGGAACGGGGTCAGGCACATGCCAGCCGTGCCTTACAGCCAGGTATCCCAGGTTCTGCGGATCATTGAAGCATCGAAGGCCTATTGGGCGACCAAAGCCGCGTTCAGGTTCATGACCTACACCGCCGTCCGGAACGGCATGGCCCGCGGTGCCCGGTGGGAAGAGATCGACCTTGACACCGCCACCTGGACTGTCCCGGCCCACAGGGTGAAGTCCGGGCAGGCGTTCAGAGTTCCTCTCAGCCAAGCAGCCCTCGCGGTCTTGGAGGAAGCCTGGGAGCACACCGGCGGCGTGGGGCTAGTGTTCCCCTCTCCCACAGGACGGCCCCTGTCAGACGGCACCCTGTCAAAGCTGTGCCGCGAGAACAACGTGGGCTGTGTCCCTCACGGCATGCGCTCCTCGTTCTTTGATTGGTGCGCCGAAACCGGTGTGCCCAACCACATCGCCGAACAGGCCCTCGCTCACACGCCCAGAGGACTCCGAGCAACCGGTATCGGTACCGAACTGCTCGAAACAAGAAGAGAGGTCATGGAGATGTGGGCCATCTACCTAACCGGAACCACGTCTCCCAACTGACCAAACGAATCGCCTGTGGCACAACGCAGGGAACGGGAGGAGCGCCCACCACATCGCTCCTCCCGAACCCAACATGACAGAGAAAGGAACCCAACGACCATGAAGAAGAGAGAACCGATAAACCTAGAGTCGATCTTGGCCCAAACCGCTCCCAAACTAGGGCGACACTATTACGGTCCCGGTGGGTACGGTTTGAACCTCTACATCAAGGAAACCAAGACTCCAGGTGTGCTATCGAAGACCTGGAGCGTACGGATCAAAATCAACGGCAAATACACCAGCCGCGGACTCGGTAGTTACCCCAAAGTCAAACTGTCCGAAGCCCGACGTCGGGCGCTCGCCTACCACCAGGCAGTGGAAGAAGGCCGAGACCCAAGAACCGACAAACACCCAACCTTCCGCCAGGTAACCGCCGACACTATCCAGTTTCGCTCTCCCGACTGGCGTGAAGGGAGCCGAAGCCGCCAAGACTGGGAAAGCAGCTTCGAAAACCATGTCTATTCCCACATCGGGGACATGGAGATCGACACCATTGACCACCGTCACATCTACGCCGTGTTAGAGCCCATATGGAGGACCCAACATCCGACCGCTCGAAAACTCCGGTATCGGATCAGCGCCGTCATGGACAGGGCTGAAGGAAAAGCCTATATCGAGTCCAACCCCACCCCAAGAGCCATAAAACTGCTGGGAAAGGTCAGACACCGACCGCAACACCACAACGCCCTCTCTACCAGCCAGGTGAAGGAGGCCATCAAGATCATCGAGGCAACCAACGACACCTACCGGATCGCCGTCAACGCGTTGATATTCCTCACCCTCACAGCGGCCAGAAGCGGCGAAGTCCGAAAAGCGACATGGGACCAGATAGACCGTCTCGAAAAGGAATGGACAATACCAGCCCACAACACCAAAAGCGACAAGCAACATCGCGTGCCGCTCAGCGGAGCAGCCCTGCGGATCCTCAAAGAAACCGAAAGACTCACACGCGCCCTCGGACTCTCAGACGGGATCACAGGACTGGTGTTCCCATCACCCACCGGAAAGATCATGGGATCCAGCAGCCTCCTCAAACTGCTCCACGAAAACGGATTCCACGACGCCACCGTCCACGGGATACGATCAACCTTCACGGACTGGGCCGCTAAAGAGGACGTGAAAAGGCGAGTGGCGAAAGCTGCCCTAGCCCACGGAAAAGACGACCCGTACTACCGAACCCGTCACTACCAAGAGAGGATCGACGTCATGTGCGATTGGGCCGAATACCTAGGCATCTGACACCCGACAGGAACCCTCACAACAAGATACGGCGATTCCCCCAACCACCAACAAACGCCCAATCGATCACTTCTGACCCTAAACTCTCGAGACATAACCCTATCCACCAACTCCGCGATTCTCCGATGACAATCCAACCCAACTGCCAAGAGAACATAGCCAACGTAGTAACCCAACAAGACACCCCAGGTAGATACCCCTGTTCCTGTGGAGCTGACGGGACTTGAACCCGTGACCTCTTGCATGCCATGCAAGCGCTCTTCCAAGCTGAGCTACAGCCCCCGGCTTCTTGGATTATAGATCAGGCCGATGTGAGTTCGGATGCGGTTTGGGTTGCGGGAGCGGTCCAGGAAACTTGGGGCGCATCGCCCCACAGCCGCTCCAACCCGTAATAGAGGCGGTGGTCGGAAGAAAAGATGTGCACTATGAAGTCACCGTAATCCAACAATACCCACTCCGCTTCGGTCAGCCCCTCCTCTCCCGAACGCTGACGGCCTTGCTCCCGAAAGCGTTTCTTCAATTCCTCGACAAGACTCTGTATGTGGGGCCGGGAACGACCGGTGGCGATCACGAATACGTCGGTGATGCCCATCGCCTCTCCCACCTCGAGCAACACGATGTCAGAGGCGTTCTTCTCCGCCAGCACATCGGCTGCGAACCGAGCAGATTCCAGAGTCTTTACTAAACCACCTCCTGAGGATCGGATATGCCCCTCATCATAAGCCATCGCCCTACCCGTAGAGCCGATTTTCCCGGATGTATTCCAGCACCGGTTCCGGGACCAGGAACCGGATGCTCTGACCGGACCTACATAGACGCCGAATCTGCTCGGAGCTTATGTCAAGTCGGGGGATCTGCAGCCAGGCAGGTGCATGACCCACGGCTTCCTCGACCTTGGCGAGGTCGGTTCCCGGCCGGGCGGCCACCACCAGGCGGACCCGTTCCACCACCTCTTGCCAGCGCATCCAACTGCGGATCCCCATGGCGGCGTCGGCGCCCAGAACCAGGTATATCTCGTCGGTGGGCGCGAAAGTCTGCAAAGTGTCCACCATGTAGCTGGCGCCTTCCCTGCGCACTTCGCAATCGTTGACCGTCCAATAGGGGACCCCCGCCGCGGCCCTCCTGACCATCTCCAATCGGTGATGCGCCGCAGAAGGGGAAGGAGATGACTTCCACCACGGGTTTCCGGTGGGTATGAGTTCCACCACCGAGACGCCCAGTTGGCGATACGCTGCTTCCGCCAGCACCAGGTGAGCCAGGTGGGGGGGATCGAAAGTACCGCCCAACACTGCCCTTCTCACACCGCCTACCTTAGCCTCCTCACGGAGGTTGATTCGAGGCCGGGACCGAACCGGGAGCCGAACTGGTTCTAGCCACCAAAGCGGGCGGGCAGGAGCCTGAGGATACCCCGAATTGGAACGGATGGTGGGCGACATTCCAACGAGGGGAGAGGATCGATGTATTCCCCGGCCACCCGCACAGACAGATGCACCGCGGAAAGCCCGTGATCCGTGCCGGACCTTCCCAGGGGCTGTCGGACCGCCAACTGCTGATTGGGGACCACCCATATCTCAGACAAATACGAAAGGCTCACCCTCACCCTTGACTGAAGAGCGATGGTCACCGATTGCATTCCGGCCACCCTTCCAGCGAAGGTAACCCTGCCCGCCGCCGGAGACCGGACCACTGCGGCCGGAGAAGACGCCAGATCCACACCCCAGTGGCCTCTGGGGTGGGTTGGTTGAAAGGGGCGAACAACCTCTCCTGATACTGGGGGTCGTAGGGACAGGGAGCAGGTCGCCACGGTCCAAGTCGGGATTGTCAACGCGATCCCGAAGACCACAAGGGCGACCGCCCACCGCCCGGCAGTTCCAAGGTGGAGTCCTCTCACCATTACAGAATGCGAAATGCAACCGCGAACTGTCAAGCGTCACAGGGGAATTTCTTTCGGATCCGCCAAGAGTCGGATTGCGGTTTGACTGAGGAATGGGCTAATTTTCCTGATGGCAGGAGACGCCCACGCAGAGGGAAGCCGTTGAAGAAAACAAGAGTAGCCCTGATGGGGTTCGGCAGGGTTGGCCGCAACCTCTTCCGGATGTTGAGAGGTCATCCCTTCCTGGAAGTTGGCGCCGTGGCCGACGTGGCCGACCCGGTGGGCTTGGCCTATCTGCTGAAATATGACTCCATATACGGCAGGTACCCCGAACCGGTGGTTTACCGGGACGGTTCCCTCTTGGTGGGTAACCAGTCGACGCCTCTCATCGCCGCCCAGGACGCCGGCGATGCAGCCTGGAGGGACTTCGGAGTCTCCCTCGTGGTTCAGTCCACCGGACGCCACCACACCAAAGAGGAGTGCCGACGTCACATCGCCGCCGGGGCACGGGGGGTCGTTCTGGCCTCGACACCCCAGGTCCTGGGGGAGATTCCCATTCTTCTGCGGGGAGTGAACGATCAACTCCTCCAACCCGACACCGAGGTGATCGCCCTCGGTTCCAACACCTCCAACGCTCTCGCTCCTGTGCTGTGGACCTTGGCCGACAACTTCGGATTGCGGCGAGGGTTCTTTACCAGTGTCCATGCCATGACCAATGCCCAGCGGTTGGCCGACGTGCCTACTTCCGGTTTCCGCTCGAGCCGTGCAGCGGCAGACAACATCATCCCCTCCCCCACCAACACCACTGAGATACTGGTGGCGGCTCGGCCGGAGTTCGCCGGGAAGTTGAGTTCCCTGGCACTGAACGTCCCCGTAGTGGACGGCTCAACAGTGGACCTGGTGACCGAATTGGAGACCCCCGTGGACGTCGAGCAGGTAAACCGGGCAATCCGCCAAGCTTGCCAGACCCACTACCGGGGAATCGTCGAGTATTCCACGGATCCCATCGTGTCTTCCGACGTCACCGGGGCCTCCGAGTCGGCGGTGTTTGACAGCCTGGCCACCATGGTGATGGGCGATTATCTAACCAAGACCGTGACCTGGTACAACAACGGGTGGGGGTATTCAGCACGCATCGTGGAGGTGCTGGAGAGGATGAGTGGTTCATGAAGTTCAAGGTGGCGATCAACGGGTTCGGCCGGATCGGACGGTCGGTGCTGCGCATTCTGATCGAGCGGGATCTGCCGGACCTGGAGGTGGTGGCGGTCAACGATCTCGCCGACGATGACGTACTCGCCTATCTGCTGCGTTATGACTCTGTGATGGGACCGCTTGAAGAGAAGGTGACGCTGTCAGACGGCGTGATGGAGGTTCGCGGTTATCAGATCCACATGCTGTGCGAACGGGACCCCTCCAAGTTGCCATGGGACGAACTAGGGGTTGATGTGGTGGTGGAGTCCACCGGGGTATTCCGGACCCGGGCTGCCTTGACCAAGCACCTGGAGGCCGGAGCAGGGCGAGTGGTTCTCACCGTGCCACCCAAGGACCCCTTGGACCTGACTGTGGTCCTGGGAGTGAACGATCACCTGCTGGGGCCGGACGCCACCCTCATCTCCAACGCCTCATGCACAACCAATTGCCTGGCCCCTGTCGCCAAGATCCTCAATGATCACTACCGGATCGAACGGGGACTGATGACCACCGTCCATGCCTACACCAACGATCAGCGATTGGCCGACGTCCCCCACGCCGACCTGAGGCGCAGCCGAGCGGCCACCGAGAACATCATTCCCACCACCACCGGGGCAGCCAGAGCGGTGGGGAAGGTCCTTCCCGAGTTGGAGGGCAAGTTGGACGGAATGGCCATGCGGGTTCCGGTGGCCGACGGATCCATAGTGGACCTGGTGGTGGAACTCTCCGAGGAAGTCACCGCTCAGCAGGTCAACGAAGCGGTCCGCGCCGAGGCCGCCGGCCGGTTTGCCGGGATAGTCCAATACACCGAGGCGCCCGTGGTCTCCTCCGACATAATCGGAAACCCGCATTCCAGCGTGTTCGACGCCGGCGGCACTGCGGTGCTCGGCGCCAACCTGGTGAAGGTCCTGGCCTGGTATGACAACGAATGGGGGTATTCGAATCGGGTGGTCGACCTTATCGAACGCTTGGGGCAACTGACGGTCTGATCCGCCGGGCGGGCGGGCGACGCCGGTGGTCGGCAAGTTCCTCCACGAAATGCTCCAATTGGGAGAGGTTCCTCACCTCGTACACCTCGGCGCAAAAGGCGCCCATCCGGGCCATCAGCGAGTCGCCGGTGTTCCAATAGGCTCGAGGCTCGGGATTCAACCAGTAGATGGCTTCGGCGGTATCGGCCGCCCTCGCCAGAGGTTGCGCATCAAAGTCACGGTAGTTATTGCGGGCATCGCCGGCGATGATCACCGTGGACCGGGCGGTGAGTTCGCCGGCGTAGCGGTCCGAAAACCGCGATAGGGCGTTTCCGTAGTCGGAATGGCCGTCCAACTCCACTACCTCGGCCTCCGCAAAGATCCGCTGGGCCACATCCCCAAAACGCAGGCCCGGAGAGAGCAGATGGGTAATCTCATCCACCCCGTCCACGAAGGCAAAGGCCCGCAAACCAGAAAACCGCGCCGACATGGCGTAGGTGAACTGGAGAGTGAAACGGGCGAAGGTCGCCATGGATCCGGACACATCGCAAAGCAGGAAAATCTCAGGACGAAACCGCCGCAAGGATCGAAAACGCAAGTCCAGAGGAACGCCACCGGTGCCAAGAGAAGCCCTGACGGTACGGCGAAAGTCCAGACGGCCCCGATGCCGGTGCAGGTCGCGGCGGGCCAGACGGGCCGCCAACTTGCGGGTGAGCGGCCCGATCAACTCTTCGATCCGGCGCAGTTGCGACTCTGAGGCGTGCATGAGATCGACTTCTTCCAGTGGCGGAGAGCGCAAGGTGGCGGCCACGGGCTGTCGACCTCGGTCGGCAACTAATCGCCGACGGATTTCGGCCATCAATTCTCTTCTCAATCGCTCCAGGAGGTCGTCGACCTGTTCGGAGCGGAGACGTTCCGCCAGCGCATCCTCACCGATGCCGGGATGGGAGCCTTCCATCTCCATCATCTCCACCAGCATCTCCCTCATCAAGTCGAGGTCGAGACGGCGCAGGGTGCGATACAGGTAGTAGGCCCCTCCCACGGGGCGGCCGGAAGTCATGCCGGCCAACTCCTCCACAGCCTGTTCCACCAACCGGCTCAACGCCCCCCAGTCCTGACTCCCCAGCGCGGCGGCGAGGGCTTCGGCCAGTGATGCCCCTCCACCTGCAGACCCACCCTCCGAGGAAGCCTCCGATGGCAGGACCGGGGAAGACTGACTCTCCTGGGGAGGTGGCGGACGGTCGAGAGCGAAGAACACCTCGAATGCGGTGTCGAAGGCTTCCAGGTGTCGGGCGGACTTCACCATGGTGGCGCCCAAAGCTGTCTTAAGGGCCGACCGGTCGGCCAGGTCGATCACTGCCAGGGCCTCGGTGGCGTCGATCGTTTCCACCATGGAGACGGGGACCCCGGCGGTTCTCAACTCCTCAACAAAGTCAGTGAGAAGACTCAGCACCGACTATCACTCTCCCGCAGCCAGTTCCTTGCAGGCCAGTTCGATATCGGCTTGGTACTTGAGCAGGACGTGGGCGGTGTCTGAGAAGAACTCCTGGTCGATCCTCTCCACTCCCAAGGTCAATAGTGTCCTGGCCCAGTCGATGGTCTCCGAGACCGAGGGGGGCTTCTTGAGAGCCATGCCTCGCAGGCTGCGGGCCACCTGGGCGATCGACTCCGCCAAGGCATCTGGAAGATCGGGGCACCGGGCCAAGAGGATGGCCTTTTCTCGCTCGGGACTGGGATAGGGAATGTGCAGAAACAGGCAACGGCGTCGAAGCGCTTCCGAGAGTTCCCGAGTGTTGTTGGAGGTCAGGATCACCAGGGGCTGCGATCCGGCCCGAACCGTGCCCAACTCGGGAATGGTGATCTGGAACTCCGACAGGACCTCCAACAGCAGCGCCTCGGTTTCCATCTCAACCCGGTCGAGTTCATCAACCAGCAGCACCACCGGATCTGAAGAGGTGATGGCTGTCAGCAGGGGACGCGAGAGCAAGAAGCCCTCGGAGAAAATGTCCTCCTCCATCTGGCCCCACTGTGACGAGGGATCCGCCGATATTCGCAGCAACTGCTTGCGATAGTTCCACTCATATAGCGCCTTGGACTCGTCGAGGCCCTCGTAGCACTGCAGTCGCACCAGTTTCCGACCGGTGGCGGAAGCCACCGCTTTGGCCAGTTCGGTCTTTCCCACCCCTGCCGGGCCCTCGGCCAGTACCGGTTTGTTCAACCGGCCCGCCAGATAAACCACCTGGGAGATCCGCTCGGAGGCCAGATAACCCTGGTTTACCAGGGCGGCAGCGATTTTCTGAGGAGATTCGAGCTGATCAAGAATGGGGGTCTTCCCCTGTGACGAGGAGCCACCGAGTTTACAACTGCGCCGGCTGTCAAAACAATCGCCCCCGATAACGCCGTCGGCCATTCCGGTATTCTTAAATCCAAGCAATGAAAATCATTATCGTGGGGGCCGGAGCGGTCGGTAGCTACTTGGCCGAGCGTTTCTCATCAGACGGCCAGAATGTTGTGATCGTCGAGAAGGACCCCCGCCTATCTGATACCCTGAACTCCCAACTGGACGTGTTGTCAATTGCTGGCAACGGCGCCAGCCGGGGCGTGCTCAAGAAGGCGATCTCAGCGGTGGGTGACCCCGTGGATCTGCTCATCGCGGTCACCGACCAGGACGGGGTCAATGCCCTGGCCTGCCATTCGGCCACAGATCTGGGTATCAAACAGACCGTGGCCCGAATCTCCGACTCCAGCCTGAGGTCCGGCCTCCACAACATGGGTGTCAAGGTGGTCATCGACCCGGACGAAGCCACCGCCGACGAGTTGGTAAGGCTGGTCCGTTTGAGCGGGATGTCCGAGCATTGGGAGTTTGCCGGTGGCAGACTCCTTTTGGTGGGCGCCATCGCTCAACCGAACTCTCCGCTGCTAGGCAGGCCTCTGACGCAGGTGGCGGCAGCCTACAAGAGACGGGATTTCCTGGTGGTGGCCATCATCCGAGACGGCGACACCATGGTGGCCAAAGGGGCCACCGAGGTTGAGGAAGGCGACCACGTGCTGATGATGGTGGCGCCCCGGGACGTGCGGTTCGCCGCCAAATTGCTCGGGATAAGAACCCGTCTGGCCAATCGGGTGGTGGTGACCGGCGACTCCCGCCTGGCGAGAGTGGCAATCCGAAAGATGCGGGAGGCCTGGCTGTCGGTGGTGTTCATCAGCAACGACCACATGTTCTGCCGGTCGGTGGCCGACGCCGACCCCAAGGTCCTGGCCATCTGTGACGATCCGGCCGATCCGGACACCCTGGGTGGGCTTGACCTGGGAGAGCGGGATGCTCTGCTGGCCCTGTCCGAGGACGACGGCGCCAATACCCTGGTTTGCCTGGTCGGCAAGGCTCTGGGGGTCCCCATGTCGGTGGCCAACCTGACCAATCCCCACTATGTCGGCCTGCTGGAAGGCAGAGGCATCGACGGCGCCGTCTCTCCTCGCCTCCTGGCCGCCAGCAGCATCCTTCGCTATGTCCGCCGAGGGGTAGTCCACTCCGTGGTGACTTTCAGCGACTCTGATGCTGAAGCCATCGAACTGGACATAGCCGCAGACAGCCCGGTGGCAGGCCGACAACTGATGGGCATCAATCTTCCCAAGGGTTCGATTGTGGGCGGGATCGTTCGGAGAATGACTCCCATCCTGCCCCGGGGGGACACCGTGATCCGACCCAAGGACCGCATTGTCGTGTTCACTCTCCCCGATCACATAACCGAGATCGAGAACCTGTTCCACGGAGAAGATACTTGAAATTGACCGCCGCGGTGGGCTGGCTGGGTCGCCGCGGGATGCTGGTTTCCCTCCTGCTGGTCACTGGGGTAACCCTGTTTGCGGTGGGTCTGATGATGTTCGTGGCCGCCGGGGTCTCGCTGCTCTACAGCGAGTTCTCCGATGCCAGGGCCATAAGCGCCGCCGCGGCGCTGACGGCTGCGGTGGGGGGTCTGTTGTGGTGGTCGGTGGAGACGCCCAACACCCTGACCACCCGGGCGGGATTCGCCGGAGTTGGTATCGCATGGCTGATGATGTCGGTCTTTGGCACCCTCCCCTACCTGTTCACAGGAGCCATACCCGATGTCACCGACGCCTTCTTCGAGACGGTCTCGGGTTTCACCACCACCGGCGCCTCCCTGCTGGCAGACCCTGGCCAACTGGCTCACGGGATGCTCTTCTGGCGATCCCTCACCCAGTGGCTGGGGGGCATGGGCATCATCGTGATGTTCGTGGCCGTCCTGCCGTTGCTGGGAGTCGGCGGCGTAGAACTGGCAAGGGCCGAGTCTCCCGGCGCCAATCCCGATCGTCTCACCCCTCGTTTTCAGGACACCGCCAAGCGGTTGTGGATGGTGTACGTCATGCTGACCTGTGTGCAAGTCCTAATGCTGTTGTGGGCGGGAGACATGGACCTTTTTCAGGCTGTCAATCACTCGCTGACCACCATGTCCACGGGCGGGTTCGGCACCGAGGCCACCTCTATCGCCGGGTTCAGTCCCTACACGCAATGGGTGATTATCGTCTTCATGGCTCTGGCCGGCGTCTCGTTCTCGCTGCATTATCGGGCCCTGCTGCGACCCACTGAGTATCTGCGGCAGGAAGAGTTCAGGGTGTACTTTGTGGTGGTGCTCGCCTCGGCGGCGTGGCTTTCAATCGCTCTTGCCAATCAGGGATCCGCCTGGGAGCAAGCGGTGCGGGACGGGGCTTTCACCGCCGTGTCCATGGTGACCACCACCGGCTACAGCACCGCCGATTTCGGATTATGGGTGCCTCCCCTTCAGGTGCTCCTGCTAATCCTCATGACCCTGGGAGGCATGGCCGGGTCCACTGCCGGGGGAATCAAGAGCTTTCGTCTCAAGGTGCTTGCCAACACCGCGTTCACCGAACTACGCAGGGTGATCCATCCCAGGGGGATGTTCCTGATACGGCTCAACCGCCGCCCTCTCACCATCAACATGATCAGGGGAATCTTCTCCTTCTTCGCCCTGTACGTCTTCCTGCTCTGCGCCGGAATGGTGCTGTTCACCAGCATCGAACTCGCCTTTGGGTCTTCCGATCTGGTCACCTCCATCTCGGCAGTCGTGGCCAGCCTGGGGAACATCGGTCCGGGCCTGGGGGAGGTGGGACCCACCGCCAACTATGCGATGGTCTCCATTCCCGGCAAGTGGTTCCTATCCCTTCTGATGATTGTGGGACGTCTCGAGATCCTGCCGATCCTGGTGCTGTTCGTCCCGTCCGTCTGGCGAAGGTAGGGGTCGGTCCCGGGAGGTAGAGGGAGCTTTGGAAGGGCGGGGTCGGGGGGTGGCCCATCGAGGCTGACGGCAAACACATCCTGCAAGCCCCACCCACAATCGCCGGTCGCTTCCCATCAAAACCCCACACCGACAACCCGTTAGAAGCAGACCCCCACCAACTTGAAAAGCGCGTAACAGCCGCGGCGAAGTTGGGAAACATTTCCCTTTCTGGTGGTTGACTAACCCCCGGTCGTTGGTACAAACTGAACACCAGCAACCAAACATCCAACCGGTCAGGGAACCAAGGGCTCAAACCCGACCGGAACAACCCAACAAGCAAAACACCCGCCGCACCCGAGCGCGGGAGTTTCGCGAACAACAACGGACAGGAGGTGGCGGGGGACGGGCCCAAAAGACCCCCACCCAAAACCAAAAAATCGCGACATAGGATCGAGATTCGCGAATTCAACTGTCACCGTGCGGACAGGGGATTGGTGATGGGATAACTATTCGACTAGGACTACTAGATCGTCGCGGTGGATGAGTTCTACTGTGGGTTGGCCGCTTCGGGTTAGGTCGCGGCATTCGGCGGCTGCGATCCGTGAGATGCCTTTGGCTATCACTCTTCCTTCAGGGTTCAGCACTTCCACGGCCTCCTTGGCTTGGAAACCCCCGCTGATGTTCTGAACTCCAACCGGAAGGAGGCTCTTCTTGAACTGGGTTATGGCTCGTACCGCCCCCTCATCAACCGTCACCCGCCCCTGGGTTTCCAGGCCGAAGGCTATCCACAGCTTCCGGGCACTGAGCTTGCGGGAATTGGGACTCACCCAGGTTCCGGTTGGGTCTCCTCGACAGATCCGAGCCACCACTTGCGGCTCGGAGGATGAGGCGACCACAGTGGGAATCCCTGAGAACGCCGCCATCCGGGCCGCAGCCACTTTGCTGGACACCCCTCCGGAACCGAGCTGGCCGCCCGGCAGTAGGGCAATGGCGTCGAGTCTTTGGTCATCAGACGACAGTTCCTTCATCAGTTCCGCATCCGGAGACGAGGGATCGTCCGAGTAGAGACCGGGAGTATCGGTCAACAGGACCAAGAGGTCGGCAGAGACCAGGTGGGATACCAGCGCCGCCAGCCGGTCGTTGTCACCCACTCGCAATTCCTCCACTCCCACCGTGTCGTTCTCGTTGACCACCGGGACGATTCCCCGGTCCAACATTCCCTGCAGAGCCATTCGGGCATTGAGATATGGGGTCCGGTCCGCCAGAACTCCTCTGGTCAGCAGCACCTGGCCGGCCACCAGTCCCCGCTTGGCGAATTCCGCGGTGTAAAGGCCCATGAGACGCCCCTGTCCCACCGCCGCCGCCACTTGCAATCCGGCCAGGTCGGTCGGACGGGTGGAAAGCCCCAAAGCCGGCATTCCCGCGGCCACCGCCCCAGAGGTCACCAGAACCGTGGGATGTCCCGATGAAACCGCTATGGCCACATGCTCGACCACTCTCTCCAAGGCCACTGAATCGAGACCGTGTTCCACCTGGACCAGGCTGGAGGACCCGATCTTGATCACCAGGACGCCCCCGGACGGTACCGGCCGCCTCACTCCCATCCTCCAGCGTCCGGATCGGTGTAATGGAGTTCTGTCTCTCCGATCAAGACCGTATCGCCGTGGCGGGCGCCCGCTTCTCGCAGCGCCCTGCTCACTCCGATCCTGTCCAACCGGCTGGATGCCAATCGGGCCGCCTCCGGAGCATCGAGATCCCCGAAAGCCACCGCTCTCTCCGCCGCAACCCCCTCCACAGACCATCCTGCCTTGGTGCGGGAAACCACGAAGCCTCGCTGGTGGGGGCGATGCAACATGAATCCTTCCCGCGGAGCGGCGGTTTCCCGAGCCCGGACAATCAACTGCTTCACGCCACGCAAGAACGCACGAAGCCCCTGCCCGGTTACCGCCGAGATCAGAAAGGACCCCGGGATGGCGTCCGCCACCTCGCCGGCTTCTTCCAGGTCGGCCTTGTTGACCGCAACCACCCTGGGGCGTTCTGCCAGTGCAGGGGAGTATCGCTCCAGTTCTCCCAGCAACGCATCCAGTTGCCCTTCGGGCTCCACCTCGGCCATCGGCGATGGATCGAGCAGGATCACCAAGACCGACGCTCTCTCAACATGACGGAGAAACGTGTGCCCCAGGCCTCGACCTTCCGCTGCCCCCTGGATCAAACCGGGAACATCAGCCATGGTGAACTCGTCACCGTCGATCCCTACCACTCCCAGGTTGGGAGTGAGAGTTGTGAACGGGTAATCAGCGATCTTGGGCCGAGCCGCCGACACCCTGGACAGCAGCGTGCTCTTGCCGGCGTTGGGAAACCCCACCAGGGCAGCGTCGGCCTGCAACTTCATCTCCAGGCGGAACCATCCGCCCGGTCCCTTCTCCCCCTTTTCGCCAACTGCCGGCACCCGATGACTGGGACTGACCAGGGCCGCATTTCCCCGTCCACCCCGTCCGCCCCGGAGCAGCGTTACCTCCTGACCCTCCGCCACCAGGTCGGCCAACAGGACACCAGCCTCGTCATACACCGAGGTCCCCGGCGGCGCCAACAACACCAACGGATCACCCCTGCGCCCGTGCCGGACACGATCAGCGCCGTTAGCGCCTCTTTCGGCCGCATGGTGCGGACTGCGCTGGTAGCGGAAAAGCGTTCCGATCGAAAGGTCGGCTCGCACCACTACGTCTCCGCCCGAGCCGCCTGAGCCACCCATCGGTTTGCCGCGCGGCTTACCTCTACGACGCTCGAAGCTGACCATGCCGTTCCCCCCGTCCCCGGCGCGAAGATGCACCCTGACCGAGTCAACGAACACCGCGACCGGCCCGGAAAGACAATCAGTCGGTTAGCACACTCACCAGGCGGCGACGGTTCCGAACACCGTATTTGACTACGCCAGAGGCGCGCGCAAACAGCGTGTCGTCACTGCCCCGGCCGACATTGAGGCCGGGATGGATCCGGGTCCCTCGCTGTCGAACCAACACCGCTCCGGAATGGACCAACTGCCCGTCGAAGACTTTGGGACCCAACCGCTTGGCGTGCGACTCCCGTCCGTTTCGGCTGGAGCCTCCTGCTTTGGTCTTGGACATCTCGGCTCTCCTTCTAAGACTTGCTCGGCAGATCGATGTTGAGAATCTGGATCTGGGAATACTTCTGGCGGTGACCCATCCGGCGACGATACCCGGTCTTCGACTTGTACTTGAAGATGCGGATCTTCGGCCCCTTGACTTCGCCCAAAAGGCGCGCTGAAACCGTCGCACCCTGCAACGCAGGGCCGGTCAGTACCTGCCCATCGGCATCCACCACCAGCACCGGAATGAAACTGATCTGATCGGAGTCCGAGTTCAACAGTTCCACACTCACCACATCGCCGGGAGCGACCTTGGCCTGCTTTCCGCCACTGTCAATTACTGCATACATGCTGAAACAGTCATTCTATGTAATGCGAACCCATAATGCCAAGGTCAAACACCGGCGGCTACCCGTGGCTGGGACGACATGGTCGGGTCTTGGACGATCAAACCTTGCCCGCTGCAATGGTCGCAAGTCTTGGAGAACGACTCCAAGAGCCCAGCCGATACGTTCTTGCGGGTCATCTCCACAAGACCCAGGCGGGAGACTTCGAAAGCCTCCGTTCTGGTCTTGTCACGGGCCAGGACCTGCTTGAGCCGACTCAGGACTTTTCGCTGGTTGGCTTCTCGGCTCATATCGATGAAGTCAACCACGATGATTCCCCCGATGTCCCTCAATCTCAACTGGCGGCCTATCTCCTCGGCCGCCTCCAGATTGTTCTGCAGGATGGTGTCCTCAAGATTGGACCGACCCACGAACCGTCCGGTGTTGACATCCACCACCGTGAGCGCCTCGGTGGTATCAAACACCAGATGACCTCCGGACGGCAATGGCACTCTACGTTTCAGGGCTTTCTTCACCTGATCGTCAACGTGAAACCTCTCGAAAAGAGCGATGGGATTGTCATAGCGGCGGACCCGTGAAACCAGATCGGGATCAGCGGAGCGAAGGTAGTCAACCACCCGTTTGTGGGACTCGGCATCGTCGACCTCCACCCTCCTCGTCTCCGACGACAGGTGCTCACGAATTACTCTGATCAACAGGTCGGAGTCTTGGTGGAGCAACTTCGGCCCTCCGCCCTGGGAGGCGTCCTCGGTAATGCCCTTCCACCGGTTGGCGAGCTTGTCCACCTCGGACTTGATCTCTTTGGCAGTGGCAAGCCGGGCGGCAGTGCGCACTATCACCCCGAACTTGGGGGGGACCAATTCCGTCACTACCTGCCGCAACCTCGAACGCTCCGCTCGGGATAGCTTCTGGGAGATGGCCACGTTGGAAGAACCCGGCTGCAACACCAGGAACCGTCCCGCCAGTGAGATGTGGCCCCGCAACCGCGGTCCCTTGGCGCCCATCGCGTCTCGTCTGACCTGGACCACCAACTCATCGCCCTCCGAAAGCACCTGTTCCACCCGAGGCCGTCTACCCTTACCGAAACGCTTGGGATCGACATACACGTCATCGGCATACAGAACGCCGTTCTTGCCCTCGCCGATGTCCACGAAGGCAGCCTCCATTCCTGGCAGCACGTTGCGCACCACAGCCAGGTAGACGTTGCCCACCAAAGAACGACCCTCGGGGCGCTCGGAGTAATACTCCACCAGATCCGGGCCCTCCATGATCGCCACCCTGGTCTCCTCACGCACGCTGACCAGAATCTTGCTGCGTAACGTCTTGATCGGCGCCTTCGGCTCCTCGGCTCCGGCGTCGGGACGACTCCCTCGGCTCCGGGCCGACGACGACCGGCTCCGGGCCGACGACGACCCTCGGCTGGTGGAGACGCCCGAACGCGCCTTCTGAGAACCGGACGGCCGGGCCTTGGTCTTCTTCTTCTTGGAAGCGGTTTTGGGTTTGGGCGGGTGCTTGGGGGCTACCCGACGGATCTCTACTTCCGACCCGTTTACCTGCCGCTTCTTACGTTCTTCTACAAAGTCGCCGCCGACCCGGCGGATCACCTCCGTTCGGCGGCGCTTAAGCCAACCCATAAACAACCCTCCTTATTCAATCGCCAATGGGAAGTAGAGCCTCTCTCTCTGGTTCAGCTTCTCCCCTGTCCCCTGGCTGAACACCACCCCGAAGGCAAGATCAAAAAGATCGACTCCAAGCTTCTGCTTTCGGTGGGACGGAACAATCTCCGGCCGTTCCCACCCTTGGTGCACCATTTTACCACTTTCTGGATACAACACGAAATCTTCGCCAAATCGCCCACCGGGCCCTCCCATCCCCTCCTATCCCGTGACACCGCTCCCGCCCCTGGTGATACCACCCAGCCAGACGTTGGGGCGTAGCTTCCAAATAGCTATACAAATTCCGATTCCTGCCGTAACGGTCAAATAGAAGGACCCTCCCTGACTCAGGAATGGGAGGGGCAGACCGGTTATGGGCACCAACCCCAGGGTCATCCCCACACTGATGAATACATGGAACATGACCATGGCCGCCACCCCCGTTGCCACCAGTGAGCCGTAATGATCTGGAGCGGTGACTGCGATCCGGAGCAGGCGCCAGAGCACAAAGCAGAACACCGCCAACACCATCAAACCGCCTACGAATCCCAACTGCTCACCCACGGCGGTGAAAATAAAGTCGCTCTCTTGTTCGGGGACCAGACCTTGGTTGGTAATGGCGCCTTCAAACAGCCCCTGACCGGTCAACTGACCCGAAGAGATTGCCAGTCTGGCCTGTCGGATGCTCCAGCCCAGGCCTTGAGGGTCCAATTCCGGATCGACAAACACCCTCAATCGGTCGATCTGATGCCCTGCCAGGAAACCGAGTCGCCACACCACCACCACCGAGCCGACGGAGCCCAGAATCAGAGTCGTCAGTTGCGCCCTGGTGGCGCCGGCCACGAACAGCATCACTAAAACAATGGCAGGATAGGACATCATGGTGCCCAGATCCGGTTGCAAGAAGATCAGCACCATGGGAACCACCGACAGGCCCAACGCATACAGGACCTTCCTCCAAGGGAGTTGCTGGGAGCCTTCGTCGGGATCGCCGGCCAACAAAGAGGCCAGAACCATGACCAGCACCAGTTTCGTGAACTCCGCAGGCTGGATGTTGATCGGGCCCAAGCTGATCCACCGTCGTACCCCGTTCACGGGATCGAAGAGAAACGCGATCCCCAAACCCGCCAGGCAGGCCACATACAGAAGCGGCGCCAGGAACCTGTAGTCCCGATAGTCGATGTAGCTCAGCAGGAACATGACCGCCAAGCCAAGCAGCATGAATACCAACTGCCGTTCGGTTGATGCCGATGGCAGCAGTTCCCGGCGCTGCAACGCGGCCCTGGTAGCCGAATAGATCATCAACAACCCGAACCCGGACAACACCACCACCGCACCCATCAGACCCAGATCGGGCCGGGAGACACTCTCTCCCTTGCCGATCCACCAACTGCCCTGCCGTCTGGTTAGAAACGCCATCAGTCGGTCGCCTCCCCCGCTTCGATCGGATCCAACTCTTCTCCCATCAGATGCTGCATTATGTAACGGCCCATCGGCGCCGCCACACGGCCTCCCGAGCCACCCTCATCCACCAACACCACCACCACCCATTGGGGGTTGTTTATGGGCGCCACCCCAACAAACCAGGCGTGGCTGTCCCGGTTGGCGGAAGACTGTCCGGTTCCAGTCTTGCCTCCCACATGAGTCAGCGAGGTTCCGAATCCGGAGAAGGCCCGGCGGGCCGTTCCGCTGACCACCACCCGGTTCATGTCGGCCAGCAGGGAGGAGACCGCTGATTGGGGGATATCTATCTGGTTCTTGGCCTCGGGTATGGCTGCCCATAACAACTCTCCCTCCGGTGATCGTACTTGACTCACCACCCGTGGAGTCCACACGGTCCCGCCGTTGGCGAGGGCCCCGTAGGAAACTGCTACCTGAAGTGGAGAAGCCAGCATGTCACCCTGTCCGATCGCCAGGTTCATCAGGTCACCCCCCACCCAGGGACTGGCCAAAGCCAGACGCGCCGGGTCCAGACGGACGGGAGCAGCAGGGTCTTCAAGCTGGGTTCGCTTCCAGCTTTCGAACAGATCCCGGTCGGGAACTATGCCCGCCTGATCACCGGTGAGATCCACGCCGGTGAAGGAGCCATACCCTATGGAACGGGCCGTTTCCTGAAGAACGTTCTCCCGACCGGTGTTGCGCCAATTGCGCCAAACTCCCAAAGCCAGGTTGTAGAAATAGATGTTGCAGGAGTGTTCGAATGCGCCGTGAATATCCAGCCAACCCAACTCCCGCGGGTAGTACCAGTCTCGGAAAACCTGGGGACTCCCTTCGTCGATCTCGGTCAGCACCAGTTCACCGTCGCAGTTGATCCTGCGGTTGACGCTGTCCACACCCTCGATGGCCTGAGCGAAGGGTATGTTGTTGAGGAGGGCGGCAGTGTACGTGACTGCCTTGAATGTGGATGCAGGTGGATACAGGCCCCCCACAGCCAGATTCAAAAAGGCCTTCTCATCGGAGAGCCGGGCAAACTCGAACTGGTCGATACCCCATACGAACTGCTGCGGATCGAAGTCGGGATAGCTCGCCAGGGCCAGGATCTCCCCGTTGGTGATGTCCATCACCACGGCGGTAGCCCGTTCGGTGGGATTGAGAGCCGCTCGGGTCTCTCTTTCCTCCAAGGGCAGTTCTCTCTCCTCATCCTTTATCAGATTCGAGAGTGCAATCCCCTCCAGCAGGGCGGTCTCCACCACCTCCTGCAGCCGTTCATCAAGAGTCAGGTAGACGGTGGCGCCCGATACCGGAGGGACCTCTCTTCGCTCTTCGGTGATACGGCCGGCCTGGTTGACCCTATAGACACGCTCGCCGGGCATCCCTTCCAGCCACTCGTCATAGAAGCCCTCCACACCGAGTTTGCCGATGCGAACGTTTGGATCCAGATAGGGCCGCTGCTGCAGGTCTCCGGCGGAGGGAAACCCCAAATGTCCTATCACATGCGACATGGTCCCACCCGTCAGGTAGACCCGCTCGGGATAGTTCTCCACCACCACCCCCGGAAAGGAACGCAATTGCTCCTGCAATTGATACGCGGTCAGCGCGTCCACCACCGCTAGGGGAAAACGCTGGTTGACCCCCGCATCCTCATAGAGAGTGGCTATCCAGTCGGCCGGTATTTCCAGCCTGGCAGCCAATCGAGCGACCGCTTCCTCTCTTTGCGAGGACTGCAGCAGTTGCCTGTCCAGCACCACCATGGGAACTATCCGACTGGTAACCAGCAGTTGCCCGTTGCGATCCCGGATGTCACCTCGGGGAGCGGGGATGGTAATGGAGACCAGTCCCTCCTCATCAACGATGGCAGCCGCCGCCACCCCTTCACCGACCTGCAGAAACCACAGCCGGATCCCCAAAAACCCGAAGAGCAGGGCAAAGATGCCCGCCACGGCCGCGATCCGATAGGGCCTCTTCACTTCAAAGAGGGCACCCACAGCCGACTTGACAACGGAAACAGCATAACGGCCATCAAGAAGTTGAGCACTGGCGTGAGGGTTATGCGCCGCAAGGCTTCCCAGATAACCAGAGACCAATCTCCGAAGGCGATGCTGATCACCGTGTGGGCGACCATTCCAAGAAGGGTCAGGAACAAGATGCGTAAAGCGTTGACCGCCACTCCCCGACCTCCTTGTTCACGGGTGAACATGGCAACCCAGGCCACCAAGGTCAATGAGAAGGACCACAGCCCCAAGACGGCGGTCCCTGAGGCGTCCAGTAACAATCCACCGGTAAAACCGAGAAAGAGAATGCCGTTGTCCCTCACCCTGAATGCCGCGTAGGCAATCACCAACGTCACCAGATCGGGGGACACTCCGGCAACCTGGATCCTCCCCATCACCGACATCTGCAGGACAACCGCCACCACCATCACCCCCAGCCAGGCAAGTCCATGCCCCCAACGGATGGAACGCTGCAGAGGAAGAAATGAACCCCGGCGGGACAAGGAACCGGTCACGGTCCGAGCCGATTCTCTGCGGGCCCGGTACCGACGGGAGCGAAAACGACTACTCATTGGGACCGGGGGGCCATGACACCACTAGAACCGCCCTCACCCGCTGGGGGTCCGAAAAGGGCTTCACCGAGCCTCGCAAAACCGACCCGACCACTTCCGCCTCTCCCTCCAGAGCCCCCACGGGCAGGCCGGGTGGGAAGTTCACAGACAGTTGGGAGGTGACGACCTCCTCGCCTTCCGCGACTATCGGAGGGCGGTCGATAATCTCCAGGCTGAGCAGGTCCGACCCGACCCGGGGTCGGAGGATTCCCACACTGCCCGCCACCAGCACCGTCAGCCCCTCCACATCGGCCGTGATAGGTATGACTGTGGCAAAATCCTGGGCGGAAGCGCCGACCCTGCCCAACAGATACCCGTTCTCGTCCAACACCGGGTTGCCGGCAATCACCCCTTCCTCCAAACCCTTGTCGATCCTCAGATGGAACTCGAATCCAACCTGCCGACCCACGACATTGGCCAGAGTCGTGGCCTGCTCCACATCGGGGAGGTCCAGTCCCGCCAGCCGTTCCAGGGACTCGAGTCGAGCCAACTGGTCTTCCACCGCGGCCATCTCGGCCAGGGTCTCTGCCAACTCCGCCCGTAGAGCCGCATTCTCCGAACGCAGCGAGGCGATGCCTACCAGACCTTCCACGGTGTCCACCATCGGATCGAAGATCTCCGAAGCCACTCTCTGCAGTGGGACCAGCCAACTTCCCAGCCCGACCCGCATTACTCCCCAGCCTCCTGCCCTTACTTCCAAGGTGGCCGACAGCACCGACACCAGAAGCAGTACGGTGAGCACCATAGTCCGGCCTCTGGACCTGAACTCGTACACGGCCAGCCGTCGTTTCAGTTCAAACGCTGGACGTGATAGAGAGGACGTTCTTGAATGATTGCCGTTCTTCCAAGCATTTACCGGCCCCTAACACCACGGAAAGCAAGGGGTTGGCCGACACCCTGACTTTGATCTTGATTTCCTTTTCCAGCAATTCCTTCAGTCCCGGCAGCAGAGCCCCTCCTCCGGTTACCACAATCCCCTGCCCGATGATGTCGGAGGCGATGTCCGGATTGACCACTGTCAGGGTCTTCCTGACAGCATCCACAATCTCGTCCACGGGTTGC
The DNA here is from genome assembly GCA_002238785.1 of bacterium OM1 bin76. Lineage (GTDB taxonomy): Bacteria > Actinomycetota > Acidimicrobiia > Spongiisociales > ZC4RG35 > Bin76. The sequence continues at coordinate 163,858 of MPNA01000003.1, read as the reverse complement.
TTGATGGCCTCCCGGATTTCCGAGGTTGACACCACTACCTTGTCGGGCTGACCGGTGTGAAGGTTGTGCCCTTGGATTTCGGCCCTCCGGTTTTCCCGAGGCCAAGCCGATCCAATGGCTATCTTGAGGTCCTCAGCAGTACGGGTTCCGATCCGCAGGCCCTTCTCATACTGGATCCACTCGATAATCGCCTGATCCATGGCGTATCCTGCGGTCCTGATGCTCCGGCCGGCCACCACTCCTCCCAGGGACAGCACCCCGATCTCAGTGGTCCCGCCTCCGATATCCACCACCATCGAACCCTTCGCCTCGGAGACGGGAAGATCCTCGCCGATGGCGGCGGCCATACTCTCCTCGATCACATAGGCGCGGCGAGCCCCCGCCTTGAAAGCCGCATCCTCCGCGGCTCTCCGTTCGACCGTGCTGCTCTCCGAGGGGACACAGACCACGATTTCCGGGCGATAGAACCAGCGAGGCTGGACCTTCTTGACAAAGTAACGAATCATCCGGGCGGTGGTGTCAAAGTCAGCGATCACCCCGTCACGCAGGGGACGTATAGCGGTGATCTGTGCGGGGGTCCGGCCGATCATGTGTTTCGCCTCAGCACCCACCGCCAAAAGCTCACCCGAGCGCGAGTCAATGGCCACCACCGAGGGCTCTCCCAGCACCACCCCTTTGCCCCGCAGATAGACCAGGGTATTGGCAGTTCCGAGATCTATTGCCATAGCCTGGTTGCCCAGAATCATGGAGAACATCTCATCTCCGAGCGCAACCGATGCGAACTCTTCAGAATGCTAACCAAACCATAAACCTATTTCCCGTGTGGCGCTGGTCGAGGAGTCAGAACCATGCACCAGGTTCTGAGTCGTCTCCAAACCGTAGTCCCCGCGAATCGTCCCGGGGGGAGCCGTAGCCGGGTTGGTCGGACCGATGAGCAATCTCGCCACCGACACCGCCGACTCTCCTTCCCACACCATGGCCATGACAGGCCCGCCGGTGATAAAGGAGATCAATTCCGGGAAGAAAGGACGTTCCCGGTGCTCGGCGTAATGCTCACCGGCCAAGTCTTCGTCGACTGTTCGCAGGCGCGCCTGCACTAAACGCAAGCCCTTCGATTCGAGCCGGCGAATGATCTCACCTACAAGACCACGGGCAACCCCATCGGGCTTGACCATCACGAAAGTTTGTTCACTGGGCATTTCTATTTGATTCTATTGAGCCGGAGAGGGGATTTGAACCCCTGGCCTGCTCATTACGAGTGAGCTGCTCTGCCTGGCTGAGCTACTCCGGCACTTGCCACAAAGGTTAGGCGTCAGACCCCGCTCACAAGCCAAGCAACGTGCGGACTGCCCCGACCAGGTAGAGCGAGCCGGTTACCAGGACTCGGCCATCGTCTCCCGCCAAACGGCGCGCCTCACGAACCGCCTGAGATGGATCCGGGCACTCCATGACATCCAGGTCACACACCGCCCTGATCCGCTGAGCAAGCCGGCTGGTGATCAAGGCCCGGGAGGAGTCGGCCCGGGAGGCCACCACCCGGTCCAGAACCGGCGCCAGACCCACCATCATGGATTCCAAGTCCTTGTCATCCATCACTCCCAGAACCCCCACCCACTTTCTTTCCCCGAACTCCTCCAGGAGCGATTTGCCAAGCACCGAACAGGCTTCGGGATTGTGCGCCCCGTCCAAGAGCAGGGGTATCGAGCCGTACTCGACCAATTCCATGCGGCCCGGCGCGGTGACCTCTGACAAACCCCTTCGAAGTCGCTCGACGTCCAGGCCTTTCTCCAACCATGCCTCCGCCGCCGCTATCCCCACCGCCAGGTTCCGCACTTGATAGCGGCCTCGCAATGGCAATTCGAGGTTCTCGTAGGATCCGTACAGACCATCTACGGAAACCGTCCAACCCCCCTGTGGCCTGGGAAGAATCGACCTTATCCCGAAGTCCTTTCCCAGCCACATCACATCGGCTCCCACCGTCCGCGCCTTCCTCTCCACCACCGGGGCAGCCTCGGATGGAATAGCCCCACACACCAACCTGGCGCCGGGCCCCACGATTCCCAATTTCTCTTCGGCGATCTGGGGAATCGTGTCTCCCAAGTACTCGGTGTGATCGAACCCGAGACCGGTGAGCACTGCCACTTCGGCTGAGACCACGTTGGTGGCATCCAACCTTCCTCCCAGGCCAACCTCCAACACGATGGCGTCCACCCCTGCGCTGACAAAATGAGCCAGAGCGGCGGCGGTGGTCAATTCGAAATACGTGAGAGGTCGGCCCCCGTCGGCCACCTCCTCGGCGACAAACCCCGCAACCTCGGTGATGGCTGCTGCCAGGTTGTCCGCAGACACCGGCCGCCCGTTCACAGCGATTCTCTCCTCCACCTTCTGCAGGTGGGGAGAAGTGAAGACACCGGCGCTATAGCCTTGCGTCAGCAACACCTGCCCTGCTATTCGGGAAGTCGAGGTCTTGCCGTTGGTGCCCGCCACATGTATCACCCGGTGTCGAGCATGGGGGTCGCCCATACGAGCCATGACGGCGCGCATGGGCTCCAGTCCGAACTTCTTCCCCAAGCCTATGTGGGAGAAGAGATAGGAGATTGCCTCGGCGTAGTCCATCAACTACAGGGCTTCTCTTTGGCGCTGCAGGGAAACCAACCGATCGGTGGCTTCAGCCAGCCTCTGGCGCTCCTTCTCCACCACTGCCTCCGGGGCCCGCTGCACAAAGTTGGGGTTGTCCAGTTTGGATGAGGAACGGGACATCTGCACCTGCAGGCGGGCTATCGCCCGATCTATTCGTTGGCCCTCGGCATGGGGATCCACCAGTCCGCGCAGTGAAATGAACCCCTCCCAACGGCCACCGGCCACCGGTGCATGGCCGGCGGTGGTCGCTTCCGTCCACCTGTGGATCTCCACGCCCGCCATCTTCTCCACCAGATCGGTCACCCATCGGTGAGGAGAGCCGGTGACTCCCAGTGACAGGGTCTGTCTGTAACTCAAGCCTTGAGCGGCCCGGAATTGCCTTATCCCCGAGATGAGACCCTTCACGTCTTCCATTTCAGGCACAGGATCGTAGGCGGGAACTTCGGGCCAGTCGGCGCCGGCCAATAGCCCCTCCCCCACGAGATGAGACCACAGTTCCTCCGTCAAGAACGGTATGGCAGGATGAAACAGCCTTAGAAGATCCCGCATCACCACTCCCAGAGTTTGCCGAGTATCTTCGGTTCCGGACCCGGCCAGAGCTGCTTTGGACATCTCCAGGTACCAATCGAACACCTCCGCCCAGGCGAAGTTGTACAGGAGGCCGTAGGCGTCGGAAAAACGGTAACCATCCGACAATTCATCAAATCGGTCGGTCACCTCCCCCAGGGCGGCCAGCACCCAGCGATCCACCGGGCCAGGATGGTTGGGATAGCCGCCCGTTGGGGGAACGCTTCCTTCCGGCAGGTGACGCAAGGCGTATCGGACCGCGTTCCAAAGCTTGTTCCCGAACTTCCGGGCTCCTTCTACCCACTCCATGTCGAGAGGCACGTCCTGGCCGGGATTGGCCGCTTGGACCAGGGCCAGGCGAAGCGGATCGGCCCCGTATTCCTCCGCCACCACCAAGGGATCGATGGTGTTGCCCAAGGACTTGGACATCTTCTGCCCATTGCTGTCCCGGACCAAGCCGTGAATAACCGTCTCCGCGAATGGGACCTCTCCCATGAACCGCAGCCCCATTTTCATCATACGAGCCACCCAGAAGTAGATGATGTCGAACCCGGTGATCAACACCATGTTGGGATAGAACCTGGCCAGATCCTCGGTCTCCTCCGGCCATCCCAAGGTCGAAAACGGCCATAACGCCGAGGAGAACCAGGTGTCCAAGACATCGGCGTCCTGGTTTAGCTCGCCGGCGCCGCAGTCGCCACAGACTCCTGGGTACGCACGAGCCACCGTCACATGACCGCAGAAGCAATACCAGGCAGGAATGCGGTGCCCCCACCAGATCTGGCGAGAGATGCACCAGTCCCGCAGATTCTCCATCCAGTGGAAATAGCTCTTCTCCCAATGGGCGGGGATGAAGCGGTTGTCGGCCGATCTCACCGCCTCTATAGCCGGGCGGGCCAGTTCCTCCACCTTCACAAACCATTGGGTGGACAGGAGGGGTTCCACCACCGTGTCGCAGCGGTAACAGAGTCCCACCGAGTGTCGGTATGCCTCCCTGCCGACCAGCACACCCTCCTCTGCCAGAGCGACGATCACCGCCTGCCGGGCCTCGAACCGGTCCAATCCCTGGAAACGGCCTCCCGCTTCGGTGATCACGGCCTGCTCGTCAAGCACCAGGACGCTTTCCAGACCGTGACGCTCGCCTATCTCGAAGTCGAGGGGATCGTGGGCGGGTGTGACCTTAACCGCTCCGGTTCCGAATTCGGGGTCTACCCCGCTGTCAGCCACCACCGGAACAACTCTGCCAACCAGGGGAAGCCGGACTGTCCTGCCGACCATGTCGCGGTAACGCTCATCATCAGGATGCACGGCAACGCCGGTGTCACCCAGCATGGTCTCAGCCCGGGTGGTGGCCACCGTCACCGCGGCGGACCCATCTGTGAACGGATAGGCGATGTGAACCAACTCCCCATCCTCGGGTTGGTGCTCGACCTCTATCTCGGCCAGGGCGGTCTCACAACGCGGACACCAGTTGATGATGCGCTTACCCCGATAGATAAGACCGTCTTCATAGAGACGAACAAAGACCTCCAATACGGCCTTTGACAACCCCTCATCAAAGGTGAACCTCTCCCTTGTCCAGTCACAGGAGTTGCCCATCCTCCGGATCTGTTGAGTGATACGCCACCCGTAGACATCCTTCCACTCCCAGACCTGGTCGATAAAGGCCTCCCTGCCCAGATCAAACCGGTTCAGTCCCTTATCTGCGAGGAATTTCTCCACCACATTCTGGGTGGCGATCCCGGCGTGATCGGTCCCCGGCAACCACAGTACCGCGTATCCTTGCATGCGGCGCCGGCGCGCGATCACATCGTGGATGGTGTGATTGAGGGCGTGTCCCATGTGGAGCGACCCGGTCACGTTGGGAGGCGGAATAACGACGCAGAATGGTTCACCGGCCGGCCGGTATTCGGGTTTGAACACTCCCGCCTGTTCCCAGCGGGAGTACCAGCGCGGTTCTATCTCCGCCGGATCGTAAGCGGATCTCATCCGGTCAGTGGATGTTGCCATAACCGCCCTGGTGGCTCAGGCGGTCTGTTCCCGCTGGCGTTTGCTTGATCGCGCGTCCCTGATGGAAGCCACGTTCCCTTCCCTCACCATCAGATGATCCACTACCACTCTTCGCATGTCCGCACGAGTCGGCGCCTGAAACATCAGATCGCGCAGCAGGTCTTCCATAATCGCCCGCAGACCCCGGGCGCCGGTGCCCCGGGCGAGGGCCTGTTCCGCTATCTCGCTGAGGGCCTGGGGAGTGAAAATCAGTTCCACATCATCCAGATCCAGGAGGTGACGGTACTGCTTCACCAGGGCATTGCGGGGCTCTTGCAGGATCTTCACCAGGTCGTCCACGTCAAGAGGATGGACGGCGCTCAACACCGGCAACCTGCCGATGAACTCAGGAATCAACCCGTACTTGATCAGATCGGCGGGGACCACCTGTCGCAGCAAGTCCCCGTTGTCCCGGTCGCTGCGGGCCTTGATGTCGGCCCCGAACCCCACCGAGCCACTTCCGACCCGCCTGGAAATAATGTCCTCCAACCCATCAAATGCGCCACCGCAGATGAAAAGCACATCGGTGGTGTCCAGTTGGAGGAACTCTTGGTGCGGGTGCTTGCGCCCTCCCTGAGGAGGCACCGAGGCAACAGTTCCTTCAAGAATCTTCAACAGAGCCTGCTGGACTCCCTCTCCGGAGACGTCCCGCGTTATGGATGGGTTGTCCGACTTGCGAGCCACCTTGTCGATCTCGTCTATATAGACGATGCCGGTCTGCGCCAACTTGATGTCATAGTCGGCGGCCTGCACCAACCTCAGCAGGATGTTCTCCACGTCCTCTCCCACATAACCAGCCTCCGTCAACGCGGTGGCGTCGGTAATGGCGATGGGAACGTTCAATTGCCGGGCGAGGGTTCTGGCCAGAAGCGTCTTCCCTGACCCCGTGGGCCCGATCAGCAGCACATTGGACTTCTCCACCTCGACCTCCGAGTGGGCGCGAGCGGCCAGACGGAGACGTTTGTAGTGGTTGTAGACGGCCACCGCCAGCGAACGCTTCGCCGTCTCCTGTCCCACCACATAGGAATCGAGGTATTTGTAGATGTCGGCAGGATTGGGGAGTTCCTCCACCCGGTATCCGTCGGAAGATGTCTCCTCATCAATGATCTCGTTGCACAGATCAATGCACTCGTTGCAGATGTATACGCCCGGACCGGCGATAAGCTTCAGGACCTGCTTTTGCGACTGGCCGCAAAAGCTGCACTTGAGGAGATCTGTTCCTTCCCGTGCCATCGGGAGACCTCAGTCGCCCACCGCAGAGAGGGTCTGGCGGCTGAGAACTCTGTCGATGACTCCGTATTCTGCAGCTTCCTCGGCCATCATCCAAAAGTCGCGATCGGTGTCATTGGCCACTTTCTCCAAGGACTGGCCGGTATGCCGGGAGAGTATTTTGTTGGTCTGCTCCCTCATCTGCAAGATCAGCCGGGCCTGGATCTCGATATCGGTGGCCTGGCCTGACGCCCCACCGTGTGGTTGGTGGAGCATTACCCGGGCGTGCGGGAGCGCATACCGCTTTCCCTTGGCGCCTCCCGACAGCAACACCGCGGCCGCCGAGGCTGCCATTCCCATGCAAACAGTGCTGATGTCGGGCCTGACGTACTGCATGGTGTCGTACAGGGCAAACAAAGAAGTCATCTGCCCTCCCGGCGAGTTTATGTACAGGAAGATGTCCTTGTCGGGATCCTCGCTTTCCAAGTGCAACATCTGGGCCATGATCAGATTGGCCACTGTGTCGTCTATGGGTGTGCCGAGAAAGACGATGCGATCCTTGAGCAACCGGCTGTAAATATCAGAAGTCCGTTCCCCCCTGCTGGTTTGTTCCGTCACATGAGGGACCGGGATGTAGCCCTCGGGTCGGGGGATTGAAAGGAGTTGCTCAGTCAAGGTACGGGTCATCTATTACCTCCGCTTCGTAGAGGGCTTCTCCCCCATTGGCCCCAGGTTCTAAAATCTCGGTCGAATCGGTCACGGGGGCGAACCACGCTTTCACCCAAGCGGGCGCTTCAATCTGCACCGTCTGGCCGCTTTCGTCAACCGGTTGCACCTGCATCGCCATGAAAGCTTGTGCCCTGGCTCTGAGCATATCACTTCGGATCTGCTCTGCGTGGACACCTTTTTCCATCTCCCGCCGGAACTCCTCGGGATCCTCGGCCTCTTTGGCTGCCCTACGCAGGACATCCAGCACCTCGTCGTCCTCCACTTCCAACCCCTCCTGTTCAATAACCGCGTCGATGAGAATCCGAGCCTTCAACCCTGCCACCGCCTGACCTCTCAGACCCGCCACGAACTGCTCGTGGTCCAGACCGGTCCTCTCCAGGTAGGTGGCGTAGTCCATATTCGAACTCTCCAATTGGGAAATGTGGTTGCGAAACAAAAGTTCCACTTGTGCCGACTCCAACCGCTGTGGCAAGTCCAATTCCAAGTCGGCTGTCATCTCCTTCAATGCTTCGGCGACCAATATCTCCCACTGGGCGGAGTTGCGCTGCTCTTCCACCTCTTCCTGCATCTCCGCACGCAAGTCTTCGAGGGAATCGTGACCGGTGTACTCCGACGCCCAATCATCGTCCAATTCCGGCAAAGAGCGGGACTGCACCTCGGCTATCCGGATTTGATACAAACCTGCGGCCTGCTCCCCATCATCGTCATCGGCACTCTCATCCTCACCGCCGGCAGGACCCTCGGGAAACAGCCATTGAGGCAGGGGTGCGGTGATCTCCAATCGCTCACCTGGCCGTCTGCCCAGCAGGCTCTCGTCAATCTGGGGGGTCAGTCGTTCCGAGCCCACTTCATAGCTGAAGCCGTCCAACGCCAGAGACTCTATGAGCCGTTCTCCCTCTTTGACAGTCATATCGATGATGACGAAATCGCCCCCCTCGACCGCACGCTCCACCGTCTGTAGGGGAGCGTACATGTGCCGAAGCTGCGTCAACCGATTCTCCACTTCATCGGACACCGGAGGGAGTCCCTGTACCTGGACCGTCCTGCCGCCGTAACTGGGAACCGATTCCAGCCGGGGCCAGGTGGTCACTCTGACCTCCACCCTCACCGCTCCGTTTAGCGAGTCCGTGACCGACTCCAAAAGGGGAGGAACCACCGGGGCGATCTCGGTCTGGGCAAGGATGGCGCCAACCCGGTTGGGAACCAGGTCATCCAAGGCATCGGCTCTCAACCGCTCAACTCCCACGCGGCGCTCCACCAGTCGCCGGGGTGCTCTTCCCGGGCGGAATCCGGGGAAGCTGACTTCCCGTGAAATCTTGCGGGAAGCCCGGTTCATGGCGTGGTTCAGATCCGAAAAAGAAATCTCAAAGGAAACCATCTTCTCGAACGAGCCGAGGTCGGCGAAGGCAGCCTCGGTGTTCACAGGATCGGGATTTGATTCATATAGACCTGACAAGAGGGTATGTGGGACGACCGAGGGGACTTGAACCCCCGTCCTCCAGGGCCACAACCTGGCGCTCTAACCTGACTGAGCTACGGTCGCCATGTAGGGGGACCTCCCCAGCGCCCCCGGGAGGATTCGAACCCCCGGCCAAGAGCTTAGAAGGCTCCTGCTCTGTCCTCTGAGCTACGGGGGCTCTGGCGCTCACCAGGGAAAGTCCCTCAGAGCGGGTGAAGGGAATCGAACCCTCACCACCAGCTTGGAAGGCTGGGGCTCTACCATTGAGCTACACCCGCCAGTGACACCACGACAAGGGTAGCGGCCCCTGGTCTTGACAATCACCAACGTTTCCATCGCGTCGGGCTGGTCGGATTTGAACCGACGACCTCCTGCTCCCAAAGCAGGCGCGCTGCCAAGCTGCGCCACAGCCCGTACCGGTCCCATTCTGGCAGGGAACAGTGACAACGCGCCAGTCCATTTGGCCAACAACAGGACAATCGCACCCGCTATACTGGGAGTCGGGTCGCTAGCTCAATTGGCAGAGCAACGGGCTCTTAACCCGCAGGTTCGGGGTTCGAGTCCCCGGCGACCCACTTTCGCGCCGTGGCGTGCCCCTTTTTTCACTCACGCCTCGGTCCGCGGTGTTCCCCGTTCTTGAGGGCGGAGTTTCATGGCGGGCGGCGAAATCCATCAGTCGAGGGGAAGCCGGATGGCCACGACGGCGCCCTTTCCCGGCCCCTCGCTTGCCACCGAAACTGTGCCCCCATGGGCTTTGACAATGGACCGGGTAATGGCCAGTCCCAAGCCCTTTCCGCCTGCGTCGCGGCCGCGGGACTGGTCCGTGCGGTAGAAGCGGTCGAATAGGCGGGGAAGGTCCGCTGGGTGGATGCCGATCCCGTCATCGGTGATCGATATGGCCAACCACTCATCGCTTTCTGTTTCCGCACCGATCGCGATACACCCACCCGGCTCGGCGCTGTGAATGGCGTTGGCCACGACGTTACCCATGGCCTGACTCATGCGTACCCGGTCCAAATCCACGTTCGGAAGGTCATCTGGGACCTGCAACGACAATGCGACCCGTCGAGCCAAGGCTCGTGACTGCCATCGGCCCAATTCGGCGTTGAGCAGTTCGGTAACAGAACTTCGTTGAAAGGTGAGCCTCAACTCCCCGTGGTCCGTTTCCGCAAGCCAGTTCAGATCGGTCACCAGGCCGCGCAGCCGGTCCACTTCCCCGATGATGTGTTCGGATGCCTTCTCAGGTGTCTGAAGTCCGTCGCTCAGCCCCTTCGCCTCCAACTGGATGACGCTCAAGGGCGTGTTCAACTCGTGGGAGACGTCGTTTATGAGCCGCTTCCGCAGATCGCGCTGGGATTCCAAGGCAGAGGTCATCTGGTTGAAAGCCGTGCTCATCCGTCCCAACTCGTCCGAGGACGTGACCGGCAGCGGCGCCGCCTTCCCCTGGGCGATTGCCTGGGTCGCCTCCGTCAGGGCGGTCACCGGCGCGGTGATCCGCTTGGACAGCCAAGCGGCCAGCAGGATGCCGGCGCCGGCCGTCAGGAGGCCCCCGATCAGGCTCACCCACAGGATCGTGGTGAGAAATCCATGGGACTCGGTCGACAGGAACTCGTGGTTCACATCCAGGTAGACCCGGCCCACGGCTTGATTGCTGTCCAGATCGAAAACCGTATCGCTTCGTCCGTCCAGGTCGGGCGCCGCGGCACCCGGTGACAATTGGGCCAGATTGTCTTTCACGACCTGCCCATCGGCACCAATGATGATGACCCGCACCAGGTCCTCGTGAGACTCGGAGGACTCTGCCCCGCCGCCTTCGGACCCTCCCCTCGGCAGAGCCTCGTCGTAGACATATCCCGCTTCCGACAACGGCCTGTCCACTGTTTCCCAGCCACCGGTGGCGGTGTATTCCCGGCTCAGATTCCTGGCCAACCGGCTAGCCTCATCGCTGCCTATCCGGTCCACGAATGCGTCCAGGCGGTTCTGCGTGGTGAAAAAACCGATGCCGACGCCGATCAGGATGGTGAGGACGATCACCACGACGATCGAGCCCATGATCCGTCGGCGAAGCGACATTACTTATGCTCTGCCACGAACTTGTAGCCCGCGCCGTAGACAGTTTGAATGACCTGGCCGCCAACTTCGCCGAGTTTTTTTCGCAGGCGGGCCACCTGACTGTCGATGGCTCGTTCGAAGCCGTCGAAGTCGTAGCCGAAAGTCACCGTGATCAGTTGATACCGGGTGAGGACCTGGTTGGGATGGCGCATGAACGTCGACAACAGAGCGAATTGGGCCGAAGTCAACGGCGCTGGTTCTCCATTGACTGTCACGCTGCGGGTGGTCTCATCCAATGTGATGCCGCCGCGTGTCAGGACCTGCTGGACCCGGTCGTTGACGCGACGGAGGACCGCTTTGGCGCGCGCCACGACCTCCTCCGGATCGAAGGGCTTGATAATGTAATCATCGGCTCCGCTGTCCAGTCCGATGATGCGTTCAGCAGGGGTCTCCCTGGCGGTCAGCATGATTATCGGAACATCCGACTCGCGACGCAGGGCTCGGCACACCTCCACTCCGTCGAGCCGGGGAAGGTTGAGGTCGAGGATCATCAGGTCCGGAAGCAGGCGGCGGGCCAGGGCCAGGCCGGACACACCATCATGAGCCGCCGCAGCCGTGAACCCGGCGCGTTCGAAGTACACCTTCACCCAGTTGGCGATCCGCTCATTGTCTTCGACTATCAACACCAAGCCGCTCATCATCAATCCTCTAAGAAGCTAGCGATGGAGGCGATGTCTTTTGGGGACGTCGCCTCCATCCGCCTGTTGGATGCGGTCGGATTCTCTCGACCGACTCCGGTTGCTTCTAACCGCCTCCTCCCTCACCGCCCGAGCCGTGTTCTCCGCCGGAGCCGTGTTCTCCGCCGCCGGATTCGCTGCCTTCACCGCCGCCCTCGCCGCTGCCGACCTCGGCGTGGGGTACCCAACCGGTGAACGGTTCAGCCGTGGCCTGCAGGTTGACCGTCAGAACCTGGCCGGGGGCCATGTCCACGGGGGTGGTGGGACCCAGTTCCGTCCCGTTGGAGAGATGGACCTCGATCCTCACCCGGGTGAGAGTGTTGTTGGTGGTGTTCTCCACTGTGCCCCGGAATGTGTTCGTTGAGGCGTCGTAGTTGAGGACCAGCCGGGCGCCGGCCCGGACCTGGTCGAAGGTCTGATCGGGCGCCAACATGTTGCCGCTGCCTTCTTCGCCGCCGGCACCGCTCTCTCCGCCGGTCTCGCCGCCACCTTCGCCGCCGGTGTGGGGCACCGGGCCGCCGCCGCCGCAGTCAAAGACTTCCATGTGGACGACGTACCCATCGAACGAGACACCTGCCATTGCGGGTTCACTGGCGACCGCCACACTGGAAGTCGCGGTCTGCCCCGGGCTCAGATGCGCCAACACGTCGGGACCCAGTTCCCCGACCGTGGTGGTTCCCGACTTCAGGTGAGGTTCGGCCTGCACATAGCACAGAACCCCGGAGGTGGTGTTCTGTACCGTGGCATGGGCAGTCTGGGTGACCGCGTCGTACCAGGCGGAGACAGCCAGACCGCCGAGGGTGCCGTTCCACTGCTGGTCCAGAGGAACGACCGGGCTCGACATGGCGGCTTCGCCAATCTCGGCGCCGCTGCCTTCGGAGCCTTCCACGCCGGTCTCATTGCTGCCCTCGGCGCCGCCTTCACCACCGCTGCCTTCGCCGCTGCCGACCTCGGCATACGGTATCCATCCAGTGAACGGCTCCGCGGTGGCTGCCAGGTCCACCGCCAGGATCTCGCCCGGCCCCAAGTCAACGGGGGTGGTGGGACCCAGTTCCGTCCCGTTGGAGAGATGGACCTCGATCCTCACCCGGGTGAGAGTGTTGTTGGTGGTGTTCTCCACCGTGCCCCGGAAGGAGTTGCTCGGGGCATCGTACCCGATGATCAGTCGGACGCCGGCCCGCACTTGATCGAAGGTCTCATCCAACCCCATGGTGGCCCCACTGGCCTCCTCGCCACCTGAGCCGCCACCCTCACCACCGGCCTCGCCGGCGGCGCCGTGTTCCCCGCCGCCTTGTTCGGTACCGCCCTCAACCCCGGTCTCGGGCCCTTCCGAACCCTCGTTGCCGCCTCCACAACCGATCAGCACGCCCGCGGTGAGCACCGTCCCAAGAGCCGCCCCTATCAGGCGGTTCCTGGTCAAAGACCTCAGACGATTCATGTCATCGCTCCTTTCGTGAGAAACTGTGTTACTCCTCACAGTGGCAAGCGAATATTGCTGAAATGTGTCAGCGGTGACCTTTATCCAGCGCCGGTACCAGGCCACGCTCAGAACAGGGCCGCTCTTGGATCCGGCGGGGAGGATCCTGGGCATTGCCACGAGTCCAGAGGGGGTTGGCGGCCCGGCTGACCGAGCAGGGGCGCCACCCCTGAACACTGGCCCTCCCCCAACGTGGCACGCCTCCCCAGCGATCAAATCCGCATAGGAACGGAAACCGCAAGCGGCGGATCTATGGGGATGAATACGCTGCAGCCCAGGAGGGGTCCCGGGGACTTACTCCCAGTCGTAGTGGGACTGGGTTCGACAGAGTCCTATTCCGATGGAAGGCCTGCGGTCTGATTGCTCAAAGTTCTGAGAGTCGGTGGGCGTCGGCCACCGCATAGGCTGTGAGGTTGACTATCTCCGCGACGGAGGCGTCTCTCTGCAGCACCTGCACCGACCGGGAGAGGCCGGTCAGAATGGGTCCGATCACTTCGGCGTCGCCCAGTCGTTCCAATAGCTTGTAGGCGCTGTTCGCTGCGGTGAGGTTGGGAAACACCAGGATGTTGGCCGGATACTTCAGAGGACCGCCGGGACGCCGATTGTTGAGCAGAGCCTCCACCACCGCGGTGTCGGCCTGCATCTCTCCATCCACCGGCGTCTCGGGCCAGCGATCCCGGAACAACTCCACCGCCTGGCGAACCCGAGCCGGTTCGTCTCCGGCTGCCGATCCGAAATCCGAATAGCTGATGAATGCAACCCGGGGATCTCTCCCGAACTGGTGCTGAGCGACATCCACCGCCGAGGCAGCTATCTCGGCCAACTCACCGGCAGAGGGTGATATGTTGACTGCGCAGTCGGCGAAGAAGTAAGCGGCTCGCCCGGTCACCACCACGTAAAGGGCGCTGGCGATGGAACGACCCTCTCTCACTTTGATGATCTGCAGAGCGGGGCGAACGGTCTCGGGGAAGAAGGTAGTGAGGCCGCCCACCAGGACATCAGCGTCACCCGACTCGACCATCAAAGCGGCAAACACGTTTGGATCAAAGACCATCCGAGCGGCGTGGACTCTTGACACTCCCCTATGACCTCTGAGTTCCAGCAACCTCGCCGCGTAACGGTCTCGCTCTTTGGCTTGGCTAATAGGGTCGACCACCTTGATCCCGTCGAGGGAAATGCCTAACTCCTCCGATAGTTCGGTGACAACTCCCCGGTCGGCCAATAACACCGGGTGAGCGATACCGGCATCCAGGACCCTGCGGGCGGCGCGCACCAGTCGGAGATCATCACCGTAGGGAAACACAACCCTGGCCGGGTACTGGCGGGCACGGATGGTGACGGCTTGAATCAAACCCTGGGAAGGCCTGAGGCGAGCGCTCAATTGCTGACGATACTCCTCAATCCTGCAGGGCAGCCGAGCCAGGCCCTCTTCCGTGGCGGCGACCGCTACCGCCGGGGCTACGGTGGTCAGCACCCGCGGGTCGAAAGGCTTGGGAATCAGGTAATCGGGACCGAACGACAGTTCCTTCAACTGATAGGCCTCCAAGACCGACTCGGCCACCGGTTCCCTGGCCAGTATCGCCAGCGCCTCGGCGGCAGCCACCTTCATTCCTTCACTCACAGCCGTGGCGCGGACATCCAGCGCCCCACGGAAGATGAAGGGAAACCCCAAAACGTTGTTCACCTGGTTCGGGTAGTCGCTGCGCCCGGTACCGACGAAAGCATCCGGCCGAACTCGCTTCGCATCGTGATAGGGAATCTCAGGATCGGGATTCGCCAGGGGGAAAACGATCGGCTGGGGGTTCATTCGCTCCAGCATGTGGGGGTGGACCAACCCGGCTTGGGCCAGCCCGATCAGGGCATCGGCCCCCACCAGGGCCTCAGTCAGGGTTCGGGCATCCGTATGGCGCGCGAACTCTTTTTTGTAAGCGTTGAGATCGCTGCGGGTTGAATCCAATACACCCCGTGAGTCGACCATCAACAAACGTTCGGGGTCGAAGCCCAGGCGGATCAGGAAGTGACCGGTTGCCACCCCGGCGGCGCCAGCGCCCAGTATCACCACTTTCATGTCTTCAAGGCGGCGGCCGCTCAACTCTGCAGCGTTGATTAGACCGGCGCCGGCAATGATGGCCGTACCGTGCTGATCGTCGTGGAAAACCGGAATGTCAAGTCGATCCCGCAGGGTCTCCTCTATGTAAAAGCAATCGGGGGCGCGAATGTCCTCCAGATTGATACCCCCCACCGTTGGCGCCAGCAACTCGCAGAACCGGATGACATCATCGGGATCCTGGGAATCGATCTCCAGGTCGTAGACGTCGATGTCGGCGAATCGCTTGAAAAGCACACCCTTTCCTTCCATGACCGGCTTGGAAGCCAGTCCCCCGATGTTGCCCAACCCCAGAACCGCGGTGCCGTTGGTTACCACCGCCACCAGGTTGCCCCTATTGGTGTACTGGAACACATCGCCGGGATTCTCGTGTATGGCCAGACATGGTTCGGCCACTCCCGGGGTATAGGCAAGACTCAGATCGGCCTGGGTCAGCGTGGCTTTCGTCGCCCGGATCTCCAGCTTCCCAGGTCGCGGATGGGAGTGGTAGCGAAGAGCTTCACTGAATCGGGGCATGTCAGAATCCTATGTAGATCTACAGATCGCGATAGGCCGGAAGGGTCAAGAACTCCACGAATTCATCCTCGAGGGCCACCTCGGAGAAGATCTCGCAGGCCCTCTGGAAACGGCCCGTCCGGTACATGTCCTCCCCGACCGCCTCCCGGATCCGGGACAACTCCTCGGCGGCTATCTTCTCCACCATCGGCGCGGTTACCGGCATTCCGTTGTCGAGGCGAGCCCCGTGCCGCACCCACTGCCAGATCTGGGAACGAGAGATCTCCGCGGTGGCCGCGTCTTCCATCAGATTGTCGATGGCGGCGGCGCCTGTCCCGGACAGCCATGAGGCCATGTAGCGAATCCCGACCGAGACGTTGGTCCTGACCCCACCCTCGGTTATGGCGCCGCCTTCGATTTCGGGGTTCAGCAGATCCTCCGCCGTCACCGCCACATCGTCTCGCTGTCGGCCGATCTGATTGGGACGGCCCCCCAGGATCCGATCGAATTCGGACATCGCAACCGGGATCAGGTCGGGATGGGCGACCCAGGTCCCGTCGCAACCGGCCTCGGCTTCCCGGCGCTTGTCTGCCGCCACCGCGGCCAGGGCTCGCTCGGTCACCTCGGGATCGCGCCGGTTGGGTATGAAGGCTGCCATGCCACCCATCGCATGAGCGCCGCGGCGGTGGCAGGTGGCCACCCCCAATTCGGTGTAGGCATGCATGAACGGCGCGGTCATGCCGACCTGGGACCGGTCCGGCAACACGTACTGGGCATGGTTGCGGAATTTCTTGATGAAGCTGAAGATGTAGTCCCACCGACCGGCGTTCAGGCCCGAAGAATGATTCCGCAATTCATAGAGAATCTCTTCCATCTCGAAGGCAGCCGTAATGGTCTCGATCAGCACGGTGGCCTTGACCGTGCCGAGTGGAATCCCCAATCGATCCGACACATAGCAGATCACGTCGTTCCACAGGCGAGCCTCGAGATGGGACTCGAGTTTGGGAAGGTAGAAGAAGGGACCGCTGCCCATCTCCAGGGAGGACCTGCCGCCGTGGCACATATAGAGGGTGAAATCGAACAGTGCCCCGGATACCGGCCGGCCATCCACCAAGAAGTGCTTTTCAGGAAGGTGCCAACCCCTGGGCCTGACCAGGAGAGTGGCTGTCTCCTCTCCCAACCGGTAGGACTTGCGGGGCGTTTCAAGCTGCAACGTTCCTAGTTGGGCCTCCAGCAGGTTGTACTGACCCTCCACCAGGTTTTCCCAGGTAGGAGAAGTGGCGTCCTCGAAATCGGCCATGAACATCTTGGCGCCGGAATTGAGGGCGTTGATCACCATCTTGGCGTCCACCGGCCCGGTTATTTCGACCCTTCGGTCCGCCAATGCGGACGGGACCGGATCCACCATCCACTCCCCTTCCCGGACAGAACGGGTCTCGGGCAGAAAGTCGGGACGAACCCCGTGGTCGAATTCCGCTTGGCGTTCTTCTCTGAGGGAGAGCAATTGCCGACGGCGCTCATTGAATTCGTGATGTACGTCGGCAAGAAGGGAGGCTGCTTCCTTGGTGAGAACGTCGGCGGAGTGGGGAGTAGCGGGTCCGGTGATGTCGTATTTGGTCATGATCTCCTCAGGCTAGAAAAAGGGCCGGTTCAGAAAGATTCTCGATCACCATGTCCATGAAGAGACGGCTAAGCGCCCCATCGATGACTCGGTGATCAAAGGAAAGGGACAGAGGCATCAGCGGCCTCACCACCACCTCACCACCCTCCACCACGGGCCTGTCGGCAACCCTCCCCACCGCCAGTATGGCAGTGTTGTCCGGGGGGATTATGGGAGTCCCCAAGCCACCTCCCAAGGCGCCGATATTGCTGACGGTGAAGGTCTGTCCGGTGAGTTCACCCACACCGAGTCGGCGGGTCTTTCCCTGTTCCGCCAGCCTTGCAGTGGCCTCTGCCAATTGCATGATCGACATCTCCTCGGCGGATCGGACTACCCCAACCAACAGGCCATCTGCGGCGTTGATCGCCACCCCCATGTGGCAGGCGGCGTGAACCACCAGCGAATCTCCCTCCAGGGTGGCGTTGAACTCTGGATAGCGGCGTAGAGCGGGGATGATCGCGGCGATTACCAGGGCATCAACCTGGATGGTTGCGCCGTGTCGCTCCGCCAGAGCCCTCCGCACCCCCAGCAAGCGGGTCGCATCCACCTCGTCGAAGGTGGTCACATGGGGAATCTCAGACCAAGACCGGGTCATGTTGGCGGCGACGGTCCTCTGCAGTTTGGTGAGGGGGCGGCGTCGGGGGTCCTCATCCGGCAGGGACTCCGGTTTCCTGGGGGCGGTCGGCGGCGCGGCGGCCTGGGCGGCAGCCAACACATCGTGGCGGGTAATCCGACCCCCAGGGCCGGAACCGGTGACCGTCGTCAAATCCACCCCCCTTTGCCGAGCAAGGCGACGGACCACCGGCAAGGCCTTGACCTCCACCGTGGGCTCCCGGGTCTCCGATGCCGGCGGGCCGTGAGTCGGGCGAGGCTCTGCGGCCCCCGGCCTTCCGGGCGGGGAAGGATGCGTGTTTCCCCCACCAGGTGGTGCAATGACAGCCAGCACCGTCCCCACCGACATGGTCTCGCCCTGTCCGGCCCCATGCCGGAGGACGATCCCAGCCACCGGGGACGGTATGACCACCACTGCCTTGTCGGTCTCCACCTCAACCAGAGGCTCGTCGCGGTCCACCTGGGCACCTTCAGGCACCAACCATCGCACCACTTCCGCCTCGGTCAGCCCGTCGCCGATGTCGGGTAGGAGAAACTCAGTCACCACCGTTCCCATGTTATCTCCTGCTCCCCATCCGGCCCCAAGCCGCCGGATGGCGACGTCGGCCCGGACCGCTCCTCCTCAGTGCGGCTCTAAATGTGGACCCCTTTGAGGATCTTGGCCAGCAACGCCATCCGCACCAGCATCCCGTTTTCCATCTGCTGAAAATAGACCGAGCGAGGGTCGGCATCCAGCAGATCGTGATCTCTGGGTCCTCCCATCTCATGCTTGCGGGGCAGGGGATGCATCAGAATGGCTTCCCCACGGGCTCTTCGCATCACGCTGGGAGTCATTATGAAACCTTCCTTGACCTGGTCGTACTCGGCCCGTTCGTCGAACCGTTCCTCCTGCACCCTGGTCCAATAGATAACGTCGGAGGAACCCACTACTTCATCAAGATCCTCGGTCTCCTGCACGGATATGTTCGCTTCATGCAATCGTTGGACAATGGCGGTCGGCATCTTCAGCGAGACAGGCGACACGAAGTTCACCTCGGTCCCGCAAGCTCCGTAGGTAGCCAGCAGTTTGGCCAGCGAATGGACCGTGCGACCGTGTTTTAGGTCCCCGACCATGGTGATGGCCAACCCATCGACCGTTCCCTTGGATTCCAAGATCGTAAACAGGTCCAGCAGAGCCTGAGTGGGGTGTTCCCCCACTCCATCGCCAGCGCTTAACACCACGGACCGACGACCGATCTTTTCGGCCAGCAAGTCCAGATAGTGGGCTGCGAGATAGGATGCCCCCACTCGGGGGTGCCGCAGGGCGATTACGTCCGCGTAGCATCCCGCCGCTCTGACAGTGTCGGGAAGGTCCTCGCCCTTGTAGACGGAAGAAAACTGGATGCCATTGGAGGCTCCGATGACTTTGCCACCCAACCGGAGCATCGCAGCCTGGAATGACATGTCTGTCCGGGTGCTGGACTCGAAGAAGAGCAGTGCCAACACCTGCCCGGTGGCGATCTCCACAACCCCCCTGTCCCCGGACCGGATCCGCTTCTTCAGGGTGGAAGCCACCTCGAAGAGAACTCTCAGATCATCCCGAGCGAATTGTTCAACCGTGACTATGTGCTTGTCCCGGAAATCCCCGTCAATAGCCGGAGGTTTGTAGGAATCCACGAACTTAGCCGGCTCAACCTCCACATACCCGTTCTCGTTGTACTTCGCCGTGTTGGCATCGCTGTCAACCTGCTCCGGCGAACCGTCTTGAACCGACGCCACGTCCTGGGGACCCTCGATCTCAGGATGAACATCGAATACCGGTTCGTCTTCGAAAACGCCTTCGAACAACTGCCTTTGGCTGGCGAGCGTGGCAGTCACTGTCGCGGCCATTCCACCTCCCCCATCGGATTGAAACTGGAAGCAAAAAGGCTGAGCACCGCAACGCGTGAAATGTCTGTGGTCTGAATTCGGTTGCTCAAATTATCCCCTTAGGATATCACCCCCGAGCGCCGAAGGTAAAGAACCTTCATGTCCACCAAGGTGTAACTAATCCAATTCAGTATTAAACCGAAATCACCATAGGCTCGGTAAGCGAGCCACCATGTACCCGGCAATGGTGGCCGGAAGGAGTGAGATCCGATGAGAGCCTTCGTCAAAGCCTTTGCCTCCTTGGTTTCCAAAGCGCCCTGGGCGGTGGTGATAACCACACTGGTCCTTTTCGGAGTCTTCGGATCACTGTCAACCCAGGTCGAGATAGGCCAGGGCAACGAAGGCCTTTCGCCCGACAACGCCGAATTGCTGGCCGCCGACAGGATCAGGGACTTGTTCGGTCAGGATTCCCAGGAAGGCATCCTGCAAGTCATCGTCCGCAATGAAGGAGGAGACGTCTTCACCAAGGAGGCCTTTGAGACGGTAACTGCTATCAACTCCGTCCTGGGGAGCGAAACCCTGTCTGACAATCTCTCCTCTGTTCCGGGACGGGGAGCATCGTTCAGCTATCTCGACCCGGCCATCTCCCTGGCAGCCCAAAGGGGCACTCCGGTAGCCAGCGATGAAGACGTGAAGAACCTCTACATCGAGGCGACGGCGGGACCGGGCGCCAACCCACAGTTCACCTCTTTGATCAGCCAGGACGGCAACGCGTCCTCGGCCACGGCCCAGGCGGGCTTGGTGCTGGTGTTCACCACGCCGCCGGCCGTGGAGGGAGAAGAGGCACTTGATGAGGCCATCGACAACGACCTGGAGGTGGCGGAGGCCCTGCGCGCCATACCGACCCCAGATGGGCTTGAGGTTATCCCGTTCAGCTTCAACCTGCTGTTCGAAGACTCCGGAGACGGCAGCAGCGAGATCGGGCGCCTCTTCGGAATGGCCGCCCTGATCATTTTGGTCATCCTGTGTTTCGTCTACTGGCTCAAACCGGCCGGCAAGGGCGCCTTGATCCAGTCGGGGCGCCGGACCCTGGCCGACACACTCCTGACGCTCTTCACCATCTTCGCCGCCATCACTTTCATGCAGGGCATCGGGGTGTTGTTGGTGCGAGCCGGAGTCATCGCATCGTTCAACAACATAACCCAGATCATTCCCATCCTCCTGATCGGGCTGGGAGTGGACTACGGGATCCATGTCACATCCCGCTATCGCGAGGAGATAGGCCGAGGTCAGGATGTGGACGGCGCGGTCCGCACCGCCATAGGCACCGTGGGAATAGCCCTGGCGTTGGCCACGGTAACCACCGCCATCGGTTTTCTCACCAACGTTCTGAGCCCGGTGCCGGCCCTCAAGGACTTCGGCATTCTGGCGGCAATCGGAATAGCTGTCTCCTTCATCCTGACGCTCACGTTCTTTCCGGCGGCCAGGAGAATCTTGGACCGGAGAACGGAAAGAGAAGGCAGGCTGTCCTGGGGCTTGCTGCGCGTACTGATCATGGCCAGGAGAGTGGACCGCCAACTCGAGTCCAAGCGACCTCTGCCGGTGACGGGAATGAAGACCTCCTCGAACCGCCTGCTTCCCCGCCTGATAGCCAGTTCTTCGGTGTTGGCGGAGAAGGTCCCGTTTCTTGTGGTGCTGGTGGCCCTGGTCTTGGGAGGCATGGGAGTGTGGGGATTGAGCCAGTTGGAGGTGAGGTTCTCGTTCACCGACTTCCTGCCCAGCGATGCCCCCGGAGTCCGGGCGGTGAATATCCTGCAGGAGGAATTCGGTGGTGGCCTGGGCGAATCCACCCAGGTCCTGATCGAAGGAGAGGACCTTTCCTCTCCCCAGGTTCACAACGCTCTGGTCTCGGCCAACAGGGGATTGGCGGAAGTTGGGAACATAGTGGTCTTCGAGACACCGTTCGGGAAGACCCCCTCATCCACCTCTCCGATCTCAGTGCTCAACTCTCTCACCAGGGGCGGCCCCCAGGGTCCTCCCAACCAGGCTGTCGTCTCTGCCGCTCAAGCCGCCTCTCTGGACGTGGATCTGCGAGCTGTCCCCGACTCTGACGTCACTGCGCTGTGGGACACCATGCTGGTGGCGGCGCCGCAACAGGCAGGGAGAGTTCTACACCAGAGTGGGTCGGGATACGATGCTTTGCTCTTTGACATCAGCACCCAAGCGGGAGAGACTGAAGCCCTGCAATTGAGGCGGGACCTCTTGGAGAACTTCTCGGAACTCTCAGACTTGGGGATCAGTGTGATAGCGACCTCCACGGAGATAATCACGAACCTGATCATTGTGGAGTTGGCGGACTCACAGACGAGGTCGCTCCTCTTTACCCTGGTCGTCGCCACCCTGGTGTTGATGATCAGCTTCTGGTTCGAGAATCGCCGCCCGCTCATAGGTGTCATCACCATGATCCCCGTGGCGCTGGTGGTGTTCTGGACCTATGGCTTGATGTACGCCACCGGCATACCGATCGGACCGGTGACCGCCACCCTGTCCGCCCTGTCGATCGGGATAGGGGTGCCCTACACCATCCACATCGCCCGCCGGTTCGGAGAGGATCGGACCCGCTTTGAGCAACTCAATGACGCTCTGCGCTCCACGTCTCGCCACACGGGCGGGGCGTTGGCAGGATCCGCATTCACGACCATGGCCGGATTCGGGATCCTTATCACGTCGAGGCTGACGCCCTTTCAACAGATGGGTCAGGTCACGGTTTACGCGGTCGGATTGTCCCTGGTGGCAGCGATACTGGTGTTGCCCTCCATGCTGGCGCTGTGGGAAAGGTGGCATCTCCGCCGGGCGCGGGCCGTATAGAGGTTGGACTAATGGAGACGAACCGGCTGCCAGGGAGGAGGCGCCACTGTGACAGCCCTGCGCAGGAAATGCCCTTGGCTTCAGCTAACCAATAGCCGGGAGAGTCGACGGTGGTCTTCTAGGTGTGGCTCCAGGTCCAACCCGACCAGTTGTCCGTCCACCACCACGTTCCGGCCGTGGACGATCAGCCGATTGGCACGGTAGGGGCCGGACAACACCAGGGCAGCCACCGGATCGTAGGCCCCTGCCATTGGCAGGCCATCGGTGCGAAAACAGGCGATGTCGGCAGCCTTCCCTGCCTCAATAGACCCGATGTCGGTTCTGCCCAGCACCTCGGCGCCTCCCCTGGTGGCAACTCTCAACGCCTGCCGGGCAGTCAGCATGGGCGCCTTCGAGCCCTCCAAGGCACGTGCCAAGCGGGCAGCAAGCAGTGCCTGGCGGGCTTCCGCCAACATGTGTGAGGAGTCGTTGGACGCCGATCCGTCCACTCCCAGGCCCACCGGTACGCCGGTCTCCAGGTAGCGCATCAGCGGAGCGGCGCCGGATGCGAGTCGCATGTTCGAGGTCGGACAGTGGCCGACCCCTGTCTTGGTGGCGGCCATGACCGCGATGTCCCGCTCCGAAACGTGGACGGCGTGGGCAAACCAGACATCGGGACCCATCCAATCCACTGTCTCGGCATACTGCATAGGTCGCATCCCGAACAACTCCTGGCAATAGTCCTCTTCGTCAAGCGTCTCCGCCAGATGAGTGTGGAGTCGCACCCCCAGTGAACGAGCCAGGGCGGCGGATTGCCTCATCAGATCGGGGCTCACTGTGAAAGGCGAACAGGGGGAGATCACCACCTGGACCATCGCTCCGGGTGAAGGGTCGTGATACCGGGAGACCACCCGAGTGCAATCGGCCAGAATCGCGTCCTCGTCTTCGACCCACTCATCAGGGGGAAGACCCCCTTGGGAGCGCCCCACGCTCATCGAGCCGCGGGAAACGTGGAACCGGATGCCCACCTTCCGACCTGCCTGGACCTGATCTTCAAACTTCGAACCGTTGGGCCAGAAATAATGGTGATCAAAGGCGGTGGTGCATCCCGACAGGGCCAACTCCGACAGGGCGGTGACAGTGGAGACCCGGACGTGCTCGGGTGTCAGATTGGACCACACGGGGTATAACTCCACCAGCCAGTCGAACAGTTCGGCGTCCTGGGCCATGGCTCGGGTGAGGGTCTGGAAGAAGTGGTGGTGGGTGTTCACCAGACCGGGAATCACTACCAGCCCGCCACAGTCGATCACCTCATCGGCGGTGTCGGGGAGGTCGCAGGTGGGCCCCACCTGTTCTATCCACCCATCCCGGGCCAAGAGTGCTCCGCCCTCTATCTCGGCGCCGTCGTCATCCATGGTCACCAATCGGTCTGCGTTGCGGAGCAGGAGTGTCCTGGATGAGAGCATGACGGTCTCCTAAGCAGTCAGCTGGATTCGGACAATTCCCCAGGGAGACTAGGAGGGCGACGCCACTCCTCGTTCGCCAAACCCCTCCTCGCTAGCTCCCCCATTCCGCTGTTGTCGCGAAACACGACTCTAACTTGTGAAATCAGAGGGCCTCATTTCAACCACTGGGCCCACCCCCGCCTCCACCGTGCCGTTGATCAAGACGCGTTGGGTTAGCCCCAAGAGGCGTATCGATTCCTATGATCCCTGGCTTGGCCCGACGACGTCCAATCGAACCCTAACAGGTGTCTTTAGCTGGATATCAGTATGCATTGGGGGTGAGACAAAACGACTCCAATCAGCCGGGGTTTCTTCGCGACCCCCGGGATGTTGGAACCACCCGACCCTGGAAAGTCAACTTGCGGACCTCCGTCCCACTATTTTCAACATGATTATCGACCACCGGCCCATCGACCTGGAAGAACACCCCAACTGGGTGTTCTGCGCCGACAACTCGGAGATCCTGCCCCGGCTACGCGGCGAGTCCTTTCGGCTCATCTACATCGACCCACCCTTCAACAGTGGAAAGGTGCAGCGAAAAAGCACCCTGAAGACCGCCCGCAGCGAGCAGGGTGACCGCACCGGGTTCGGGGGCCGTCGCTATCGGACCGTCCGGCTGGGCTCAACGTCATTTGTTGACGTCTTCGACGACTACCTTGACTTCATCGAGCCCCGCCTGCAACAGGCCCACCGGCTGCTCACCGCCGATGGGACCCTGTACTTCCACATCGACTACCGGGAGGCCCATTACTGCAAGATCCTGCTGGATCAGATCTTTGGACGAGAGTGTTTTATCAATGAGATCATCTGGGCCTACGATTTCGGCGGTCGTTCCACGAGACGATGGCCCGCCAAGCATGACACCATCTTGGTCTATGCCAAAGATCCCAACCAGTACTTCTTCGACCAGGGGGCCATCGAGAGGATCCCCTACATGGCGCCCGGTCTGGTCTCCAAGGAGAAGGCAGCTCGGGGCAAACTCCCCACCGATGTGTGGTGGCACACCATCGTGGCCACCAACGGGAGAGAGAAGACCGGCTATGCAACGCAAAAGCCGGAAGGCATCCTGCGGAGGATTGTGATGGCATCATCGCAGCAAGGAGATCGGGTGTTGGACTTCTTCGCCGGATCCGGAACCACGGGTGCCGTGGCGCAGCAACTCAACCGCCGGTTCGTGATGATCGACAACAACCCTCAAGCAGTGGCGGTGATCTTAAAACGCATCGGGGAAACGGGCGTTCAATACGTGGTGTGAAGCCAACAACCCTTTTCAGATGGGCCGCACAACCGGCCGACGGGACCTTCCAGTCATCTCGCAAGTGAGAAGACGCAGGACCAGTGGGACACCATCCACACGCTGCGACTCAGACCACCGCGTCGGATTCAGGGACCGGCGGGAAAATCCATGGCGGGGAGGCCGTCGAGGCTGTGGGTGTTGTGCTTCTTCTGGTACTCCCACATCGCATCGGGTCCCTTCTTCTCTGCCCAGACGGGTAGAAAGTCCCTCTGGGAAACCATCTCCATCAGGGGCACCCCGCCTCCGCAGGAAGTGCCAACCTTCTGAACGTCCACCCGGATGATCGATCGCGAACCCGGAATGTCCGGGAAGGTCAATGCCAGATCCGAGTGTCCCTGCGATCCCGGATACAGAACACTGCCTTCTCCCCAGATTCGCAGAATCCGCCGGGGTTGATCGAATCCACAGAACATCACCACGATCCGCCCATTCTGTCGCAGATGGGCAATGGTCTCCGCTCCGCTGCCTACCAGATCGAGATAAGCCACCGTCCGGGAATCGACTATCCGGAAAGTATCCAGACCCTTGGGGGAGAGGTTGATGTGCCCCACTTCACCCGACGGGGCGGTCGCCACGAAGAACATCGGCTGATCCTCTATCCAGGTAGCCAGATGGTTGGGAATGCTCTGGTAGTACGAACCCACGTTTCCCCGCTTCTAAGCAATCAGCCCGAGACGATACTCGGTGTCCCTTCGACCCGGCCTGCGACCCATAGCCGTTATGGTCCTCTCGAATTCCTCGGGTTCCATCTCCTGCCCGTGAGCAGCGCCGGCCGAACGGGTGATTATCTCTCCCATCAGGGTGCCGCCGAGGTCGTTGCACCCCGCATCCAGGAGACGACCGGCGCCGTCCAACCCGAGTTTCACCCATGAGGCTTGGATGTTCGGCACCAGGCCGTCCAGGGCGATACGTCCCACCGCATGGATCAACACCACCTCGTCCCAGGTGGGACCGGGCCGAGCCTTGCCGTTCAACCAGATCGGAGCGCCCATGTGGACGAAGGGGAGGGGCACCAATTCCGTGAAGCCCCCCGTGCGATGTTGTATTTGCCGGATCACCTCCAGGTGGTTGGCCCAGGAGCGGTGATGGTCGATGTGCCCGAACATGATGGTGGCAGTGGACTTCAACCCGAGTTCATGGGCGATCAACATCACCTGCGCCCACTGGGAAGTACGGATCTTATCCGGGCACAGGAACCTCCGGACGTCGTCATCCAGAATCTCAGCGGCGGTGCCGGGAAGCGTCCCGAGCCCGGCATCCTTGAGACGGATCAGAAAGTCCCTAACCGTGGATCCCGAGGTCTCCGCCCCCTGCCAGACCTCCAACGGGGTGAATCCATGGATGTGCATGTCGGGCAATTCGGCCTTGATCGCCCGGGTCACCGCCACGTAGAAGTCGCCGGTGAATTCCGGGTGGATACCCCCCTGAAGGGTCACCTCGGTGGCCCCACGATTCCAAGCCTCCCTCGCCCTCCCCACAATGTCGGCGATGGACATCAAATAGGGGTCGCCCCTCAGGTTGAGGCTGCGGGGTCCCTTGGAGAAGGCGCAGAAACCGCACCGGAAGTAGCACATGTTTGTGTAGTTGATGTTCCTGTTGATCACATAGGTGACCAGATCTCCCACCGCCCGCCTGCGGAGTTGGTCGGCCGTCCACGCCACCGCCTCAACTTGATCGCCGACCGCCCCGAACAGAGCCTCGGTCTCCGCCACGGTGGGACGTGATCCGTCAAGCGAGCGTTCCAGAACATCACGCAAATCTCCCGCGCCCTCCAATTCAGGAGGACCCGACGACCCAACCCACAGGTAATCGGGCCACTGCGCCGAGAACCGCTGGGCCGGAACAGGCGCCGCCTCCGCCCGTCCGGGGGCCCACCGGTACCGGGGACGAGCAGCGCCCGAAGCGTCTACTTGCTGAAGCCAAGCGCGAAAGGCACTCCTGGACAAGGCTCCCCGTACGGTGTCGATTTCCAAACCGGGCGGTAGGGCAGTTCTCTCCACCAGGGAAGACGGCGCCAGATGTTGACGCAACTCCCCGATGGCTTCGGCATCCCAGTCGCGAAGCAATAGGTCCTGCGCTCCTTCGGAGACCGCAGCCGCCGCCTGTTCTACATCGTCGACAAAGACCGACACCCCCGCCGGCACCGCCGGCAAACCACACAGAGCGGCCGCTTCCCCCACTTCGCTTCTGGCCGTGCGCAAGTAGACAGCCTCGCTTCTGGCCAGAGCATCCAGCACCATCTCATCGGTCCCGCCATGAGTGACGGTTATCAACCATCCTGGAACCTTCGACTTGGCCAGACGCAGCGCTTCGGACGGGTCGACGATCAGGGCCGCCTCCGATGGCTCGGCGTGGCGAGCCGCAACCATAAGCCCTGCCTTGTGGGCGGATCGAAGATCGACCGTGTCCGGAGCATCCATCTCCAAGGTGGTAGTCCCCTCCCGCGAACGAGCCTCGGCCACCGCATCGGTGGCCGCCTCCGCAGGTCGCGTCCGCAAGAAAGTGATGATCTCCGATGTTCTCAACGTCATGTCTTCTTGCTACCCCCGGCAGGTCCGCTCACGAAACACCTAGTCCCACCGCACGGGCGCCCAACTCGTCCTGAGGCGATCGGGCAAATCCCTGTGAATCGACCGCATCCAAAGCCTTGGGCAGCAGAGTCGTATCAATCCACCGGTCGGACAAAAAGGAAGGATAGACCGGCAACCGAGGAAGCAACCGGAAGCCGGCTGATTCCGTGCGTCGACGCAGGGCCTCCAAGTGAGGCCACGGGGCCTCCGGGTTGACCCAGTCGATGGTCAGCGGGGAGACCCCGCCCCAGTCATTGATGCCCGCCTCAAGATACATCTCGTAACGCTCGGTGAGATTGGGGGGCACCTGGATGTTCATCTCTGGCCCCATTATCCATCGGGCCAGGGCCACCACCCGCATGAACCAAGACGGTATCGGTTCGGCATTCAGCCGCATGGGTGTGTTGTACTTGGCTCGAAAATTCTGGATGATCACCTCTTGGATGTGGCCCCCCGCTTCAGCCAGCGAAGCCAAGGCCACCAGGGAGTCGACTATCTCCTGAGAATTCTCCCCTATTCCCACCAAGATACCGGTTGTGAAGGGAATCCGCAGACGCCCCGCATCTTCGATGACCTTCACCCGCACGGAAGGGACCTTGTCGGGACAGTTGTGATGAGGCATGCCCGGTTCGGTGAGCCGGGGGGAGATGTTCTCCAACATCAAGCCCATGGAGGGATTCGAAGGACGAAGGTCTTGCATCTGGGCCAGGGTCATGACCCCCGGGTTGGCGTGCGGGAAGAGGGCAGTCTCCCGGTTGACCATCTCCGACATCCGTACGGTGTATTCGATGGTGGTCTCGCAACCTTGCTCATCCAGGAATGCCCGCGCCGCCGGCCAGCGCTCTTCAGGCCGGTCACCCAGGGTGAACAGCGCCTCGGTACAGTGGTGCGCCTCCCCTGCCTGAGCCACCGCCAGCACCTGGTCGGGAGGCATGAACATCCCACCTCCTCCCGGGGGCTGGGCGAAGGTGCAGTAGGTGCAAGAATCTCGACACAGCGTCGTCAGCGGAATGAAGACCTTGCGGCTGTAGGTGATGGTCCTGCCTTTCCCCTCGTCTCGCAGTCTCGCCGCTTCGGAAAGCAGAGGGACCGCGGACCGGCGGCCCTCGAGATAGGAGAGAGCCAGATCCGGGTCGAATGCAGGATGAGCCATCATCCCATCCCGGGAGAGGCTCCCAACATTCCTCCATCCACCGGAAGGATCACTCCCGTGATCCAGGAAGCCTCCTTCGAACAGAGAAAGGCCACCGCTTGCGCCACGTCCTCGGGCTCACCCAGCCTTTGCATGGGGTGACGACGGGCGGTCCCCTCGGGATCCGATTGCCACAGCAGTGCGGACAGCCGGGTCTTGATCACCGCCGGGGCCACCGCGTTCACTCGCACCCGGGGAGCGAGTTCCATGGCAAGTTGGTGGGTCATGTAGATCATGGCTGCCTTGGAGATGTTGTAGGCGCCCAGGATGGGGGTGGGCCGGACCCCACCGATAGAGGCTACGTTTACCACACAGCCGCCGTGATCGGCCATCCACGGAGTCCATGCCGCCCTGGTCCACACCAGAGGGGCGCGCTGGTTGACGGCCCAGGTCTTGTCCACCGCCCCCTGCGATACCGTCATCAGATCGCCGGCTCCGGGATTGGTTCCGGCATTGTTCACCAGAATGTCACAACTCCCGTAGTGCTGGATGGTTTCATCCACGGCCCGGACGGCGTGCTGGTCGTCATCGGCCCGGGCCACGACCGGAAGAATCCTGCTCTTGTCTCTTCCACCCTCCACCAATTGTGACACCGCCTCGGACAAGTTGTCAGCCCGCCGAGAGGTGATCGTCACTCCCGCTGCCCCCCGGTCCAACAATTCGGCGGCGACCGCCAGACCGATTCCCCGGCTTGCACCGGTGACTATCGCTACCTTGCCCGAAATCCCCGAGCTCAAATCTTTTGCTCCTTGAGGTTTGCCGCCCCGAGAGTCTACAGGCGCTTCCCCTGTGCCACTACAGCCACCTGCTGACGGCGTTGTTCGGCCGAATTGGCATCGGGACGTATCTCCAGCAACTGGCGCCGGTCGGCCTCCGCCTGGGCTGCGGCAGTGCCGTCCGCCGCCGCCAGGCGAGCATCAACCCCCTCCTCAACCAAGCGGCGGCCCTCCTCAACCAAGGCCTCCACCATCTGCGACTCCGGTACCACCCTCACCACCTTGCCCTTGATGAACAGGTGCCCCCGGCCTCGGCCGGCCGCGATCCCCAAATCGGCAGACCGGGCTTCTCCCGGACCGTTCACAACACACCCCATGACTGCCACCTGGATCGGGAGATTCTCAGATTCCAGTGCCTCTTGGGCGACTTGGGCCACTTCGATGACATCCACCTCCGCCCGCCCGCAGGATGGGCAAGCGATCAGATCGAGGCTCCGGCGCTCCCGGAGGTCCAGATACTCCAGCAAACGCCGACCCGACTCCGCTTCGATGACGGGATCGGCGGTGAGCGAGAACCGGATGGTGTCCCCGATTCCTTCCATCAGCAACGTGGCGATTCCCGCCACCGACTTGATCAACCCGCCCGGTGGGGGACCTGCCTCGGTCACTCCCAGGTGAAGCGGGTAATCCACCTCCTCCGACAACAGCCGGTAGGACTCGATCATGGTGGGCACATGAGAATGCTTAACCGATATCTTGATGTCGTAGAAGCCGACTTCCTCCAGGTACTTGATTTCCAACAGCGCCGACTCCAACAGCGCCTCCGGAGTTGCGTCACCATGACGGTTGAGTATGTCCTTGTCCAAGGACCCGGCGTTGACTCCCACCCGGATCGGGACCTGCTTCTCACGAGCGGCCCGCGCCACCTCCTTGATGTGGCTGGGACGCCGAATGTTGCCCGGATTCAGGCGCAACCCGCAGACACCGCTTTCCAAGGCGGCCAAGGCCAGTCGGTATTGGAAGTGAATGTCGGCGATGATCGGCACCGGACTGCGGGGAACGATCTCCGCCAGGCCTTGGGCGGCCTCCACGGTGTTACAAGTGATTCTGACCAGGTCGGCCCCCGCTGCCGCCAGAGCATACACCTGAGCGAGTGTGCCGTCCACGTCATGGGTCTTGGTGGTGGTCATGGACTGGACGCTTATCGGTGCGTCACCGCCCACCTTCACCGCTCCTACCATGACAGGGCGGGTCTGCCTCCTGGGACGTTTGAAGAGCCGGGCGTCTCTCACAGGCTGATGGGGTTGATCACATCTAACACCAAGGCCGCCACTCCCAAGAAGATCACCAACACAGTCACCACCGCAGCAATGGAAATCAGCACCCTGGGCCGGGCGCGCCTGCGGAACACCTTCTCGTAAAGAGCCACCGCCACATGGCCCCCGTCCAGTGGATATGCAGGAATCATGTTGAAGACACCCAGGACAACATTCAGATATGCTAACAACCTCACCACATTGGCCACCCCGCTCTCACTGATCTGGGCGCCGATGTTCGCCAACCCGATCGGGCTGACCGGGCGGTTGTCCACCGAGACCTCTCCTCCGAACATTCCACCCGCCAACTCTGCAAGCGAGGAGGGGCTCACCAACTGTCCTACCGCTCTGAAAGTCAAAGTAACCGCCTCTGCTATGTCATCGGCAGCGGTGACCATGGCCTCCCACAGTCCCAGCGTTCTGCTCTCCAAGGCCGGTCCGATCCCCAGGAAACCCTGCCTTGGCCCGTCTCCCTCAACGCGGGAAGCGAGGACCGGTTCCACCTCCACGATCCGACCATCCCGGCTCAGGATTATCGAAACCGGTTGATCGGGCCGGTCTCTCAACAGCGTCGCGGTGTGTTCCCACCGTTCAGTCGGAACCCCGTCGATTTCCAGGATCACGTCCCCTGCTTGGATGCCGGCCAACCGGGCCGGCGTCGGCGTCCCGTCTGCCATCTCCCCCACCACCAACATCACCCGGTTGGTGAAGTCGGAGACCCCATCGAAGATGAAGAGTCCCACCATGATCACGAAGGCCATCAGGAAGTTCAACGCCACTCCGCTCAGCGCCACGGTTATCTTCTGCCAGGTCTTCTTGTGCTGGTAGGACCGCTCCGGACTGATCTCGTCGTCGCCGAAGGGCCCCATGCCGGCGATCTTGACGAAACCCCCGAAAGGGAGCAGACGGAACCCGTATTCGGTTTCTCCCCTTTTGACCGACCAAAGCCTGGGCCCGAACCCGAAAAACATCTCGGTGGCTTTCATTCCGGTGGCGCGGGCGGCCAAGAAGTGCCCCAGTTCGTGAACGGTTACAAAGAAGATGATGCCCAGCACCACCACCAGTGCACCGACCATCAGAACACCTCCCGACTAGACAAGGCGGAGCATACCAAGGGCGGGGAGTTACGGGACCTAAAGCAAGTCGAGGACGGAGAAGAGATAGTAGGCGCCCGGCAGAACGAGCAACAACCCGTCGATCCGATCAAGAATGCCGCCGTGCCCTGGAATGAAAGAACTCATGTCCTTGATGTTCATGGAACGTTTCACCGCAGACTCGACGGCGTCTCCCAGCGGAGCCATTATCGACACCACCCCCGCCAGATACAGAGCCGGTAAGAGCCTGAGAATCGACAACTGCGGGAGGGTGGAGAGTATGGCTGCCACGGCAAAGGCCCCGACAATCCCGCCCACCAACCCCTGGACCGTCTTCTTGCCCGACAACGACGGGGAGAGAGGCCGGGTGCCAAACGACCGACCCACCACATAGGCACCTGTATCGAACACCGAGTTCAACAGCAGCACCCACACCAACAGCACCACCCCATCGGTGGCCTGACCAACCATGATTCCATAGGACAGCAGTGAGATCCAGATCATTCCCAGGATGGAGAGTGTGGCGTTCTCCACCGCCATCCGGCGCCCTGACGCCACGTAGAAGAGGAGAGTCAAACCGACTGCCCCCGCCAAGACCGCTCCGGCCGCCGCCAGTCCAGCCATATGGGCAGCAACGCCCGCCCCCAGCGAACCCAACAAACCTATGAGCGCCATGGGCCGATATCCAGCCGAACGGACAGCCATGTAGAACTCGACCAACCCCACCAACATGGCCAGGGCGATCAATCCGGTCAGCCACGATCCGCCCAGGTAGAGAGCGAGCACCACCACCACAACCATCACCACCGCGCTGATTGACCGCTTCACCAGATCCGAGGAGTGGGCTTGTTCTGCCGCTTCCACCTCCTCGGTGGCCATTGCGGTCCTTCCGGTCACATCCTCAAAGCCCAGAAGGCCCGAGTCAACTCCCGGGATTGCGGCCGCCACCGCCTGCTGGCGATGTTCTCTGGCATTGGCCTCCATCACTTCCTCCGCCAAAGCCTGATGTTGCGAGGTGCGACTGTCAAACATGTCGTCGTCGGCCAAGGCGTCCTCGCCTTCCTCCGTGGGGGACTCCTCCTCAGTCGGAAGCGGCCTCAGCTTGGGGATGGTCTCCTCATCCGGCTCCCACTCGGGGACCCAAGTCTCGTCGGGCGGGTTCATCCCTCCTAAACCTCCAGGAGTTCCGCTTCTTTGCGCTTGAGCAATGTGTCCACCTGTTTGATAATCCGGTTGGTCAAGTCCTGCAGATTGCGCTCGGCGCGCCGCAGGTCATCATCGGAGCATAACCCCTTGAGGGCGTCAAGGTCTGACTTGGCTCTACGCCTGGCGTTTCGAACCGACACCCTGCCGTCCTCGGCCTGTCTTCTGACAATGCGAATCATTTCCATCCTCCGCTCCTCGGTAAGAGGGGGAAATGCCAGCCGGATCACCGCGCCGTCATTGGCCGGGTTTATCCCCAGGTCCGAAGCATGCAGCGCTTTCTCGATCTCGGGAATGGCGCTGCGGTCGAAGGGATGGATCACCAGCAGGCGAGGGTCGGGCACCGTGAAATTCGCCAACTGCTGCAAGGGAAGGGAGGCGCCGTAGTAGTTGACCCGCAGGTTCTGCACGATCTGAGGATTGGCCCGGCCGGTCCGGACTATGGCGAATTGCCCGGTTACGTATTCGATGGAATCCTCCATCATCAGACCGGCTTCTTCCAAGACCTCTTCTATCATCCTTCTCCCCTAACTCACCTCGGTCCCAAGCCGTTCTCCCATCAACGCTCGATAAACATTGCCCGGTTTGGTCATGTCAAATACCACGATAGGCAGCTTGTGCTCCCGACACAGGGTAATGGCAGTCATGTCCATCACTTTGAGGTCCTCTGAGATGACTCTCATGTAGGAAGCGGACGCCAAAAGCCGGGCGGAGTCGTCCAAGTTGGGATCGGCGCTGTACACCCCGTCCACCTTGCTTGCTTTCAGCACCACCTCCGCTCCGACCTCGATCGCCCTCAGCGCCGCGGTGGTGTCGGTGGTAAAGAACGGATTCCCCGTTCCCGCCACGAACACCACGATGCGTCCCTTCTCCAAGTGGCGAACCGCCCGGAGACGAATGTAAGGCTCGCTCACCTGCCGCATGGTGATAGCGCTCATGACCCGGGTAGTCATGCCACAATTCTCAAGGGCGTCCCGCAGCGCCAGTCCGTTCATCACCGTGGCAAGCATCCCCATGTAGTCTGCAGTGGCCGGATCCAACCCGCGAGCCGCCAGGACATTTCCTCTGAAGAAGTTCCCGCCGCCCACCACGACCGAGATCTGGGCTCCGTCCTCCCGAGCCCGGCTGATCTCCCGGGCGACTTCAGCCACCCTGCCCGGATCAATCCCAAACCCGCCTGCTTGTTCGCAGAAAGCCTCCCCCGAAAGTTTGAGAAGGACCCGGCGGGCAGAAGACATCTAAGAGTCCTGCTCTCCCACCGCCACCCGCGACACCCGGCGTACCTTGATGTTCTCCCCCATCTTCGCCGCCAAGCCCTTCACCAACTCACCCACCGTTCCCTCGAACTTCTGTGAATTGACGAATACCTGGTCGTTTAGAACATTCTCCACATAGAACTTCTCCATGCGTCCCTGGACGATCCGGGGAATGATCCGCTCCGGCTTGCCCTCCGAATGGGCCGCCCTGGCTATCAGGTCGCTCTCATGGGCCAGAATCTCTTCGGGAACTTCGTCCCTGGAAATCCAGCGGGGGGCTGCCCAGGATACGTGCATCGCGATGTCGTTGGCCACCTCATTGAATTCCTGGCTCTTGGCCACAAAGTCGGTCTCGCAGGCCAGTTCCACCAGGACACCCATCACCGGATGTCCCGATTGGTGGTGAAGGTAGTTCCCGATGGTTCCCTCGTTGGCCTCCCGACCTGCTCGTTTTGCGGCCTGCGCCAGTCCTCTCTCCCGGAGAAGATCGTGGGCCTTGTCCATGTCGCCGTCCGCATCCACCAGAGCCTTCTTGGCATCCATCATCCCAACTCCGGAGCGTTTGCGGAGCCTTTGGACATCCTTGGCTGTGAAGTCCGCCATGCTTACCTTCTCCTGGAGATCCGGGAAGCCGGTCTTCCAGGTGAAGCGCTCTTCTTCTTCTTCTTTTTGGCCGACGCCTTCTTCTTAGCCAACTCCCGTCCCTCCAAACAGGCGTTGGAGACCATGGAACAGATCAGTTCGGCCGCTCGAATGGCGTCATCGTTACCCGGGATGACGTAATTTATCGGCTCGGGGTTGCAGTTGGAGTCCACCAAGGCGACAATCGGAATCTCCAACCGAGTGGCCTCCCGGACGGCAGTCTCCTCGGCGTTCACATCAATCACGAAGACCCCGGCAGGGAGTTCGTTCAGGTCGCGCACCCCGCCCAGACTTTGGCGGAGCTTCTGCAGGTCTCTTCTGAGCCGAAGCCGTTCCTTCTTGGGGCGGGACAGCATCTCACCGCTGTTCTCCTCAGACTCCAGTTCTTTCATATAGGAAATGCGTTGCCGGATGGTCTGGAAATTGGTCAGCATTCCCCCCAGCCAACGGAAGTTGACATAAGGCATTTCCACGCTCTCGGCGTGCTGGGCGATGCTGTTGCGGGCCTGTTTCTTTGTCCCTACGAACAGGATCTTCCCGCCGTCACCCACCGCTTCCCGCACGAAAGTGAGGGCCTGCTCCAGCAGGACGACAGTTTGCCGTAAATCGATGATGTGGATGCCGTTGGACTGGGAGTAGAGGTAGGGTTTCATCTTCGGGTTCCACCGGCGCGTCTCGTGGCCGAAGTGGAGACCAGCGTCGATCAGATCCCTCATCGTGGTAGACGTCATAAAGAACTCCTTCCTGGTTTTTCCTCGGCCCGTCGAACGGTTTTCCTCCGTTCAGCGCTCGCAAATGAAGCGCCCGCCCCACAGGAAGATCCCAAAAACGACCTTACCCGACCAGTGGACGGAACGAGCCTGTGACGTTGCAGACCGAGTTTAGGGAGTGGCGGGAATTCCAAGAAAAGCGGCTCACCTTGGTCGGCTGTGGATCCCTACAGCGCCGACTCAGGCGCGGGGGTGGGTGCGGTGGTGAGTGGCGCGCAGGTGCCGATGGCTGACGCTGGTGTATATCTGGGTGGTACCCAGACTGGCGTGCCCCAGCAGTTCCTGAACGCTGCGCAGGTCGGCGCCCCCCTCCAGCAGATGGGTGGCGAAGGAATGGCGGAGGGCATGTGGGAAACTGCCCAACCGGTAACGCACGACCCTGCGGATCTGGCGAGGGTCCATCCGCCCGCCTCGCACTCCCACGAACAGCGCCTCCCCGGCGGACTCCCCGACCAAACCGGGACGACCTTCCGCCAGCCACCGGTCGATGGCTCGCTGCGCGGGGGCGCCGACGGGGACCGTACGGTCTTTTCCCCCCTTCCCCGAGACCACTATCAAGTCTCTTCCCTGCACCACGGGTACATTCAGGGAAGCCAGTTCTGACACTCGAAGCCCGCAGGCGTATGCCAGTTCAAGGATTGCCCGGTCACGCAGGTCAACCGGCGCCCCGCCATCCACCGATTCGATGGCCTGCGCCAGTTGGCGTTGCGAAAGGGCGACCGGAAGCACGTTCTTGGCCTTGGGAATCGGGACGGCCCCCACCGGATTGGCCGGTATGTCTCCCTCTTGGTGAAGGTGGTCGAAGAAGGAACGAAGCGATGATCCCTTGCGCACCACCGTCGACCGGGAATACCGCCGGGTGTGCAACGACGCAAAGAACCACGCTCGATCCCCGCCATGGAGCGGTGGCCCAGTTTGTCGCAGAAGGCCACGAACTGGGTGATGTCCCTCCGGTAGGCATCCACGGTGTGCGAGGACAGTCGCCGCCCCCTCTTCACCCAACTCAAATACCTTTCCACGGTCTGTTCCGCCCACTGCGGAAGGGATGGAATGGTCGCCATCACCTTAATGCTATGGTGCCCCGGCGCCCAGGCTCCGGGATTTACATGTGGCTGGCGCGCCATGATGTCCCCGTGGCCCCGCCGGTTGATCACACTCCAGGTCAGCCGACCTTTGCTCCCGTGGGCGGAGACAACCGTTCACCCCTTCAATCGAATCAGCCCACCCTCTCTTGCCACCCGTCCCTGCGATTCCAACTGGCCCACTTCAACCAGGACACGGGAAAGCGGCCATCCCAGCCGTTCCATCAGCGTCTCCACCGTCGCTCCGACCTCACCGATGGCTCCTTCGAGCCCGCTGAGCCTCTTCTCATCATTGGAATCGGGATCCCGGTCCACTTCGGTAGGGGGACCACAAACACCTTCGGCCTCCAAGAATTCCAAGAGTTCCGCAGTTCCCAGAACGGGCATCGCCCCATCGCGGATCAGTTCGTTACAGCCCCGAGAGGTCGCCCGGTCGATGTCGCCGGGTACCGCCAACACCTCCCTTCCCTGCTCCAAACCCAGTCGGGCGCTAATCAAGGCGCCGCCGCCAACGGCCGCCTCCACCACCAGCACAACCCGTGCCATGCCCGTGATGATCCGGTTGCGAACAGGAAAACGCCACGGCTCGGGGATGGTTCCGGGCGGGTATTCCGTCACCACCGCTCCACCGCATTCAAGCAACCGCTCTCCCAGGCTTCGATGGCCCACCGGATACCAACGGTCCGGACCGCAGCCCAGCACCGCCACTCCACAACCCTTTACCTCGACCACCCCTTCATGAACCGCTCCATCTATTCCCCGCGCCAGGCCGCTCACCACCGTGATCCGGCGCCGGCCCATCGCCTCACCCACTCTCCTGGCCAGGGTGAGCCCGTAGCGAGTGGCCCGTCGCGATCCCACCACCGCCACAGCAGCCCACACCGGCACCTTCCCCTTGACAAACAACAAATCCGGTGGATCCGGGATCGCAGCCAGCCAGGGGGGATACCCATCGCTGCCCAGCAACAACACCTGAATGCCGGCGGACGCCAGTTCCTCCATGCGCTGCTCGGCCGGGATGCTCACCGCTTCCCGGGCGGTCGGCTTTGCTTTCACACGCCCGGTCCGGATCATGTGAACCGCTCCAGCAGGGTCGCCGGCCTTCATTACCAGGGAATGGATTCTTTGAGGGTGCAGTCCCGAGAACGCCAGTTGCAGCCGATGGCAAAAGTAGGGAATCGAGTCCGACGGCATGCTCAAATGCTCATCCGAAAAGAAAGCGCCTCCAGAACATGGGTGTCCGTCACCAGTTCGCATCCCTCCAAGTCGGCGAGCGTCCTGGACACCCGGCGGACCCGGTCATAACCCCTCCCGGTCAGGTTTCCCCGGTCGAGATTGTAGGAGAGCACTTGTCTGGCCCCCCCATCCCACGGTAGGGCATCAAGGTCCGATGAGGACAGGTCTCCGTTGAGGGCGCCACGGGGAATCTGCATCTGGCGCGCCTGCTCCACCCGACGCCGCACCGCGGCGGTGCTTTCACCGGGAGCACCAGTCAATTCCTCGGTCTCCATCCGCCCCAAGAACACCCGGACGTCGAACCGGTCCAGCAGAGGTCCCGAGAGACGTCGTCGATAGCGGCCTGCCGCCGCCGGAGAACACTGGCATTGCTTTACGGTGTCGTTCCTCCACCCACAAGGGCAGGGATTGGTAGCAGCCACCACCAGAGCACGACATGGGAAAGTGGTCGAAATGCCCCGGCGGGTGATTGTCACCGTTCCTTCCTCCAGAGGCTGACGCAGAGCATCGACGAGGTTGGCGGGGTATTCCCCCAATTCGTCCAGGAACAGCACCCCATGGTGAGCAAGGGACAGGTCTCCTGGCACCGGGATGCCGCTGCCGCCTCCCAAGAGTCCCACCACCGAGGTGGTGTGATGAGGCGCCCGGAAGGGCCGGATCGAGACCGGCCGACCACGGTGGGCGGCCGCCCATACACAGGCCAACTCCATCTCTTCGGTCTGGGTCAAGGGAGGCAGGATCCCGGGCAATCGCTTGGCCAGCATCGTCTTACCCATT
Organism: bacterium OM1 bin76; assembly: GCA_002238785.1. Taxonomy (GTDB): domain Bacteria; phylum Actinomycetota; class Acidimicrobiia; order Spongiisociales; family ZC4RG35; genus Bin76. Next base: position 124,714 of record MPNA01000003.1, on the reverse strand, counting down.
CCGGGTGGACCTGACATGAGCAGGTGATGCCGACCGGCGGCAGCTATCTCCAAACCACGTCTGGCGAGTTCCTGCCCCCGTACGTCTGCCAGATCCTGCACTGGAGATGCATGCGACCCGCTCGGCGGAGGCGCAGTCGGCTCAACGCTTCCCTCCATGGCCCTCAGGGCCTCCGACAGCTTGTCGACCCCGAACAAATCCACCTTCGGCACCAAGGCTGCTTCCGACATGGCGGCCCGGGGCACCAGGCAGGGAATGCCCTGTTTGGCGGCCACCATGGCGGCAGCCAGGACACCCCGGGAGGGGCGCACCCGGCCGTCCAGGGCCAACTCCCCCACAGCCACCAAGCCCCTGTGACCCATCGAGACCTTCCCGTCCGCCAGCAGCACACCCAGGGCTATGGGCAGATCGAAGGCCGACCCCGCCTTGGGGAGATCAGCGGGCGCCAGGTTGACGGTGACTTCGCTGCGAGGCATCTCATACCCCGAGGACGCCATGGCCGCTTTGACCCGGTATTGAGCCTCTCGCACCGCAGTGTCAGGCAGTCCCACCAGACCGAACTTGGAATTGGTCTTGCCCAGATGCACTTCAACATTTACCGGCCGGGGGTCCACACCGACCATCGCCGCGGAGAACATCCTGGTGCTCATCAAAGAACCTTGCACCAAGTCCTTCGATCAAGTCAATACACATCGGCAGGGTTTTTGGCGCGACTCAGTGGATTAAACCACACACCTCCCCACAGCCATGTCGGCTTGGTCAGGAACCGGTGAACCGGGGCGGCCTCTTTTCCAAAAAGGCCTTTACTCCTTCCCGGTGGTCATCGGTGCCCAGACAGATCGACTGGGACTGTCCTTCCCAGGCGGTGGCTTCCTCCAAGGAGAGTTCCCAAGACCGGTTCAACCCCTGTTTTATGAACATCTGAGCCACCGGCGCCCCCCGAAGAAAGCCTTCCGCCACCACGGAGGCGCGTTCTTCCAGGCGTTCCTCATCAACGACATCCCACACCAGGTTCCTCTCCCTGGCTTCGACAGCGGAGATCATCCGCCCGGACAGAGACGCCTCCTTGGCGAACTGAGCGCCCGCCAAACGGGGAAGCAGCCAACTGAGACCCATGTCCAAGGTCAGTCCCCGGCGAGCGAAGATGGCCGAGAACCGGGCGCGGTAAGTGGCAACCACTACATCACAACCCAGGGCGAGACCCATCCCGGCGCCAACCGCCACCCCGTCCACGGCGGCGACGGTCGGCTTGCTCAACCTGTGCAGGGCGACTGCGGCCTGCCCCACTTTCTTCATGCGGTTCTGGGAGTCCACCACTCCCCGGAAACGGGGACCCACGGAAGGATCAAGGTCGGCGCCCGCGCAAAAGTCCCCATCTCGTCCGGACACCACCAGCACCCGCTGGTCCGATCGCTCGAAGGCCTCGAATGTCTGCCCCAGTTCTCCCCATCCCTGTGGAGGGATGGCGTTCTTGCGATGGGGCCGGTTCAGCCACAGCCACCGCACCGGGCCCCGATCTTCAGTTTCCAGCCACATGATTCCCATAGAGTACGGTGCCGCGCTACTTTGAGGGCAAAGATGGGTTTCAATCCTTTCCGACCTCACCGTAAGACCGTTGCCGACATCGTGATGGTGGTCACTGCTCTGGCGGTCATCGTCGCCGCAGTCCTTTGGGCGTTGTTCGCCGGGTAGTCCTCAGACCACCCGTTGCGTCCAATGTATCTCCACCCGCCGATCATGAAAGCCGACCGCGATCAGGTCCACTCTTGAGGTGCGGGCCCGTGGCGAAGCAGCCAGTTTCTTGACCTGCTGCGCCTTGGCGGCGTCGAAAGCCTCCAACGCATCGCGAGGACTCCTCTTACCGACCGCCCAACGACTCCTCACCTCCACAACTGCCCTCTCGCCATTGATCAGTGCCAGGATGTCTATCTCTCCTCGACCTACCTTCACATTCCGCTCCAGCACCCGATGTCCCCTACTCTCCAAGAACAGCACGGCCAGGCTCTCAGCGGCGGCCCCGACAGCCCGACGGCCCGCAAGATGGTTGGTTCGCCGTTTCATGGATACAGGTTGCGGCGAAGGTGAGACAATCCAGACCCCGGGTACTCCTTCCTTCCTCGGATCCAGCCAGGGTCCTTAGTTGGGTCCCGCATGAAAGATGGATTGCCTGGTCCCCCGACATGAGGTCGGATTGCCATTCCATTTCATGAACGGCGCGGGTCCCTATATTCCTCCCAGGCGACCAAACGGCCAGATCCGGAACACCGCCTTGCCCACCACATTGTCGGTGGTAACCGTCCCGAAGACCCGGCTGTCGGAAGACCTGGCCCGGTGGTCCCCCATCAAGAAGAGATGGTCCTCCTCTACCACCACGGTTATGGATTCCTCCTGGGTGGAGGATCCCAGGTACGGCTCATCCAAGAGGACGCCGTTCACCCGAATCTCGTCCCTCCGAATCTCGACCAGGTCCCCTCCCGTGCCTATCACTCGCTTAATGAGGTCCGCTTCGGAGATGTCGTACCAGCCGAAGGCCTCCCGGACCTCGTGCCACACAATCTCCAGCACATTGCGGTCCGGCTGGAAACGGCCCGGGGGCGAGAAGACCACCACATCTCCACGACCCGGGTCACTGAAGAGATAACTCACCTTGGAGACCATTACCCTGTCTCCCACCTGCAAGGTGGGGTGCATGGATTGGGATGGAATCTCGAAGGGTTGGATCAAGAAGGACTTGATTAGCACCGCCAGGACGACCGCCCCCACCAGCAGCACCGCCATCTCCACCACCGCCGACCTGATCCGTCGCTTCGGACGCGACTGCTCTATGCCGGGTTCACCTGATTCTTCCACTTCCCTCAGCCCGCCCTCCATCGGGCCCGGCAACTGACTTTCAGAGGATGGTTCGGTCAGTCGCGTCTCTCTTTGATGCGAGCCGACTTACCGGAACGACCCCGCAGATAGTGGAGCTTTGCCCTGCGAACCAAGCCCTTGCGCCGGACCTCGATCTTGCTCACGATCGGGGCGTGGACCGGGAAGATGCGCTCCACACCTATCCCGAAGCTGATCTTCCGGACCGTGAAAGTCTCCTGAAGCCCTCCTCCGCTCCGTCCGATCACCACCCCCTCAAAGACCTGTATCCTCTCCCGGCCGGCCTCCATCACCCTCACGTGAACGCGAACCGTGTCCCCCGGCCGGAAGTCGGGTACGTCTTCGCGGAGGTAATCTTGTTCGAGCAACTGGATGTCGTTCATGGTGCAACCTGTGATATCTAGTGAAGGTGAAATGGTGGCGCCGTTCGCCAAACGCTCATTCTACCACCTCAGATCATCAATTCCCATCCCACAGGTCGGGACGGCGGTTACGAGTCCGCTCCTGCCGCTTGGCGTGCCTCCAGTCGGCTATGCGCTGATGATCCCCCGAGAGGAGCACCTCCGGTACCGACCATCCGCGGAAGGTGGCCGGCCGGGTATAAACCGGTTCCTCCAACAGACCTTCCCGGAATGATTCGAACACCACCGAGCAGGGATTGCCCACTGCATCCGGCAACAGGCGCACCACCCCCTCCAGGACGAGCAGGGCCGCCACCTCCCCTCCCGCCAGCACAAAGTCACCCACCGAGACCTCCTCATCGATGAAGTGCTCGGCAATCCGCTCGTCCACTCCCTCGTAGCGCCCGCATACCAGTGTGAGATGGTCCAGTTTCGACCATCGATCCAGCATGGACTGCCCCAGTCGCCTCCCCACGGGGGCAAAGAGCACTCGATGGGTCCCCTCCAAGGGGTCGAGCGCCCGAGCCAGTGGTTCTGGCGTCATCACCATCCCAGGTCCGCCGCCGAAGGGAGCATCGTCGACCGCCCGGTGAGTCCCCGAGGCGTACTCCCTCAAGTCGATCACATCCACATCTAGAAGACCGGCGTCCAACGCCCGCCCCAACACTCCCAACCCCAGAGCCTGGGGGAAGTAGCGGGGAAAGATGGTGACAATCGAGATCTTCATAGGCAAAACCAATCGGGACGGCGACCCGGTTACAGCGTGCCGAGGGCGTTGTGGCAAGGATGACAGAGCCCCGGTCAGCTACTGCAACTCAGAATATATGAACGCAACCGCAGATAGACCGGCACACCACCAGGATCGCGCAAGCCACCGGAGTTGAGAGGTCATCGCTAGACGGACCAAGGGTTAGTCACTCTGGCCGAGGTCGCAGACCCGACCACCACCACAACCGCTATCGTTATTTCTGCTCTCTGCGAGGAGAGCGGGCCTAATGCTAGCCCACGGCCCCTGCCAGGGTGAGGGGTGCGGTGTCCAACCACAAACCATCCAAACGAATTCCTACAGCGGATGAAACGTCGGCGGAAGAAGCGGACTTGCCCGTCGAATCAATCCTTGAACATGCTGACCCGGCGCTCGTCATGGCCCACGCCCCGGGAGAGAACTTCCCGGTTGCTTTGAGAGTGCTGCCGAGGCATCTGCAAGGGCACCTGAAAGCAATCTACGGGTATGCCCGACTCACCGACAACTTGGGTGACGAGTACCCCGGAGATCGCTCGGCAGCGCTCGACTGGGTCGAAGCACAACTCGATGCCCTGTTTGCCGACAATCCCTCCCATCCGGTTTTCCAAGAGTTGGCGCCCACGGTGTCCCGGTTCGGATTGTCCCGTGCACCCTTTGACGGGTTGCTGGCAGCCAATCGTCTCGACCAGCACCGCAAGACCCATGCCAACTGGGAGGAGTTGATGGAGTACTGCGAGTTGTCAGCCAATCCAGTGGGACGCCTGGTTTTGGCGGTATTCGAATCGGCGACGCCCGATCGCCTGGCCGCTTCCGATGCCGTTTGCAGCGGTCTGCAGGTGCTGGAACATCTCCAGGACATAGGAGAAGACGCCCGGGCAGGCCGTATCTATCTTCCGGGCAACGACATGGAGAGGTTCGGTTGCACACCTGAGGATCTGTTGGCTCCCGTAGCGGGACCGACTCTGAGGCGCTTGGTGGAATACCAGGCACACCGGGCCCGAGGAATGCTCAAGAGAGGACGGTGGCTGGTGGAATCGCTTCAAGGATATGCCAGGCTGGCTATCGCCGGGTTCGTGGCCGGGGGACTGGCGGGTCTCGACGCCGTAGAAGCGGCCCGCTTCGAGATCCTGGGGCAAACGCGCAAGGCCGGATCCGTAAGATTGCTGCGCCGCTACGTGCCTTTGTACCTCAAGGCAGTCATCCCGCCACGAGGGAGTTGAGACGGTGGACCCCAAGTCGGCCTTCCGGGCGTGCGAGCAGATCACCTGGGCGCATGCCCGCAACTTCGCCTATGGCATCCGGTTGCTTCCAACTCCCAAACGACAAGCCATGGCGGCTCTCTATGCCATGTCACGTCGGATCGATGATGTCGGAGACGGTGACTGGCCGCCCAACCGAAAACTGGAGGCCCTGGAACACCTTCACTCCACCATCGAACAATTGGAGTCGGGAGAGGTTTCCGAACCCTCTGATCCGGTGACGGTCGCTTTGGCCCATGCCGCCGACCGTTATCCCATCCCTCTGGCTGCCTTGCACGAAATCGTGGAGGGATGCGAGCAGGACGTGAGGGGCATGACCTATGCGACCATGAGTGACACGGTGCGCTATTGCCGCCTGGTGGCCGGGTCGGTTGGTCGGCTCTCCCTGGGTGTGTTCGGCGTCAACCGAAACCTCCGGGACACCGGCGAGGCCGACCTGACCCCGAGACTTGCGGACGATCTTGGAGTTGCCCTACAACTCACCAACATGCTGAGGGACATAGTGGAGGACCGCCAGATGGGACGCATCTACCTTCCCGAGCAGGAAAGGGACCACTTCGGCATCATTGCGGGCCAGTGGGCCCCACCCGACCGGGTGGGAGCGTTGGTTCAGCACGTCGCGGAACAGGCCGCCAACTGGTTCGATCATGGGTTGGGTCTCCTGGAGCACCTCGACTACCGGAGCCGGGCATGTACCGCTGCAATGGCGGGTATCTACCGCCGAGTCTTGCAGCATATCCTGTCCCAACCCACCCGACCCTTGGCCGGACGGGTCAGCCTTCCCGTTTGGGAAAAGACCTGGGTAGTGGCGCGCAGCCTGTCGGGGCTCAAGCCTTGAGTCACGACCGCAAGCGGGTAGTGGTGGTAGGTGGCGGACTGGCCGGGTTGGCCGCCGGTCTGGAAGCAGCCGACCGCGGAGCCGCGGTCACCCTCTTGGAGCGACGTCCCCGGCTGGGTGGCGCCACCTGGTCGTTCAAGCGAAGAGGTATATGGTTCGACAACGGTCAGCACGTCTTTCTACGCTGCTGTACTGCCTACCTGAGCTTTCTGGAGCGAATAGGGTCGGCGAACAACGTCGTCCTGCAGGATCGGTTGGACATTCCAGTTCTTCGATCCGGCGGGCCGGCCGGCTCCATACGGCGGACTGCCGGTCCTGCTCCTCTCCACTTGGCCCCGGCGTTACTTCGCTATCCCCATTTGGGTATTCGCCAAAGATTTGACGTGTTGCGGGCCGGGTGGGCTCTCCGTCGGCTCGATCCTGACGATCCGTCACTGGATGCCACGTCTTTCGGGGACTGGCTCACCACTCACGGACAGGATTCGACGGCTATCGAGACATTCTGGGATCTGGTAGTGCTGCCAACCGTCAATGTGACTGCTGCCGACGCATCACTCAAGCTAGCTGCCAAGGTATTCGTGACAGGATTGCTATCTCGGGCGGCGGCAGCCGATATCGGGTGGGCCAGAGTGCCCCTCTCGGTTCTGCACGGAGACGCGGCCAGGCGAGCACTGGAGAACTCGGGGGCCGTAGTCAGAACGGGTGCAGCAGTTACCGGCATCCGGCCCGGTCCGGCAGCAGAACTCGAAATAGAAGTCAAGGGAGATGTCCTGAAGGCCGACTCGGTGGTGGTGGCGGTCCCCCACGACGCGGTTGATTCTGTGTTGCCTCCCGAAAGCGTCTTCGCCCAGCACAGGCTGCCGGAGTTGGGCAAATCCCCGATCGTCAACGTGCATCTGGTCTACGATCGCATGGTGACCGATCTGTCCATGTTCGCGGCGGTGCACAGTGACGTTCAATACGTCTTCGACCGCACCGAGGGGGCAGGGCTGAACGATGGCCGCCAATGCCTGTCGATCTCCCTGTCGGCGGCGGAGTCCTACATCGGAATGAAGGCGCCTGACCTGGTGGCTCACTTCCGCAGGGAACTGGCCCGCCTGTTGCCCGAGGCTGCCCACGCCACCGTCACCGAATCGATCGTCACCCGTGAGCACAAGGCGACCTTCTACGGCGCACCGGGGACCGATCCGCTACGCGCCGACGTGCAATGCGCCCTGCCGGGGGTGTTTCTGGCTGGAGCCTGGTGCAACACCGGATGGCCGGCCACCATGGAAGGGGCAGTACGTAGCGGCGCCAAAGCCGGACGATTAGCGGCAACACATGCCGGAGACCAAGCTGCCGCATGAAGGTCAAACCGCCCATCCCTGATGCAGTGGAAAGGGCCGGCGCCCTGCTGCAGCCTGCCCTCCGCGCCGCCGTCGACCGCCTCTCCCCCGGCCTGGCGGCGCCCGCCCGTTATCACTTCGGCTGGGCCGACGCCAGTGGTCGGCTCCTCCCGCAAGGTCGTCACGGCAAGGGAGTCCGTCCGGCCCTGGCCCTTCTATCTGCTGAAGCTGTGGGCGCCCGGCCCGAAGTCGCCCTCCCGGGAGCGGTGGCGGTGGAATTGATACACAACTTCTCCTTGATCCACGACGACATCGTAGACGACGATGCGCAACGCAGGCATCGGGCCACCATGTGGAAGGTGTTCGGAGTTGGCGACGCGATCATCGTGGGTGATGCCCTGATGGGGCTGGCTTTGGAGGTGTTACTGGGTGAACAGACCCCGGCTCGCGCCGCAGCCGCCGCCGACCTGACTCGGGCCACCATGGAGATGATCACCGGACAGAACATGGATATGTCCTTCGAACTTCGGGACAATGTCGACGTGCAGGAGTGTTGGGAGATGGTCTCACTCAAGACGGGGGCCCTCCTGGCTCACGCCAGCGCGGTGGGAGCAATTCTGGCCGAGGCACCGACGGAGACCGTAGAAGCCCTACGGAGTTTCGGGATGCAGTTGGGACTCGGCTTTCAAGCCCTGGATGATCTGTTGGGCATCTGGGGGGATCCGGCCGTGACCGGAAAACCCGTCGGCAACGACCTGCGAGAGCGGAAGATGTCGATTCCGGTTACTGTCGCCCTTGGTTCGGACACCCCAGCCGGAGAAGAACTTGCAACCCTGTACGCCAAAGACCATCTGGACGAGTCCGATCTGGCCAGGGCAGCGGCCCTCGTCGAGCAGGCGGGGGGTAGGGAAGCCACCGCTGCTGCTGCCCAGGAGCGACTGCACGGCGCAGCAGAGGCACTGTCAAATGCTGCCATAGAACCCAGGCCTGCCCGGGAGATGCTGGACCTGGCGCACTTCGTGGTGAACAGGGAGTTCTGAGGACCTCCTTCCCAATGGACAGGGCCTTCGCGCCCGGCAACAACCTCCTCCTGACAAGAGAAACCCGCGGCTGGTAAGTTGAGTGCCGGTGAACGAAAGAAGCCGGAACACTCCACCTGGCAAGGGCAGGTTCTGGGAAGTGTTTTGGGTGGCCCTTCGATTGGGCCTCACCTCATTCGGAGGACCCGTGGCGCACTTCGGATACTTTCACGACGAGTACGTGGTGCGCCGGCGCTGGGTCGATGAGAGTCTGTTCACCGACCTGCTGGCCCTCTCCCAGGCCTTTCCCGGAGCAGCCAGTTCCCAACTGGGATTCGCGATCGGCATGGTCCGGGGGGGATTTCCGGGAGGACTAGCAGCGTGGCTTGGCTTCACACTCCCCTCAGCCGTCATTCTCACCTCCGTGGGCCTGGGCGCCGTTTGGATCGGCGACCAGGCAGAGGGGGTGGTCCATGGCCTGGTGGTGGTGGCGGTCCCCGTGGTTGCTCTGGCGGTGTGGAAACTGTGGTCAAGCTTGGCCCCCGACCCGTTCCGAAGTTCCATGGCCGTGGCGGCCGCAGTCGCTCTGATCGCCTTCCCGTCTTCCACCAGAACCACTGCGGTGTTGGTCATCGTGGTAGGCGGCCTGCTGGGATGGCGGTTCTGCCGGGACGGGTACGTCAACCCCGACGAAGGGAGTTTGCCCTCGTTCACCCGACGATCGGGAGTAATCGGGGCCGTGGTGTTCTTCGGCTTGCTGGCGGCCCTTCCCATTGCTCGCCAGGCGACCGAGGCCGAATTCGTGGATGTTGCAGATGCCTTCTACGGCGCCGGGGCATTGGTGTTCGGTGGAGGCCCGGTGGTGCTACCCCTCCTGGAGGCCGAAGTGGTCGGACCAGGCTGGGTCGACCAGGATTTGTTCATCGCGGGCTTCGGCGCAGCTCAGGCCATTCCCGGGCCGGTGTTCACATTCTCCTCGTACCTCGGAGCGGTCATGACTCCAGAGCCGAACGGAATACCGGGAGCGGCGCTGGCGCTGGTAGCTCTCTACCTGCCTTCTCTTCTGATGGTGGTGGCCACCCTGCCCTTCTTCGCCGCCCTGCGAAGCCATGCCGGCATACAGGCTGCGCTGCGAGGAGTAAACGCGGCAGTAATCGGGATTCTGGTGGTGGCACTCTACGACCCCCTCTGGACAAACGCCATCCGGGAACCCCCGGACCTCGGACTGGCTTTGGTCGCGTTCGGCCTACTGGCCTTCTGGAAGATCCCCCCTTGGATAGTCGTGCTCCTCACCGCGGCCGGCGGAGGTATCCTGGCCGCTTTGTGATGTCTCCAGCCATCTCACCGAGAACGAGGCGTTAGCAGGGTGCGGACATTGTCAAGGTCAAGCCGGTTTGCCAAAGAGGGAAAGCTGCTCGGAAGCGGGCGAACCACTTGCGGGAAGCGGTTGCCCAAAGTCGTTATCCGGTCCCAGCACCGCTTCGAGTTCCCCTACAGACCTGATTGCCAGCGCTCCTCGCTCCTCAAGAACAGCATTGCCCGCACCCTCGCCTGAACCCCTCCACACTCCTACTCGTCCGAAACCTCCCTCAAGGGCCTCTACCGCCCCGGACCATGTACCACCCTTGCCAACTTCCCCCGTGACGACCAGGGTGATCCTGGAAAGGGCATAGATCAGTTTGTTGCGTCCCAAGGCATTCCAGACTTTGAACGGCATTTTCGGATCGAAGGGCGTGCACATCACAACTTGTTCGTCGTGAATGGCTCTGCGCACATCTCGGTTCCTGAGCTTGCGAACCAGGGAATCAGCCAGGATCCCAATCACATTCCCTCCCGCTTGGAAGGCAGCGTTCATAGCCAATTGGTCAACCCCCCGTGCACCACCGGATGTGACCGAGAGTCCCAGGTCCACCGCTTTGGAGGCGAAACCCTTCGCCACTTCCGCTCCTTCGGCAGATACGTTGCGGCTACCCACAACTCCAATCCCGGGCTGATCGAGCAAATCAAGGCAACCAGCAGCATGGATAAGGGCGGGCGCCTTATTGGCTAGCCGGTCTACCAGGGACCTTGGAAAGTGGTCGTCAAAGGGTGTCACCGTCCAGATACCGGAATGCTCAAGTTGCTCAATCTCGAAAGCCATGGCTCTTACGCGTTCCATAAGACCAACCATCCTCGTCGCCAGTCCCTCCGCCAAACCGTAATCGCCCATTAGATCTCTCTGGCTCTTGCCCAGCAGGACGCCAGGGCGGGGACAGCTTTCGCGAAGACTCCAGTATTCCAACGCCGACAAGGGCCGCATTCCCTTGCTGTGAATCCTGCTCACAAGCAGGATCGTGGCCAGGGAGTCCTCATTCCTCATGTGAGTGACCTTCCAACCCCATCGCCCCGCCGGTCCGCTGGACCAAAAGGAGGCGCTGGCGGCGGTTGACCAACTTGTGGATGGCGCTAAGCCTAGATCCACCGGTGGTTTGTGGGGTGGGTGGGGGTGAAATGCGGTGAAGTGCCTCTCTGACCTGGGAGAATAGCTGTTATGTAAGAACGGCTGTCACCCAAGCAGAGGAGGCACTTCTTGTGAACAGGATACCTGATATTGACCGGTTGGATGTGAGGTTCGATGAGGGGTCGTTGGTGGCGGATGCGGGGCTGTTGGTGGCGGGTTCGTTGATGAAACGGCTGGGTATGGAACAGCTTTTGGATAGCACCGTGCGACTGGGCAAACGCGATGGCGGTGCCCGTCCGGGACGCAAGGTCCTGTCTTTGGTGGCGTCGATGCTGACCGGCGGCACTCATATCGATCATGCTGATCGGCTGCGGTCGGGAGCAACCCGCAGGGTGCTGCCGTTTCGGGTGATGGCCCCTTCCACGTTGGGAACGTTTCTGCGTTCGTTCACGTGGGGTCATGTCTGCCAGTTGCACAAGGCCCTGGGAGTCTTGTTGAAACGGGTGTGGTCCCTACCCGGCGCCGGTCCCGGCGACCAGCCGCTGGTCATCGATGTTGACTCCACCATCTGTGAGGTGTCGGGCAAGAGCAAGGAAGGCGCTTGCTATGGTCACACCCAAGTGTTGGGATACCATCCGCTGATAGCCTCGCGGGCGGACACCGGGGAGATCGTTCATCATCGCCTGCGCAAAGGCTCCTCGCAGAAGGGAAACACCCGTTTTATGGTCGAGACGGTCAACCGGGTGAGACGGGCCGGAGCGACCGGTCCGATCACCATACGGGCCGACAAAGGCTTTTGGTCCCGAAAGACGGTGAAGAAGCTGGAAGAGATGGGAGTGGAGTGGTTCATCGCTATCCCACGATATCCCAACGTCAAACAGGCGATAGGACACCTGGACGACACCGATTGGGTTGATATCGGCTACACCCCCGACGGGGAGGCGCAAGTGGCCGAAACCACCATCGTCATCAAGATCGACAAAACAGAACACACGGTGCGTCTGATAATCAGACGCACCCGCTTGGCCGATGCCGAGCAGCAGCCGCTGTGGAAAGATTGGCGACATCACACCTTCGCCACCAACAGCGACCTGTCTGCGACAGAAGCCGACCGGACGTACCGCAACCACGCCCGCGTGGAACTGGGCATCCGCGATTTGAAACATCACACCGGACTGGCTCACTGCCCATCAGGGCGGTTCTTCGCCAACGCCGTGTGGATGGCCGCCGCGGTGATCGCTCACAACCTGTACCGGTGGATCAACCACCACACCGGCCAGGGTTCCCCCCAAAGGCTCACCAACGGCAACACCGTCCGCACCCGCCTCTTTCGCCTCCCTGGAAGAATCGTCAACCACGCAGGACAACTGATAGTGCGGCTGCCCACCAACTGGCCGTGGGCTTCCGCCTACCGGACCGCTCTCCAAAACATCCGCTCCCTGCCACAACTCTGCTGACCCCCCACCAGATTTCCGCCAAGACCAACACAAAGACGACCCTTCCCCAGGATCAGCGCGTCCCCACACACCCCTTGCACGGTCTGACACTCCCCCAAACCAAGCAAACACCCATCAAACCTCACACACCCGGCACAAAACCATCCCTCACGCTCCCGAACAACCGAAAAGCCCGCGTAACCCCACCCCCAGACGGTCAAATCGGTGGATTGAGGCTTAGAAGAAGAGAATATCCTGCCAGTGGATTTAAACCAGGTTGCGGTCGCGCCAGACTATCTAGAGCGAATATGAGAGTCCTTTACTTGACGCATCCAGCCTTCTACCGGCATCAGGCCGGACGCCATCATCCTGAACGGCCCGCCCGATTGGAGGCCGTGGAGCAGGGGGTATTCAGTTCGGGCTTGGATATCGAGGAGGTTGAGGCCCCCGAGGCCGATGACAATCTATTGGGACTGGCCCATACCCCCGCCCACATCACCCATGTGCGGGATGTGATTGCAGCCGGCGGCGGCCGGTTCGACCCTGACACCGCTGCTGGTCCCGGGTCGTGGGAAGCAGCGGTCAGAGCTGCGGGAGCCGGGCCCTTCGCGGCAGGCCTTCTTGAGGCAGAATCCGAGGCCGTCGCCCTGCTTGCGGTGAGCCCCCCTGGCCATCATGCCCTTGCCGATCGGGCCATGGGTTTCTGCCTGTTCAATAACGCGGCGATCACCGCCCGTTACCTGCAGGGTGGGGGGGCGAGGGTGGCCATCGTGGACTGGGATGTTCATCATGGGAACGGAACGGACGCCGAGTTCGCTGACGATCCGGAAGTGTTCTACATCAGCGCTCATCAATGGCCCTATTACCCAGGTACTGGGGCTCTTGATGAAGTGGGCACAGGCCCCGGCAGGGGGTACACCATAAACGCCGCCCTGCCGGCGGGCACTGGGGGTGATCTGTACCGGAGGTTATTCGAGGAGATGGTGGTTCCCCGCCTGCGAAGGTACGGACCCGACTGGATTCTGGTGAGCTGTGGGTTCGATGCCCACCACTTGGATCCCCTGGCCGGCCTGCGGCTGACGGAGGCCGACTATCACTTCATGGCGTCCCAACTATTGGAGGTGGTGCCGGCCAGCCGCATCCTGATCTTCTTGGAAGGGGGGTACAACCTCGAAGCCATCGCGGGGTCCACGGAGGCCATGTTGCTGGGAGCCGCTGCCAGGCCGTACCAGAGCCCGACTCCCTCTCTTACCTCCCCCTCTTTGGCGCACCGCGTCTTTGACGCGCTGGTGGGTATTCAGCATCGGGTCTCGGGGTAAGAATTAATCCGTGGGTGAGGCAGCGGTATCCGACCACAATTGATCAAGTGATACCCCAAAGACTCACCTGGCTGTTGGACGCCGACCAGATTCCAGGTCGGCTGGGGCGGCGCTTTGCCAAACACGGTTACCTGCTCTACCTGGTGGGAGGCACGGTCCGGGATGCCTTCATGGCCAGGGAACATCCCAGCATCGGAGGGGAATTCGACTTTGCGACCAACGCCCGACCCGAAGCGATAAAAAAGATTCTGACCGGTTGGGCGGAGAAGGTATACACCACAGGTGAGACCTACGGGACCGTGGCGGGCATCAAGTCCGGACACTCCGTGGAGGTAACCACTTTCCGACGGGACGTTTACCGCAGCGACAGCCGCCATCCGGAAGTCTCCTTCTCCGACACGATCGAAGAGGACCTGGAGCGGAGGGACTTCACGGTCAACGCCCTGGCCATCAAGGTTCCCCAGGCGGAGATGGTGGATCCCTTCGGCGGGTTGGTGGATCTGGGCAGGAGAATCCTGAGAACCCCCACCAACCCGGAGAGAACCTTCGAGGACGACCCATTGCGCATGCTTCGTCTGTTCCGTTTCTGGGCATCGCTGCAGTTCGCGCCTGACAAGGCGACCCTCGAGGCGGTGAAGACGATGGCCAACCGCATCAGCATCGTGTCGGCGGAGCGGATCAGGGACGAACTGAGCAAGCTTTTGATGGCCACCCATCCTGCGGAAGCTCTGCGTGGGTTGGTGAGATCGGGCCTGGCTGATCAATTCCTGCCCGAGTTGTCATCTTTGCACATGGCCCAGGATCCCCATCATCGTCATAAGGACGTGTTTGCCCATAGCCTGGCGGTGGCGGAGAAGGCTTCCCCCCGGCTTGTGCTCCGATTGGCCTGCTTGCTGCACGACATAGGAAAGCCCGACACCCGACGCTACGGCCCCAAGGGGGTGAGTTTTCACCATCATGAAGTGGTTGGGGCGCGAATGGCGCGCCGCCGTCTTGAAGAACTTCGCTACCCGAGGGCCGTGATAGACGATGTATCCCGGTTGGTGGAACTACATCTTCGCCCTCACACCCTGAAGATGGGATGGACGGATTCGGCGGTACGACGCTATGTCCGGGACGCCGGTCCACTGCTGGAGGACCTCAACGAGTTGGTGCGTTGCGATGTCACAACCGTCAACTGCCGTCGGGCCCGCGCCATTCAGAGTCGAATCGACCAATTGGAACAGCGGATCTCCGAACTGAAGGAACAGGAAGATCTCGACCGGCTCCGCCCTCCGGTCAACGGTCACCAGGTCATGGCTTATCTGGGTATACCTCCCGGTCCCGAAGTGGGCGAGATCATGACGATTCTGTTGGAACGCCGCATCGAGGAGGGTCCCTATCCCCCCGTGGAGGCGTTGGAAACCGCACGACAGTGGAACATCGGGAAGGGAAGAGATGATCCCGGCCCCCCACCTGCGGTATGAGAGCGGCCTTCGCGCTCGTATGCCTGGCGTTGGCGGCGGGGAGCCTGGCGGCTTGTGACCGCGAATCCGGAGGAGCCTTCCCTCCCACCTCCTCGTCCCCTGCCGACCCGACCGGAGCAAGCCAAGCTGTCGGTGAGACCACGACAACTGCAACGCCCCAGACCATCCCTGCTCCCGGGGCGGAGTCCCCAACCACCACGGTACCCACCACCCAGGACGCCCCTGCAGACATCACCACCTCGTCGGCGGCTAGCGGCGGGATTGCCACACCCACCACCCGTCCCGGAGCAGCGACTCGGTCCCTTTGGGAGAGGATTCAGGAATCGGGAGGCGCCGGTTTGGGAGATTCCCTTTACCCTCTGCTCGGCAACGCCGGCTACGACGTGGTGAGCTACGGCATCGAGATGAGCTTCGATCCGGTAACTCAGGTCATGTCGGCCGATTCCACCATCACGGCCGTGGCCACCGCAGACCTGGACCTTTTCAGCCTGGACTTCTTCGGCATGCAGATCCATGGTGTCACGGTCAACGGCTTCTCGGCGGACTTCGAACAGGTCTCCGAGGAATTGGTAATCGATCCTGCCCAGTTGTTGATGGAGGGAGACCGGTTGGTGGTGATGGTGTCCTATGAGGGGGTGGTTGCCTCCCGGCCCCACACGTCGATCCTGGGCTTCTCGGCCGGAGGTCACCGGACCCGCGACGGATTGACCTTCTTCGTGCTCAACGAACCGGACGGTTCAGCCGCATGGGCGCCCTTCAACGATCATCCGTTGGACAAGGCATCGGTGACGGTGGAGGTTGAGGTTCCCAGTGGCTGGACGGTTGTTTCCGGAGGTAGGCTGGTGGAGGAGCGGGAAGGGGAGGAAACCACCGCCTTCAGGTGGTCCATGGAGCATCCGGTGGCGCCGTACCTGATTCCCCTCGCCATCGGCCCGCTTATCTCCCGGGAGGAACCCGACACTCTGGGCTTGGAGATCACCACCTGGTACCCGGAGGGCCTGGATGCGTCCTTGCTCGATGCCTTTTCCCGCCAGGATGAGATGATCCGATTCTTTGCGGAGAGGTTCGGACCCTATCCCTTCGAAACGTTCGGCGCCCTGGTAGTCGATATAGGAGTGGGGTTGGCCCTGGAGCATCAGACTCTCCCCACCTACGATCTCTCCGCGACGGCGGAAAGAGTGGTTGTCCACGAACTTGCGCATCAGTGGTTCGGCAACTCGGTTTCGGTGGCTGACTGGAGCGATATCTGGTTGAACGAGAGTTTTGCCACGCTTGCCGAGTGGCTCTGGATCGAAGAGACCGCGGGCGTTGCCGAATACGATGGGACGGTGGCCGATAACTACGGTCTGTTCTCCGGGGAGGTTTTCCTTGGCGAGGGCGTCTCGACAGATCAGGCGACCGCCGTCGCGACAAACCACTTCTTTCCGCCGGGGAGACCCCCGGCGGACGACCTGTTCAACTACACCGTATACGCTCGAGGCGCCCTCACCCTGGTGGCGCTGCGGGACAGACTGGGAGATGAGGCCTTCTTCGATATGACCAGAACCTGGCACGACACGCACCGTTACGGAAACGCCACCACTGCGGAGTTTCTTTCCCTTGTGGAGGAAACCGGGGGACCGAAAGCGAAAGCACTGACAGAATCCTGGCTCTATGATCCTCTTCCCCCGGCAATGCCCCGCCGGGACCTTCATCCACTGGGATCGGAGGAGGACTCTTAATGCGACTAAAGCTAACTGACCGCCTCTGATGTCCGACGATTTTGACGAAGGGGAACATAACATGGAAATGCCGCCAATGTATTGGACCCGGACCTACCATGTCCACACGGGTAAGGAGTCGAGTTGAAGGGAGGCACATGGAAGGGGGAAGAGGGGAGGCTCGTTTGTGCGCTCTTTGCAGCGGTGATCGCTATGAACGGATTTGATGGGAGGAGGAATGGGAGCAAAGCAACCTGAGGACGTGGGAGGAATCTCGCTAGAGATCGTTGAGGTTGTACATCCAACCAGCAACTTCGACGCCGTTGTGGAGAAGCTCTGGAGGCCTAATCGGAGAAGGCTTGGATTCATGCCTACGGAGGGATTCAGAGAGCGGGCTGATCGAGGAACGCTGCTGGCAGCTGTGCAGGAAGGCCAGATTCTTGGCTATGTGATGTTCGACCTTCCCGGTAATGAGGTTAAGATCGTTCACCTCTGCGTTGCTGCAGGGGCGCGGCGGAGGGGTGTGGGACGGTTGCTGGTTGACAGAGTGAGCACCCAGCATCGAAGATACCGTGGCGTCAGGGTAGCCTACCGCCGAGACTACGGTGCCGCCGCCTTTTGGCAGCGTATTGGCTTCGTTCCGGTTGGGGAACGCCGAGGTCGCGGGTACAAGGGATTACCCCTGACCATCGGATTCTATGACCACGGTCATCACCATCTATTTCAATATCAACCCGACCATCACGATGACGGCCGCGTTGCCGTGGCTCTAGATCACAATATTGTGATCGATTTGTTGACGGACCGGGCGCAGGGGGCCGAGAGTCGAAACCTCCTGGAGGAGTGGGTGGCGGAACAGGTGGTTCTGTGCGTGACAGACGAGAGCTATCAGGAGGTGGACCAGTTACCAGACGCGGCAGCTCGGAATGAAATGCGAGGAGGACTGGCGCAGTTCATGAGATTGCCATCCAAAGGGGCGGTTCCGGCGTCCGACTGGGAGGCACTATTCGAAGAGGTGGCACGCCTGGTTCCATATGCAGGAAGGGCTGATCACAATCATTTAACGTACGCCATTTCTGGTAAGGCATCCTTCTTTGTCACTCGTGATGACCATATTCTGAAGCACGCGGTTGCGCTTTCTGAGAGGTTCGGTACAGAGATAATGCGCCCAGGGCAACTAATTGTGGAACTCGACCGTCTTGGTTCCGAGGACCGCTATAACCCTTCCGCTCTTCATGCAACAGGAATCACCATAGAGGCAGCCCTGGACAGCGAGCGACGTTTTCTTGAAGCATTCCTCAACTACGGTGATGCTGAACGGAGGCACGAACTCGCGGATGTGCTCCGTCGAGCCCAGGGCGATCCACAGCGATACACGGTGAAGGTCGCAGTAGACGAATCCGGTAGATACCTTGGCTCCGTTATCACTCACTCGGAGGAGACTGCATTAATAGTTGATGTCTTACGGGTGTCGTCTTCCAACCGGCTTGGCTATGCAATCGCTCGTCAGTTGTGCTCCATGCAACGTCAAAAGGCAGCGGACCAGCGGATTCCCAGAGTCGAGGTGCTCGATCCACATCCGTTCCCTGCGGTGGTGAAGGCACTGGCTGATGAGGACTTCACTCGGCAAGAACCAAAAGGCTGGGCGTGTTCCGTCAGGGTTGGCATCCGAGAAGGGAGCGAAGAGTTCGGGGCAAAGGGAGCGACATCAGCTGACGCCGCCCTGTATGAACGTTGGAACTGGCCAGCCAAGGTCGTAGGCGTGGGGCTCAAAACGTTCGTGGTCCCGATTCGCTCCAGTTTTGCCGTGCAGTTGTTTGATACCCGGCTAGCCTGCGCCACGCTGTTTGGACGCGAGACCGGGCTCGGGTTGAGTCGAGAACACATCTACTACCGGTCCCCTCAGAATTCCAGAGGTCTTGCCTCCCCCGCACGGATCCTCTGGTACGTCTCTGGCCGAACTCCAAGTCAGGCACAAGGCCATATCAGGGCACTCTCTCAACTGGTGGAGGTAGCTGTGGAAAGACCACGAACCGCCTACGGCAGATTCCAGCGACTGGGAATCTATTCTCAGGATCAGGTGGAGGATGCAGCTGACCAAAGCGGCAAAGTCATGGCGCTCCGGTTCATCAACACCGAGCTCTTTGAAGATCCAGTGAGCTTGGACCAAGCGCGGGAGATTGCTGATCGGTTAGGCAACTCCTTCACCGCCCTTCCGTCACCCCAACCCGTCAGCGAGAGATTCTTCGTTGAGATATACCGGCAGGCATCGAGCTATGGGCGTTGAAGAGACAGTTTTGTTCTTGTCCATAAAGCCGCGTTTCGCGGCGTCGATACTAGATGGAACCAAGACAGTCGAGCTTAGGCGGGTATCCCCCGCGGTGCAAGAAGGTTACTTGGTGTTGTTGTACGCTTCGTCTCCGCAGCGTGAGTTGGTGGGAACGTGTAAGGTCGTGGACCTTGAGGTGGGTTCGATCGATGCCATTTGGGATCGACATGGGGATCGATCTGGAGTAACCCAGGCCGAATATGGAGAATACTTTGATGGGGCCAAGCGAGCAGTAGCGATCATACTCAAAGAGCCCTTACGATTGCCTGAGCCGAGATCTCTTCGGGACCTGCGCGATGCGTTGGCTGGGTTTCGGCCTCCGCACAGTTTCAGGTACTTGGACAGAGCAACCGTCGACGATCTGGGCCTAGTGGGGTGAACTCCCTCCCCATGCACATGTGGAGCAGATGCGATTTGCAGAGTATGCGCATATGCGTATACCATTGCGCCGATGGTCGGTTTGGAAGAGCATGAAGCGTAGAGCGGCGGTGATCGGTGCTTCCGGGTATGCCGGAGGAGAACTTGTCCGGCTGCTGGATGCCCACCCGGTCTTTGACCTGGTTTGGCTGGGCGCACACTCCCGCGCAGGAGCGAGGCTTGGGGAAGTGCATCCCCATCTGTCCGGGGGTGACCGCAGGCTGGCGCAAACCACGCCGGAGGATATCCCACCGGTGGATGCGGTGTTTCTGGCCCTGCCTCACGGGGCTTCCTACCAGTTGGGGCACGAGTTGGCCGACCGGGGCGCCGCGGTATTCGACTTGGGTTCCGACTATCGTTTCGACACCCCGCAGCGGTATGAGAAGGCCTACGGCAGCCCCCATCCAGCCGCTGATCGCCTCGGGGAGTGGAGTTACGGATTGCCGGAACTGTTCGATTTGAAAGGGGCCAGGAGGGTGGCGTTGCCTGGTTGCTACCCGACCGCGGTCTTGTTGGCGGCAGTCCCGTTGTTGGCTGCCGGTCTGGCCACCGGTCCGGTGGTGGCAGACTGCTTGTCAGGTGTCTCAGGGGCGGGCCGTTCCCTCCGCCCGGAGCTCCTGTTCGGCCAGGTGGCGGAGGGCGCCCGAGCATACGGTATCGCCACCCATCGCCATCGGCCCGAGATCGAAATGGGGATGGAAAAGGCGGGCGTATCGGTTCAGGTGACCTTTACCCCCCACCTTCTCCCCATCCAACGGGGTTTGCTGGCCACCGTCACCATGCCGGCCGCGGGCGCCTTGGTGGATAGAACGGATCTGCTGGGTGTGCTCGATAAGGCCTACCAGGGGCGGTCTTTGGTGGAAGTGGTGGAGGTCCCTCCTCAGACACGGTGGGTCGCCGGGTCCAGCCGGGCGATCGTCACGGCTTTCTTCGATTCTCACACCGGGATGGTGATCGCCCAGGGTGCGCTGGACAACCTTCTCAAAGGCGCAGCCAGTCAGGCGGTGCAGGCTGCCAACCTGGTGTTTGGCCTGGAGGAGGAACTCGGATTGGATAGGACGGGGTGGATGCCGTGAGTGTTACCTTTCCCAAGGGATTTCGGGCGGCGGCTTCGGCGGTGGGCATCAAGTCCTCCGGAGCATTGGACCTGAGCTTGATATTGGCAACCGGGGCGGTTCCCGCCGCCGCGGTGTTCACGCAGAATGCCGCCGCAGCCCCACCGGTTCATCTCAGCCGCCGTCACATGCAGGAGTCGGCAGGGCGGATCCGGGGAGTGATCCTCAATTCCGGATGCGCCAATGCCGCTACCGGAGAACGCGGGGCACAGGCTGCTCACCAGATGGCTGCTGCGACAGCGGAGGCGGTAAATTGTCAGGCCGCTGAGGTGCTGGTGTGCTCCACCGGACCGATCGGACCTCATCTACCCATGGACAAGATCGGACCCGCCATTCCGGCGCTTGCAGCCCGGGCGGCCTCCACCCCCGAAGCCGGCAGAGACGCCGCTGACGGGATCCTGACCACCGACACCTTCCGCAAGCAGGCCAAAGCCGCCGGTGCGGGATTCAAGGTGGGGGGCATGGCCAAGGGGGCAGGGATGATACGCCCGAAAATGGCGACCATGCTGGCGGTGGTGACGACCGATGCCGTGGCATCCCCCGCAAGACTCCAGGAGGCGCTCCGGCACGCCGCTGACGAGACTTTCAACAGCATCAATATCGACGGGTGCGAATCGACCAATGACACCGTGATACTGATGGCTTCAGGAGAGTCGGCAACCGAGCCTTCATTGGAGGTGTTGACCCAAGCGGTCCGTTTGGTGTGCGCCGGACTGGCCCGTGACATCGTGGTCGATGCCGAGGAGTCCACCCGGGTGATAACGGTTCGGGTGAATGGCGCTGCGGACAACGACTCCGCACGGCGGATGGGGATGGCCATAGCAGATTCCGACCTGGTACGATGTTCCTTCTATGGCGGGGACCCCAACTGGGGGAGGCTGGTGGCCGCCGTGGGGGCGTGTGGAGAACCGGTTGAAGCGGCTCTGCTCGGTATTTCCTATCAAGGGGTGCCGGTGGCTGCCAAGGGGATGTTCACAGGCGTGGACCTTGCGGCGGTGGAGGCTTTGCTGGAGGGGGATTTCGAAGTGGACGTGACGGTGGGGGAGGGGCCCGGTGTTGCTGAAATCCTCACCTGCGACCTCACGCCTGGATACGTGACCTACAACGGGGAGCCATCATGAGCACCGGACACAGCCGCCCTACTCCTCTCAAGCCGCGGATCGCCTCATCCATGGGGAAGGCGGCGATTCTCATGGAGGCCTTGCCTTACATCCGGCGCTTTGCGGGCACCACCGTGGTGGTCAAATACGGGGGCTCCGCGATGGACGATCCCACTTTCGCCAAGTTCTTCGCTCAGGATGTGACCCTCCTGTCCCAAGTGGGCATCAAGGTAGTGGTGGTTCATGGGGGAGGTCCCCAGATCACCGCCGCCATGAAGAGGGAAGGGATCGCTCCCACCTGGGTGGACGGCCTGCGGGTGACCAACCGTCGCACCCTGGAGTTGGTGCGGAGGGTCCTAGGTGGTGAAGTGAATGGGGAGATAACCCGAATGCTGGGCGCCAGCGGCGCCCGGGCGGTGGGCATCAGCGGGGTGGATACCGGAATGCTCCGCTGCCGGCAACTGGACGACCGGTTGGGGAGAGTGGGCGACCTGGTGGAGGTGAATCCCACCATACTCACCCATCTTTTGGACGCCGGGATGACGCCGGTCGTGGCTCCCTTGGGTCTGGGGTTGGACGAAAACGTTTACAACCTCAACGCCGACACCGTGGCCGGCGCGCTGGCGGCGGCGTTGGAGGCTCAGAAGCTGGTGTTCCTAACCGATGTGGAGGGGGTCTATCGAGATCCCAATGACCGGAGTTCGCTGATTTCGAAGATGACGTTGAGCGAGTTGGCTTTCATCGTGGACCGGTTCAGGGGGGGCATGCTCCCCAAGCTGAGGTCGGTGGTGGCGGCTATGAAAGACGGCGTCGCCCAGGCCCACATCCTGGACGGTCGGGTGCAACATGCCCTGCTGCTGGAGATGTTCACACCCGAAGGCATCGGGACCATGATTATTCATCAGGAAGGAGAATCGCCATGACCTGGATCGAGGCTGCTGACCGAACCCTGGTTCCCGCCTACGGGCGCACCCCGGTGAAGTTCATCCGGGGCGATGGTGTTTGGCTATACGATCACGAGGGCCTGGAATACCTGGACTGTCTCACGGGCCTGGCGGTAGTGGCGGTCGGACACGCCAACCCGCGAGTGGCGAAGGCGGCCGGTGCGCAACTCTCCGAACTTGTCCATGTGTCGAATCTGTTCTACAACCAACCGATGGTTGACTTGGCCGCCCGGCTGACGCGACTTTCCGGATTGGATCGGGTGTTCTTTGCCAACTGCGGCGCCACTGCCAACGAGACAGCGATAAAGCTTGCCCGGCGGCATGCACAGAAGAGGTATGGGAACAAGCGATACGAGGTGGTCTCCCTGCTCGACTCCTTCCATGGCCGCACGCTGGCCACCCTGGCGGCCACCGGCCAGCCCGCCAAGCAGCAGACCTTTCATCCGCTCCCGCCCGGGTTCCGCCAGGTTGCACAGGGAGACATCAACGCACTGGAGGATGCAGTCGACGGGCGTACCGCGGCGATTCTGTTGGAGACCACCCAGGGAGAAGGGGGTGTGGTTCCCCTCTCCGCCTCCTATCTGCAGGCGGCCCGAGAGATCTGCGACCGCAAGGGAGTCCTGATGATTGTCGACGACGTCCAGGCGGGAATGGGCCGCACCGGACACTTGTTCTCCTGGCAGGGGCTGGGGTTCAAGCCGGACATAGCCACGGTGGCCAAGGCGATGGCCAACGGGCTCGCCATGGGAGCTTGCCTGGCCCGGGAGAAGGTGGCTAACGCCTTCGGTCCCGGCGACCATGGGACCACTTTTGGGGGTGGTCCCGTTCCCTGCTCAGCGGCGCTGGCAGTGCTGGACGAGATCGAGGAACGGGACCTGCTGGGCAACTGCCAGGAACGGTCGCGCCAACTCGCCGAAGGCTTGAGTTCTGTGGACGGCGTGGTGGGAGTACGGGGAAGGGGATTGCTGCTGGCCGCCATCCTGGAAGGGGATTGGGCGGCGGCCGTCACCGGGCGGGCGTTGGAAATGGGACTGGTGGTCAATAACGTACGGCCCAACGCGGTGCGATTCGCCCCACCGCTCACCATCTCCGCGGCAGAGACCGCCGAAGCGATATCCCGGTTTGCCGCCGCCCTGTCGGACTCGATCTCAGCGGAGAACTGAAGTGAGGTCGGCGGGGGCCCGGCGGCGAGCGCTGCGCAGCCTGCTGGTCCGGGGGAAGGCAGCAGAGCAGGCGGAATTGGCCAAGAACCTGGCGGAGAGAGGGCATGTGGTCAGCCAGTCCACCATCTCCCGGGACCTGCGGTACCTGGGCGCCGTCAAAGACCGGGATGGCCGCTATCGACTAGGCTCCCTAAATGACCGGTCTGACCATCCCAAAGATCCTGATCGAAGGTTGGGCAAGGCAATCAATACCTACGCCGTTTCGATCGAGGCGTCCGCCAATCTGGTGGTGATGAAGACCTTCCCCGGCGCCGCTTCGGTGGTGGCCTCCGCTCTCGACGCCGCTTTGGAGACGGGAGAGATCGGGGATGCCTTGGGAACCGTGGCCGGTGATGACACTGTCCTGGTGGTGGCGACCCAGCCCACCGGCGGTCGAAATGTAAAGAAACAACTGGAGCGAATAGGGGAAATGGTATGACAAGGGTTGTGCTTGCTTACTCGGGTGGTCTCGACACCTCGGTGATCCTGGCCTGGCTTCGCGAGGTTCACGACGCGGAGGTGATCACTTTCACCGCTGATGTCGGCCAGGGCGAGGAAGTCGCCGAGGCCCGGGAGAAGGCGCTTCAGACGGGCGCGGTGGAAGCGGTGGTCTCCGATCTCCGTCGCGAGTTCGTCAGCGAAGCGGTGTTCCCCGCCTTTCGGGCTGCCGCTCTGTACGAGGGCTACTACCTCCTGGGCACCTCTCTGGCCCGGCCGATAATCACCGAGGGAATGATTGAAACGGCCCGGCGTTTCGGAGCGGACGCAATCTCCCACGGGGCTACCGGAAAGGGCAACGACCAGGTGCGTTTTGAATTGTCCACCTACGCCCTGCAACCTGACATCCGGATAATCGCTCCCTGGCGGGAGTGGGACTTGAAGGGAAGGGCGGACCTGGTGGAGTACGCCCGCCGGCGCGGCATTCCGGTTCCCGTCTCACCCGACAAGCCCTATTCCACGGACGCCAATCTGCTGCACATCTCATACGAGGGTGGAATTCTGGAAGACCCCTGGGCTTCCCCACCGGACGACATGTTTGCCCTCACGGTGGACCCCCGGTTGGCGCCGGACGAACCCGAAGAGGTCGTCGTCGCCGTTGAAAAGGGGAATCCGGTGGCGGTGAACGGCCGGCGTCTGGAACCGGTGGCCCTGCTGGAGGAACTGAATCGCTTGGGAGGTCGGCATGGGGTGGGTCGGGTCGACATCGTCGAGAACCGGTTTGTGGGGATAAAGAGCCGGGGAGTCTACGAAACTCCCGGCGGAACGATCCTGTATCACGCCTTGAGGGCGGTGGAGTCGATCACGCTTGACCGGCAGGTGGCTCACCTGCGGGACGAATTGGCCCCCCGGTACGCCGAAATGGTTTACAACGGCTTCTGGTTCGCTCCCGAGCGGAACGCTCTTCAGACCCTTTTCGACGAGATGGCCGAGGCGGTTACCGGCGAGGCGCGGATGTCGCTATATAAGGGATCGGTGACGGTTTCGGGTCGCCGGGCCCCCTACAGCCTCTACGATCCTGATCGGGCGACCTTCGAGGAGGACAAGGTGTTCGACCAGGCCGACGCGGGCGGTTTCATCCGCATCAACGCCCTCCGCTTGCGCCCCCCATCGGATTCGGGCTCGGCGGAGGGGTAGGCAATGACCCTCTGGGAAGGACGGTTGGCGGGTATTCCCGCCTCGGCATTGTGGGACTTCACGGTCTCGGTGGCCGACCGCCGTCTGCTCCGAGATGACATCGACGGATCTATAGCACATGTTGGAATGCTCGGGAAGGTGGGCGTCCTTTCCAGAGAGGACGCCGCCGCCATCATCGAGGGATTGCAAGCCATAGCGCAAGAGGCTCGCGCCCACGAGTTCATCTTCTTGGAGACTGACGAGGATGTGCACTCGGCTGTGGAGCGTCGCCTGATCGAGTTGGTTGGACCGGTGGGAGGAATGCTCCACACCGGCCGGTCCCGCAACGACCAGGTGGCGCTGGACCTCATTCTCTACATGCGGCGGGGGGTTGCCGGACATGCCAAAGGCTTGGCCCGCCTGGCGTTGGTGCTGGTGGATGCTGCCTCCGGGTTGGGTCCCGACATGGTGGTTCCCTCCTACACCCATCTGCAGCAAGCCCAGCCCACCTTGCTCTCCCATCATCTCTTGGCCTATGCCCACATGTTGGCCCGGGAGCGGTGGCGCTTCCTTGATCTGAGCACTCGGTTGGACTCCTCCCCACTGGGGGCGGGCGCCTCGGCGGGATCGTCTCTTCCTCTTGCTCCGCAGGAATCCGCCGACCTGTTGGGGATGTCCGGGGCGTTTGCCAACTCGTTGGAAGCAGTCGGGTCCCGGGATCGGGCCACCGAGTATGTGTGGTGTTGCGCCCGGGCCCTGGTCACCCTCTCCCGCCTGGGGGAGGACCTGATTCTGTGGGCCACCCGGGAGTTCGGATGGATCACCCTGGCAGACGAATTCGCGACAGGGTCATCGGCTCTCCCGCAGAAAAAGAACCCAGACATCGCGGAATTGGCTCGAGGTAAGGCCGCCGGGGCCATTGGAGGCCTCACGGCCATGATGGCCCTGGAGAAGGGGTTGCCCATGTCGTACAACAGGGACCTGCAGGAAGACAAGGAACACCTCTTCCGAGTTGACGATGACTTGGCCGGAGCCTGTTCCGCCCTGGCCGGACTCCTTGCGACTGCTCGCTTTCATCCACCACCGCCGGCCTCGGAAACGGCTGCTCTGGACTTGGCCGAGGCCCTGGTCGGCAGGGGAGTGCCTTTCAGGCAGGCCCACCGGGCAACCGGCGGAATCGCCGCCCGACTCGCAGCCGAGGGCCGGGGGTTTTCTTCCCTGGGCGTCGGTGATCTCATTGACGCCCATCCCAGCTTCAAACCCTCGGACCTTGAGTTGCTTGACCCGGTTGTATCGGTCAAGCGCCGCGCCACTCCCGGGGGAGGTAGCCCCGAGAGCGTGGCCTCCCAGATCGCCGACCTTCGTGAAGCGCTCTCGGATGTGGCCCTCTGATCCAAAACGCACCAGGGATACGACACCCCTCAAAGAGGCGGGGGAGGAGAGGGATCCTGGCTAAAACACCAATCGAGGCGATCCAAAACCTAAACTGGGGGCCACCCGGCAGAAAACCTGAGCAGGTCCCAGACGAAACGTATTAGGTGAACAGACCCAGCCTCGCCCCGCCCACCCGTCCTCCTTTTTGGCGCAATGCCACTTTCCTGAAGTGGGCGGCCCAGATCGGAGTGCTCTTCGGGGTGGTCGCCCTCGGCTATGTGTTGATCGGAGAAGCCGCAGCCAACATGAGGGCACAGGGGTTGTCCCTCGACTGGGATCTGTTGACCGACCCTCCCGGCATTCAACTGGGAGAGGGCATTTTCGTAAAACCCGATACCGGAATGGAGGCGTTCTACACCGGGGCGGTCAATATGCTGCGCGTCGCCATGTCAGGAATCCTTGCAGCCACGGTGATCGGCGCCGTCGTGGGCATAGCCCGACTCTCTTCAAACTGGCTGGCTTCCAGGCTGGCCACGGCGTTCGTCGAAACCGTTCGCAACATCCCGGTTCTGGTGCAGGTGGTGTTCTGGTTCTTCCTCTCCTCCATACTGTTCCCTGTCTTGCAAGAGGGCAGTTCCGGCCCCATCCCGGGGCTGTTGTTGGTTAGCCGGAAGGGGATTTCCTTCGCCTGGCCCTTCCCCCAGGAGACTTTCTGGCAGTGGGGGGTGTTTTTGGTGGTAGGTCTGTTGACCGCCCGCTGGGCCTACCGCACCAGGATGCGTCGCGCCGAGGAGATGGGAGAGGAGACTCGCCCTTTGACCTGGGCATTGTTGATCTTTTTGGCTTGGGCGATAGTGGGCTGGTTCGCTCATCCGCTGGCGGGGGCAGTGGGGTGGCTGTTTGGCTTGCTGGCAGCTCAAGTCGGGGCTATACCAGTGCTGGTCTACCAGGTAATGCTGGCTCTCGCTGCTCTCTACCTGGCCTGGAGATGGATTCACCGTTTCTTGGAATCCCGCCGAAGCCCGGCCGGGTTGGCCAAACTCACCGACGACGACTACTTTCGCATGATCCTGGCCGGGGTCCTGGGCACCGGTGGTGCGGCGGTCCTGCTGCTTTGGCCTGGGATCACGGAACTGGGCGCCAACGTCTTCCAGGCTCTCCTGGAGTTCTGCGATCAGAAGTTCGATTTCCTGCGAACCGGGGCGCCTTTGGCCATCGGCCAGCCTTCTGTTGAAGTGCCGGGCCGGTTCGCGCAGATCGCGGATACCGGCATGACCATGACCCCTTCCTTTTTCGGGATCTGGATGGGGGTGACGCTATACACGTCCTCCTTCATAGCCGAGATCGTGCGAGGGGGAGTGTTGTCGGTGCCCAAGGGCCAGACCGAAGCCGGATATGCCTTGGGTCTGCGCCGAGGGCAACTCTTGCGAATGGTGATACTGCCTCAGGCTTTCCGCGTGATCCTTCCGCCCCTGGGAAACCAGTACCTGAATCTGTCGAAGAACACTTCCCTCGGCATAGCGGTGGCCTTTCCCGAGATGGTTCAGGTGGGCCAGACCATGTTCAACCAGACCGGTGACACCATCCAGGTGATCCTGCTATGGATGGGGTTCTATCTGACGATCAGCCTTTTGATCTCTCTGCTCATCAACTATTACAACCGACGCGCCCAACTGGTGGAGCGATAGATGAGCCTGGACTCGCACGACCTGATTCCTCCGGAGCCGCCACCCAAGGCCATGCGCATAAGCGGGTTCAACTGGGCCCGTAAGAACCTGTTTTCGTCGGTGTTTAGCGGGACCCTGACCGCGATCCTCACGGTGGGGCTGCTGTTGGGAATCTTGGCGGTGCTCCGTTTCATCTTCAGTCCGGATCGTCGCTGGGAGGTAATCCCTCCCAACGCCGCCAACTACACCGTGGGGTCCTATCCCCGCGACGACCTGGGCAACATTTGGTGGTCGGTCTGGGTCATCGCCGCCCTTGCGGGGATGTCAACCGTTCTGTGGGGCGTCGGAGGTCGGGTCTCGGTGGTGAAGGTAGTGGCGGGGGTGAGAGCCGCAGGCGTAACCGCCCTGGTGGTGGGAGTGCTGTCGCTGTGGTCTCCCGCCGGAACCGCAGTCCAATCCTGGCTGGTGTGGGGTGGGGCGGCCCTCATCGTGGCCGGGTGGGTGCCGATGAGGCTGTTGTCGGAGGATAGGACGGTGGCCACTGCCAATGCCTTAGCCGCCCTGGTGGGGCTGGGAATGGTTGTGCTGTGGTACCTCCACCTCGACCGGACTTCCCACTGGCACCTGCGGTTGATCGTCACCGCCTTGGTGGTGATAGCGTTCCATTGGCTAGGTCGGATGGCTAAGCGGTGGTTACCAGACCCGACCTTCAAGAAGGTTGTCACGATGCTATGGGTGATCTCGTTTCCCGTGATCTATATGCACATTCAACGCAACCCCAGCGTGGCATGGGAGGAAGTGCTCCCATGGCTTCCCTGGGCGGCTCTTGTTATGGCGGTTGGGCCGGTGGCGATCGGGCTGGTGAGTCGTCTGCCACGAGAGCAGGCCGCGGCGGTGAACTTTCTGCTGGGGGCAGTGACGATCTTCTCCTGGGTTGTGGAGTGGCCGATGGCCATCCGGGTAATGACGCTGCTGCTGACGCTTTTCTCCATGGCCGCTCCTACCTTTGCCTCCAGCCCGCAGGCTCGCAAGGTCTTCTATTGGTCGTGGCTGGGAGGATCGCTCTGCGCGCTGTACTTCTTCTTGCTGGGGGTGGCATCGACCGGCTTGGACACCCGCGGAGACTTTTTGGGCGGATTCAACCTCACCATCTTGCTGGCGGTGGGGGGGATCGCTCTCTCCTTCCCCGTGGGACTGCTCCTGGCCTTGGGGCGGACCTCGACCATGCCGATCTTTCGGATTCTGTCCGTCGCCTACATAGAGGTGATCAGGGGGGTACCGCTCATCACGGTGTTGTTCTTCGCAGACAAGGTCATTCCCCGCTTTCTGCCTCCGTGGGTTGATGTCATCGGAGAGACGAAGGCGCTCTTGGCCATTACTGCTTTCGCCGCCGCCTACCTCGCCGAAAACGTGAGGGGTGGGTTGCAGTCAGTCTCCAGTGGACAGTTCGAGGCGGCCCGGGCGCTGGGAATGACCACCTCCCAGATGACCATGCTCGTCACCCTCCCCCAAGCCTTGAAGGCAGTCATCCCCGCCATGGTGGGCCAGGCCATTGCCCTCTTCAAGGACACATCGCTGGTAGCCATCATCGGGTTGGCCGATTTCCTGAGGGTGGCCCGCGATGTGGTGCCCAATCAACCCGACTCCTTGGGAAGCGTTCTGGAGAACCTGCTACTGGCGGCGGTGGTGTATTGGATTTTTGCTTTCAGCTTCAGTCGGGCCAGCCAGCGACTGGAGAAACGACTGGGCGTAGGCACCCGCTAGCTTGAGGGAGTAATGATGGAAAACGGAGCAGACAACCCGATCATCGTTTGTGAGAACGTAAAGAAGTGGTTCGGGGACTTCCAGGCCTTGCGGGGAGTGACCACTTCGGTCGCCGAGGGCGAGGTGGTAGTAGTCATCGGTCCCTCGGGATCGGGCAAGTCCACGTTCATCCGTTGCATCAATCGCTTGGAGCAGCATCAGGAGGGACGCATCGTAGTGGGAGGCACCGAACTGACCTCCGATGTGCGCAACATCGAACGAATCCGCTCGGAGGTGGGCATGGTGTTCCAGCAGTTCAACCTGTTCCCCCACCTGACCGTGCTGCACAACATCACCCTGGCGCAGGTTTGGGTGCGCAAGAGGACCCGCTCGGAGGCCGAGGAGCGGGCCCTTGAACTGTTGGAGCGAGTAGGGATACCCGAGCAGGCCCACAAGTACCCGGGTCAACTATCCGGCGGGCAGCAGCAGCGAGTGGCGATCGCCCGTTCGCTGGCCATGGATCCCAAGATCATGTTATTCGACGAGCCGACTTCCGCTCTTGATCCAGAGATGATCGTCGAGGTACTGGAAGTCATGCGGGAACTGGCCAAGACCGGAATGACCATCGTGGCAGTCACCCACGAGATGGGATTCGCCCGCGAGGTGGCCAACCGCATAGTGTTGTTCGACGAAGGCCAGATCATAGAAGAAGGCCCCCCATCGGAGTTCTTCACCAACCCCCGCCACCCCCGCACCAAGCTGTTCCTGCAGCAGATCCTGAGCCATTGATCGCTGAATAGCGCTCGGAACCTTGGTTCGGGCGGAGGAACCTGCAAACCCATCCATTTCCGGTTGATCCAGCGGCAACACTCTTCCCGCATCTTGGTACTCAAAAAGAGAATGCTCTGTTGGGTGTCTTCCGGGGAGGTCTGCTCACAGGGTCTGGCTTTATGGGGATTTTATTTCTTCGTTGTAAAGCTTTGGTAAGAGTTCAAGGAAGGAAATCGAAAGGTGAGAGATCCTAGGAGCGGCAAGCTACCCCACGACGAGAGGGTGGTGATGATCACTACGAACAGAGGAGGGAAGTCATGAGCGAGACGATCAGAGGCCATGTGGTTCGTGGCAAGAGGCGGGCGCCGAAAGTCTACGGAGTGGGCCGGGTGTGTGTTCAACGGGGATGCGAGGTGAAGCTGAACCGCTACAACCGCCGCGAATACTGCTACAACCACACTCCCATTCGCTATCCGAGAGTGCGGGGACGAGTGCTTCCGGAGAACGCTTAGTCGTACCTAGGCAATGGGTGAAGGCGGCCCTTGGGATCAAAACCAGGGCCGCCTTCGGTTTTAACCCCGGTTACTTAGTCTTCGTCACCGACGGATGCCATTTCCGCGATGTGCTGCACTACGTCGGCATTGGCCAGAGTGGTCACATCTCCAAGTTGCCGCTGCTCGGAGATGTCTTTGAGAAGGCGCCGCATGATCTTGCCCGACCGGGTCTTGGGTAGGTCGGGGGTGAAGACGATCGACTTGGGGCTGGCGATCGGCCCGATCACCTGCCTCACATGGGATCGTAATTCCCCGATCAACCGGCTGTCCCCGCGGTGGGTTCCCCGCAGAGTCACGAAGGCTGCGATTGCCTGTCCTGTGATCTCGTCCTTGCGTCCCACCACCGCGGCCTCGGCTACTGCCGAATGCGAGACGAGAGCGGATTCGACCTCGGTAGTGGAGATGTTGTGCCCAGACACCAACATGATGTCGTCCACTCGGCCCAGCAGCCAGTAGTAGCCCTCTTCATCTCGCTTGCAACCGTCCCCTGGGAAATAGCGGCCCGGAAAGCGTGACCAGTAGGTGTCGACATAGCGATCCGGGTCTCCGTGGATGGTTCGGGCCATGGAAGGCCAGGGTCGGTTGATCACCAGATACCCACCGCCGCCCAGGGGGACCGAGTTGCCGTCGTCGTCCACCACGTCAGCCGAGATTCCCGGGAAGGGGAACGTCGCCGAGCCCGGCTTGGTCGTGACCACTCCCGGCAGGGAGGTGATCATGATGGCCCCCGTTTCGGTCTGCCACCAGGTGTCGACGATGGGACAGTGCTCCCCGCCGATATGCTCGTGATACCACATCCAGGCTTCGGGATTGATGGGTTCGCCGACCGTCCCGAGCACCCGAAGGGACGACATGTCGTGACGCGCCGGGTATTCATCGCCCCACTTCATGAAGGCCCTGATGGCGGTGGGAGCAGTGTAGAAGATGGTGACGCGGTATTCGGCGACGATCGACCACAACCTGTCCAGATCCGGGTGGTTGGGAGCCCCTTCGTACATGACGCTGGTGGCGCGGTTGGCCAGCGGGCCGTAAACGATGTAGGAATGTCCCGTCACCCATCCGATGTCGGCGGCGCACCAGTAGATGTCATCGTCCGGTTTGAGGTCGAAGACGTAGGAATGGGTGGTCACCACTGAAGTCAGGTAGCCGGCCTGGGTGTGGACGATTCCCTTGGGGCTGCCGGTGGTTCCCGAGGTGTAGAGGATGTACAGGGGATGTTCAGCGCCCAGGCGGGCCGGCGCCAACTCGGTGGGTTGTCCTTCGACCAGGTCATGCCACCAATGATCCCGGCCCTCGGCCATATCAATCTGGTTCCCCGTTCTCTTGACCACGACCACCGAGGAGACCTCAGGACACCGCTTCAGGGCCACATCGGTGTTCTCCTTCAATGGCACCACATTTCCGGCCCGCCATGACCCGTCCTGGGTAATCACAACCCGGGCGTCGGCGTCGAGGATGCGGTCGGCCAATGAGTCCGAGGAAAAGCCCCCGAACACCACGGAGTGCACCGCCCCGATCCGGGCGCAGGCCAACATGGCAACCGGTAATTCCGGGACCATTCCCATGTAGATGGCAATCCGGTCTCCCTTCTTGACCCCCAGGCCCACCAGGGCGTTGGCGAACTGGCAAACCCGGTTGTAAAGGTCTCGGTAGGTGATGGTGAGAGTGTCGCCGGGCTCCCCGACCCAGTGATAAGCGACCTGGTCGCCGTGTTCCGTCAGATGGCGGTCCAAACAGTTGTAGGAGAGATTGAGTTCCCCGTCCTCGAACCACTTGAAAAAGGGCGGATTCTCATCGTTGAGGACCTGGGTGGGTTCAGCGAACCAATCAATCCGCTCGAGAGCCTGGGTCCGCCAGAAATCCAGCCAGGAGGCCTCGGCCTGGGTGTGGACGCCCTCTCGGGCGTTGGCTTGGGCGGCGAAGTCGGCGGAGGGAGGAAAGGTCCTCTCCTCGATCAGCAGGTTCTCCAGAGTTTCCGCCATGGTGTGCTCCTTCGTCGTTCTTTGACTTGCTCCCCGGATTCAGGGGTTGCTAAATGCGTTGGTTGGGCCGGTGACTTCCCGATATGACCATGGTAGATGACAAATCAGTCGGGCGCGCTGTCCGGGCGCGAGGAGGAGCAGCGCAAGGTTTTACGGCAGCTACAACTCCTGGGCTACCACCAGGCCGAGCCGGCAGGTTCATGTTCTTGGGAATGCGTCACTGCTCCGACTCGGGCGATCCTGTCTTCCTGCCGCGCAATGTCTCGGCGGTCATGGCGGGGCGGTCAATCAACCCCTGGTCGTTCCGGCCTGCCGGTCGGCAAGTGCCCGGCGCATTCCTGACTGATGTGAGGCAACCTCTCGCCGGGGCTGAGCATCAGCCTCTGTCCCGTAGCCCCGGATGGGCAAGGGCCTCCTGGATCGTTGGTGAGCGCCCACCCGCCTACCGATTGGACGAAGCAGCAGATAGACCGCAAGGAAGATCATCACCTGAATCAATATGAACGTCATCCGCGGGAAAGGTTGAGGTGTGGTGTGACACCGGCTGAGCACCGGCGCCTTGCCGGAAGAGACGGCGGCGTCCACGCTCTGGGTTTCAGCGATGGCGGCTGGGGTAGCGGCGGCGGAACCTCGACTGCACTATCTCGCCCACCAACAGGACGATGGCCACAAGCTGCAACCAATCTCCCAGCCGAACATAGAGAGTCGGGCCCTGTTCCGCCGACCTGGTCTGCACCTCACCGACCAGAAGGGCCTCCTCTGCCAGGGCAGTCCGGGGGCCGGTCAAACCGGTGGGGGTGATGAGGGTGGATCGGCCGGTCACGGCGGTGTGGATCAGGGGCATTCCCAGTTCCGCAGCCCGCATGCGAGTGATGCCGATGAACTGGTCGGAGGCGACCGAGTAGGGGTAACTCTCCTGGCTGGTGGCGAGTATCAGTAGTCCGGCGCCTTCCCGGGCATTCTCCCGGCCATAGCGGGCAAAAGAGCCTTCGAAGGAAATCACCGACCCGAATGTCCCGAACCCAAGATCCCACAGAACCGGGCCGTCTCCCCGAACCATGTCGCGGGAAGGCAGGTCCGCATGGAGGTTCTCCACCCACTTGAACCAGGATCGGGCGGGGATGTACTCACCGTAGGGAACCGGGTGTTGCTTGTGGTATTCACTGACGATCTCTCCGGTTTGGTCGAACACCACGTTGGCGTTCGCCCAGTCGGTGTCGTTCAGAGGGCGGTCCCCGCCGGCCAGCAGGACGGCGCCGATTCGAGCCGCCTCGGCGCCCATGGCCTCCCCCACTTCCGGGGCGTTGATGGGATCGGCTGTCCAGGAACCGGTGGATCCCTCCGGCCATATGACCAGGTGGACGCTGCCGGGCTCCAGAGTGCGAGTGATCCGCAAGTGGTTCTGGTAGGTCTGGTATCGCTCGTTGGCGCAATGCTTCCCCGGGCAGGGGTTGTTACCCTGCACCACCGCCACTCTGACAACCTCCCCCTCGACGTGGGGCGGCCACAGCGCGCCGCTTACCAACAGCAGCACCAACAACCCGGCCACCCCTGCGGCCAGACGGAACGATGCCGCCCGGCGGGAATCGCGGGTGGCGAGCAGGACCACAACGGCGGCGGCCGCCACCACCATCACCGTCCAGCCAGAGGCGCCGATCCATCGAGCAGATCCGCGGGCAGGCGCCCATTCACTGAGGGAATAGCCTGGCAGTCCCCACTCCAATCCTCCCAGGGGCCATCGCACCCTGATCCACTCCATCAACGCCCAGCCTCCCACTGCTCGGATGAACCATCGGGAGACCGGCAGGTCCGCAGCCCTGGCCATGAACCCGCCGTACAGGGCCGGCCAGATGGAGAGGACTACCACCGGAGGTACTAGAGCGATCAGTCCCAGTTCGCCAAGCCAGGGCATCAGAAACCCGAAGAAGGAAACCCCGAACGCAAAACCGGCCAAAACGCCAGAGGGGATTGTCTGCGGTCGCCTGGTCTGCAGCAAGAACAGTGCAATGGCCGGAATCGTTATCCACCACCAGCCCCGCAACGGGAAGGCCAGTGATAGGGCAACTCCGGCGACAGCGGAGAGCAGGATGGGAGCGACTCTTTGGGTCATGGGTCCACCTTGTCCCTGTCAGGCTACCCAGGTGACGCGAGTAAGTATTCTGTGTCAAGTGAACAAGGCCCGCATCGAAGGCGATCTGGAACTGGCGTTGGCGGCTGCTCGTCATGCGGCCGCCAGATTGAGGGAAGCTCTGGGCAAGGGCGCCGACGTGGAATTCAAGGGACAGGTGGATCCGGTAACCGAAGTGGACCGGAGAGTGGAGGGGGAGATACGACAGATGCTGAGAGGCCAGCGTCCCGATGACGCCATTGTGGGCGAAGAAGAGGGCGGGACATTACCTGAGCATGGCCGGGCATGGATTATTGATCCCCTGGACGGCACGGTCAATTTCATCCATGGCTTGGCGCCGGTAAGCGTGTCAGTGGCGCTGTGGGAGGATCGGGTTCCGGTGATAGGGGTGGTGATCGAAGCCATCCACGGGGAGGAGTTTGCCGCCGTTCGGGGCGAGGGCGCGTCAAGAGATGCCCAACCGATCTCGGTCAGTTCCAACCGGCTTCTATCTCAAACCCTGGTCGCCACGGGATTCCCGTATGACCGTCAGGAAAGGGCCCATGAGTACGCTGCCTTGCTGGGGGCGGTGCTGGCTCGATGCCAGGGAGTGAGGCGCAGAGGATCAGCGGCGCTTGATCTCTGTTATGTGGCAGATGGCAGATTCGACGCCTTTTGGGAACAGGGTCTGGCAGTCTGGGATATTGCGGCCGGAATACTGATAGTGGAGGAGGCAGGCGGCAGGGTGACCGGTCTCCATGGGGGGAACGCGCCGTTAGACGGTTCGATGGTGATAGCCACCAACGGTCTCGTCCACCAAAGGTTCGGACAAGTGCTGGCCCGGGCGGTCGGCTAAGCAGACCCAGGGAGAAGCAAGAATGGGAAACACCACCGAGGAGATGTTCGACTACACAGGGATGTCCGCGTCCCGGATCCAGGAAATCACCGCCGGATCCGTGGCGGAGGCAGAACTTCTGCAGTCCAGGATCCTGGATGCCAAGTCCCCCCGGACCTATCAGAACACGCTGGCGCCTCTGGAAGAAATAGGGGAGTTGTTCAGCAGGGCGTTCGGCGAGGCCGGGTTCATGGGCTATGTACACACTGACCCGGAGGCAAGAGCTGCAGGTCGCGCTAGCGCCGAACAACTCTCCAAGTGGCAAACGGAACTGGCTTTTCACCCGGGCCTGTATCAAGCTGTTAACGAGTTCTCCACCACCGAAGAGGCTGCCGACCTATCGGGAGAGCGGGCCCGGTTGTTGGAGTTCGTCCGCAGGGATCTCAAGAAAGCGGGGCATCATCTCCCGGCGGAGTCCCAGGCGAGAGTCAAGGAACTGACCCAGCGGTTGATCGAATTGGGAGTGGCGTTTTCTCAGAACATCGCCGAGTATGACGACGCCCTCGAGGTCAGTCGCGGGGATCTGGGTGGGCTGCCGGCATCCTACATCGACTCCCTTCCGCCAGGGGAGGGGGAAGGGCGACTGCGGGTGACCATGGCCTATCCCCATGTGATCCCCTTCATGGAGAATGCGGATCGGCGAGACCTGCGCCAGGCACTCATGGAGAAATTCAACAATCGAGCGGTGGAGAGCAATCGACCGATACTGGAGGAGGCGATTGCTCTGCGAATGGAGATCGCCTCATTGTTCGACGAACCGTCCTGGGCGCATCACAGACTCTCGGAGCGGATGGCCAAGAAGCCCGAGGCGGTGGAGGCCTTCTACGAATTGTTGCTGGATCCGCTCACCTCTGCTGGGCTGCGAGAAGTCGAACGCATCACCGAGATGCTCGAGGCCGATGGTGAGGAGGGACCCACCCAAGTGTGGGATTGGCGGTACTACGACAATCAGATTCGACGCACCGAGTACGGGGTGGATCAGATGGAGGTGGCGGGCTACTTTCCGCTTTTCCAGGTCGTGGAGGGGATGCTGGATCTCACCGGAGAAGTCTTCGGGCTTGAATACCAGAAGGTGGAAGCGCCGGTTTGGCACGAGGATGTGACTACCTATGCGGTCTTTGACCGGGATTCAGGGGAGCGGATCGCCCACTTTCACATGGACTTGTTTCCCAGAGAGGGAAAGTTCAGCCATGCCGCGGCCTTCCCCCTGGTGGGAGGCCGTCTGCTGGCGGACGGTTCCTACCAGTTGCCACGCTCCTGCATTGTGGCCAATTTCACTCCTCCCCTTCCGGAGACACCGGCTCTGTTACAGCATTCGGAGGTAGTGACGCTGTTTCATGAATTCGGCCACATTCTCCACCAGATTCTCACCCGCGCCGAACTCAGGCGCTTCTCAGGGTCCAGCACCGAGTGGGACTTCGTCGAGGCGATCAGCCAGATAATGGAGAACTGGACCTGGCAACCCGAGGTTTTGGCGCGCTTCGCCTTCCACTATGAGAGTGGCCAACCACTACCCGCCGAACTGCTGGAAAGACTCACCGGCGCCCAACTACTGAATATTGCCATCTCCAAGCTTCGCCAGGCCAGTTTCGGGCTGTTGGACATGGCTCTGCACGGCCCCGACCAGGATAAGGACATCGACGAGATACTGGCCGGGACTACCAAGGTGTCGCTCTTTCCCCGCCAGGAAGGGACCTTTTCGCCGGCCAGTTTCGGGCACCTCATGGGTGGGTACGACGCTGGGTACTACGGGTATCTGTGGTCGGAGGTGTTCGGGGACGACATGTGGAGGCGGTTCGAGGAGGAGGGCATCACCAATCCGGGAGTGGGCATGGACTACCGGCGGGAGGTATTGGAGGTGGGCGGCTCTCGCGATGCCATCGACACGCTCCGCGCCTTCCTGGGAAGGGAACCCGACAACAGTGCCTTCCTCCACAAGCTGGGCATCGAGACCTGACCGCCCCTCCTCGCAGGGGGGCGGCAAAGGAACCCGCAACCTCTTAATTCGCTAAAACCGTCCCTATCCCGCGAAAACCTCTGAAAACAGCCCACCTTGCGGGCCCACCCCCGCCACCACCGCCATGGGTCGAAGGGGCGCGCTCCGCCGGTCCCGCCGGGGGTGGCTCTTCGACAATATGACCTCCGATAGGGATGTCGCGGCCGCGGTGACGTCGGAACGGGCCGGGAGGTGTTTTGGTGACAGGATTCAATATGCCAAACCCATGAGACAAAGACAACCCCGCGGCGCACG
Source organism: bacterium OM1 bin76 (assembly GCA_002238785.1). Lineage (GTDB taxonomy): Bacteria > Actinomycetota > Acidimicrobiia > Spongiisociales > ZC4RG35 > Bin76. Next base: position 85,833 of record MPNA01000003.1, on the reverse strand, counting down.
TTTGTTTCGCGACTCCCGGCGCCGACTCTGCAATGGCCAACCGGTCCCATCCGCGCCCTTCTTCCCCGGCGAGGAAGCCCGGCCGTGGCGGGCGGGAGGTTCGGGCAATCAGGACTTGAGGGTCACTCCGCCGAACAGGCTGACGCCGGTGAGAGTGAGTCGGCCTTCCTCGCTGTCGGAAGGTTGCGAGTCGCGTTCGTCCTCCACCCCTCCAAGGACGTTGGTGATCTGGCAGTCCACTGTCCATTGCTTGGGAACGCGGATCGTGGCGCTGCCGAACACCGCGTACACCTCCAGGCTGGCTTCCCCGTCGGCGAGGTTGGCGCCGAGCAGGTCGATCTCGGCGCCTCCGAACACCGCCGTCAGACTGCCGCTTGCCAGGGCCTGGTCGGTGATCCGCTGCTGGCTGCCGCCGAAAACGGAGGTGATGTTCAATTCCCCGGGGGTGGACTTGTCCTCAAAGTGTTGAGGAGGAGTTGATGGGGAGCGGCTTTTCTTCTTTCGGGCGAAGAGTATTTTGGCCCCCACCAGGATCAGCACCACCGGCCAGAACCGCCAGATGTCACCGATGGTGTAATCCCACACGTCTTGAGTGTCCAGGAGGAAAAAGACTCCCAGGGCGACCAACGCGGTCCCACCGACCCACGAGCGGTTCTTTACCAGGTTCCACAGCCCCCACGCGATCACGAGGACCGGCCACCATCCGCCCCAGGGGATCTCCCAATCGGTGAGGTTCCCAACCAGGAACAACACGCCGACCACCAGAACTATCAGGCCTCCAAAGACTCGGCCGCCCCGCTTGGTATTTGCCATCTTTTTCCTTTCTGCAATCAGTCACGGCGGATGATAGGAGTCCCGCCGATCGGCCGCCCCGCGCGGCCGCAGGGAGAACGCTGTTGCGGAACAGCGAGAACCTCTCAGCATTTCCGGGTAGGCGCCAACAGTGCGACCAGAGTGGGAAAAAGGATTTTGTAAATGTGTTTGACAAATAGGCGCGGCGCACGTACACTCCTTGAAACGAGCAGGTAATTTGGGATCGTTGCCCGTGATCGGGTCGGCATCTGAATCCGAACGGAAGGAGGACCGGACAGGTGATCGAGGAGTCGGGTACAGGGAGGTTGCGGCTGAGGAACGGCCAAGTGGTCTTCGACCGGTTTCTCGAGGCCGGCGGGCATCCGATCTCCCGGGCGGAGATCGCCAGGATGACCGGGCTGTCCAAACCCACGGTCAATGCGCTGGTGTCTGACCTTGAGCAAGCGGGAATGGTGAGGCGAGTTTCCTCTCTCCAGCCCCGTGGCCGGATCGGCCGGCCCGCGGCCGCCTACGAACTGATACCGGAAACGGCGACGGTGGTGGGCGTGGACATGGGAGCCACCAAGACGCTGGCAGGGATAGCCGATCTGTCGGGAGAGGTGATTGCCATGCAACGGCTGGCAACGCCGTCGCACGCCGGAGCGGCGGTGGAGGCGGCGGCGGCGGCCGTCCATCGGCTGGTGGAAGACCTGGGCGAGAGGGGATCGCGTCTCGAAGGAGCTTGCATAGGGGTGCCGGGCGTCTACCGGCCGTCGATGGACCGGGTGGAGATGGCCCCCAATCTTCCGGGGTTCGCCGACTTGCCGATCTCCGCCGAGTTGTCGAGGCGGCTGGGGGTTTCGGTGACCATAGAGAACGACGTGAACCTGGCTACGGTCGGTGAGGCGGAAGCCATGGCTTCTGAGGGGGTGAAGGACTTCGCCGCCATCTCGATCGGAACGGGAATTGGGATGGGGATGGTGGTGGATGGGGAGCTCTACCGGGGTGCCCACGGGGCGGCCGGCGAGATCGGGTCGGTCAAACTGCCCCGGGTGGGGGGTGATGTCTTCCACGCCCTCACGCTGGAAGACGTGGCCTCGGCCCCGGCGATCCGGAAATTGTTTCACCGGGCGGTCGAAGCCGGACACCGCAGTGGTCTGGCGGGCGGCGTCGACGTTCCGGTGATCTTCGCGGCGGCGATGGAAGGGGATGAGGCCGCGTCGGCGGCGCTGCGCATCGCCGCCGACGCAGTGGCCTTCGCCACCTCCTACTTCTGTTGGGTGAACGATCCGGCCATCGTGGTGTTCGGGGGTGGGGTGGGCGCCAATCCCATCTTCGTGAACGCGGTGCGGGCCAGGATCGCAAAGTATCTGACTGTGGTTCCGAAGATGGTTCCCTCCACCCTGGGCGGCCCGGCCGCCTTCCTGGGAGCGGTCTCCACCGCCCTTTCGCCGGTGCGGAACTCGCTGGTGGCCCAGCGGTTGGCGCGAAAGACCAGACGATGAACGACCCGGCGGCGTCCGTGGCGGCCGCGGTTGACCCGGGCTCGCTGGTCGAATTGGTCTTGGAGGCGGTGCGAATTCCCAGCGTCACCCCCAACGAGGGAAGGTTTGCAGAGTGGCTGAAGGTCCAGCTGGAATCCGGCGGCTGGGGGGAGGTTGATCTGGTGGAGGCGGCGCCCGGACGCCCCAACCTCTATGCGCGGACCGGAGACGGGCAGGCAGAAGGCCGGTCGTTGGTGCTGGCGGGACACCTCGACACGGTTCATGCCGACGACTGGGTGACCGAGTGGAAAGACTCGGCCCGGGAGGACCCCTTCGCCGGGCACTTCATGGACGGGGAGATCTGGGCTCGGGGCGTCACGGATCAGAAGGGAGGGGTCTGCTCGGTGATCGAAGCGATCCGGGCGATCCATCGCGCCGGATACCGGCTGCGTGGACCCGTCATCGGGTTGTTCGTGTGCGATGAGGAGTCCGGCCAGCCCGGCAGCGGGCTTTCACTGGGGATGCGGACCGCGGTCCAAGATCTCTTCGCAGATGTCGGGAGCCCGCCCGACTTTGCGATCTACACAGAGCCGACCACCGGCGCCATCTACACCGCCCAGATGGGGTTTCTGATCGCAGACATCACCCTGGTGGGAAAGTCCGCCTATTTTGGCAGGCCCGAGTTGGGAGTGGACGCGCTGAAGGCGGGGCATGCCCTGCTCGGCGCTCTGTGGGATTACAACGACACTCTGTCAGGAGCAGCCCACCGACTCCTGGGAGAGCGGTTTCTGCTGGTTACGACGGTCGGGTCGGGAGGCAACATCGCGGTGCCCGGCCACTTCGAACTGTCGCTGATCCAGAAACTGCTGCCCGGTGACGACCTGGATAAGGCGGCGTCGGTCCTCCGGGAGATCACCGCCGGCGTCGCCGAAGAATCCGGGGTCTCGTTCGAAGTGACCTTCTCGGCTCCCCGAGACCACTCGGTGGGGGGTACGCCAGATGAGATCCCTGCCGATCATGCCGGTGTGGAGGAATTGGCCCGAGCCATTGAGGAGACCACGGGAGGGAAGGCTCGAATCGAGGGAGCCCCGTACTGGTCAGAAAAGCCGTTGCTCAGGTCGGTGGGCATCCCGGGCGTCTACTTCGCCGCCGGCGACATAGCAACCTGTCACACACCCTTTGAACGCTTGCCCATCGAAGAGTTCGTCTCCCTTACCCGTACCCTGGCCTACTTCGTGGCGTCGTGGTGCGGGGTTGAGAAGTCCGCAACCTAGGAGGAACCATGAAAGGAACCCGAAAATACAAACGAAACACATCCGCAGTGTGGCTCATAACCGGTCTGGTGGCAGTGCTCAGCCTGGTTGCGGCGGCTTGCGGCGGCGATGCCGAGGAGGAAACCACCACTACCCAGGCCGCCGCCGAAGCCACCACTACCCAAGCGCCTGCCACGACGGAAGCTCCTCCAGAGCCTGTGGCGCCGGTTACTCAGGGGCCTGGTGGTGAGGAGGCTACTGCGTCGGGTGAGATTGTTTTGAGTGGTGATGAGATGGCGCAGGTGCAGTCTGGGGGGTATACGGCGGCTTTGCTGTGGCATACGGCTGGTGCTTTCACCGATGCGGTGAGTCAGGGTGCTCGGGATGCTTTTGCCGAGTTGGGTATTGAGGTGATTGCTGAGACGAATGCTCAGTTTGATGCTGCTCAGCAGGCCAATGATGTGGAGACTGTTTTGGCGCAGGATCCTGACATCATTGTCAGTTTGGTGATTGATCCGGTGTCTGGTGCGGAGGCGTTTCGTCCTGCGGTGGAGGCTGGGGTGCAGTTGGTGTTCTTGAGCAATGTGCCTGAGGGCTATGTGCACGGCGTCGATTATGTGGGGGTGGTCACCGATGACCTGGCTGCGATGGGGATGGCGGCTGCTGATCTGTTGGCGGATGCTCTGGGTGGTGAAGGGAAGGTGGGTTTCATCTTCCATGATGCTGCCTATTACGTGACTAATCAGCGTGATCAGGCGTTCAAGACGTGGATCGAGCAGCGTTATCCGGGGATTGAGATAGTTTCTGAGCAGGGGTTGGCTGATCCTGCTGCTGCTGAGGAGATCGCGGCTGCGTTGTTGACGCGTAACCCTGATCTGGATGGCATTTATGCGCCGTGGTCGGCTGGTCCGGCTGATGGGGTGTTGGCTGCTTTGCGGGCGGCTGGTGCTTCGGATGTGGCGGTGGTGACTTTGGATCTGGACACCAATGTCTCGTTGGACTTGGTTGAAGGTGGCAACATTGTTGGTATCGCGGCGGATGAGGCGTATGCGCTGGGACGGACCATGGCGTTGGAAGGCGCTTATGGGCTGTTGGGCAAGGACGCTCCCGCGTTTACGGTGGTTCCCGCCATCGCGGTGACCGCTGACAACATCGTGGATGCCTACCGGCAGTCACTGGCAACCGACCCACCACCAGAAGTCATGGCAGCACTCGGCGGATAATCTGCAATGAATAGTTGATCGAATAGGGAACCGGTCGCAACAGATGAGACTCCATGTCCTGGCCAAAGCCACCTCCCGGCTGAGGCAGGCATGGATCGATCGGAGCGAGGACGGCGGGTATCGGCGGTATGTGGTCTATATGGCCTTCGTCTCGATACTCGCGGTCTTCGCTCTTATTCTTTGGGATGACGGCTTCCTGAGCTGGTCGAATCTTCTAAACATCGGTCGGCAGGCGGCGCCGATCGCGGTGATGGCGGTGGGCATGGCGTTTGCCTTGGCGTCTGCGGAGATAGATCTGTCCATCGGATCGACTGTGGCGCTTTCCTCGTTGGTGGCCGCCGTGATGGTGGCAGACTACGGATTCTTCGTCGGAGCACTGGCAGCGGTGCTGGTTGGCGCATCGGTAGGGCTGGTCAACGGCCTGGTGGCAGTCAAGATACGGATTCCGTCCTTTCTGGTCACGTTGGGAACGCTGGGAATCATCAGCGGCATCGCTCGAAACATGAACAATCTGCAGTCCATGCCGATCAGAAACGACACCTTCTCGGCCCTGTTCGGCGCCGGTTCGCTCGGGCCTATCTCCTCCCTGGTGATCTGGACCGCAGTGGCGTTTGCGGTGGGCCACTTTGCCCTGCACCACCTGCGGTGGGGGAGGCATGTGCTGGCCACCGGCGCCAACCGGGCATCAGCCAAGGCGGCTGGCCTCAACACCGACCGGATCCGGATCAGCGCCCTGATGGTCAGCTCGACAGCCGCGGCCTTCGCCGGGGTGCTGCTGGCCGGTCGGCTGGCCATCGGCCGTCACGACCTGGGAGAGAACGATCTGCTCACCGTGATCGCCGCGGTGGTAATCGGCGGCACCAGTTTGTTCGGCGGGCGGGCCTCCATCGCCGGCGCGGTGACAGGCGCCCTCATCATGGCGATGCTCAACAACGGACTGATACTCATGGGCCTGGAGGTGGCGGACCAATTGATCGCCCGGGGCTTCATCATCATTGTGGCGGTGGCCCTCAGCATGAGAGCACCGTCCGAAAGCGTGGGTGACGATGTTCCTTAGATCCTTGAAAACCAGAAACCGGCCTTTTCTGGAGGCGGCGGTGCAACTACACCAGGAGAACCTGATCCCGGCCAACAGTTATGTTCTGGACCTGGATGCTGTGGAGGCAAACACCCGCCACATGGCAGCCGAGGCTCATCGTCGCGATCTGACGGTGTATGCCATGAGCAAGCAGGTGGGGCGCGCTCCGGGAGCGCTGGCGGCGATAACCAGGGGAGGGGCGGACGGCTACGTGGCAGTCGACATGGGATGCGCCCGACCCATCTCGGCCAATGGTCACAAGGTGGGCAACCTAGGGCATCTGGTGCAGATACCCCGTGCTGAAGCCTATGAAGCCGCGCTACTGGCGCCGGAATACTGGACCATATTCTCCCGGAACAAGGCGATCGAGGCTTCGAAGGCAGTCACTGTTGCGGGACGGACGCAACAGGTTCTGCTTCGCATCTGGGACCACGGCGATGTCTTCTATCCGGGCCATGAGGGTGGGTTCCAACTGGACGAACTGAAGGACGCGATCGACCTTGTCAACGGTCTCGAGGGATTGCGTTTTGCCGGGCTCACCACTTTCCCGGCTCTTCTTTACGATGGCGCAACCCGCAAGGTAGGGCCCACTCCCAATGTCGAAACTCTGGCCCGTGGGGTAGAGGTCTCCCTTAGTCACTTGGGCTCCGGCTTCCCCATCCAAGTGAACGCTCCCGGCACCACTTCCACCGAAGTTTTGGACATGCTGGCCGGAGTGGGGGCCACCCAGGTGGAGCCCGGGCACGGCCTCACCGGCACCACCCCCCTGCATGCGGTGGAGGAACTTCCCGAACAGCCGGCGGTGCTTTACCTGACGGAGGTGGCCCATCTCCACCAAGGAGTCCCCCTTTGTTTCGGTGGAGGTTTCTACGTGGACCCGGTCTTCGAACCATATCCAACCACGGTGGTCGTAGCCTCCGGTCCGGAAGACGTCGCCGCAGACACCGTGCCGATCGACATGCCGGATCCGGCCGGCATCGACTATTACGCGCGGCTGCACCCGGAGAGTCGTCGCCTGCAAGAGGGCGACACGGTGATCGCCGGATTCCGCATCCAGGCCTTCGTCACCCGTTCCATGGTGGTGGGGGTGGCCGGCGTCAGCACCGGGAGGCCGGTGGTGACCGGGATCTGGAATGTGGAAGGCGTTCCGGTTGCCTGGGGTGGGGCGTGACCGCCCCGGCACTTTCGGTTCGCAACATCTCCAAGTCCTTTCGCGCGGTGCAAGCGTTGGACGACGTCTCCCTGGATATTCACCCTGGCCGGGTCACGGCGCTGTTGGGAGACAACGGGGCCGGGAAATCCACCCTGGTCAAATGCATCGCGGGTGTCTACCAACCCGACTCCGGAACCATCAGTGTCGACGGAACCGTCCATCGGATCGCAACTCCCGATGTGGCCCGTTCCCTGGGGGTGGAGACTGTTCACCAGAACCTCTCACTCATCGACACGCTCAATGTGGCCGAGAACCTGTTCTTGAACCGGGAGCGCACCCGGGGCGGCGGGTTCGGAGCCCGGATCGGGTTATTGAACAAGAGGCGCATGCTCAGAGAATGCGAGTCCACGCTGGCGAAGCTCGGCATAGTCATTCCCTCGCTGCGGAGACCGGTTGGCCTGCTTTCTGGAGGTCAGCGCCAAGCCATAGCAATCGGCCGGGCGGTGGCATGGGGACAGCGGATCGTGCTCCTGGACGAACCTGCGGCGGCTCTGGGGGTGGAGCAGGCGCAAAGGGTCATGGACCTGATTCTCTCGCTCCGGGACGCTGGTGTGGCTGTGCTGTTGATCACTCACAACATGGACCGCGTCACCGCGGTCAGTGATAACGCCGTAATCCTGCGCCAGGGCCGTAAGGCTGCCGAGGTTGAACTGGACCAGGTGAGCAAGGATGACTTGGTGGCCTTCATAACCGGGGCAAAAGCTGGCTGACCACGGTCCTGATACCGATTGGTTCGCCTGCATCCATGGTCGGAAAACCCCTCTCAAAGCCGTCGTCCCATTTGGAGGTGATAGTGGAACGGGATGTCTTCACATTGGCGCGCACCGCGGCCGATTTGGTGCAGGCCTACATGAGCACCACGGGGGAGCCGAGACTGGGTTTGGCCACGGGGGGATCGGTTGCAGATCTCTACCGGAATCTGGTCCTGCGATCCCGGAAGGGCTGGTTGGATTTTGGCGGTGCGCGGATCTTCTTATTGGACGATTACGTGGGGCTGGGGCGCTCGCATCCCCAGAGATACGCCAATGTCGTTATGACGCGGCTGGCACGGCATGTCGATCTCGATCCCCATCGTCTCCACGCCCCCGACGGCGATGCCGGTGACTTGGCAGAGGAGTGTTCGCGTTACGAGGACCTGGTATGCCGCTCCGAAGTGGGACTGCAGATTCTCGGAATCGGGCGCAACGGCCATCTGGCATTCAACGAGCCCGGTTCTTGCCTCGAGTCTCGAACGAGAGTGGTGGAGTTGGCCGAGGTCACCAGAGCCGACAATGCCCGGTACTTTCCCGGTCCCGAAGATGTGCCCTTCCTGGCAATCACCCAGGGATTGGCCACCATCAGACAGGCGGGGCATCTGGTGGTCCTGGCCACCGGATCGAGCAAAGCCAGAGCTGTCCGTGCAGCCCTACAGGGCCCGGTCACTTCTGACATCCCCGCATCGGCGGTCCAACTCCATCCACGGGTCACGGTGCTCTTGGACCCGTCCGCCGCTGCACTGACGCGATTCGGTCCGGCCTGAGAACTCCGGGAGGCCGAATCGTTCTAGCCGCTCGGCTCCGTGGTGGTTGTGGTCGGTTCCTCGGAAGTGGTCTCCTCGGAAGTGGTTTCCTCGGAAGTGGTCTCTTCGGAAGCAGTTTCCTCCGGGTCGGCGGGGGCCGGGGCTGTCAGGTTCCGACTGACGATGAGGGCCGTTATCTCGTCATCTCCGATGTACTCGGCGATGATCGCGTCGATGCCTTCGATGAAGACCCCGTACGCGGCGTTGAGCCCCACCTGCGCCGCTTGACGCTGTTCTCCGGTGTCAGCCGATTGCAACCCGGCCAACATCTCAGCGGCAGACTCCGCGACCTGGCCGGCGGCCGAGACGACAGTCAGGTGCTTTGGAGGGAAATCACCGGTCGGCGGCGCTGAAATCAGGTCGAAGTCAACTAGAGCCGCCTGCATCCTCTCCACTGCTGCTTCCATTGCCTCTTCAGTGGCGCCGTAAGTGACATCGGTCTCGGAGCGGTTGTCCCAATCGTTGCTTATTCCAATTATCTCATTCACCAAATCACTGACGCCCACCTCCGCGGTGAGCAGTTGTTTGAGGTAATCCTGAACTACTTCGACCGGAAATGTCGAGGGAGTGGCGGGCGGTTGGGTGGTGGTGGTCGTGGCAGGTTGGGTGGTGGTCATGGGCGGTTGGGTGGTGGTGGTCGTGGCGAGAGGAGCAGTAGTGGTGGTGGGTGCAGTGGTTTCGACCGACGCGCCGGTGGTGGAACTGGAAGGCGGGGCTTCGACGGGATCAAGCAAGCACGAAGATCCGCCCAGAAAACCCAGGGAGAGGGTTAGGAGCAAGACTGCAGCTTTACGCATGATCGGCAAGAGTCTCGTGGGGGAGGAAAAGCTCGAAACGCCCTATCAGGCGGGGCCTTCCCGCATATTCGTAAGTTGGTTCCATCAGTGACGAATATACCCGGAGACCGACTTCAAGCGAGGTAATAACACCAACCGGACGTAGCCTGCGTGAGGTGATGCCCAACCGGATTCCAACACCCCACGGCTAAGTCGTCCTTCTCAACGAATGACTCAGGTAGATCAAAAGGCTGGGGTGAGGAAATCGAATGCAGCCTCGCATAGGGGCTGGAACGAGGGTGAGGCCTCCCGATGCTGTAAAGGGGGGCGCCATCACCTTATTGGGGACAAGTGCGTGACGACGAAGGGTTCCGCGGTGTCAGGGCAGGAACTCGCAGGCCAATTTGTTTTCGTTGGTGTCCAACTGCGCCACGTCGCCATAGAAGGGGAAGTAGGTGTCATACCACTCTTGTGCTTCCTCTTGAGTGGAAAAGTCACTGCAGTTCCTGGAGTTCCCGGGATCTGGAGGAGCTTCGCCGATGGTGGTTGTGGTGGACTCCGGGCTGGTTGTGGTGGACTCCGGGCTGGTTGTAGTAGGAGCGGGAGTGTCGGTTCTGCCAGCGGATTCATCGGTTGTGCTGGCTTCGAGCATCTCGATTCCTTCCTCGCCGATGATCGCAGCCACGCGAGCCGCCACTTCTGCAAAGAGGTCGAACGCCGTCAGAGCCCCCAGCAGTGCCGCCCTACGAGCCTGGCCGGTGTCCGGCGAACGCAACCCGTCAAGCATCTCTTGGGGAGCGGCTGTCAGAATTCCCACCGCCGAACCGGCGACACGGTGCTCATCCCGGAGGCCCAATTCGGAAGGCGCCTGTATCACAACGAAATCATCCTGCAGGGTCTGAGCACTCTGCACCGCCGCCTCCAAGGCGAGTTCGGTTTCCGAGAAGGAGACTCCTGTTTGGGAACGGTTGTCCCAGTCGTCATTGATCTGCTCGACGTTTGCCATCAACCGGGCTATGGCAGACCTGGTGCCCAGCAGTTGCTCCAGGTAATCGAGTACCACTTGGATGGGGGAGGTCGTTGAGGTGGTCTCAGGGACCGCGGAGGTGATTGTGGTGGGTGCCTGAGTGGTGCTTGTGGTGAGTGAAGTAGTGCTGGTGATTACAGGTTCGGCAGCAGTGTCGGGGACCGGGGCAGTGATGGTGGGGGTGGGGGAGAGAGACTCCTCGGGTTCGAACAGGGCGCATGAGGTTGCTCCCAGGAGGAACGCACATAGGGCAGATGCCAGGCCTAGTGAACGGGGGAAGGGACGAGGGCGGCAACGGCTATGCTGCAATGCTCTTCAACGCCTCCTTGAAGATGTCGAACGCTGCCAACAGCTTCGCCAGGGCAGCCTGGCGAGCCTGGCCGGTGTCCGACGACCGTAGTCCAGCAAGCATTTCGGAGATCAGGTCGGGCATCCTGGCGACCGCCCTCCCAGCAAATTGATGAGCTTCGGACACGTCTATCTCCGGCGGCGCCTCAATTGCCTGGAAGGTCTCAGCCAAGTCCTGGGCGCGTTGCACGGCATCCTCCAGCGTGGCTTCGACATCCGAGTATGCAACACTATTTCCAGAACGGTTGTCCCACTGGTCGTTGATGGAACGGACCTGCCCCACCAGTTCGCTTACCGCCGCCTCGGCGGTCAAAAGGTCTCGTTGATAAGACAAGACGGATTCTGTGGATGTCAGGGTGGTTGTGTTAGTGGCAGAGGTGGTAGTCGTCGTCGGGGAGACTGTTGTAGCGGTGGACTCGGGTGGGGAGGTTGTCCCTGGAGCGGTGGCGCCAGTGGTAGACCCTGCCTCGGTGGTGGTCGACTCCTCCTCCACTGGTTCTTCCGTACCGGGCGAGCACGAGGCGCCAGCGGCCAATGCAAGCAGCATCAACGCAACAAGAATGGAGCACCTCAGGGGTGTGTTAGAGGAGATAAGCACAGATCGCAATTCCCAACAGCCTCGCTCCTCCTGAAAATACCCACAGGGGGACGGAAAAGGCGGGATTGACCCCGAGGCTGTCCCTTTCCGGTGGCGTTACCGGGACGCCTTGCGGGCCCAGGCCCTGGCCAGGTAGGGAATGGCGTCGGGGGTCTTGCAGGAGGTCTGCCCATGGTCCACTTTGACCTTCCCGATACGTCTGGCCACCTGTTCCGCTGCCTGACGCAGACTCCGGCTCCGACAGCCGATGGCGATCAGGGCCCCGTTCATGGAGTGCCGAACCCGGTTGGCCGCAGTGGCAATGTGCTCGTCTATGAACGCCAGCCGATCCGAGAAGTAGCCATCGGGCAAATCGGCCTCAGTATCCAGGGCCTGGGCAGCCACCAGCGACCACCCTGCGGCGCCTGCCCATTCGTCCTCGGGCTCGGCTGTCCACTCTCCCGCCATCTTGTCCCTAAGGGAAGATCGACCCACCAGTGACGCCAAGGCATCGGCCAGAACGTAACTGTCCACATCCCTGATCCTTTGGCGAAAGATGCGGGCCGGGACAAGCGCCGGGTCATCGATCATGGTGGCCAGAACACGGGCGTCGTGGTTGCCCGAAGACCACAGTTCCTGAGCCAGCCGATGATCGGGCCCCAGACGCTTGGCGAGCTTCCGCAGATTGGCGTAGCTCACTCCGAACAACGGCCCCTTGACGCCATGGCGGGGATAGACCTTCCGGTTCTGTGCGGTCCCGAGCCTCTCCAATTCGGCCAGGGTATGGCTACTGGATGCGACTCGAGCAACTGTGGGTGACAAAGCGATCCTCCGGCTTGGGGCTGTGATCCCAGTCCAGTTTAGGGCCGGGACCAAAGTTGTCCATCCGTGGCGGGGCTTGAGGCCAAGCCACCTCTTAGCATTCCGGAGTAGTGGCTGAAAGGAGCCTTTATGAGCAACTTGACCGCAGCGGCTGACGCCGTCCTCGATGGGGTGACATCGGGAAGTCCCCGGGTCCCCGGCGTGGTGGCCTTGGCAACCAACCGCGATGGCAACATTTACGAGGGCGCCCGAGGGGTCCGATCCCTTGGAAACGGGACGGCGATGACCACCGACACCATATGCGCGATCTTCTCGACGACCAAGGCCATCGCCGGCACGGCCTGCCTGCAGTTGGTGGAGGAGGGCAGTCTCGACCTGGACGCACCGGCGAAGAACTACACCCCTGACATCGGGGAACTGCAGGTCCTGGACGGGTTCGACGGCAATGGGGACCCGATGCTGCGTCCGCCGAAGCGAGATATCACAACCAGGATGCTGCTTCTCCACACGGCCGGTCTGTCCTATTTCTTCTTCAATGAGACCTACAACCGGCTGGCCCAGGACCACGGTCAGGTCAGCCCGGTCACCTCTTCGAAGGAATCCCTCATGACGCCCCTGCTCTTTGATCCGGGAGAAGAGTGGGAGTACGGAACCAATATCGACTGGGCCGGCCAGGTGGTCGAGGGCGTCACCGGCAAGCGCCTGGGTGAGGTGATGCAGGAGCGGATATTCGAACCCCTGGGGATGAATTCCACGTCCTTCGACTTGAGCGAGGAAATGCGGAGTCGGATGGCGTTGATACATCACCGTGGCGACGACGGCGAGTTGACGCCTCTTGACTTCGAATTGCCGCCGGATCCCGAGGTGCACATGGCCGGTCATGGCTTGTACTCCACAGTCGAGGACTACATGAAGTTCATACGTATGTGGCTGAACGATGGCATGGGTCCCGGCGGGCAGGTTATCGGCAAGGAGACCGTGGAGATGGCGGCCCGTAACGGGTTGGGAGAGATGAAGATCAAGGGTCTTCCCGGAGTGGATCCGTTCCTCTCCAACTACGCCGAGTTCTTCCCCGGCATGCCCAAATCGTGGGCGTTGACCTTCATGATCAACGATGAGGACGCTCCTACGGGTCGCCCTGCAGGAGCCTTGGCCTGGGCGGGTCTGGCCAACCTCTACTACTGGATCGACCGGCAGAACGGAGTGGGCGGTTTCTGGGCCACCCAGATCTTCCCGTTCGCCGATGGGACTTCGGTCGGCGGTTTCATGGACTTCGAGACGGCGATCTACGACAACCTGTAGGGGGAACCTTCCACAGGCTCTTATCCAAACAAAGGGGATGGCTCGCCGGTGACGCCGGGAGCCATCCCCTGACAAATGTTCGAGTTGTGGCCGATCGGTTCTTTGCGAGGCCGGGTTAGCGGTAGCCCCCTCCCCGCCGGAGGCTGTCGAGCGTTACGGCGATAATCAGGATGGCGCCTCGTACCACCGACTGCCAATAGATCTGCACGTTCAGGTGAATCAAGCCGTTCTGGACGACGCCGATTATCAACAGTCCCAGCAGGGTTCCCAGCAACCCTCCGCGTCCTCCGCTCAGGGCAATGCCGCCCAACAACACTGCGGCAATGATGTCCAACTCCGCTCCGTTCAGAGCGCTGGGCAGCGCCGTGCCACTCTGGGAGGTGAGCATCAGGCCGGCCAGTCCCGCCAGACAGGCTTGGGCCACATACGTCCATCCCCGCAGGCGGTCGACCCTGATGCCGACGTTGCGGCATGCCTCGCTGTTGCCGCCGATGGCATAGAGGTGATTTCCGGCCACGGTGAAGCGCATGAAGCACATTCCCATCACCACCACCGCCAGGAACAACCAGACGGTGATCGGAGCGCCCAGCCACGATCCTCTTCCCAGTTCGCTCCAGGCGTTGACCCCGACCACGATGTTGTCACCGCCGGTGGACACGAACGCCAACCCTCGATAGAAGAGCAGGGTTCCCAGGGTGGCGATGATCGGGTTGATACGGAACTTGACCACCAGCAGGGCGTTGAATGCACCCAGCACTCCCGCGGCTGCGATGCCGAACACTCCCACCAGGACGCTGTTGACCTCCAACGTGATCAGACTGGCGGTGACCATGCCCGCCACCGCCGCCACCGCCGCCATGGACAGGTCAAGTCCCCCCGCAATCATCACCACGGTCAGGCCGATGGCGATCAAGCCCCGGATGGAGATGGCCTGTCCGATGTTGATGAAGTTGCGGGTGGAGAAGAAGAATTCGGTCTGCCAACTGAACAGAGCGATCATCAACAGAAGGGTGACGAACAGACCGATCAGGGTCCAGTTGTCCTGCCTCTTGAAAGCCGAGATCATTGGCCGGCTCCATTCTGGATCTGCGGTGGGGCAACACCGGTTATCCATCCGATGATCTGGTTGGTGGTGGTCTCCGAGGAGGGGACGTAGGCCCAAAGCTTGCCCTGTCTTAGCACCGCGATTCGATCGGTTATGTCGAGAATGTCACTGAGGTCGTGGGTTATCACCACCACTGCCTTGTCCTGTCGGCGCATGCCGGTGATCAGGTGGTGCACTTGCTGAGTCTGTTCAACCCCCAAGGCGGCGGTGGGCTCGTCGAGCAGCAGGATGCTCCCCCCCATTGCTATGGCCCGTGACAGGGCAACAGCCTGACGCTGTCCTCCTGACAGCAACTCCACGTCGACTTTCTGGGACGGCAACCGGATGTTCAGACTATCCAGCATCACCGTGGCGTCCTTTTCCATCTTGCGGCGGTCCATGAACCACCCGAAACGGCGAGGCTCGCGTCCCAGGTAGATGTTGTGGGCAACCGACCGGGTCTCCACCAGCGCCAGATCCTGATAGACGGTGGCTATTCCCAGTGCCTGGGCGTCAGCGGGGTGATTGATGGTGACCGACCGGCCCTGGTGTTCGAATGTTCCCTGGTCGGCATGGTAGTTGCCAGACAGGATCTTGATCAGCGTGGACTTTCCGGCGCCGTTGTCGCCCAGCAGACCCACCACCTCTCCGGGGTATAGGTTCAAGCTCACGTCGACCAGAGCCTGAACCTGTCCGAACGCCTTTGAGACATTCGACATCGCCATCAACGGTTGTTGACTGTCTTTATCCATATCTCTTCACCACTAAATCTTGGGGGAGGTGCCCGGGGTCCTTCCCATGGCGGGGACGCCGGGCACCTCCATTACTTGCTAGTTATCTCTACCCCGGGTAAAGGTCGAAGACGTTGTCTCGGGTTACCGGGAAAACGGAAGGAATGAGCCGTTCGGGAACGGTGTTTCCTTCGATCAGGTCCACGATGGCGGGGACCAGGTAGGTGCCGTAGCGCTCGGGGAAGTAGGAGATGGTGGCTTTGAACACCGATTCTTCATCGGAGCGCTGACGCAGGTCCACCAATGCCTCGGTGGAGGCTCCGGTGCCGACGGCGGCGGCGTGTCCCAGGTAGCCGCTCTGTTCCAGGGCGAGCGCGCAGTCCACGCCGGGTTGGTCGCTGTGTCCGAAGCAGAGCACGTGCTTGGCGTTGGGGTTGGCGGTGGCCCAGGTGGTGACGTTGGGCAGCGTGTCGGTCAGTCCCTCGGTGGGGATGTCGTGGATGTTCTCGTCGGGAATGGCGAACGATTCCCGCACGCCGTCGGTGGCGCCGTCGGCGCGTGCCTTGTGGACGGGCACGTCCGGTGTCCAGACCAACAACAGTTCGGTGTCCTCTGGTGCCCAACCCTGTTCTTGGGCGAAGGCGGCCAGGTATTGACCGGCGGCCACGCCGGCCTCATAGTTGTCGGGGCCGAACGCCACGCATCCGGGGTGGGGTCCGTCGTAGGAGACGCACGGGATACCAGCATCGTGGAAGATACCGGCGATCAGTTCTTCGGTACCGGCGATCCAGTTGGCGAAGATCACTCCGTCAACTTCCTGGGTGACCAGCAGGTTGGAGCACTCCACGGTCTTTTCCTGGTCGTAGGCGTTATCGCAGTAGACAATGTCCACGCCCATCTCTTCGGCGATGGCGTTGATGTTGTCGGTCACGCTGTCGGTGAACGGAATACCGGAAAGGCCATCGCCATACCCGATCTTCCAACGCTGCTCAGCCGGGCGGATCACAGCGTCGTAAGCACCGCTGGACTCTTCAGGCTCCTCTTCCTCTGCGACTTCCTCCGGTGCTTCTTCCACCGCGGCGGCCGTGGTCGCCGGGGCCGCGGTGGTGGCTGGAGCCTGTTCCTCGTCGTCTCCGCAGGCTGCCAACAATAAGGCAATGACTGCGATTCCGACTATCAGTTTGCGTGGCATTCTGGGTCCTTCTTTCTTGCAACGTCATGGTGGCGATTGATGTCTTCGCCAACCGGAGCGAACCCACTTGTATGTTGGTATACAAACCGGTCCTTCCGCTCAAAATTATCCTAACCACGCCTATGCGGGAAGGGGCGCCCTCGGCGGCATTATTTCGGCCGGGAGATCCCTTCGGCGTATGCGAGCAGGCTTGCGTTTACAGGGTCGCCGGGGTGGAATTCTCCAGGTTCCAATCGGGCCACATCAACCCGTTGCCCCCCTCGGAAGACCTCCCGCACCCGCCGGATGTCTTCTATCTCCGAGAGGGGGTTTCCCGCCGCTATCAGCAGATCGGCCGCCTTGCCTTCTTCGAGGGTCCCGGTGAGATGGTCAACGCCCAGTCTCAGGCTCGCTTCTCGGGTAGCGGCGGTCAGTACCTGGGCGGGGGTGAGTCCCGCACGATGCAAAATCACCAGTTCGTCGTGGAAGCTGAAGCCAGGGATTAGGTATGGCCAAGGCGCGTCCGTGCCGACGATGATCGAGACACCAGCTCTGTAGAAGACGGGAATTACCCTCTCTATCTCTTCGATGGCTGCCATGCGTCCCCGGGAGCCCTCCGGATCATGGCGATGGGGGAAGGCGTCCCAGGCTTGCCTGACCTCGTCTGGCACCCAACGAAGCCTCGGGTCGGGCCTGGAGACGAAATGGCTGAGGCGAGCCAGGCGATCCCATACCACCACAGTGGGGCACAGAGCGGTGTCGGCTGCCGTCAGGGTCTTCGCCGCAACTTCGAGGTCGACTAGGTGGGCGCCGTCGAAAGGATCGATGATCCCGCTCAAGTGTTGCAGTTCGGCGACGCCTGCCCGGGCCGCTTCCAAGGCGTTCACCCCACCCAGGTGAGCCACCACCGGCACATGATTTCGCCTACCGGCCGTTGCCGCCGCTCTCACCTGTTCCAGGTTCAGGTGAACGTAGAGCTTGATCTCGTCAACCCCGGCAGCAGCCAGTAGATCTATCTTCGCATCCACAGCCTCCGCGGTGGCGTGGGGTTCTCCCAGCAAAGGCCAGTTGACGTGCTCCCCGTCCAAGACCGGCCCGCAGCACCGAATCCGGGGAGTCGGCCGGGGGTCGGCGTCCAGTCGCCGGCGCAGCCCCAGGATCCAGTCGAGATCGTTGCCGATATCCCGCACGGTGGTCACCCCCGCAGCCAGGAGAGCCGGGATCATCCACGAGGCCAGGTGGGTATGAGCATCAATCAATCCAGGGAGCAGGGTGCAACCGGGAAAGGTCATCCGGTCCACATCACCAGGGAGAGCCTTGGCATCAGTGATTCCATCGATCTGCCCTCCCGAGATCAGCAACGCCTTCCCGGATTGGCTGTCCTGATCCGGCGGGTTCCACAACAGGTCTGGGACAAGCGCCAGTCTGGACGGGTGGCTCTCATGGGAATTGGAGGACTGGGATTTCATAGTCGGTGACCGATTGGCAGCCAGATTTACCCTACCGGAAGTGATCTCCAGAGGCTTTGCTCACCCTACCCTGGTGAGACCATGACAGACGACCATCTATCTCTAGGGGCGGGGTTGAGCGGCCGGGGTGTGATCGTTACCGGCGCCGCCAGTGGAATCGGTCGGGCTACCGCCCGATTGGCTGCAGCCTGTGGGGCGCGGGTGTGTGGCGTGGACTTGAACGGTCCCTCTTTGCGGGAGGAAATGCAGGAATGGAAGGGTCCCGATCGTCACCTGGGTGTGGAGATTGATCTCACCGGCGCCGATGCCCCGCAGACGGTGGTCGAGGCGGTGCTGGAAGAGTTCGGTGACCTGTGGGGTCTGGTCCACTGCGCGGGGGTCTTGGTGCGCCGATCAAGCCCCGCGGAGGTGACCCGCCAGGAATGGGATGTCCAGCACAACGTGAACCTGAAGGCTTCCTTCTTCATGAATCAGGCAGTTGGCGAGACGCTGAAGGCCCGCGGCGGGGGTGGGCGCATGATCACCCTCAGTTCGCAAGGGTGGTGGACGGGCGGAAGCCATGGGGCGGTGGCCTATTCCGCGTCGAAGGGAGGCATCGTCTCCATGTGCCGAGGGCTCTCCACCGCTTACGCTCCCCATGGGATAATGGTGAACTCCATCGCGCCCGGGGTGGTTGACACCCCCATGCTGGGCGTCGGCCTGACCCCCGAAGACCTCGATGCGATCGCCGCCTCCTGTCCGATGGGAAGGCTGGCCAGACCGGAAGAGATCGCCCAAGTGGCGGTGTTTCTGCTCTCCACCCACGCAAGCTACATATCGGCTGCCACCATCAATGTCAGCGGCGGGTTGCTCTTCTACTGACCGACCGCAGGCATTCCCAAAAAACATCGGCAGGCGAGGTCCGGCCTGAAGATTGCTTCCCTATAGTCGGGACAAAATGGATTTGCTATCAGAGGACAACCAAGGAGAGCGCCATTACTGCTAACAACACGAGTTTGTGCGGTGGGGTGGGCCGCACCGACATAACCCCGCCCGTGCCAGCCGATCTGGTCGGTTACGTTCGACGGTGGCGTCCCGCCATAGAAGTTCGGGCGCCGCTGACCGCCACGGCTCTGGTCCTGGAGTCCGAAACCGAGCGGGTGGCGATACTGGGAATTGACGTGGCCATTCTGAATCCCGATTACGCCACCATGATCAGGGAGCAGATAGCTGAGGCCATCGGCACCCGTCCTGAATCGGTGCTGCTGAATGTAAGCCACACCCATGCCGGGCCTCACACGCCGGGACGGGTGAAACTGGGGGGTCGGCTCGACGAGATCAGGCCGTCGGAGCGGGCGTATGCGGAGATACTTCCACACCAGTTGGTCTCGGCGGCCCTGATCGCGGCGGAGAACACGGTGCCGGTAAGGGTGGGGTCGACCAGCACGGAGGTACAGGGACTGTCGGTGAACCGCAGGGAACGGGTTCAAGGTGTTGAGGGAACGGCGGGGTCTCTCAATACCATTCTGGGCTGGAACCCCGACGGTCCCATCGATCGCGATGCGGGTGTTATCAGGGTCGACCGCGAGGACGGCACACCCTTGGCAGTAGTGGTTAGTTTCGGCTGCCACCCGGTGGTGGTGGGACCCGAGGATCCGGCCATCAATCCCGACTTTCCCTGGCCTTTGAGAGACGCCGTGGAAGAGGCAACCGGGGCGATGTGTGTGTTTTTGCAAGGCGCAGGTGGCAACGTCCTTCCCCTGCAGGCCTTCATCCCCGACACCGGGGCAGAGGTGGAGTTCGGCGAGAAACTGGCGGCAGAAGCACTCCGTGCGATGGGCAACATCGAGACGTTCGAGACTGAAATCGAGCGCCACGCTTACGGTTCGGTTACCCCCATTGTGCTCTATCGGGTGGTGAGGGCCGACAACCAGCCGCCTCAGGAACTGGCTGTCGCATCAACCATGGTCGACCTGCCTCTCAAGCGGGTACCCACCATCGCCGAAGTTCAGGCTGAACTGGACCATTACCAGGGCAACTTGGAGGAAGCCAAGGAGGCTGGCGCCGGACCCGAGGAACTCAACCCCATCCAGTACCACATCAGTTGGGCGGAGGCGGCGATCGCCCAGTTGGAGGAAGCCCCCTACGACCGGGTTCCAGCCTTCATACAAGCCATCCGGATTGGGGAAACCGCCATCGTGGCCATCCCCGGAGAGGCTTTTGCCGAGATCGCTTTGGCCATCAGGGATCGGTCTCCCACCGACCGAGCCAACACCATCTTCTCGGGATACTCCAACGGGGTCATTTCCTACCTGCCCAGTGCCGCTGAGTACCCTCATGGTGGTTACGAGGTGGACTACGCCCACCATAGTTACGGTTTGATCGAGCAGGTGGCCCCCGAAACGGAGGCGATCCTGGTGGAAGCAGGAGTCAAGATGCTGGAGGAGTTGTGGTAATGGCCCGAATGCGGATGAACCAGGCGGTGGCGGCCGCCCTTGGCGATGAGATGCGCCAAGACCCCACGGTGGTGGTATTCGGGGAGGACGTGGCGGCTGCCGGGGGACCTTTCAAGACCTCGGACGGACTGCTGGAGGAGTTCGGACCGCTGCGGGTGAGAGACACTCCGATATCGGAAATGGGATTTCTCGGCATGGCGGTTGGCGCCGCCGCTTCGGGACTGCGCCCGGTGGCCGAGATCATGTTCATCGAATTCTTGGGAGTGGCGCTCGACCAGGTGGTGACAGAAGCAGCCAAATTCCATTTCCTCTCCAACGGGGTATTCACATGTCCGATGGTGGTTCGGGCTTCGGTCGGCGCCGGGTTGGGGTTTGGATGCCAACACTCCCAGACGTTTGAGAACTGGTTGAACAATGCCCCCGGCCTGAAGATGGCCGTTGCCTCCGGACCCCAATCTGCCTACGGGCTGATGCGGTCGGCGATCCGCGATCCCAATCCGGTGGTCGTTTTGGAACCGCGGGCACTGTACGGCGGCCGCGGTCCGGTGACCAGGGGAGAAGAGGGGATTATTCCGCTGGGAGAGATCGCCCGGGTCCGGGAAGGCGACGATGTCACCATCGTTACCGCCGGAGCGATGTTGCGGGTGGCCATGGCCGCCGCCAAGTCTTCGGACAACTGGTCGGCGGAAGTCATCGACCTCCAAACCCTCATCCCATGGGATCGTGACGCGGTTGTCTCGGCGGTGCGGCGGACCGGTCGGCTGGTAATCGTGGAGGAGAGCCCTTACACCTCCGGTTGGGGGACTGAGATCTCCGCCTATGTCGGTTCCCGCCTATTCGGTGAACTGAAGGCGCCGGTCCTACGAGTTACATGCCCCGATGTCCCCGTGCCGTTCGGGCGGGAGTTGGAGTTGCGATACATGCCGAACAAAGAGTATGTAACGGACCAGATAGATCAACTGATGGCCACCGGCCGGGTGCCGGAGCCCTGGTGGGTGGGAGAAGGGAGCCGCGTCTGATGGGCGACAGAACGAAAATGGAACGCCGCTTGGCTCTGGCCGCCGACCGCGTGGCGCGGTACGAGCGGATGGTGGAAATCCGTGCTTTCGAGGATCGGGTACAGGGTCTCTTTGCCGAGGGAGTGGTGCATGGCACCACCCATACCGCCCAGGGACAGGAAGCGGTGGCGGTGGGTATCGCCGCGGTGGCCCGCCCGACTGATACGGTCACCTGCACCTATCGGGGACATGGAATGGGGTTGGCCCTGGGAATGACCCCCGAATCGATCCTCGGGGAGATCATGGGCCGGGAAATGGGATGCATTGGGGGCATCGCCGGCTCCATGCACCTGGTTGATAAGGAACTGGGCCTGCTGCCCACTTTTGCCATCATCGGCGCCGGGATTCCGGTGGCTGCCGGCGCGGCGTTGACCGCCCAGGTGAAGGGAACCGACGACGCGGCGATCGGGGTGTTCGGGGACGGCGCATCCAACATCGGCGCTTTCCACGAGGGTCTCAACCTGGCGGCGATCTGGAAACTGCCGGTGGTGTTCGTTTGTGAGAACAACCAGTACGGCGAATACAGCCGGATCAACCTGACTACGCCCATAGAGGATCTGGCCGACCGGGCGGTCTCCTACGGGATTCCGGGGATCATGGTGGACGGACAGGATCCGGATGCCACGGTAAAGGCGGTGAGCGAAGCTCTGGACAGAGCACGTTCGGGGGAGGGCCCGACTCTGTTGGAGATGAAGACCTACCGTTACGCCGGCCATTCCCGCGCCGACAAGGCCGAGTATCGGCCGGAAGGAGAATTCGAGCGATGGTTCCAGCGGGATCCTATTAACACCTTCCGGGCCAGACTGGAATCCGAAGGTTTGCTGGCCGAGGGACAGGCCGACGAGGTGGACCGGCAAGTCGCAGCCCGCATCGAGGCGGCGATGGAGACGGTGAAAGCCAGTCCTCCGGCTGGTGTCGACGCCATGTTCCGCAACATCTACGCGCCCGTTTAGAAGGAGGTGCCAACCAATGCCTTTTGAGGTGAAGATGCCCAGGCTGGGCGAGACGGTCGACGAGGTGGTACTTCTCCAGTGGATGGTCGAGGTGGGTGACGAGGTGGATGAGGACACCGAACTGGCCCTGGTGGAAACCGACAAAGTTGAGACGGAGGTGCCTTCTCCTGTGGCTGGAACGATCATTGAGATCCTGGTGGAAGAAGATGCCGAGGTGGTCACCGGCGAGGTGATCTGCGTTATCGAAACGTAGCCGGCTGGGTTTGTCTCGACGGCGCGAGAGTTGGAGAGGCGGTCGCGGGACCTGATCTGTCGCGGCGGCCCGAACCCTGTGGCGCGTGTGGGTATTGGCCTCGAAAAGCTGATTAGGGGACCAGGGAAGGCAAATCTAAGAGGTCGGTGCGGAAAAAAACCACTGTTAGCCCCCCAGAATTCCACTCTGTGGGAATAGCATGAGGAGTGGCCAGTTGTCCTATCAGTAGACAACAAATTTGGAAGGAGGTGGGAATAGTGCAAGGTTTAGACAGCTATTTCCGCATTTCAGAGCGGGGCTCCTCGTTAGGCACGGAGGTTCGCGCGGGCATCACCACATTCTTGGTGATGGCCTACATACTGTTCGTGAACGCCTTGATTCTTGGCGACGCGGGTCTTGACCCCACTGCCGTAGCGGCTGGTACAGCGTTGGTAGCCGCAATCATGACGATCGCCATGGGGGTTTTCTCCAACTACCCGATCGCCATGGCGGCAGGTCTGGGGCTCAACGCGGTCGTGGCCTATAGTTTGACGGCCCAAGGCCTCTCGATAGAGGGAGCCATGGGAGTCGTGGTCTGGGAGGGCGTGTTGGTGACCATACTCGTCTTGCTGGGCCTGCGGGAAGCCGTGATGGAAGCGATACCGACCAGTCTCAAGTACTCCATCGGGGTGGGCATTGGCCTATTCATCCTGTTCATCGGCTTGGTCAACGGCGGGCTGGTTCACGGAGAAGGGGGCACGATCGTCGAGTTCGTGTTCCCCACCGAGGCCGGCCAGGGCGTGACCTTGATCGGGGTGCTGATCGGTGTGGTTCTTGTGGCGCGCAAGGTGAGGGGTGCGATGATCATCACCATCGTGGCCACCACCATCGTGGCGCTGATAGCTGGAGTCGCCAGTGTGCCGGACACCATCTCGGCATCAGTGAACTTCGAGACCTTCGGGGGATTCGACCTGGGCAACTCGTTTGCAGAACTCGGCTTCCTGTCGGCGATCCTGGCGATTTTCACTCTGATGCTCGCCGACTTCTTCGACACGATGGGCACAGCCACTGCCATCGTCGAGCAAGCCGGGTTGACCAAGAAGGACGGCGGGATTGGTCGTCTCAAGAGCCTCCTGTTGGTGGACTCGCTGGGTGCCGCTTTCGGCGGTGTGGCCGGAGTTAGCTCGAACACCAGCTACATCGAGAGTTCGGCGGGGGTAGCAGAAGGAGGAAGGACCGGGCTCACGTCCGTGGTCACGGGAATCCTCTTTTTGATTGCTATCGTCCTGTCGCCGCTGGCCGGGATTGTTCCGGGGCAGGCGACGGCGCCGGTGCTGATCCTGATCGGGTTCCTCATGGTTGGGCTGCTCAAGCACATCGACTTTACGGACTTGGAAGAAGGATTGCCGGCACTGTTGGCGATCATCCTCATGCCGTTGACCTTCTCGATCACCGTCGGTATTGCCGCCGGGTTTGTGACGCACACCCTGATCAAGGTGGTGAAGGGCAAGTCAAGCGAGATTCACGTCTTGATGTGGGTCGTCTCCATTGCCAGCCTGGTCTACTTTGCCAGCGATTGGATCGAGATGTTCCTGTAACCCAGGCACCTAAGTTGGATTCACGAGAGAGCGCCTGGGTGCGCTCTCTCGTTTTTCCAAATACCCGTAGTAACAACGTCCCTATTGAGCTATGTCCATGAAAGGGAGCAGAGACATGGAGAGTTTCGTCCGGGGCCTACCGAAGACCGAGTTACACATTCATATCGAGGGCACTCTGGAGCCGGAGATGATGTTCGAGATGGGGGAGCGCAACGGCGTGGCACTGCCGTTCCAGTCGGTCGAGGATGTTGCGGCGGCCTACGAGTTCGACGATCTCCAATCGTTTCTCGACATCTATTACCAAGCTGCCGCGGTGCTGCAAACAGAGAACGACTTCGCCCAATTGATGGCTGCCTACCTTGCGAAAGCGGCGTCGGACGGGGTGCGTCACGCGGAGATCTTCTTCGATCCTCAAACGCACACCGAGCGGGGGATCGACATCGGGACGGTGATCCGCGGGTTCGCACGAGGACAGAAAAGAGTGGCGGAAGTCTCGTCGACCCTGATCCTTTGTTTTCTCCGGCACCTTTCACCCGAATCGGCTGTCGAGGTCTTCGAGCAGGCCCGACCATACCTTGCTTACATCCAAGGGGTGGGACTCGACTCGGGCGAGTTGGGTAATCCCCCTGAGTTGTTTGCCGAGGCTTACCGCCGGGCTGTAGAGGCTGGCCTGAGACCTGTGGCCCACGCCGGCGAGGAGGGCCCGGCGGAATACATCTGGTCAGCTCTCGATGTATTGGGAGTGGAACGCATCGACCATGGAGTGCGGGCCGCGGATGATCCCGCTCTGGTGGAGCGGTTGGTCCGAGAGCAGATTCCTCTGACCATGTGTCCTCTGTCGAACCAGAAGCTCCAGGTGTTCCCTGACCTCCGCTGCCACAATCTCAAGGAGTTGCTGGATGCCGGGGTTCTGGTCACCGTCAACTCCGACGACCCTGCCTACTTCGGCGGATACGTCGGGGATAACTACCTCGCCATCGCCACGGCCCTGGATCTCTCCTGCGATGATCTGGCGCAACTGGCGCGCAACTCTGTCACCGCTTCCTTCCTACCGGAGGATCGGAAGGTTGCTCTCCAGCAAGAGATCACAGAATACGTCGCGTCTGTTCTCTAAGGTTGGGAACTGCACCAGACACGATCATCTAAGAGAGCATAAATCTTGAAGGTACTCGCCTTTTCCGATCTCCACTTGGATGCCCCGTTTACTGGGAGAGGGCCCACCTTGTCTCAATTGCGGCGTGGCGAATTGAAAAACACCTTAAGCAGGATTGTTCGATTGGCCAGTCATTTAGAGGTGGATATGCTGATGTGTGCTGGGGACCTCTACGAGCACGAGCTTTACACTCCGGACACCGTTCAGATGTTGCAGCGCCTCTTCGCTGAGGTGGCACCGATTCCGGTCTTGATTTCTCCCGGAAATCACGATTGGTATGGACCAGGAAGTATTTACGTGACGGCAGACTGGTCACCCAACGTCCACATATTTGGTGCGGGTGATCTGACGCCATACGATGGCCTTGACGGTGTTCGGGTGTGGGGCTTCGCCCATAGAAACCCTTCACAAACCGTGAATCCACTAAGTCGATTTGAGGTGGAAGGCGATGCTTTGCACTTAGGGTTGTTTCACGGATCGGAGATTGGTGGCTGGGCAAGCGTAGCGCAATCCCATCCTGAGAAGATACGACATGCACCGTTTCGCGCCGACGACATTTCCGCGGCGGGACTTGTTCATTGCATAGTCGGTCATTACCACAGTCCTTTCATGGGAGATTCCCACACATACCCTGGAACTCCCGCCCCGCTTTCATTCAAGGATCAAGGCAGAGGGGGAGCAGTTGAGATGTCGTTTGACGCTCGGGGCACGGTTCAACGCACTTCGCATAGGGTTACAAGCTTGCAGATCCACGATCTCGTAATGGATGTGAGCGGATGCGTTGATTTCGGAGAAATACAGGACCGCATGAAGGCCGCGTTGGAGCCTCTTAAAGGGGTAGCCAGAGTCACTCTTCATGGGGAATTGGCTAGTGCTGTACAACTTGACCTTGCCGTACTCAGCCAACGCCGAGGCCAACTGCAGGATTTAGTGGTACGTGCAGGCAGCCTGAATCCCGGGTATGATGTTGCGGCTATACAGGAGGAGTCCACAGTGCGAGGGGAGTTCGTCCGCGACTTGATCGCAGCCGATCTTGATGATGACGAACGGCACAGGGTTATTATCACGGGGTTACGTGCTCTTGAGGGCCGCAACGACTTAGCCGTGGGTTGAGCTATGTGGTTCCGCAAGATTACCGCTGGGGCCTTCGGGCACTTGCGCGACGAGGGTTTGAATTTCGGTAAGGCTCTCAACATTGTCTACGGACCCAACGAGTCTGGCAAATCGACGTGGCATGCTGCCCTAGTAGTAGCTCTGTGCGGACGTAGGCACGGGAGTGGTCGAACCAACGCAGAGAGAGACTTCAAGAGACGCCGCCAGCCTTGGGACGATCCGGACCATTGGCAGGTCACCTTGGAGCTAGCGCTGGATGATGGGCGCATTATCGAAATAGATCGCGATCTAAGGGTTCCGAGTACCAGGGTTCTGGATATAGGTGTGGGTGGAAGGAAAGTAACCGATGACCTGATGAATCAGGGAAGTCCCGACGGTTCTAAGTGGCTAGGACTCGATCGGACAACCTTTCCGATAACAGCGTCGGTTAGCCAAGCAGACATACTTTCGATCCTCGATCTAAGAAGACGAGAGCGCAAGACTGAGCGCGATGCCTTACAAGAGAGTCTCGCTCAGGCCGCCGCAGGTGGCGCAGGTGGCACGGCGGCGGGAGCTATTGAGCGCATAAGGAAGTTTTCAACTGAGAATGTAGGACTTGATCGCAGGAATTCAAGAAGACCTCTTCGGCTTGCGATCGATGGTGTGAAAAGAGCCGAACGCCAACTGTCCAGAACACAGGAACGCCGCCAAGAATATGTGGAATTAGCGAGGCGAGTGGACAGGTATCGTCGAAGGGTTCGGGATCTGGAGGATCGGGAGGCAGCGCTGAAGGCGTCGTTGGCCAGTGACGAAGCTGAAATAAGGGCAAGTCAACTGACAGAAAGAGCAACCAGACTGACAGACTGGGAGCGGCAGTTTCCTGAAGGGGATCCGCGGATCCTAGGGGAGGAGAATACGGCGGACCTTGTGGTTGCCATAAGTGGTGCTCAGAATGCGCCTGAGTCTGTTGGGACGGATCTTGATCCGTTGGAGGCTCTTGAAGGTCGCCTAAGGGAATTGGATCAGCAGCAGGAGTTAGTTGAGGCGTTTGAGGGTCTAGACGAGACCGAGAAGCAAGCTGACGAACTAACAAGAGAGGTTGAACGTCTGCAGGAGTGGGAGCGTCGGTTTGTTGATGGTAATCCGCGAGCTCTGGAAGAAATCAGTACCGCGGACCTTGTAATTGCTATTCGCCGCGCTCAGAGTGCGCCTGAGTCTGTTGGGACGGATCTTGATCCGTTGGAGGCCCTTGAGGACCGTTTGGAGGAATTGGGCCTGAAGAAGGAGTTAGTGGAGGATTTGGAGGACTTGGAGGAGGCGGAGAGGCGGGCGGAGGAATTGGAGCGGAAGGTTGAGCGTCTGGAAGAATGGGAGCAGCGATTTCTTGATGCGGACCCACGCAATCGGGAGCTGATGAGTTTTGCCGATATGGCATCAGCCGTTGCCCGGTGTAACAGTCTGCCAACATCCGGGTTCACGGACCTCGATCCTCTCGACAATCTTGAGGAACGCATCGGCATGCTCGACGCCTCACCCCCGAAGCCATGCCCTAGTCCAGGCGATGTCCAGCGGTGGGTAATTCCCCTAAGAGAAAACCCTCCTCCACAGCAGGAACTGCAATCTCAAGTGGTGGAGGCCCGTCGCATACAAGCGCCAACGGAGACCGGTTTGTCGGGTTGGAGAGTGGCGATGTTAACCGGTTTTGGTGTTGTGGCGGCTGCTGGGGTCTGGATGGTTACTACGGAGCTTCTGTATGGAATCTCGGCCGGAGTCCTAGTAGCTCTGGGATTGGGGTTTCTTCGAGTCGTTCCGTCTAAGCAGAGATCAGCTGCACCGGTTGCGCTCCAGTTTCTGGAGCGTCAACTCCGGGAGCGAGAGACCTTCGATGCAAGGGTGGTTGAAGCTCATCGTCTCCTTCACGAGTGGGAGCTTCCTCTTGATCCAGATGCCGCGATAGCCGAGTTCTACAACAGGGAACGCGCCTGGAGTGAGCAAACCTCCGAACGGCGCAGGCTTGAGGAGATGGTAGCGCGGCGCAGGCGGTTCGATGACGAGGAGGCGAAGCGGAAAGCTGAACGGGTGGATGCTTTTGCAGAGCTGCGGAGGGTTTTGTCTCTATACGGGGGAGATGCATCTGGTGATGAAGGCCAGGTTCTCGGTGAGTCCACGTATTTATTGAGTGATCTTCAGCGGGTGGCGCGAGAGCGACAGCAGGATGTTGCGGAGTGGGGACGTTTTCAGGAGGCGCTGGGGGATCGCTCGGTAGAAGCGTGGCGAGTTGAAGCTGAAAGCTCTAGACAATATGTGGATCTAGCGAGAAGAAGAGTGGAGGAAATGACCGCCAAGGTTCATGGTAAAACCTTAGAAACGAAGACAATCGACGCCGAAAGGCTAGTGACCGAGGAAATGATATTTCGGCGTAGGCGGTTTGATGAGGAGGAAGCGAGGCGGAGTCTTGCGCGGGAGGAGGCTTTTGAGGAGTTGCGTAGTGTTGTGGTCTCGTATGGGGGGGATGGTTCTGGTGATGAGGGTGAGCTCTTGAGGGTGGCTGTTGGTCTGTTGGGTCATCTGGAGGGTTTGGCGGAGCAGCGACAAGAGGACGTTGCGGAGTGGGGCCGTTTTCAAGAGGCACTCTCGGGTCGATCAATAGAGGAGTGGAGGGAGGAGGCAAAGAGTGCACGCCGGGATGTTGAGTTGGCAGCAGATGAGACCGATTCTTTGGCAGCCATCTTGGATGTGGCGCCTATGTGTAAAGAGGAAATTGAAGCGCAGCATTCGAAGACTACGGAGCTAGCCAGGCGGCGTAGGCGGTTTGATGAGGAGGAAGCGAGGCGGAGTCTTGCGCGGGAGGAGGCTTTTGAGGAGTTGCGTAGTGTTGTGGTCTCGTATGGGGGGGATGGTTCTGGTGATGAGGGTGAGCTCTTGAGGGTGGCTGTTGGTCTGTTGGGTCATCTGGAGGGTTTGGCGGAGCAGCGACAAGAGGACGTTGCGGAGTGGGGCCGTTTTCAAGAGGCGTTAGGGGGTCTTTCGGTAGAAGAATGGCAGACCGACGCCGCCCACGTCAAGCGTGAAGCGAGGGAACTCAGACGAAAGGCAAAGGAGTTGTCTGCTGGTTTAGAAGGGGAACTACTGGGGTCAAACAACATCCGGGTGGTCCTAGAACGGAGTGATCGTCAATTGCGAGAAGCTCGTAAAGAAGCAAGCAGGGCTGCTGGACAACTTGAACAAATAAGCACAGACCGCGTGGATGTGGCCACGGCCAAGGCAACTGTCGAAAAAGCTAAGAGTGAGCTGGCAAAGGTGCAGCGTCTCCAGAGTACCCTAGACACGGCCAGGGAATACCTGCAAAGAGCTGCTGAGCGCGCCCATCGGCTTCTAGCGCCCAGGTTGGAAGCCCTCATGACGGAGCGGATTCCATTTGTCACAGGTGGGCGCTATGTGGACGCATTCGTCGACCCAGAGACGCTTGAGGTGAAACTGCGACATATGGATGGCATGATCAGGGAGGCGGCACTCCTATCTCATGGGACCGCTGAACAGGTGTACTTACTGTTGCGGATTATTCTCGCTCAGGTATTGACCGACGGACACGAACCGTGTCCGGTGTTACTTGACGATCCCACCGTGCATGCCGACCCCGAACGCAAGGAGCAGGTGCTGGAATACCTTCTCCAATCATCTAACGACCATCAGGTGATCCTATTCACCCAGGACCAACTTGTGGTCCAATGGGCGAGTGCTCGCCGTTCTCATCAGAAAACCAAGCTCCTCAAACTGCCAATCCCCTTGTAGGCTGAGCCCCGATAGGCTGCTGGCCAGCAGGTGATCACAGAATACGTCGCCGTGGTCCAATAGGGTCGGGATCCGCGTTGAGCCATGTCCGCCACCGGCGGCTTGGACACCTCGACCTCTGAGAATCATCCTGTTTCGGGCGGCGGGAGGGACTGGCGCTGGTTAGACTGGAAGTGACGAAGGGTGAACACGGGAGGTGACGTTAGGAAATGAAGACAACTCAACGAGTGGCTCTCCGAGAGGCGGGATTCAGCGAGGCTCAGACAAATGCGCTGGCCATGGCCTTGGAGCCCCTGGCGACCCGAGAAGACCTGCTGGCGACCCGAGAAGACCTGAAAGCCGCGGTGGCGGTACTCCACAATGATTTGCAGTGGATGAAATGGGTGGGAGGGGCCATCGGTCTAGCTGTACTCGCAGAACTGGTCAGCGGCTTCTTCATTTAGGGCAGTCTCACTTCCAACCGGCAATTCAGGAAGCCAGGGCGTCTGCGGCCCACGCCATGTAGAATTCTGCATGTGGGCATGAACCGATTCCCCCTGAGAGTTGCCGTGATCGGCGCCGGGTGGTGGGCGGTGGAGAACCACCTTCCGGTTCTTGCGTCCCGTCCTGATGTGGAAGTCCGGGCTGTTTGCCGGAAGGGCGCCGCTGAGGTAAAGGCAGTTGCAGACCGGTTCGGCGCCCCTATCGCTACCGAGGATCACAACCACCTGCCTTGGGACGAACTGGATGCGGTGGTGGTTTCCTCGCCGCACAGTTTTCACCACGAGCAAACCATGTCCGCCCTGGACCGGGGCTTGCACGTAATGTGTGAGAAGCCGCTGGCCATCACGGCCGCTGACGCCTTCGACATGGTGAGAGGGGCCCAGGAACAGGGTGTAGTCCTGCTGGTTCCGCACGGATGGCAATTCCTTCCCCAGGCCGCAGCGGCGCGGGAGTGGATCAGGGAAGGTCGGATCGGCCGCTTGGAGCATGTGGTTGCCCAGATGGCCTCTCCTGCTAGAGGCCTTTTCTCTGGCGAGGAGGACTCCATACCCGGCGCGGAGAGTCCGCCGGAACCGTCAACCTGGGTCGGCGATGACGGCGGCTATGCCTATGGGCAGTTGAGCCATCTCTATTCCTTGGTGTTCTGGCTCACCGGTCTGATTCCTGCCGAAGTAATGGGAGCGGTTACCGCGGGCCCGGCGGGCAGCGACCTGTTTGACGCATTCCTGTCCACCACCCGCCAGGGTCCCCTGGTGTCGGTCTCGGGTGGAGCGGGGGTCCCGACATCCCAACGTCACCATATGGAGGTGAGGGTGTTCGGAACAGAGGGAGTCGTGATCGTTGACCTGGAGCGGGACCGCATCGAGGTGGTTCGTGAGGACGGAGAAGACTTCGCCCTTCCCTTGATGCACGGCGCCACTCTCTATCCGGGAACTCTCCCGGTGCATGGTTTCTGCGATCTGGCTCTCGGTTACCCGAATGCAGTGAATCATGGAGACCCGGTCCCCTCTGCTTTAGGGATCGCGGTGATCGAAGCCGGCCTCCGCTCGGCGCGGACTCGCCGTGCCGAGCAGGTTTCTTCGGCGGTGGCGGAAGCCGAAGCCAGCGGCGTCCGGCTGGACTAGGCAGGCGGCTTAGACCACCACGGTTTCATCTGAGAACAACGCCAAACGGTCTTGGTGTCTTCCCTGCAGGTTCCCCTGATCCTGGCGAGAGGTGGGGTGGTGAATGGGAAACCCTGGTCTGCCATCCTGTTGACTTGGAGTCGGCCGACCTAATGACGACCTTCATCGATAAAAAAACCGAGCCTACGGCAGTCGGTGAACGGTAACTCAACCTAGCATGGATCATTAAGTGATCGGTCATCTAATGATCGAATGTTGCAAAAAGGCAGGTGAGTATGGCAAGTGTTCCGCCCGACGAGCGCCCGCTTCTGGTCTGTCGTGTCGACTGTCCTCCCCCTCTGCAAGAAGAGCTTGACGGTTGGACCCCCTGGCACTTCGACGACTTCGGTCGTCACTATGCAGTACTGGGAGCCTCCAGCTACAAGATAATTCGCGATTTCGATCCTGAGAGTGGTCTTCCAGCGGCCTTCAACTCTTCCCAGGCCACCCGTTTCATTCCCTATGTGGCCACCAGCATCCCAGACATGCACGCTTGGATCGGCAGCGAAGTAGTTACCGGAGGACTGGACGAACCCACGCTGGAACGAGAGTCGAAGTATCCAACGTTGGAGGAGGAGCCGTTCAACGGAACGATGATGAGCGTCTCCAAGGTGGTGGGCGCCATCGGACGGGACCAGGTCGGCAGCGGTGGCTGTGTGGTCGAACGCTTCGAGGTCGGTGCTGAGCACGCCGAGGGGTTCGACGAGTGGCTCGAGGGTCCCCATCTGGCAAGATACGCAGAGTTGGACGGATGGGTCAGGATCCGCACATGCCGGGCGGACCGAACCGCCGACTATGCCTTTCCCTGGAACCGCTACCTGGGCAAGGGAAACCGGATGATCTGGTGCGAGTTGCAGGAGGATATGGATCCCAAAGAGTTCGTCAGAGACTCCGCTTACAACAAGATACTTCGAGACTCGCTTCGCTGGGACTCTGTATTGCCCTACATCACCCGTGAAGCGTGTGAGGAGTTCATCGCCCGAGACCTGTCACACATTCCCTCGGCAGTCTGAACCTGGAGCAGCGTAGGGGTGCCCAAGGCGCCTCCCAGGTGCCCCAGTGGCTTCGAGTGAGTACACAGCCTCAATAAAGAAAGGAATACAAAATGCGATTATCCAAGGAAATGGACATTATCCGGCGGGCCAAGCAGGCCGGAATGTCCCGACGCGAATTCATCCGCCTCGGCGGTACGGCCGCGGCCGCGGCAGCATTCCTGGCGGCCTGCGGCGATGACACCGCCGACACGACGGCCGCCCCGGCGACCACTGCTGCGCCCACCACGGCCGCACCTACGACCACGGCCGCACCCGATTCCGACGACATCGGTGGCGAGATCACGCTCTGGGCCTGGGGCGCCGGCTTGGAAGGTGAGGTAATCCAGCAGCGCATTGACTACTTCAACACCAAGTATCCGAATGTCCAAGTCAACTGGGAGCCGCTGGCCGCCAACGGTTACGAGGAGTACCCGCAACTGCTGGCCAGGTTTGCGGCAGGTAACGCGCCGGACGTGATGCGGATGCTCAACTTCCAGTTGACTCAGCTGACCGCGGAAGGCGAAGCACTCCTGCAAATCGACGATTACATCGCACGGGACGCTGAAGAGCTTGACATGGGTGACTTCATTCCCACCACGGTCGAGGGCACCTTGGTCAACGGCAAGGCGTACGGAATGCCCGACAACACCGAGCCCTATGTGATCTATTACAACCGCGATGCCTTCTCGGCGGCAGGCTTGGAAGACCCTCAGGTGCTCTTCCAAAACGGCGAGTGGAATGAAGAGGCCTTCACCAATTCGATCGACGCGCTGATCGGCAACGGCATGCGTTTCGGGGTCTCCTTCGAGTCGTGGAACTACGACACCTTCTGCTTCATGGGTGGCGGGACCATCATCAACGAGGCCCTTGAGCCAACCATCCATCAGGGCGCCAGTCCCCAGATGCTGGGCTACTTCGCCAAGCTCATCGAGGACGGCAAGTCGCCCAACCCGGTGGTGGCCGGAGGAACTCACCTGGAGGCCTTCCGCAACCAGCAGACCGGTATGTACCTGATGGGCCCATGGTGGTATGGCGCCCTGGCGGGAACGGTCGATTTCGACTATGACGTGACGGCTCTTCCCAGTTTCAACGGCGTTAGGGCTGGAAAACTCGAGTTGGGAACCATCTCGATTTCTTCCCAGTCAGAGAATCCCGAAGCTGCGTGGGCCTTCACCAAGACCATCACGGACACCAGGGGTCTTGAAATATGGAGCCAGGTTGCCACACCGACTCGGCGCAGTTCCCTGGAGATTGCCGGCTTCAACGACGTCCAGTGGAAGAAGGATGCCGTTGCCATGGTCGAGGCCGGAACGTGGACTCCGTTCACGACCAAGGGCTTCGCGGTGGACACCGCCGCCGGGGCAGCGTTGGATCTGCTGTGGGCCGGTGAGGCTACTGCGGAGGAAGCGACCCAGGACGCGGCGAACAGAATCACGGAAGCGCTGGCCTGATCCGCCCCGGGTGACGATGATCACCAATACAGAAACTGTCAGAGCGGACGCGGGGGACTCGCAGGCCGAGTCCCCCGCATTCAAGAGACCAAGGCTGCGCTGGAGGCGCAAGAGCACCCTGGTGGCCTATGCATTCCTTGCGCCATGGATCATCGGCCTGGTGGTTTTCTACCTAGGGCCGGTGGCAACCTCGGCGATTCTGTCGTTCACCGATTACAACATCATCTCACCGGCGGAGTTCACCGGTTTTGACAATTACGAGAAGATGATCACCGACGGGGAGTTTGTCCAAGCTCTGAAGGTGACTCTTTATTACACGGCATTCTTCCTGTTGATGTACGTGGTTCTGTCGCTGTTCGTCGCGATGCTGGCCAACCGGCCAGGGAGAGGATCGGGCTTGTTCAGGCTGATCGTCTTCCTGCCGTCCCTGATCCCGCTGTTCGCGGCGGCCGTGCTGTGGGGGTGGATCTTCAACACCGATTTTGGCCTGATCAACTACCTGCTGGAGGAGATGGGCCTCCCCCGACAAGGGTTTTTTCAAAGTCCTCAGCAGGCATTGCCCTTGGTGGGAATGTTGACGTTCTGGTCGATCGGATCGGCTTTTCTGGTTTACCTGTCGGGACTTCAGTCGATCCCGACTCACCTGTATGAAGCGATCACGGTGGATGGGGCATCGGCGGTTCGCAGGTTCTGGCACGTTACCCTGCCGATGCTGAGCCCGGTGATCTTGTTCAACCTCATCATTGGCATCGTGCTCTCATTCCAGGTGTTCGACATTGCTTGGGTTCTGACCGACGGAGGTCCGGCAAATCGCACACTTTTCTGGGTGCTGTTGATCTTCCGGCGCGCCTTCCAAGACTTTGAGATGGGATATGCTTCGGCGCTGTCCTGGGTGCTATTCATAGTTGTCGCCTGCGTCACGGGCCTGATCTTTCGCACGTCGCGCTGGTGGGTCCACTACGAAGGCAGATCCAGATGACAGCCCTGCGAACCAAGGCGCGTCCGATCCCAACTGGAAACCTGGCTCAAAGCCTGCAGCAGCGACGCAAGATCCTGTGGTACCTGAGCATGCTTTTCATCGCTCTGGTCATGATCCTTCCCGTCTATTACATGATCTATCTGGCGTTTTCGGAACTCGGGAAGGAATTCGTGTTCCCACCCGGGTTGATACCGGACCCCATCAAATTCGAGAACATTGCGCGGGCACCGGAAGGAACCGCCACTCCGCTGTGGGGTTTTGCCAAGAACAGCATTCTGTACGCGGGGTTGGGCACGCTGGGAGCGTTGGTAGCCGAATCAATGGCAGGCTTCGCGCTGGCGCGGATGCGTTTTCCCGGTCGGAACGTCATTTTCGCGCTCACGGTTGGCATGCTGATCATGCCGTTCGTGGCGACCATCATCCCCAAGTTCCTGTTGTTCAGCAAGATCGGGCTGGTGGACACCTACTGGGCGCTGATCCTTCCCTGGTGGTTCGGAGGGTCCCCCTACGGGATATTCCTCATGCGCCAGTTCTTCCTCACCATTCCCCGAGAGTTCGACGAGGCCGCCCTGATCGACGGCGCAGGTCCATGGAGGACCATGTGGTTGGTGCTGATGCCCCAAGCGGTTCCGGTGCTGGTGGCCCTGGGGATGCTGCATTTCGCCTACTTCTGGAATGATCTGCTGGGGCCCCTGGTGTTCTGCCAAACAAGGGTTTGCAAGACCCTTCCCCAGGGCATTCTCTCCAACTACCAGGCGACCTGGGATCCTCAGTGGGCTCTGTTCATGATGTCCACGGTGCTGATGGTGCTGCCGGTTGCGGTGGTGTTCGTTCTGGCGCAGAGGCGGTTCAAACAGGGATTCCTGTTCTCAGGATTGGGAGGACGCTGATGACACCGCACCTCGGCGCCTTGTTGGTAGCACGGGCGTGGCCGCAACAGCACGCCCTCTCGGAGTTCGATCGGTGGCAGCAAACCAAGCATCTGGTCGATCTGGTGGCCTTGCCTGG
Source organism: bacterium OM1 bin76 (assembly GCA_002238785.1). Lineage (GTDB taxonomy): Bacteria > Actinomycetota > Acidimicrobiia > Spongiisociales > ZC4RG35 > Bin76. The sequence continues at coordinate 49,494 of MPNA01000003.1, read as the reverse complement.
AATCCAACGGGTTAGTTACTACGCCACCCGAACGTGCGGCATCCCACAAGCCTGGCAGGGAAGCGGCAACCGCATGGCGGCTTACTGGGCCGAGGATCTCCCCGGGATCAAACGGTGGATGCAGGATCCCGGCTTGTCAGAGGCCATTGAAGACGGAAGCCAATTCTTCGATTCGTTCAACGAATTGGATGACAGCACCTACACAGGAAATGTCTACCAGCTCGGGCCCCGGTGGCCCGGGGACCCAGAACCATTATTGGAGGGATGTTTGCTCATGCAACGATTCGAGGTACCTGATGATCAAAAGAAGGAGTTTGATGATTGGGTGATTCGTAGGCACCTGCCGGCGCTGCGCAGCATTCCCGGATGTCAGTGGGCCCAATGGGGTAAAGCGGTGCGGGGACTGCCCGTTCAGTATTACAACTCTCCTGGCAATCGCGTCGTCTTGGTGGAGTTGGATCAGCCCAGGGCGCCTGATCTGACCGCACGGTTCATAGACCGAATCGTGGCAGATTCGTTGAAATGGGATCGTCGCCTCAACTACGTTCGCCGGGAGGTTGACGAGAGCGTCGCCTCTTTCGATAAGCCTCTGGGGGTATCCACATGACTTTTGTAACTCTCGAAAACGTATGGAAGGTTTACCTCGACGGAACGGTGGCGGTCGACAGCTTGGATCTAACCGTCGAGGAGGGGGAGTTGATGGTGCTGGTGGGGCCGTCGGGCTGTGGAAAGTCGTCCATTCTCAGAATGATCGCCGGTCTTGAAGAGATATCGGCCGGTTCCCTGCACATCGGAGGGGAACTGGTGAACGATGTCTCCCCGGACAAGCGCAACATCGCCATGGTCTTTCAGAACTACGCCCTGTACCCGCACATGACCGTAGCGGAGAACATGGGTTTCAGCCTGAGGCTTCAGCATGTGGCCAGAGCGGTCCGGAAGCGGGTGGTTGGCGAAACCGCCAATGTGCTGAGTCTGAGTGAACTATTGGAAAGGCAACCGGCTCAACTGAGCGGAGGCCAGCGCCAACGGGTGGCCATGGGACGCGCCATGGTGCGAGATCCGCGGGTCTTTCTGCTGGATGAGCCGCTTTCGAATCTGGACGCCAAATTGCGCACCCAGATGCGCACCGAAGTTCGCCAACTCCAACGCCGCCTCGGTTCGACCATGATCTATGTGACGCACGATCAGGTGGAAGCGATGACCATGGCGGACCGCATCGCGGTATTGAGGCGGGGGGTGCTGCAACAGGTGGGAACGCCCCGAGAACTGTATTGGGAACCCGCCAACCTGTTCGTGGCCGACTTCATCGGCTCCCCGGCCATGAACCTCCTCCAGGGACGGCTGCAGGTGGTTGGTGACCGGGTGCATATGGTGTACGGGGAAGGAAAGATATTCGAACTGCCATCTCGTTTGCTGGCTGGCCCTCCGCGCTCCGATGTTCATGGCAAAGAAGTGATCCTCGGTGTTCGTCCCGAACATCTCACATTTGCCGGCAACGGATCGGATCAGGGCATACCCGTGAAGGTGCGGTTCTCGGAGGTGTTGGGTTCGGAGACACTGGTGCATGTCGATGTGGCGGCGCCCACCGTCGTCACCGAAGGTCTTCGTGAGATTGCCCAGGACATTGATGACACGGTGTTGAGTCAGTTGGAGACGGCTGAGGAGAGCCGGTTCGTCATCAAGCTGAGCGGCGATCGTCCGGTTGGCGCCGGCAAGGAAACGCACATCGTCCCGAATCAGGACAGCCGTCTCTACTTTTTCGATCCCCAATCGCCCGTGACGCCCGCATGGTCTTTCGAACCTCAAGGAGGTTGATGATGAGTGATCCGAGACTCTCGAAGCTCGCCCTGGGCTGCTACCCCCTCGGGGGTGGATACGGGGAACTGGACCTGGATACAGCCCGCGCCACCGTGGACGCGGCCCTGGATGCCAGCTGGACCTTCTTCGACACCGCGGAGGGATACCTCGATTCCGAGGTGAGGTTGGGCCGGTTCCTGTCAGGTCGGCGGGATCAGGTTTTCCTGGCCACCAAGGTGTTTCCCAACGAGCCCTACACCTACGAGAACATGCGGGTCTCATTGAATAACAGCCTGAGAAAACTACGCACCGATCGAATCGACCTCCTCCAGTTGCACGGCCCGCCGGACTGGGTGATCACCTTCGATGACGCACCTTCCATGGCCGAGGTAGGGGAGTCCCTGGCGCGGTTGGTGGAAAGCGGCGACGTGCTGAACGTGGGTGTCTGCAACCTGCCGGTTTCTCTGATGGAGGAGCTTTCCACCACCGTCTCCCTATTCTCGACCCAGAACCTATGGTCGCTCTATGACCAGATGGGCACGGACGACGGAATCCACCTGCCGGTGGGAGAATCGATCATTCCCTGGTCACGAGAGAATGGAGTGCACGTGTTCGCCTTCAGCCCCCTCGCCCGAGGTCTGCTTGCCGACGGATTGTCGCCCGACCGCACCTTTCCGACTCATGACGAGCGTTTCTATCTGCCCCGGTTTCAGCCCGATGTCTATCCGGAATGGGCGCGGCTGTCGAATCGGCTGGAAGGGTGGGCGCGGGACCACGACCGGAGCCTGGTGCAACTGGCCGTGGCTTGGACACTGGCCACCCCCGGTGTTACTTCAACTCTGATAGGGGCCAAGACGCCGCGCCACATCGAGGCGATGGCCGGCGCCGAGGACTGGGAGTTGTCAGAAAGCGATCTGCAGGAAATAGATGGAATCATCGCCACCCTCCCAGCCAGGGCGGCCGCGGCCCTGTCCATCGTCTGGGACCACTTCCCCGAGGAAGCGGTCCGCGCAATGGCCGACCGCCGCCACGGCCGGTAGGCGCCGACTCACCGAGACCGGCTCACCCACCTTGGGCGCACGGATTCAGTTTGAACTCAGATCTGCCAGCGCCTCGCGGATCTGGTTGCGAACATGGATGGTTTCGCAGAGGTTGTCCACCCGGTCACACGCCCACTTTTGCATCCACACATACTCGGCGGCTATGAAGCCCTCGTAACCCTGCGCGATTAACTGCCTCACCAACCGTTTAATGTCGATGGTTCCCTCGTAGGAGATGGCTTGCATCACGCCCTCAGCCGCTTGCCGGACCTGGTGGTGTCGGGATATCGGCAGCAGCCTTTCGATGCGGTCTTGGGAGATGCCCTGGTAGACGAAGTGGGCGAAGTCGAGGCACACCTTGAGGCCAGGTACCTCCGCTACGAACTGGGCGGTGGTTTCGGGAGTCTCTGTGATGGAGCCGATGTGCGGTTCGAAGCCCAGTTCCAAGCCGGCTTCCTGGGCCACGTCCACCCGCCAGGCCAGTTCTTGCACTGCCAGTCCCCAGTCCCGGGAGGGGTCGCCTCCTTCGAAGGGGCATCCCGGCAGGATGGTGAGTCCCGGAGACTCACAGACCAGGGTGAACTCGACGAAACGACGGAAGTCTTCTCGAGCCTGGCGGCGCACCTGGGGTGAGGGGTTATTGGGCGCTGCCGACTGCACGTCAAACACAGGCCTGAAGTCGGTTATCACAATGGGAAAGACGTCCGCCACCACCAACCCGGTGTCGTGGATCATGCCTTTTACCCGTCGACCTACCCCGGTCGGGTCAGCGATCACCTCTTCGGCGGAATTGTTGGGATTGCCTGAGAAGACCGCCACGTCCACCGCGTCGAATTCCAATCCCTTGATCAGATCGAGGTTCACCTGATAGGGGAGGAGCGGGAAGGAATAGTCGGCGCACGAAAGCCGCATGAGGGTCGTTCCTTTGGTTGGCGGGATGGGCGTTGCCATTAAAGTTAGGCCAACTGATGAGCAGCACCCCCCTGCACCGCCCACCTCGTATCGGCCAACTGTCGGTCTATTTCGGATTGTTCGACGAGGCGATGCCGCCGGAGTTCCGGCAGGACCGAGAAGCCCTGGCGCGCCGTTTCACCGAGTTTTTGTCTGCTGGGGGAGACGTGGTCTATCCGGGTCTGGTGGACTCCGAGGAGGCCGGGCGGCGAGCAAGCGGAGTCTTCGCGGCTGAGCAGGTCGAAGTGGTGGTTTTCGTTCCTTCGATGGCCGCGCCTCCCAGTTACGGGTGGGAGGCTATCTGCGGGCTGGATGTTCCGATCATCTCGGTGGCCGCTCAAGAACTCACTTCGATACCCGACGTGTACACCACCGAGGAGGGAACCCAGCGGAGTACCCTGGTGGGCCTGGTGATGTTCACCAACGTGCTGGCACGGGAGGGCAAACCGATGGTCACCCTGGTGGGGCGGTTGGAGTCGGATGAGTTCGCGGCGGAGGTGGCGGAAACGGTCCGGGCGGCGGCGCTGGCTAACCGGCTTCAGGGATCGCGGGTGGGAGCGATCGGCGCTCCGATCGGAGGGTATCTGGATGTGGAGGCGACGCCTGAAGAGGTGGCACGGCTGGGTCTGGAGATGGTGTCCGTGTCCAGGGAGGAGCTCAATTCGGCTTTTGCCGGAGCGTCAGAGGAGAGCATCCAGAAACTGGCCGAAAGCCTTCGAGGACGCTTTGAGACAGACAAAGTCCCAGATGGGACACTTCAACGTTCGGCCCGCTTGGCTCTGGCCATTCAGGACATATGCGAACGGAACGACCTGGCAGGCGGGACGGTGAACTGTCATGGTGACATGTTCCGCTGGAATCCTGAAGTCGGGATCACCGCCTGCCTAGGGGTTACCTGTCAGACCGAATCTGGAACGCCTCTATCGTGCACCGGCGACCTTCCCGCTGGGATCGCCTTAGTGATCGGAAAGGCCGTAGCGGGAGGGTCTTTGTACTGCGAGGTCTATGGCGTGGACTTCCAGGGCGACTGGGTGTTGTTGGCCAACGGTGGTGAGAGCGATGTGTCGATGGCCGATCCCGCCCGACCCATCATCCTTTTGCCCGAAGACCATTACATGGGTGTGGGAGGTCCGGGCACCGCCATCGTCTTCTCTCTTCCCACCGGTCCGGCCACTTTGCTCAGCATGTCACCCATCGCGGGGGCAGACGGAGGATGGGCGCTGGTGGTGGGCGAGGGGGAAATCATCGGCTCCCGGCACGAGGCGATTGAGGGACCAAACGGGATGTTCCGTTTTTCCTCCGGCCCGGCCCGTGAGGCGTTCCAACGATTCTGCAATGCCGGCGCCACCCATCACAGTGTGCTGACTCCCGGTCATCACCTCCGAACCCTGGAGTTGATGTCGCAGTGGATGGGCTTCGAGGTCCGGGCGGTCTGACACCGGCCTCGGCCCGGGGATTCTCCCCGTCATTTAACTCTCTCTCCCATCGGAGCGCCGGAGGGTCTGTGCTCTACCATTACCTCATAGGGCTTTCTTGCAGAAATAGGGGCTGAGTGGTCCCGGAACAGGAGATAGTGATGCGCATAGCCAAAGTAACTCCAATCTCGGTCGCCTATCCCGAGCCCAACGACTCGGGCGCCACCCGGCACCTCACCTTTTGCCGGATCGAGACCACCGATGGGACCGTGGGATGGGGAGAGTCGGTGACCATGTGGCCGGAGGCGTGCCGAGCAACCGAGCAGATCATCTCAGGGATGGGGGAACTCATTCTGGGACGGGACGTGGCTGACAACATCGCCATCTGGCGGAAGTTGCGCAAGCACGCCTGGTGGTATGGATATCGGGGCGGGATTTCTCATTTTGCTCTCTCGGCTATCGACCTGGCCCTGTGGGACCTGAAGGGAAAGGACTTGGGCCAGTCGGTTCTCAGGATGCTGGGCGGCCCCGTCCGGGATTCGCTTCCGGCCATTGCCAGCACCCACGCCTTCCTGACCATGGACGAGGAGATCGAAAAACACGGCCGGTGGGTGCAGGAAGACGGTTACCGGGGGGTGAAGATCGGATTGGGCAAGGCGGGGATTACCCGCCTGGGTTACGATGCCAAACGGGACATCGAATTCATGCGCCGGCTCCGGGAGGCGGTGGGTCCCGATGCCTGGATCATGCTGGATCGAGGTGTCAACTGCACTTGGGACCTGGAACACGCCATCCGACTGATCCGCGAATGGGAACAGTACGGACTGCGGTGGATGGAGGAGCCCTTCGAGCCCCGCGAGTACATCAACTACCAGAGACTCCGAGGCGCCGTGAACACCATGCTGGCTTGGGGAGAGCGGGAGTGGGACGAGGACGGCTACCGCGAGGTGATCGGCACCGGCAACGCCGACGTGTTGGGAGTCGACCCCGGTCGCGTCGGGGGCCTCACCGGCTCCCTGCGGATCATTCGCCTGGTGGAAGAAGCAGGAGTGTGGTTCAACGCCCATGCGTGGAGCAGCGCAGTGGTGACCTCGGCCAGCCTGGCGCTGTCGTTTAGCACGGACCGATGTCTGCTGTTCGAGTTCAAGCCGATCGAGAATCCGATGCAGCATGAACTGGTCACCAACCCCTTCGTCCATGATCGGGGCACCGTCGGCATCCCCACGGAGCGACCCGGTCTGGGCATCGACGTGCAGGAGAGCGTCATCCAAAAGTACAAGTTGTGATGATCGATCGCTTCGGGAGTCTCTCCGTGACCGGGAAGCCCCTGTCCTTTAACGGTCGGTGCGGTAGGGGTTGAGCAGGTCGGTGAGGGTGTCGCCCAGCAGGGTGAAGATCAGCACGGTGAGGAATATGGCGCTTCCCGCTCCCAACGCCAGGTACGGATTGGTGGAGATCAGGGTCTTTCCGGAGAGGAGCATGGCGCCCCAGGACGGGGCGGGAGGCTGAGCGCCCAGACCCAGGAAACTGAGGGCGGCCTCGGTTAGCACCGCGGTGGCGAAAGTGAGAGTGAACTGCACCAGGATGATCGAGGTCAGGTTGGGCAGGAGCGACCGTTGCATCAGATATACATGACTGGCGCCCAAGGCTCTGCCGGCGGTGATGAATTCGCTCTCTTTGAGGGAGAGGGCCATTCCTCGCACCAGACGGGCGAAACGGGGGATCTGCACTATCCCGATGGCGATGATGGTGTTCCGCAGGTTGGTTCCCAGCACCGCCACCATGGCCATGGCCAAGATGATGGGAGGGAAAGCCAGCAGGCCGTCGGTGGTGCGCATCATTATGGTGTCGGTGAGCTTGCCGAAGTACCCGCTGACCACGCCCATCGGCACCCCGAATATCACCGCGATGGCCGTGGAGGCAAAGCCCACGTACAGCGAGACGCGCGACCCGTGGATGACCCGGCTGAAGATGTCCCTTCCTATCTCGTCGGTACCCAGCCAGAACTGTTCGGTAGGCAACTGGAAGGGATAGGCGACCACTTCGATTGCGCCGTAAGGCGCCACGAGATCGGCGAACACCGCCATCAGCACCAGCAGCGTCACCATGCTGAGCGTGAAGAGGTGAAGGGGATTGTGGACGATCCTCCTCCAGATCTTGCGTCTCTCCGAGAACTGTGCGGTAGATGTCATATCCGGGTTGGTCCTTCTCTGCTCATGAACGGGAGATCCTTGGGTCGAGCCAGGAGTAGGTCAGGTCCACCAGCAGGTTGACGATCACAAAAGTGGCAGCGGAGACCAGTACGGCTATCTGAACCACGTCGAACGCCCGGGTAAGAATGGACTGGATCATTAGCCATCCCAACCCCGGCCAGGTGAAGATCTGTTCGATAACCACCATCCCTCCCACCAGCAATCCGAAGTTGACGCCCACCTCGGTGATCAGCGGGATGGCGGCGTTCCGGAAGGCATGCCAGTAATTGACCCGACGCTCCGTCAGACCCTTGGCGCGGGCGGTGCGCACGTAGTCGGCGCTGAGCACTTCCAGCATCCCCGCTCTCATAAACCGGGTCAGCCGGGCGGCGGTCACCGAACCGATGGTGACCACCGGCATTATTAGTTGACTGAGGTGCTTGACGGGATCTTCTCCAAAGGGAACGTACCCCCCGGGAGGTAGAAGGGGGAACACTTCCGCCAGCAGGATGAGCAAGGCGATTCCCATCACATAGGTGGGCATGCTGAATCCCAGGGTGGTGAACACCCGGGCGGTGTGGTCCACCCATGTCCCTTGCCTGATGGCCGAGATCATCCCCAGGGGCACCGCCACAATCACGGCCAATAGTATGGAGAGACTGGCCAGTTCCAAGGTTCTCCCCAATGCGGGAAAGACCAGACCGGACACCTCGGCGTAGCCGTGAGTGATTGACTTCCCAAAGTCCCCGCGGGCCAGGTTCCCCATCCAGCGAATGTATTGGATGTGGGTGGGGTCGTTGAGGCCCAACTCCTCTCGAAGTGCCTCGTAGGCTTCCGGTGGCGCGTCGAGGCCGAGTGTCATGGCGGCGGGGTCGCCCGGAACCAGCCGGAAGATCACGAACACGGCGGTTGAGACGATCCACATGACCAAGATCCCGTGCAACAGGCGGTGGGTAATGTATCTGGTCATGATCGTGCGCCGGAGTGGTCTTCCCCGCCCGGGTAATGGCAGGCCACCAGGCTGTCGGAGACAGGCGCCAATTGAGGGTCCTGGTCGACGCAGAGTTGGTCGCCTCGCCAGCACCGGGTTCTGAACCGGCAACCGGATGGCGGATCGAGGGGATTGGGCAGGTCGCCGGTGAGAATTATCCGCTCCCGGGTCTGTCGACCCTGGGCGGCGGAGATATCGGGGATCGCCGACAGGAGGGCGATCGTGTAGGGATGCTGGGGGGAGTTGAAGACCGCGTCCCGGGGGCCTTCTTCCACAATGCGGCCCAGGTACATGACCGCCACGCGATCGGAGACCTGGCCCACCACCGATAGATCGTGGGCGATGAACAGATACGCCAGGCCGAGTTCGGTTTGCAGGTCTTCCAGCAAGTTGAGAATCTGGGCCTGGATGGAGACGTCCAGCGCCGACACCGGTTCGTCCAGCACCAGAAGAGAGGGCTCCAGGGCCAGGGCTCGGGCGATAGCGATCCGCTGTCGCTGGCCGCCGGAGAACTCGTGGGGGAACCGGCGCAGGGAGTCGGGTGGCAACTGAACCAGGGAGAGCAGTTCCGGAATCTTTTGGCTGGCCACCGCCCGGGGGATGCCATGGATACGGAAGGGCTCGTACAGGATCTGTTGGACTTTGAACCGGGGATTGAGGGAGGCGTAGGGATCCTGGAAGACGATCTGCATCTCCTGGCGCAGGGGACGCATCTGTCGGTGGTCGCAGTGGGTGATGTCCTGTCCCGCAAAGCTGACCGTTCCCGCCGAGGGCTCCAGCAGTCGGATGATGGTCCTCCCCAGGGTGGACTTGCCGCACCCCGACTCTCCCACCAGGCCCAGAGTCTCACCGGGTTTGATGGACAGGGTGACGTTCTCCACCGCCACCAGGCTGGTGGCCTTCTGGGCGCCGCTGCGGCGGATGTGGTAACTGGTGGTGATATCCCGGATATCGAGGATCGGCTTCTGGGCGGCGTCGGTGTTCATGTTGCTCTCTCGGTGAACCAGGATGCCGCCTCCTCGGTGAAGTGACAGGCTGCCTGCTGTGCGGATCCCACCTCCAGCAGCCGAGGAGAGTCGGATCGGCAGACCGAACGCTCCCCTCCAACGGCGCACCGGGGATGGAAGGGGCAGCCCGGGGGTACGTTGGCCATGTCCGGAGGCTGGCCGGGAATGGAGTAGAGTTTCGTCCTCCTTTGAGTGATCGAAGGAATGGAAGCCAGCAGTCCGATCGTGTAGGGATGCCGTGGCCGGGAGAAGATGTCGCCGATGCGGCCCTCCTCCACGATCCGGCCAGCGTACATCACAATAACCCGGTCGGCAATCTGGGAGACCAGACCCAGGTCGTGGGTGATGAGGATGGAAGCCGCCCCCGTCTCCTCGCGGGCTGCCTTGAGGGTCTCGATCACCTGCGCCTGGATGGTCACGTCCAGCGCCGTGGTGGGTTCGTCGGCGATCAGCAGCTTGGGCCGGTTGGCCATGGCCATGGCGATCATGGCGCGCTGGCGCATTCCGCCGGAATACTCGTGGGGAAACTGGTTGTAGCGCCGTTCCGGTTGCGGGATCCCCACCATGTCCAGCAACTCGATGCCGCGCCGGCGGTGATTGGACTTGGAATCGGAAGGATTGTGGGTCCACAGAGCTTCCCGCAGTTGCTCCCCCACCTTGATAACCGGGTTCAGCGAGGTCATGGGATCCTGGAACACCATGGAGATCTCCTGTCCCCGGATCGAGCGGAGCGCTTCCGTGGACAGGGGCAGCAAGTCCTGCCCTTCGACCGGCAATCTCCCCGGGGGGTTTGGGGATGAGCCCCAGGATGCTCAGCACCGTCACCGTCTTGCCGGATCCGGACTCGCCGACTATTCCGAGGGTCTCCCCGGTGTTGAGGGAGAAACTCACGCCATTGACGGCATTGATCACCTGATCAGGGGTCTTGAACCGGACCGAAAGGTTTTCGACGGTTAGCAACGGAATTGGCATCGAGATAGAAGATACTTTGCTGGGCGACGTTTGGGCGGGAGGAGAGGAGGGGACGCTGGGAGAACGTCCCCTCCTTCCTGAGTTTGCCTTTAGCGGGACTTAGCCCCCTGTCAGGTAGACATCGGTGAGGTAAAGGGTCCCTTGAGTATGCGAGATGAAGCCTTGGACGTTGGGACTGTGGGGTATGGGGTTCATTCGCCCTCCGAGGACGATCTGGGGTTGTTCCTCCATGGCCCACAACTGCAACTGGTGTATGGCTTCCTTGTACTCAATGTTGGAAGCGATGGATCGGGCACTGGCCAGCAGTTCGAAGAACTCGGGCTTGTGGTCGATCCATCCCATGGTCTCAACGAAGAGTTTGTTGTAGGGATGATTCAGCAAGTCGTACTCGTCCGGCTTGGGCACCATTGCGCACGCGGCCAAGTCGTACAGGCCAAGCTGGTCAGGGTCGCTCGTGTGGGTGGGGAGCGTTCTGTTCACATAGGTTGCCACATCCATGATGTTCAGCTCGATGTTGATGTTCAAGCTGGATCTCAGTTGCTCCTGAACGGCCTGGGCCAGCCAGGTGTGTTCGTCGTCCGTATCGCAGACTATCATTTCCCCGCCGTCGAAGCCGTCGGGATACCCCGCACTCTCGAGAAGGGCCTTCGCTCCGTCGACATCAGGAGCGTTGTATGAGGCCGCGTCCGGGTTGAAGAACTGCGCGTTGCTCTCCATGGGGTTGGAAAGAATCTGCATGTGGCCCAGCAGGGTTCGTTGTAGCGCAGGGCGATCAATCGCCATGCTGGTCGCCTGGCGCACCAACGGATTCGACCAGATGTCCCGGCGGGTGTTGACGTGGAAGTGATACAGGCCGGTGTTCCCTGTTGGACTGGCGAGTACCATGCCCGCCTCGCTGAGGGTTGCCAACTCGGCCAACGGACCCTGGGCCAGCATGTGGACCTCGCCGGAGCGAAGCTGCAACGACTGGACGCTGAAATCAGGAACGGTGACGTACTCGATCCTGTCCAGGTAAGCGTCGCCCCAGAAGTCGGGGTTGCGCTCTATGACAACCCGCTGATTTCTCTCCCAGGAGACGAACCTGTACGGGCCGGTGCCAGTAGGCGTCTGGTTCAAGTCGATGTCCTCAGAAGGCGATATATACACGTCGATCAGCGTGCTGTGTAATATGCGATCCGGCTCTGAGAGCCGAACCTCCACGGTGAGGTCGTCAATCGCTTCGACTTCAGCGACCCGAGTCAGCAAGGAAGCTGTCCTTCCAGATCCAGGCTCCTGCGCGCGTTCGATTGAGCGAACAACGTCAACGGCGTCCAGATCCGAGCCGTCGTGAAAGATCACGTCTGGACGAATATTGAAGACATGCGACAGACCGTCTTCTGAGACGGTCCACGAAGTGGCCAGCGAAGGCACAATCTCATAGGTGTTCAGGTTGAACTCAACCAGGGTGTCATAGATGTTGGTGACGACGTTACGGGAGGCCGTCGATCCGTAGCGATTCGGATGAAGACCAGTGGGATCGGCGCTTTGGGCGATGACGAGAGTCCCACCGACAGGTATCTCCTCTTCCATCGCCATGGTGGCCTCTTCCAACTCCATCTCGGCCGCGGCGGCTGCCGCCTCGGCTTCGGCTACCATTGCTTCGGCTTCGGCTGCCATTGCTTCGGCTTCGGCTGCCTTCGCTTCGGCCTCAGCCAATGCTTCCATGGCTGCTTCGTCCCCTTCTTCGGCGGCCATCTTGGTGTCTTCCAGTTCCGCCATGGCCTCATCCAGGGCAGCCTGCGCTTCGGCAGCTTCCGCGGCCGCGGCTTCGGCTTCGGCTTCGGCTGCTTCGGCTGCCGCTTCGGCTTCGGCTGCCTGTGCTTCGGCGGCGGCGCGGGCTGCGGCCGCGGCTTCGGCTGCGGCCTCAGCTTCCGAGGTGTCCTCTCCACAGGCCGTTGCAACCAAGGCCAGAATGGCGAGCAGTGCGAGTAATTTCTTCATCTGGATCGCTCCTTTGTCATCGGGCATTTAGTCATACTGTCATTAAACCTCTAGGAGTCAGAATAACCGATGTGTAGGTCATGCTTCCAGAAAAGAGGCGAATTTATAACGAAGGTGTGGGAGGAGAGAGGGAACCCTGTAACGCGTCTCCTCTCTCCTCGGTTTCTCTAGCGGGACCTAGCCGTCTGTCTTATAGACATTGGTGAGGAACAGATGTCCCTGGGTATGGGCGATGAAGCCGTGGACGTTGCCGGCCGCCGCAATGGGTGTCACCCGTCCACCGATCACGATCTGGGGCTGTTCCTCCATAGCCCACATCTGCAACTGGTGCATCGCTTCGGTGTATTCCTCGTCGGAGGCGATGGACCGGGCATTGGTCAGCAATTCGAAGAACTCGGGCCTGGTGTCGATCCATCCCATTGTCTCGGTGAAAAGCTTGTTGTAGGGATGGTTCATCAGGTCGTACTCGTCCGGCTTGGGAACCATGGCGCAAAGTGCCAGGTCAAAGTTGCCGAAGTTGTCCGGGTCCTGGGTGAAGGCAATCAGCGTCCGGTTCACGTAGGTGCCCACATCCATGAGGTTGAGAGACACCTCGATGCCGAGGTTCTGCAACTGGCTCTGAACTCCCTGAGCGAGGGTATCGAACTGGAAGCCCAGGCTGCAGTTGATCATCTCTCCACCGTCGAACCCGTCGGGATAGCCGGCCTCGGCCATCAGGGCCTTGGCGCCTTCCAAGTCAGGCGTGTTGTAGGAAGCTGCATCCGGGTTGAAGAAGGCGGGATTGGCTTCCATCGGGTTGGAGAGTATCTGCATGAAGCCGAACAAACTGCGCTGCAAGGCCTGGCGGTCCAGGGCCATGCTGACAGCTTTTCGGACCAACGGGTTCGACCACGGGTCGCGACGGGTATTCACATGGAAGTGATAGAGCCCCGAGTTGAAGCCCGCAGCCGGGCCGAGAATCTGCACACCGGCGCTTTGCAACACACCAATGTCTCCCAAAGGTGTCGAGGCGAGCATGTCGACCTCGCCGGTGCGGATCTGCAGCGACTGCACCGTGCCGTCGGGGACCGTGGTGTAGATGATTCCGTCCAGGTAGGGCAGGCCTTCCATCCAGAAGTCATCGTTGCGCACGATTTCCACCTGCTGGTTCCGCTCCCACTCCACGAACTTGAAGGGACCGGTGCCGATCGGCGTCTCGTTCAGATCGATGTCGGGATCCCTCGGCGAGATGTACACATCCACCAGGGTGCTGGCCAGGATGCGGTCGGGCTCGCTGAGACGGATCTCCACGGTCAGGTCACCGGTCGCCACAGTTTCTGACACGCGGGTCAGAAGCGAGGCGGTGCGTCCCGATTCGGGTTCCTGCGCCCGGGACATGGATGTCACCACGTCTTCGGCGCCGAACGGGGAGCCATCGTGGAAGGATACGCCTTCCCGGAGGTTGAAGGTCCAGGTGAGGCCGTCCTCGGACACGCTCCAATCCGTGGCCAGCGACGGCACGATCTCGTAGGTGTTCAGGTCGAACTCCACCAGCGTGTCATACATGTTGGTGATGATGTTGCGGTCGTTGGTGGATCCGAACCGGTTGGGATGCAGACCCGTCGGGTCGCCTGGTTGGGCGATGACCAGGGTTCCGCCATGGAGGGACATTTCCTCTTCCATGGCCATAGCAGCCTCGTCCAGTTCCTGCTGGGCCATGGCCGCTGCTTCTTCGGCTTCGGCTGCCATAGCCTCCGCATCGGCCGCCTTCGCCTCTGCCTCCGCCAACGCTGCCTGCGCCGCCTCGTCACCTTCGTCGGCGGCCATCTTGGTGGCTTCCAACTCGGCCATGGCTTCGTCCAGGGCAGCCTGTGCTGCCGCAGCCTCTTCGGCCGCGGCCGCGGCATCGGCTGCCGCAGCGTCTGCTTCTGCCTGTGCTTGGGCAGCCTGTGCCTCAGCTGCGGCGCGTGCGGCCGCTTCCGCCTCCGCATCAGCCGCCGAGGTGTCGTCACCTCCGCAGGCTGTGGCAACCAGGGCCAGGATGGCCAATAGCGTAAGTAGTTTCTTCATAGAAGCTCCTTGGGGGTAATGAATGTCCAATCGTCGGACAAACCTTGTTTAAGGCAGAATAAGAGCCGACGAGCCAACCCACTCTGCTATGCCATGAAAACTTTGAGGGAAATCTGCAAAATGTTTGCTCTCCCGGGACCGATCTCGTAAATGTGGTTTAAGATGGGGGGACGCACACCATGTCAGACTTCTTGAAACGTCCCCGACTCCCTGCCGGCATTGACGGGTCGCGGCTCGACTTATGGGAGGAGTTTCACCGGCAGCCCTTCGGCAAGCATTCGCCAGACCTGCAGGCTCTCCTGGACTACATGCGAGGCGGCCCCATCACCGGAAAGTACTTCCTGAAGTTGACCGGCCCTCACTCGGAATGGACGCTGGCCCGCTTTAGCGACACCTTCCCGCTGAATACCGAGACACTGCCTGAACATGTCTTCACATCGATCGAAGACGCGGAGTTTTTTGTCTTCCGGCGCCGCTGGGAGGAGATGTTCGGCGCCGACCCCGGAGCGGAAGCGTGAACGTCAAGGCGGCTGTCATGGGATATGCCGACCGGCAAAGCGTCCGGCCGGGTGAGCCTATCGAGTTCAAGGTGAGCAGCGTGGGGCCGCAGACCTATCGGGTCGACATCGTGCGACTCATCGCTCCGGAGGTGGGTCTGGGAGACGACTGCCCCGATTTCAAGGAGATCGAACTGGATACCCCAGTCTGCAGTGACTACCCCACCGAGTGGCAGCCCATCCATCCAGGCTCGGCGGTGCGGGTTCCGCTTTCCGATGGCCTTCCGTTGAGGAAGGGAATCACCTTGAGCGCCAATGTCTTTCCTACCCTGTTGTCTGCCGGTAGGCAGGGCATCGTGGGTACCTACTGTGCTACCGACGACTCGGGTGTAAGTCTGATTCTGGAAGACGGAGCGCTGGCGCTGGCCGTGGGGAGGGGGGATTCCACCGCCATTGTGACCAGTTCCATCAGCGTGATCGAGCATCGCTGGACGGCAGTGGCGGTCACCTATGAACCAGGCACGGGCACCGTGGAATTTCACGCCGCCGGACTGGAACGGCAGCGCTTGGAAGTGGAGCTTTCCTCGCGGGAGAGGTTGGAAGAGGCGGCACCCGGTTCAACGGGGAGCGGGAACCTCTACATCGGCGCCGCTCGCGCAGTGGACGACCGGGGCGTGGAGCACACCGATGCATGCTTTAACGGCAGGATCGAGCGGCCCCGGGTTTACGCACGGACACTAGACCGAGAAGACATCGGTGCGTTATCCGCAGTGGCCGGGCCTACCGCCGTGGAGGACGCATTTGCCGATTGGGACTTTTCGATCGGAATTGACACCGAGTCGGTGACTGACGTGTCGGGCAACGGTCGCCACGGAGAGACTGTCAACCTCCCCTCCCGGGCGGTGGGCGGCTCCAATTGGGCCGGACAGACGGACAACTGGCAGCAAGGAACCGAACAGTACGGCGCCATCCACTTCCACGACGACGATGTGGATGACGCCCGTTGGTGCACCACTTTCACGCTCGTCGTCCCCGACGATTGGAGGAGCGGGTGCTATGCCGCCCGCCTGCGGGCAGATGACGCCGAGTTCTACGTTCCATTCGTGGTGCGAGCCGCATCCGGCAAGGAATCCGACGTGGTTCTGTTGCTGTCCACCGCCACCTACGGGGCTTACGCCAATCTCCGTCTGCGGGTGGTCTTTCCTTGGAACGAGTTGATCCATGGGCGGCTCACGGTGCTGGACGACACGGATCTTCTGATGCTGCGGTTCCCCGAGATCGGTGGCTCCACCTACGACAGCCATACCGACGGCAGTACGGTGGTCTACTCCTCGATGCGCCGCCCGGTCACCAACTTCCGTCCCAAGGGCCGCATCTACAAGTTCTGCCAGGACCTGTTGCTGGTCTCGTGGCTGGAGGAGGACGGATATGACTTTGACGTGATCACCGACGAGGATGTGCACCGGGAAGGCCTGGCGGCCCTGGAGCCATACCGGGTGGTCATCTCCAGTTCCCATCCCGAGTACACCAGCACGGAGATGTTCGACGCCACCGAGGAGCATGTGAGACAGGGAGGGCGGATGATGTACCTGGGCGGCAACGGTTGGTACTGGCGGATCGGCTATCACCCGACTCGATCAGGTATTGTGGAGGTCCGACGGCCCGATGCTCCCCGGTTGTGGGCGGCCGATGTCAGTCAGGGGCATCTGTCGTTTTCTGGTGAGCGGGCGGGTACCTGGTCTTGGGCGGGCCGTCCTCCCCAGACTTTCTTGGGGGTGGGTTTCATCACGCAGGGGTTTGACGAGTGCTCCTATTACCGGCGCACTGTGGCCTCCAACGACGAGCGGGCGGCATTCATCTTCCAAGGCGTCGACGACGAACTCATCGGCGACTTCGGGTTGCTGATGGGAGGGGCGGCCGGATACGAGATCGACCGGGCCGACGCTCTCATGGGCACCCCTCGCCATGCCCTGGTACTGGCCTCCTCGGAGGGCCATTCCAACCTCTATGACCTGATGGTCACCTCCCTGGTAGATTCCCTGCCTCCCACCAACCCCGATGACCCCGACCGTATCCGGGCCGACATGGTGTTCTACGAGAGCCCCGGAGGCGGGGCGGTGTTCTCGGTGGGATCGATCGCTTGGTCGGGAAGTCTCAGCCACGCCCGGTATGACAACAATGTGGCAGCGGTGAGTCGTAACGTTCTCAACCGTTTCCTGGATCCCCAGCCGTTCAGGATGCCCTCCGAATGATCTGGGGCTGGATACCAGCAAGCAGGGTCACGGAGTCGGGAGAAGCATGATCAAAAAGGACTGGTCCCTGGGCGCCGGATTGAAAGACCGGGCGGTGCTGGTAACCGGGGCGGCAAGCGGGATAGGAAGGGCCACCGCCCAGACTATGGCTTCCCTGGGCGCCCGGGTCGCCGCACTGGATCTGCAGGAAACGGTGAGAGAGGTTGTGTCGGAACTGGATGGCCCCGGTCCACATTTGCCGGTGGTTTTCGATCTGGCCGACTCCGCGTCGATGCCGGCGCTGGTGGCCGACATACAGGCGCGGTTGGGGCCCTTGTGGACCCTTGCCCATGTGGCTGCCTATCTGCGGCGAAAGGACTTGGGGGATGTCACCGAGGAGGACTGGGACGCTCAACATGATGTGAACTTGAAAGGGTCCTTCTTCTTGAACAAGGCGGTGGGGGAGGCCATGATCGCCACCGGGAGAGGGGGCCGGATCATCAACTTCACCTCCGGGGCATGGCTGAGCGGACCGGTGTACGGCAGTCATGTCTATGTAGCCAGCAAGGGGGGAGTGGTCTCCATGACCAGGGGCTTCGCTCGAGCATACGGTCCGCACAACATTTTGGTGAACTGCATCTCTCCCGGCCAGATCGACACTCCCATGCAGCACTTGGACAACCTCCCCGAGATCGTTGAAGCCGGGATCGCCCAGTGCCCGCTGCAGCGGATGGGCGATCCCGAGGAATTGGCGACGGTGGTTGCCTTCTTGGCCTCCGAACACGCCAGTTTCGTAAGCGGCGCCACTATCAATGTGAGCGGCGCTCTGGTCATGTATTAGCCCAGGTCGCCGATGAACGCCATCCAGACCGTCCTGGGACCGATTTCCCCGGACCAGTTGGGTTTGACCTTGCCGCATGAGCATGTGTTCTCCGACCTATACGAGATAACCATGAACTCCCATCTCATTCTGAGCGACCCGGAGGTGGCCCGCTACGAGTTGGGGTTCTTCAAGCAGAGCGGCGGCAGCACCATCGTCGATCAGACCGTGCATGGGCTCGGGCCCGATCCGGTGGCGCTGCGGGAAGTGGCGCGAGATGTCGGCATCAACATCATTGCAGGGACGGGCTTCTACTGGGAGAAATTCCACCCGCCCTGGCTTACCGATATGACCGACCGCGACATCGTGGCCATGCTGGTGAAAGATCTGACTGAGGGGTTCTACGGGACCGACATCCGAGCGGGGATCCTGGGGGAGATCGGCACCCATCACCGGAGAATCTCTGCCGCCGAGGAGCGGGTGATTAGGGCTTGCTCCGTTGCCCAGCAGGAGACGGAAGTACCCATCTCAACCCACGCTCTCTTCACGCGGATAGGAATGGAGCAGTTGCGGCTGTTCGAAGACGCCGGTGCCAACCTCGACAAGCTGGTGATCGGGCATGTCGACACCACTCCAGACGTCGACTATCACATCGAGTTGCTCCGGCGTGGAGTCTGGATTGCTTACGATGCTATCGGCCAACTGGACAAGCAGACCGACGAGAGAAGAGCGGACGCCATCGCGCGGTTGATCGGTGAGGGATATCGGGACCGCATCCTGCTCTCTACGGATGTAGGGAAGAGAGGCGCCATGAGGTCCTATGGCGGGACGGGGTATGACCATGTGATCACCCGGTTCCTTCCGCTGTTGAGGGAGCGGGGAATCACTGAGGAAGATACGATCGCGCTGACGGTGGACAATCCCCGCCGCCTATTCGCCGGGTAGTCGATGTTTCAAGAAAGTTGGGATCTGCAAATGTGCCGGGAAAGGAGTGACTTGCCATGAGAGGACTTCATCAGGGCCGCCCGGTGGAAGTGATTCACTTCGGTCTGGGAAACGTGGGACGAGCCGCCCTGCGGCTGGCTCGGACCCGAGAGTGGCTGCGACCGGTAGCAGCGGTGATCGGCGGGAATTCGCCGGTTGGGGAGCTAGTCAAGTCCGGGGAGATCCCCGATGACCTGGCACTTTCCCCCGACCCCGATCAGTTGCTCGACCGGTTCCGGCCGGAGGTGGCTCTAATAGCCACCCGGTCCCCTATAGCAGAGGTCAAAGACGACATCCTCCGGTGCGTGCGCCGGGGGGTGAACGTGGTCACTTCCAGCGAGGAGTTGGCCTATCCCGAAGTTACGGATGCATCGGCTGGCGAAGAGATAGCGGATGCTTGCCGTCGCTTCGGGGCGGCAGTGGTCGCCACCGGGATCAATCCGGGCTTCGTATTCGATGTCCTGCCGGTGGTGGTCGCCGGGGCTTGCTGGGATGTGCAGCGGATTTCGGTGACCAGGGCGCTGGACGCCTCGGTCTTCGGGCAGCGAGTGCATCGTTCGCTGGGCGTGGGATACTCTCTGGAGGATTTTGAGGAGGCCCGAGAGGCGGGAATCATCCGCGGCCACATCGGTTTCGAGGAAAGTGCCGAGGTCATTGCCGAGGCGCTGGGCCGAGACCTCGACCACTTCAGCGAGACCGTTCAGCCTCTGATAGCTGATCGGTCCTACCGGTTGAGGGAATACGTGATCTCACCAGGTCAGACTGCCGGAGTCACCCAGGAGGCCACCGCATCGGTGAATGGTCGACCGTGGTTGCGGTTTGACCTGTCCCTTCATGTGGATCCCGACTCGGTCCGCATCCAGACCCGGGACCGTATTCGGATCGAAGGGGAGAACACCATCGACGTCACCATCCAACCCGGCACTCAGGCGGTGTTGACAACTTCTGCCCGTCTGGTCAACAGTATCCCTTCGGTGCTGTCGGCGCCGCCGGGTCTGTACAACGCCACCGGGTTGCTCCCCGCAGCCCCGTGGCTGGGGGAGGTCCTACCTCCCGGTGTTCGCAGAAGCCGCCGAACCTGAGAGTCGGGGCGCTTCTTGCCTTGTGCTGGTTAGTCGCAAACGGCGGTGGCTTCGATCTCGATCAGATATCCTGGATCCAAGAACTTGGAGACTTCGAGCATGGTGGACGCGGGCTTGACATCGCCGAAGATCTCTGAGTGGGCTCTTCCGGCTTCCTCCCAGCGGGAGATATCGGTGAGAAACATCCTGGTGCGGATCACGTTCTCGGCCGAGGCTCCCAGCTTGGCCAGTGCCCGCAGGATGATCTCCAGACAGGCTCTGGTCTGCCCGTACATGTCGTCGGGGGCGATTACCGAGCCATCCGGCGCCCCGGCCGTGGTGCCGGCCACCTCGATCAGGTTTCCCACTCGAACCGCCCTCGAGTAGCCCACCGGGTCCCACGGGCGGTTGGACGGCACCTGCTTCTTGGATCCACTCAGCATCAGAGTCTTTCCTTAATCGTCTTCTGCAGGATAGACATCCACCGTGATCGGAAATTGGACATCCTCGTGGGGACGAATGGTGACCGGAAAGGCCCCGATCTTGCGGATGGGGGCCTCCAGCACCACGTGGGTGGGTTCGAGTTGGAATCCGGTGTCCCGACGCACTGCCTCTACAACGTCTTTGGAGCCCACGGAACCGTACAGGTTTCCCGCGTCAGAAGCGCGGGCGGCGATCACCACCATTTTGCCCACCAGCCTGGTGGCTACCTGTTCGGCCTGTGTCTTCCTCCGAAGGTATTCGGCCAGCTTGGCCTGCTTGAGGGCCTGTATGTGGGCAATGGCCTTGGGAGTGGCTTTGACTGCCTTCCTGCGGGGTATCAGGTAGTTGCGGGCGTACCCGGGAGCCACCTCCACCACCTCTCCCTTGTAGCCGAGTCCGGCGATGTCCTCGGTGAGGATCAGCCGGGCGCTCATAGGTTGGTGTAGGGCAGAAGCGCCATTTCGCGGGCGTTCTTGATGGCTCGTGCCACGGCATTCTGATGCCGCTGGCAGTTTCCTGTAGAGCGTCTTCCCCGGATCTTGCAGCGGGCATCGGAGATGTATCTGCGCAGCAACGTTATGTCCTTGTAATCGACGTAGCGGATCTTGTTGTCGCAGAAGTAACAGGACCTCTTCTTGAGTCTGCGGTAGCCCGATCCCGAACGGGGGCGTCTGCGGGGTGATGCTTTGCGTGCCATAACGCTCCTCCCCTAGAACGGCTCTTCGTTTTGTTGGTAAGCGGAGGGCTTGGCGGGAGCAGCTGGAGGACGGGAGGGCCGTTGTGACCCTTCGTAGTAACTACCTCCAGATTCGCGGGTTGTCCGCCGGACGTCGGCGGTCGCGAATCGAAGCGCGGGCCCGACTTCCTCGATCCTGATTTCAATCACCGAGCGGCGTTCACCTTCTGCCGTTTCCCACTGACGCTGCTGAAGGCGGCCGGTAACGATCACTCTGGCTCCCTTTTCAAGGGACTCGGCGACATTCTCGGCGTATTGACGCCAGACGGTTCCGCTGAAGAAACTGGTCTCTTCCTGCCACTCGTTGTTCGGATCACGCCAGCTCCGATTGACTGCCACCCGGATATTGGCCCGCGGTATTCCCGCGGTGGTGAAACGGAGTTCGGGATCCTCCACCAGATTCCCGACTACGGTCACCGCGTTGTAGTTATTTGCCATTGCTCTTCTTCCTCTCCTTACTCATGGGAACCAAACTCAAACCTCGGGACGGATGACTTTGTGACGTAGCACGTCGTCGGCCAAAGACAGCACTCGCCTCAAGGAGTCCACTGTGGACGGCTCCGATTCGAACCGGTTGACGGTGTAGTAACCCTCGGAGACATGATCGATCTTGTATGCGAACCGCCTCTTTCCCCACGGGTCAACCGTTTGGTTCACAGCCCCTTGATTGGTGAGGAACTCCTTCAACTCCAGGACCTTGTCTCGGTACTGGGCCTCGGATATCTCCGGGCGATGGATGGTCATTAGCTCGTACTGACGCAAGTGGCGTCACCTCCTTTGGTCATCCGCTTCGAGAGCAGAAGGCCCCTTCCTTGGGGGCAGGACAGGCGCTAAGCGCATTTTGGGGGTGCGGAACATCATTGTAGCGGAGATCGGAACCTAAAGAATCGCGGTGCTACCGTCTCACGGCCAAGCGACCGTCTCACCTAGGATCAAAGATTCCCCCAAGGGGACCTCGTCGAAGAATCCGGGAACTGCTTCCAGGGCGAAACGGACCGCCGTTGCCGAGGGGTAGGTGGGACAGGGGTCTTGGGTGCAGGGGACCATTGCCAGCACTGCGAAAAGCGCGCCGTCCTCGTCGAAGTACCCGATGTCCAGAGGTATCAGGGTGTTCTTCATCCAGAAGGAGACTCCAACGGGATCCTTCCAGGCGAAGACCATCCCATCCAGGTCGCCCAGAGATTGGACCCCCATCAAACCGCGGGAGCGCAGGCTGTTGGTATCTGCCAATGCCAGCAGCAGAGACCGCTCTCCCAGGCGGGCGGTGATGATCTCGAGTCCTTCCACGTCTCCGGTCTCCAGAAGAGGGGACGATGTGGTGGTCGTCGTGGAGGTGCCGGCGGGAGCGGTGGCCGTAGCGGGAGAGGTGGTAGTTGTAGGAGGAGAGGTTTCGGTGACGGTGTCTGGCGCCGCGGTGGGCGGGGTAGATGTCGAGGTGGTGACAGTCTCGGGGAGAGTCGTCGAAGGCGCCGTTGGGGCGTCGGTTGCAGGAACGTCGCCGGGAGATTCCCGGTGGGCAGCGGCAGTTGTGTTGCCGCCACCCACGTCGTCTGCGACCTGGACCTCTCCGCAGGCCCAGGCCGGAAGCGTCAGAAGAACTACAAGGAGAAGACGTTTGCGGTCGAAGGTGTCTCCTCCAGCTGCAGAGCTTCCTCAAGGCCGGGGTCCACCCGGTAGGTCTCTTTCTTGCCGGGAAAGTTCCCGGTCTTGACGTCGTCACGAAAGCGGCGGAGCGCGTCGGTGGCGATGTCCCTCAAGTTGGCATACTGCCGCACGAACTTGGGGTACCGGCCGAATCCCATTCCCAGGAGATCGTGGAAGACCAGCACCTGACCGTCCGCTGAACGACCGGCGCCGATCCCGATGGTGGGAGTGGAAATCCGGTCGGTCACCACCGACGCCAACGCTTCGGGCACTCCCTCCAGAACAAGGGCGAATATACCCGCCTCTTCCAAAGCCTGAGCATCACGGATGATCCGTCGGGCAGTGTCGAGCCGACGACCCTGGACTCGGTATCCGCCCTCGGCATGGACCGACTGGGGGGTGAGTCCCAGGTGACCCATCACTGGAATCTCCGCCGCAATCAGACGCTCGATGTGGGGAATTCGCTCGGAGCCCCCTTCTATCTTGACAGCTTCGGCGCCTGCTCGAACCAAGGTAGCGGCATTGCGAACCGTGTCCTCGGGGGAAATGTGAAAGCTCATCCAAGGCATGTCTCCCACCACCAGTGAGTGGGGTTTCGCCCGGGCGACTGCAGCCACATGAAAGGCCATCATCTCCAGGCTGATCGAAAGGGTGGTGTCGAAACCGTGTACGACGTTGGCGGCGGAGTCTCCCACCAATATGATGTCTATGCCTGCTTCTGAGGCCAGTTTTGCGCCGGGGAAGTCATAGGCAGTCACCATGGCGATCTTCTCGACGCCTTTGCGGGCTCGAATGACCGGAACAGTCACCTTTGCCATGTTTAGCTCCTCTCTCCCCACCGCCATGGGTTGGGGGATCGGTTCTTGGGTTTCAGGTTGCCCGGTGACGGGGGTCAGCACGCTGCAAGTCGAGTCGACCGCCCCCTGGGGGCTAGCTGCCCTCAATGATAAGCCGCTACCTGGTGCGCAGATCCGAGATTTGTGGAATGGTTTTACAGGTGTGTGCCGTTGCCGGTGGGGTGAGGGCGAGAGGACTGTTACAGGTAGATGCCCAGGAGAATCACAACAAGAGTGAGGATGGTTACTGCGGTGAGTCTCTTTCCCCTGGTCGGCTCTTCGACCTTTTCGGTCCTGATCTTGCCGATCTTGAACAATCCCACGGCAATCAACATCACCACAGGGTGGAAGAGGTCATCCCAGGTCCCGTTGACCACCAACAGGATGATCCCCAGTAAAGCCTGGACGTCCAGCAGAATGGTGCTAACGCTTACCAGGGCAGGGTGATGAGAGGAGTCCTTGCTCCACTTTGCCAAACCGATCACCACCATGGCGATCAAGGCGACCAGCACCAGCCACCGCAGGCCCGAATGTGTCTCTAGCAGAAAGTCCATACCTGTGATGATATCGGTTCTAGGTTCTAGTCCCT
Source organism: bacterium OM1 bin76 (assembly GCA_002238785.1). Lineage (GTDB taxonomy): Bacteria > Actinomycetota > Acidimicrobiia > Spongiisociales > ZC4RG35 > Bin76. The sequence continues at coordinate 25,219 of MPNA01000003.1, read as the reverse complement.
TGGAATGACGAGACTGCGGCGCAGGCGGTACCAGGTGTGCATAGTTGTTAATCTGAAGCCCGTGGAATCGGACGGGACGCCTTGACCGTGAGCAGATCGTTCGGGCAACCCGAGCACAGAAGAAGGCGACAGTGAGGATCCAATGCTGTTTGAACTGAGGCAGTACCAATGCATATCGGGAAAACGCGACGAATTCGTTCGTTTCATGGAGGAAACACTGATCCCCTTCCAAGTCTCGCAGGGAGTGGTTGTGGTGGGATCATTCACAGACGAGGAAGACCCCGACGGCTATGTCTGGATACGACGGTTCGACTCCCCAGAGGAGCGCGACCGGATCTACCAGGCGATGTATGCGAGTGAGACCTGGAACCACCAGATGCTGCCTGCCGTGTCGGAGATGGTCCACCGGGAGCGATCCGTCGTCTCGCAACTCCGCCCTACTCCGAAGTCGGTGATTCGCTAGGCGCTTGCCTGGGTGGGGCCCCTGTTGATCATCTGTTGGGGTGGAGCACTTGGTCTCTCAGCCAGACGATGTCCGCCTCCTGGCCCTCCGAGGGGGTCTCCACCACGGCGGGAGCGGCGGCATCGCGGACCACCTCGGCGAGTAGTTCCGGCGGGATCTCCCCGTCCTTGAGGTTGGCGTGGCGATCCCTCCTCGAATCGAAGCGATCCCGGGAATTGTTGGCGTGCACCAAGTCGATTCTTCCTGTCACAGCCAGAATCCGCTCCACTAGTCCTTCCAGCGGTTCCCCTCCGGCCCAGGCGTGGCAGGTGTCGAGCACGAAACCCACCTCCAAGTCGCCAATCTCCTCCCAAAGCCGCCTGATGTCCTCCAGCCTTCGGGCGGCGGCGAAATCGCCGGAAGCGGTGTTCTCGATCAAGACCGGAACATCGGTGTCGAGTTGCACCAGAGCCTTGCGCCAGCGTTCGGCGGCTTCTCCCAAGTCGCCTCCCCCTGTCACGTGCCCGCCGTGAACCACGACGCCCGCCGCGCCGATCTCGGAGGCAGCTTCACACGTCTCGGCCAGGATCCGCCGGCTCGGTATTCGGATCCTGGGCACTTTCGCCACGACATTCACCAGGTAAGGAGCATGCACATAGATGGGAATCGGTGACGCCGCCAACTCCTTGGCGTCATCTCGAGGCAGGGGCTTCTTCCAACTCTGGGGATTGGACAAGAAGCACTGGATCACTTCGGCGCCGATTGCCCCGGCCTCCTCCAGGGGCATCTTGTTAGACAGGTGAGCTCCGATCAGCATGGGACTAGACACTGTTGCTCACCTCCACTCGTTCTGCCATGTGGGTCAGGTAGTGATTGCTCACAACGGACACTACCTCGGCCCGGACCGACCAGTCGGAGGACAACACCCTCAAGATTCGACTTCCCGTCCATCTGGCGCCCCACGGATCATGGGGCAGGTCGGGCCGGCCGGCCGTCGGATGGAATACGATGGTGAGACTCCGTAGCAGGCTTCCGTCATCGGCCACCGGTTGCGGGAGGACTGCCTCGATCGACTCCCAAGGCAACAAATCGAGTGGCTTCAGGGGCCCGCGCAAAGCAACATGGAGCCCTGCGGGCGCCACGATCATCACCGGGCGGGGTCTGATGCACGAGACGACGCCCCACAAAGCGAGAATCACTCCGGCCGCCAGCATGATTCCCGCCCACACCCGCTCTCGGGCCTCCAAGACCTCCTCTCCCTGGTACACCCTATTGGCCAGATCGGCGACCAGCCGGTTCCACACCAGCAGATCCAACGCCAAAGCAACCAGGACAAGGCCCACCAGGACGATCAGCCAGCCTCGCCGCGAAGAATTGTGGACCGTGATTGTTTCCATGCTCTCCCAATAGCGGCGAAATACACGATACCCCACCGCCTCCCCCAAGTTGACGGAGTGTGCCTCGGATTCGCGAAGCGATTGGCAAATGCAAAGACAGAGGCGTTACCTTCAGGGACATGAAGCTCACCCTCATCCGGCACGCCGAGCCCGCTTGGACCCACCGTGGGCGAATGGTCGGTAACCCGGCTCTCACCGAGTTGGGGACAATCCAGGCCCACCAGTTGGCGGATCGGTCCTGGTCCAGGGTGGATGAACTGTGGGTCTCGGAGCTACGGCGAGCCCGGGAGACCGCGGCGCCTCTGGCCGAGAGGCTGGGCCTGACGCCTCAGGTGCAACCTTGGATGAACGAGATCGGGGACCCCGTGGAGTGGGACGGGATGCCGATCCAGCAGGTCAAAGCTCGGGTCTCCAAGCTTGAAGGAGCCCCCTCTCTGGACAGGCTGTGGAGAGGAGTGCGCAGGGGTGAGCCCTACCATCGCTTTCGGGAGAGAATCGCCGCTGGGCTGCTGCGCACACTGGAGGGTTACGGCGTAAAGATGCTGGAGCCCGACCAGCCGCGCCTATGGCAGGCGGGTCAGCAGAAATCAATTGTGCTGGTGGGCCATGGCGGCACCAACGCGGTTATCTACGAGACGCTGTTGGGATGTGGCGCCATCCCCATCGCCTGGCACAAGTTCCGGTCCCTACACACTGCTGTCTCCATGCTCCGGACCTATCCCATGGCCCATGCGGTGATGTTCGCCCTGGAGAGATTCGGAGATGTCACCCACCTGTCAGCGGAGCAGGTGACCCAATAGTCTCAGCGCCCGTAGCGACGCTCCCGGCGCGAGAAGTCACGAAGGGCCCGAAGGTAGTCGACCCGGCGGAAGGCCGGCCAGTAAACATCGGCGAAGACGAACTCGGCGTAGGCGGACTGCCATAGCAAGAAACCCGACAGCCGGGACTCTCCCGATGTCCTGATCAACAGGTCCGGATCGGGCAGGTCCGAGGAGTACATGTGACGGGCCAGTCCTTCATGATCGATCTTCTCCGCCAACTGAACGGGGTCGGTGACGGTGGCTCCGAGTTCAGCCACCAGGTTGCGGCAGGCGTCGACGATCTCTTGACGTCCGCCATATCCCATCGCAATGGTCAGATTGCGGTCTCTGGAGCCCGGGCCGGTTTGCTCCATGGCGATCTTGGCTGCGGTTATCAACCCGGATGGGAGCAGATCGAGGCTTCCAATGAACCGCAGTCCCATTCCGTGCTGCCGGCAACGCTTGGGAATGCGTTCGAAGAAGCTGATCAGCACTTCGTAGATAGGATCGAGTTCAGCAGCGGAGCGGCTGAGATTGTCTTTTGACAGCGCCCAAGCGGTTATGGCCGGAATCTGTAGTTCCGCCGACCAGTCGATGAACTTCTCGAACCTCCGCATGCCCTCCCAGTAGCTGTCCGTGTAGGCCGGCAACCCACTCTGGCGGGCGTAACGGCGGTGACCGTCGAGGATCACCCCCACATGTCTGGGGAAACGGGAGGCGTCCATCTGAGCCAACAGGCGTCGCTCGTATATGCGGTAGAGGAGGCTGGTGAAGGGTGTGGTCATGAACAGGTCGGCAGGTCGGTTGCTTGTGAATCCTATCCGGAGCCCTTCGGATCCCAACTGAAGAACCGGATGGTTATTATCAACCCAAGCACCAGCCAGGCGCTCATGATCGCCAGATTCTCCCAACCGAGGACCTGCCCGGTGTGAAAAGGATTGAAGGAGTCGCCGAAGGGTTCTGCGAAATGCTTGAGCGGGAAGACATCTCCCAGGACAAGTAGCCAACCCGGTGCGTCGTCGAGCGGAATAAAGATCCCCGAGATGAAAGCCATCGGCAGAAAGAAGGCATTGGCCACCGCCGGCACCGAGTCCGCGTTCTTGACGACCGCACACACCGACAACCCGAGCGCCGAAAAGGTAGCCATGCCCAGTACGAACATCAGCAGGGCTACGCCCAGGTTGTCCCACAGCATGACGAAGCCGAACAGGGCCCATGCCACGGAAAACATAACCACCACCGACACCACCGCGATCCACACCGCCGAGCCGATCCGCCCACTCATGTAGATCCAGGGTGGAAGCGGTGTGCCCCGCACCCGCTTGAGAATGCCCTGGTCACGGGCCAGGGCAGTTCCGATCGACAGGCTGGTGAAAGTTGCCGAACCGGCCGCGAACACCGCCATGGCGGGTGCGAAGAATTGAGAGAAGCGGTACCCCTCGGCCACTTCGGCGCTTCCAAAGAGCACGCTGAACAACACCAGGAAGAAGACCGGGAGGGCCAAGGTGAAGAAGGCGGCCACCGGTGTTCTCCAAAAAGTGCGGTTCTGGCTGCGGATCTGTCGCCACAGCAAGGGGAGGTCGGCTCGCAAGCCCGTCATTCTTGCCGCCTTTCATTGTCCGCCTGATCCATGATGTCGAGGTAGATGTCCTCCAGGCTGGGCCGGGTAACCTCCAGATCGGCCAATTCCACCCCCCGCTCAACAGCCCAGCGGGTGAGGGAGTACAGATCGGCGGTCGGCTGGGTAACCCGGTATGTCACCAGGTTGTCCTCGATGTCGGGACCGTCGCCGAGGGCAGGGAGCCCGGCGGGATCGGCCATCCTGAATCGGACTGTGGTGACTGCCTGAGCCGATCCCAGAGATTGGGGCGTCCCCTCGGCTACGATTCTTCCCTCATTCAGGACCACTATCCGATCGGCCAGATGCTGGGCCTCGTCCAGGTAGTGGGTGGTGAGGAGGATGGTCTTGCCCAAGGCGGTGAGCCCTTCGACCAATTCCCAAGACTTGCGGCGGGCGGCAGGGTCGAAGCCGGTGGTGGGCTCGTCCAAAAACACCAGGTCAGGATCTCCGACCAGTCCCAGGGCAAGATCGAGTCGACGACGCTGGCCACCCGAGAGAGTCTTGATGCGGGCGTCGGCCTTTTCCTCCAGCCCCACCAGCGAGATGAGTTCATCGGCCGGGCGCCGACGAGAGTAGGACACCCCGTACAGTTCGATCACCTCCCGAACGGTCAATACCAGTTCGATGCCGGTTTCCTGAAGCACGATGCCGATCCGATCGCGGAAGGCTCGTCCACCGGCGGTTGGGCGAAAGCCCAGCACGTCTATTTCTCCCGAGTCTGCCTGCCGGTACCCCTCTAGGATTTCGACCGCGGTGGTTTTCCCCGCTCCATTGGGACCGAGCAATGCCAGCACCTCCCCTTCGTCCACTGCAAAGCTCACTCCACCGAGCGCAGTGACCTCGCCGTATGTCTTGACGAGATTCTTGACCCTTATAGCAGAAGCCACCGAAAGGAGGATACCTCCTGCCTGCAATGATCGTCGCGGGGAGATTCGAGCGGGGTAGGGGAGGATCCCCCAAGGTGATAGATATGACGGCAACCCCACCAGTTAACGGTGTCAGGCCACCCGAGCCTGGGGCTCCTCATCCCTTCAGGAGCGATGCAGGCAGCGGAACGAATTTGGCCCGCAGGTACTCGCCCAGGCTCTTGGCTTGGGGGTCGGTGCGGGTATTGGATGACACGCCCTCTCCTAGGAGCCCCCTGACCACGAAGTTGACGGCCCACAGGTTGGGAAGAACATGACGTTCGACCTCCAAGCCGGCGGCTTCGGATATCAACTCTCGGAAACGTGATTCGGTCAGGAACTCGACCATCCACTCGAAAGCATCCGGACTCTCTGCCCAAACCCCGACGTTGGCGTCCCCGCCTTTGTCGCCGGAGCGGGCGCCTAACACTCTTCCCAGGGGTACCGTCACGGTCTCTGTGTCCTGCCACCGCCGACTGTGTTTTATTGAAGGGGTGGAATCGACCTCGACCGGATCAGTACTGGCGTCTTCCGCAATGCCCGGCTCCGATCGCCGCGGCGGGGACACTGTCCTCTCCCGGTCACCCATTCGGACCTGCTGTACGACCTCGGAGGCGTCCACGGTGGTTGGCCAGTAAACGGCGTAGGGGGAGGAGCCCTGCGGCGGAGCGGTCATGAAGAATCCGGGATAGTGCGCCAGCGCCAACTCCACGGCCGCCCGCGAAAAACGTCGGCCAACCTTGTTGGGGTCGGGACCCTTGACCGTGATGCGAAGCTGTGACATGGCTGCCTCATTGGTGGTCGGATCGGCATGGCCGGTGTCGCTGAAGGTGACCGCCGCCTCCTCGAACTGCTCTGCACCCCCCAGACTCTCCCATAGAGCCGTGGTAACCGACTCTGCCTTCCGATCGGCATCCAGCCCGGTGATCATCATGGTGACGCTGTTGCGGTACCCACCCAGGTAGTTGAGAGCAACCTTCAGGGTGTAGGGAGGGGGTTCACCGCGGACTCCGGTGACCGATACCCGGTCGGGTCCCTCCTGGGAGAGCCGGATGGTGTCCAGGCGGGCGGTTACATCAGGATTGTGATACCGCACCCCTCCCACCTCGTACAGGAGTTGCGCGGTCACTGTTCCCACCGACACCACTCCTCCGGTTCCCGGGTGTTTGGTGATTACCGCCGAGCCGTCAGCCGTCAGCTCGGCGATGGGAAATCCCACCCGCTCGGGTTTAGGCACCCGATCGAAGAAGGCATAGTTTCCCCCGGTGCACTGTGCTCCGCATTCGATGATGTGGCCCGCCACCAAGGCGCCGGCCAGAGCGTCATAGTCGTCCGCTGCCCAGTCGAAGGCCCACATCCCCGGGCCGATCACCACTGCGGCATCCGTCACGCGTCCCGTCACCACCACATCGGCGTCCCAGGAAAGCGCCTCGGCAATGCCCGTTCCGCCCAGGTAGGCGTTGGCGGTGAGGGGTTTGATGCTCGACGGCAGGGGCTGTCCGGTATCAAAGTGGCGTAGTCCGTTCAGCTTCTGCAATTCCCCAACACGCGCAGAAAGATCGTCCCCCGTGACGCAGGCGATCCGGGGCTGCAGACCGAGGCTACCGGCCAGTTCTCCCAACTGTTCCGCCATTCCCTCGGGGTTGAGTCCGCCGGCGTTGGACACCACTTTGATCCCCCGATCCAGGCAGGTCCCCAGCACCTGTTCCATCTGGGTAAGGAAGGTGCGGACATACCCGCCCTTGGGATCGCGGCGCCGAAGACGCCAGAGAATGGCCATGGTAAGTTCAGCCAGATAGTCGCCGGTGAGAATATCGATGGGACCTCCTTCCACCATTTCCCGTGCTGCGGCGAGCCGGTCACCGTAAAAGCCGGAGCAATTGGCGATACGCAGGGTCTTCACCGCGCCTCCTACCTTCGTTGCGGGTTGTGTCGTGGAGCCTGTTGGCACAACTGCTCAACATCGTCGGGCGCCTTGGCAAGGTCGGCGGTGAGCACCTCGTGGCCCCGATCGGTTATTACCACGTCGTCTTCGATCCTGACCCCGATTCCCAGCAGTTCAGGGGGAACGGTGTGGGTGACTTTGGGAGCATCATCCCGTAGTTGCTTGTGGCGGGCTGAAGCCGCGGGGTCAAGCATCTTTTCCTTGGCCCACTGGTCGGAATCGAAATCCAGCATGGTGAACTCCACCTCGGGGCGGGAGGGGTCGACATACAACCCCGGTTCGACCGTCAGGGACATTCCCGGTTCCAGACGGCGGTTGGCCTCTCCAACCCGGTAAACACCGACGTCATGGACATCCATTCCCAACCAGTGGGAGGTTCCATGCATGAAGAACTCCTGGTAAAGGTGCATGTTCATGGCATCCTCGACCCCGGTGGGCAAGAGCCCCAATTCCACCATGCCTTCCACCAGGACCTCCACCGCCGCTTCGTGGGGCGCCCGGATGTGACTGCCCGGCTGGCAGACGGCGATCGCAGCCTCTTGGGCGTCCAGAACCACTTGGTAGACGCGAAGCTGCGCAGCCGTGTAGGAGCCCGAGACAGGGAAGGTTCGGGTGATGTCGGATGTGAAGTGGTTCACTTCGCAGGCCGCGTCCACCAGCAAGAGATCTCCGTCCTCCATCCTTCGGCTGTTGTTCACGTAGTGGAGAATGCAGGCATTCGGTCCGGAAGCCACGATGGACGGGTACCCGTCGCGAGGGGAGCCACCCATCCGCCACACGTTCTCCATGGCAGCCTGGACCTGGTACTCCCAGCGGCCGGGCCCGGCAAAGCGCATGGCCTCCCGGTGGCCTTCCATGGTGAGATCACAGGCCTCCCGCAGCCATTGGATCTCTTCGGAAGACTTGCGCAGCCGAAGCTCGGAGAGGACCGGTCGCAAGTCGAAGAGGCGCCGGGGAAAGTCCACTCCCAGTCGGGTCCGCAAGGCATGGGCCCTGTCCAGCAGGTTCATGACCTGTTTGGACCGGGCGGACGGGGCCAGGGACAGCCACACTTGCGAACGTCCCTGCGCCAGTCCGGTGAGGCGCTTGTCGAATTCCGCCACCGGGTAGGCGGCGTCGGCGCCATACATTTCCTTGGCGCCGTCCACGCCCGCCCGGGGTCCGTCCCATATTTCCCTCTGGCGATCTGCGGGCTGGACAAACAGCGTGAATTCTCCTTGGGAATGGTCGGGAGCGATCACCGCTGCCGCACGCGGTTCGCTGAAGCCGGTGAGGTAGAAGAAGTCGGAGTCCTGGCGGAAGGCGTGCTCCACATCCGGGTTTCGGGCACTCGGGACACCGGCCATCACCACTGCCAAACCCTGAGGACCGACCATCTCGGCCAGTCGTCGCCGGTTGCGGGCGAAAAAGCTGTCCACTCAAGTCCTTTGGTTGTGACAAAGACTGACTCCGAAGGATAAAGAAGATCTGCACCATCCGCACTACTTGGAAAAAGTCATCCCGAAGGGGGAACCAAAGCCAGGTCTACCACCAGTGGCAGGTGATCGGAGCCCAAGTCCGGTCCCAGCCACCGGTCCGCCACCGCCAGGTGTGGGGAGTGAAGGAGATGGTCTATGGGGACGCGGGTGAGAAGATTGCCGTTGGTGGGGAAGCTGGGGGCGAGCCCGTAACCGCGCTGGGAGTTACGAAGCCCGGCGTCAGTTAGAGACACGAATACATGGGACCAGGGAGTGGCGTTGAAGTCTCCGGTTACCACGGTCGGTCCTCCCGATCCGCCAGCCCACTTCGCCACGAATTCGAATTGCGCGTCCCGCAGGGCCGTTCGGCGGGGATTGGTGGGCGCCAGCGGATGGATTCCCAGCAACGTCACTTCCGTGTCGCCCACACCAACCACTACCTCCATCGCCCTGGCTTCCCTTTCCGCCCACCCGTGACTGGTGACCTCCACCGGCCGGATCCTGGTGAGCGTCAGGGTGGAGAAGATGAGATGGTCGGGGCGAGAGCGGTGTTGGTGGTATTCAAACCCCCCCTCCGTAATGGCCTCTGAAAGGGCTTCTTCCCAGAGCCGGTTGGCTTCGTGGAGGAAAACCACGTCGGCCGCTGTTCGCCGCAAAAAGTCGATCACCTGCTGGTACTCCTCGTTCTGCCCCTGGACATTGAACGAGATCACCCGCATCGTGGGCGACTGGGGAGGAATGTCCTGTTTCCCCCAGAACAAGGGCGCCACAAAAGCCAGGTTCAGCAACCCGACAATGACGACCGCCCAGCCCAGACGCCGCCACTTACCCAACAAAAGGGTGGTTCCCGCCGCCAAAAGCCCCACCGCATAAAGGGGGCGAAAGCTGGTGGCCAGATCTAACGGCCATATCCACTTGCCGAGGAAGGCAAGCAGGCTGACCGTGCCGACCAGCAAAGCCGGGATCGCTACCAGGATCAACTCTGCACACCCCGCCTTCTCTTGAATGGTGACTTTGGCTGCCGATGGAGTCTTGATCGCCATGCCGGCCGGCATGTGAGATGATGGTCCATCAAAAGGGAAGACTCAAGCTTGTTTGGTCGAGTCGTTTGTTGCGGTCCTTGGCGTCCGGCATGACGAAGCGCATCGACTCCCAGAATGCGGGAGAATGATTCATGACAGTGAGATGAGTCAGTTCGTGCACAACCAGGTAATCGATGAGTTCAGGGTCAAGCATGATCACCCGCCAGTTGAAACGCAGAGTTCCGTCCGAGGAGCAACTGGCCCAGCGGCGTTTCTGATCACGGATCAGAATGCGAGGCTCACGATGGCTGGCCACAAATGGCAACCAGTACTCCACCTGCTCAGGCAGGTATTGCTCGGCTCTCTGCCGGTACCAGTCCCTGAATCCGTTGCTGATCAACTCCCGCCGCTCTCCCTCATCCATTCTGGGTGGCGCGTCGAACAGAAAACTCCCGTCCTCGAAGCGGACCCAGGGCCGCATGAAACTGTCGGTGTCAACCACCAGGAGATGGTCCTTACCAAGGTACGGCATCGTGTCCCCGGTAACGAACCGTTTGGGAGGGGGCCTGTCAGCCAGGACTTGCCTCTTCTTGAGTATCCAGGGCGCTTGCTTTTGGACCAGGTCCTCCAATTCTTGGTCAGAGGTACGGGCAGGCGCCAGCACTCGCACGCTATCAAGACGGACCTTGGTGTGAATCGTCTTTTTGCGGCGCTCGCTTCGAATCACCTCATAGGTGATGGTGGTGTCGCCGTACCGGATGCTGCCGTGGTTGTTCATGTGGACCTCCCTTCAGACCACCAATGACCGATGTACTGCTACTGGTTTGTCCCCCGGGTGTGACACCATACGAATTGTCCGCCGCCTTTTTGACCGGACAGGTCACCGCCGTGCGGCTAGATGCCGGCCATCCAGTCGGCGATGTAGGCTCCGATCCGTTCTCCGGAATCCTCTTGGATGAAATGGGTTCCCCGCACGGTTTTCTCGGTCTGGTTGGGCCAGGAGCGGCAGATCTCCCGCTGCTTGCCGATCAGGATGGTTCCGGGCTTGGCGTTGATGAACAACTTGGGAACATCGCTTTCCGCCAGCCACTTCCCATAGGCTGCTGCTATCTCGGCCACGTCCGCAGGGTCGCCGTCAATGGGGATCTCCCTGGGCCAGGTGAGGGTGGGGCGGCGGGTCTCCCCACCTTCCACGTAGGGTCGGCGATACTCGCTCATGACCTCCTCCGAAAGAGGATCAAGCACCGAAGCCGGGAGGATCCTCTCTACGAAGACGTTCTTTTCGATGACGATCGTCTCTCCGGCCGGCGACCGCATCGCTTGGAATATCCCCCGGGCGGGACCCGGCCAGTCATCCCATGAAACGGGGCACACGATGGTCTCCATATAGACCAAGCCTCGCACCGCATCGCGGTGACGATTGGCCCAGTCAAAGGCCAGCGCCCCGCCCCAGTCGTGACCCACCAGGGTGACGTTGTCGGTGGCCCCCACCGCCTCCAACCATCCGTCCAGGTATCGGCGATGTTCCACGAATCGGTAGGAACCGGGACCCGAATCGTCGAGTTTGTCGGAGTCCCCCATGCCTATCAGGTCGGGCGCCAGGCAACGACCTTGCCCGACCACCGCAGGAATGACCTTTCGCCACAGGTAGGAGGAAGTCGGGTTGCCGTGCAGCAACACGATGGGATCACCTTCGCCGGCCTCGGTGTAGGCCATGCGCTTGCCCAGGACTTCTACATGGTTCTTGGAGGATGCAAAGTTGCTCATAGGACAAGCTTAGAAGAAGGGTGACAGGCACAGTCCCGGCGGATTCAGACTCTGCTAACCCGTCTACTCTGACAGGTATGGATCTCACACAGGCTCTCTACACCACCCGGGCGATGCGGCGAGTGCTGCCCGACCCGATTCCGACCATTGTGATAAAAGCCATGCTGGATGCCGCGGTGCGTTCTCCCTCGGGAGGCAATTCGCAGAACTGGAGATTCGTGGCGGTCGCCGACCCTGACACCCGCGCTTGCGTGGGTGCTCTCTATCAGGAGGCTTTCGCCACTCTCTTGGATGAGGTTTACGGCAAGGCATTGGAAAAGGCCCGGCGGGAGGGTGACGAGGGGACCCTGCGGGTCTTCAGGTCTGCACAGTGGTTGGCCGACAACGCCGCGCAGGTGCCGTTGTGGCTGTTCTTCTACGCGAGGGGAGACGAGTCGGGCGCATCCATCTACCCGGCGGTGTGGAGCGCCATGCTCGCCGCCCGGGGACATGGCGTGGGCACCTGCCTCACCACCATCTTGGGAGCCTTCAAAGCGGAGGAGACTGCGGCACTGCTGGGTGTCCCAACCGACCGGGGATGGAAGCAGGCAGCCGCGGTTCCCTGCGGGTACCCGAAGGGGAGGTGGGGGTTGGCTGCCCGTCGCCCGGTTCATAAGGTGAGCTACGCTGAGCGATGGGGCAACCCGGTGTCCTGGACGGTTGAACAGCCTCTCTGGACCGGTTAGCCCGGAAAACCGGGTATATCGCCGAACAGCCTCCGGTACGCGGACATCGCGGCCCGGTCGGTGAAACCGGCCACATAGTCGACCGCCCTCACCTGGGGAGGATCACTCTCCAAGCCGAAATCCGACGGTAGATCCTCGGGATTGCGGATGAAGTGCTCCACCAACCGGGTGATGACTGCCACAGCCCATTTGTGTTCCTTGATCCGCGGTGGGCTCTCGTACACCCTTTCGAACATCATGGTCCGGAATTCGGTCATCACTGACAACGCCTCGGGGTCCATGGATACCTTCCCGCTGCGAGCCGATTGGTCGACCACGGCCCGGCCCATGGCTGAGACCCACTGTTGAGGTTCCCCGAACCTCTCAACCATGGCCGCCGGAATCTCGCTGCGGGAGAGTGCGTTATGACGGAAGGCATCATCAAGGTCGTGTGTCAGATAGGCGATGCGATCCGCGAATCGGCACAGCATGCCTTCCGGGGTGGAGGGTCCCGGGTCGATCCGCCAGGTGTGGGCCCGGACTCCGTCCAGGGTCTCAAAGGTCAGGTTCAGCGGCTCCAGGGTGTTCAATAGCCGCACTCCGTGGGCAGCGTGATGCCAATCGCCTTCCTGGACATAGGGAGAGAGGGCCTCCTCTCCGACATGCCCGAAGGGGGAGTGACCGATGTCGTGGCCCAGACATATCGCCTCGGCGAGGCTTTCGTTAAGACCCAACGCCACCGCCAGCGACCTGCCGATCTGGGCCACATGGATTGTGTGGGTGAGCCGCGTGATGACGTGGTCTCCCGGTGGGTCGGGGAAGACTTGGGTCTTGTTGCGGAGGCGCCGGAATGCCTTGGAGAACAGCAGGCGGTCCCGATCTACCTGAAAGGGGGTCAGCAGATCGTCATCCGGTTCGGGCAGATACCTTCCCCGGGAGTCGGCCGAACGAGTGGCTGCAGGAGATAGCGCCGTCTCGGCCTGCTGGCGATGGATTCGATCCCGGATGCCTAGCGGCGGCTGGGGCCGATGGCGCTTCACGGTCTTTCCTCCCTTTGCTGTCGCCTCCGCAAACTGTTTTTGATGCGGTCTCAGACATGATGTCAGTGGCCGAATATACCATTCGAACCATATGGAACACCAGGCGCTTTATCGCAAATACCGTCCCCAGGTCTTTGGGGAGGTAATCGGACAGGAACATGTGACTCGCACACTGGTACGCGAAGCGCGCGAGAGGCGGGGGGCCCACCCCCATCTGTTTGCCGGGCCCCCAGGGACCGGCAAGACCTCCACCGCTCCCCCCCCCCCCCCCCCCCCCCCCCCCCCCCCCCGCCCCCCCCCCCCCCCCCCGCCACGACGGCGAGCCCTGCGATCGATGCGCCACCTGTCAAGCCATTACTGCCGGAAGTTCCCTGGATGTCCAGGAGTTGGACGCCGCATCCCACAACTCGGTCGAGAACATTCGGGAAATCCGGGTGCAGGTGACCATGGTGGCGGCCGGCCCCTCCGCGCATCGGGTGTTCATTCTCGACGAGGCCCACATGTTGTCCACCGCCGCCTGCAATGCCCTCCTCAAGACGCTGGAGGAGCCCCCTCCCAATGTCCACTTCATCCTGGCTACCACCGAGCCCTACAAGCTCCTTGACACCATTCGATCCCGCAGCCAACGTTTCGACTTCCATCCCGTGGCTGCCGAGACCCTCACCCGGCATCTGCGGTGGGTTTCCGAACAGGAGGGCTATGAAGTGGGGGAGGGCGGATTGGAGGCCATCGCTCGCCATGCCGGGGGAAGCGTTCGAGACTCATTGAGTCTGTTGGAGCAAGTGGCGGCCCTGGGCGAAGGCAGAGTGAATACCGAAGGGGTGGAGAGAGCCTTGGGGGTGGCTGGACGGGAAACGATGACCGTCCTGGCTCGGGCAGTGGTGGATCGGGATGCTCCCGCAGTGCTGTCGCTGGTGGCCCGCCTTGACAGCCGGGGGGTGAATCTGCGCTCTTTCATATCCGATGGGATCGGATTCTTCCGGGGTGCGTACCTGGCGCATCATCTGCCCGACCCTGCCGCGGTGTCCGAGGAACCTTCCGAGGTCATAGAAGACTGGAAGGAGACGGCCAAGATCATGCCGGTCGCCGACGTGAATCGCGTCATTGATCAGTTGGGAGAAGCCTTGATCAAGATACGGGAAGGCCGGGAAGAACGCCTGATGCTAGAGATGGCGTTGCTGTGGATAGTGCGGCCGGAGACCTCCATCCACCCAGCAGCCCTTTTGAACAGGATCGAAGCCTTGGAAGCCAGGATCAATCAGGGCGGCGCCTTGGCAGCCCCGATTGGGACCCCTCCTGCCGTCTCCAGTTCGCCTTCGGCGCCAGCGCGGGCGGCCACCACCGATGTGGCTGAACCTGCAGTAGTCCCCCGTCCAACCGCGCCGAGCAGAGAACCTTCGGTGTCAGCGCCTCCGCAGAGTTCGCAGGCTCCAACCGCAGGCCCACCATCTGTTACTTCTCCATCTGACTCCGGACCGCTTTCTCTTGATCGCCTGCTGGACTTGTGGACCGAGTTGGTGGCCACCTTCACAGGCATGGACGCCGCCCTGTTGCGTCCCACCAACCCGGTGGCCTTGGAGGGGGAACGGCTGGCAGTCGACTGTTCGGTGACCTTCAGACGTGACCGGCTCCAAGAAAGAAATGCCGCCAGCCGGCTCAGCGACGAGATAGAGAGGCGCACCAGCCACAGAATCAGGGTCGATTTCGTTGTACAGGACCGTGATGGAGTTTCCCTGTCTGCTCCTGCCGCAGGCCCATCGGACTCCTCACCGGTTCCACCCCCTGAACCAACTACAGGCAGACAGCAGCCTCAGGCGCCTCGATCGGATCCCCGACCCGAGGACGACGAGCGGCCGTTTGAACCTCAGGAGTCCGACGTTGGGGTCGAGGCGAAGGATTCTGGTGAGGCGGATGCCCCCGATGAAGAACCCGGTGCCGACCTCGAAGCATTCTTTGAGGCGGCGGACATCTCGGTTACGGAAGTAAAGCAGCCTTCGGGTCCCAGTCTCTTCTAGCCAGCGCTTGCGGCCTATGACTCCTGCTGTTCGCCGCCGTTAGGGAACCAGCACTCACCGCAACGAGCTTGACCGTTACGGGTGATGGCATGACCCCCACGGGTTCCCGCGGTTTGTCCCTGTCGGTCAATACCCTGAGAGAGGTATGAAATTCGAGGCGCCCGTTCAGAAGGTAATTGACGAATTCGCCAGATTGCCGGGGATCGGCGCCAAGACTGCGCAGCGGTTGGCTTTTCACCTGATGTCCCTTCCCAAGGAAGCGGCGGAACGCCTCGGTGAAGCGATCTTGGAAATGACCGACAAGGTCAAGAACTGCGGTCGCTGCTTCAATCTCACCTCCGAGGCACTGTGTTCCATCTGCAGGGACACCCGCAGGGACCACACCTTGGTCTGTGTGGTGGAACGGCCCCAGGACATCTCTGTGATCGAGCGGACCAACGAGTTTCGGGGCGGATATCACGTCTTGGGAGGTGCCTTGTCACCCCTGAGGGGCATAGGACCGGAGCAACTTCGCATCCCCGAATTGGAGCAGCGGATGGACACGGAGGGGATCGTGGAACTGGTGATGGCCACCAATCCCACCCTGGAGGGAGACGCCACCGCCCTGTACCTGGCCAGGGTTTTCAAGTCAAGGGGCGTGCGGATCACGCGCCTTGCCTCGGGACTACCAGTGGGAGGAGATCTGGACTACGCCGATGCGATAACCCTGGGCAGAGCCCTGGCCGGCCGCCAGCAAATGTAGGCAGCCGATGGGCTTGCACTAGGGGTAGTCGGGCTGACCCAGGCGGGCCGCCATGAGTTCCCGCAGACGGGCAGCCAGGACAGAGACGTCGGCGGTTTGCAGTTCCCCGTCCCTGACGACCACCCGACCGGCTACCACCACATGGCGGGGACGGCGGCCCGGGTTGGCCCACAGCAGTCCGGACAGGGGATCCGCCACTCCGGCGTCTTCCGGCCCGGTTGTGTCGTAGCAGAGCAGGTCTGCCGCGGCGCCCGGTTCCAGATGGCCCAACTCAGGTCTCCCGAGCCCCTGCGCCGACCCCGCGGTGGCTGCGGTCAGTAGTTCAAGGGCCGTGGGAGACCGTTCCGTGAGTCCCCCCACCTGGAGGGCCAACCGGGCGTCGGCCAAAAGGTTGCCGCCATCGTTGTACCCGCCGCCGCTGGTGCCTAGGCCCACGGTTATCCCTTCGTCGATCAGGGCCCCCACCTTGCAGATCCCCAATCCCATCGGGACGTCGAAACCGGGGGCGTGGGTGGCCGACGCCCCCGAAGCGGCAATACGGGTCCGTTCGGAGTCGGAGATCTCGCAGAGATGTGCAATGGTCACATCGGGTTCCAGCCAGCCCCACTCCTCCAACAGTTCCAGGGGGCGTCGGCCATGTCTGAGGTTGGCTCTCTCGACGTCGATCTGTTCGTTGGCCTGGGTTCGCCGACGAATCCCCCACTGCCGGGCGGCCTCTGCGAAGACATTGAAAGTTTCCGGGCCGTCGGAATGGACTCCCGCCGGACCGCACGCCATTTGCAGCATTCCGTCGGTACTGAGGGCCGGGTACCGGTCCATCACCGCTTCCAGCCCCGCAGCGATGGCTGTAGGTGAATTCCCCGCCGATCCATAGCCGAACACCAGCCTGGCTCCCAACCGGCGGGCGGCGCCGACGGTGGCGTCCACCAGATCTGTCGGCGAGATCTCCTCAGGCCAGGTGAAATGATGGTCGGCCACGGTGGTCACCCCCGCCAGCAGGCCTTCTGCCACTCCAACCGCGGCGGCGGCCGCACCCAGATGGGGATCGACCGAAGCCCGCTCGTAGTAGCCGGCCATGGCGGCCAGCCAGGCGCCCATCGAGAGATGCCGGGTGCCAGGAAGGGTGCGGAAGGCCGTTTGCAGAAGATGATGGTGGGCGTTGACCAACCCGGGGATGACAATGCAGCCGGTGCCATCCAGGCGTTCGGAACGGGTCAGGATTGGGGGCAGAACGGGATCGGATGTCACTTTCTTGATCCTGCCCGCTTCGCACACCACTGATGCGGCCCGAAGCCGTCGGGATCCGGTCCACACTTCTCGGGCGTTTTGGACCACCAACATCAGGACGATGGTAAGCACAGTTTACCATATCTGCAATGGCTGCCCGCGGTTCCCGACGACTCGAGGATCTGACCCTTCCCCAGGTAAAGGAGATGATCGGACCGTCATCGATCCTTTTGCTTCCGATCGGATCGGTGGAGCAGCACGGCCCGCACCTTCCTCTCACAACGGACCATCTGATCGCCCGCGAAGCAGCCAGGGAGGTGGGGACCCGGTGTGGAGAGGAACTCGATCTGTGGCTGCTGCCGACCCTGGCGGTCTCCAAGGCCAACGAGCACGCTTGGGCGCCGGGGACGCTGTGGCTGCAAGCTACCACCCTCCTTTCGGTGGTGAACGACATCGCTGCCTCGGCGGCCGCCACCGGTGCCCGGCGTCTGGTCTTTCTCAACTCCCACGGTGGAAACACGGCCCTACTGGTGGTCGCCTGCCGGGAGGCGCGACTGGCCGCAGGCATGCAGACCTTCCTGCTCCATCCGTTCCTTCCCCCCGATCACGGCGGGAGGTCGGCTACGGCCCCGTCCGGCGAACTGGGGATGGGAGTCCATGGAGGCCATGACGAGACATCGCTGATGCTCCACCTGCGCCCGGACCTGGTGGACATGACTTTGGCCACCCGCCGGGTGCCGGACCGGTTGGCAGGCAATCGACATGTGCGCTTCGGGGGGTCGGTGCCCTTTGGTTGGACCTCCGACGACTTCGGTCCTGAAGGCCACATCGGAGATCCCACCGGCGCCACCGCACAAGAAGGCAGAGAACTGTTCGAGGGGGCAGTAGAGATGCTTTGCGAGCAACTGGCCGAGATAGCCGGGTTCGACTTCGGCATGGGCCTGGATTCCTAGCGGGCGAAGGGAGTACTTTTCCCGACGCTGACGGGAGGCTTCCCGCGTGGTGATCGCCCCGCCCGTGGGGTTCTATCGACAGCCGCCGGAGAAGCACGCCACTCATTGTTGATTGGTACCTGGTACGCCTGTACAAGTCCGCCCCGGCAGTGGAAGCCACCCGGCAGTGGAAGTAGGTGCCCAAGGAAGCTAAAATGCGGATCGAAGCCGCCCGGATGGCGCGCGGCACTGGGATAGGACGAGTGGAGAGCCATGGAAACCGGTATTTTCCTGTTTGGAGCAGTTGAGATGGACGATGCGGGCGCCGGCCTTCCGCTTCCCACTGATCGCCGCTACAACCAAAAGCAGATGTGGTATGCGGCGGAGCGGATGCTGGACATGGGGGTGGTGACCGAACAGAGCGGCTTCGACATTTTCTGGTTGACCGAGCATCACTTCCAGTACGAGGGATACGAGGTGATACCCAACGCGGTCCTATTTGGAGCCGTGCTGGCCGAACGGACCGAGACCCTTCGCATCGGGGCGCTGTTCAACATCGTCCCCCAGTGGAACCCCTTGCGGTTCGCCGAGGACTTCGCCACCATGCACAACCTGTCCGGCGGCAGGGGAGTGCTGGGAGTGGGTCGAGGCACCGTCCCCCGTGAGGCGCAGACTCTCGGTTCCATGATCGGAAGTCACGACAACCCTGACAAGGCCGAGGCGGATCGGATCAACCGGGAGAGATTCGACGAGACCATGGATGTGATCCTGGCCGCCTTCGAAAACGAGACCTTCTCCTACCACGGGAAGCACTTTCGGTATCCCCCACCCGGCATACCCGATCGGGGAGGGACCGTGCAGAACCTGACGTTGGTACCCCGACCTCTGTATCCCTTTGACACCTGGCAGGCCATAACGTCTCCGCCCACCTTGGAGTACGTTCCCAGGCGAGGTTGGGGAGGGGTGTTCTGGCTCAAGCACCACAAGTTCACCGTCATGTGGTGGAACAAGTTCTCCGAGTTGTACGAGGAGGCACAGGGCGAAGCGCTGGAACCCGGCGAAAGGCGGATGCTGGTCCTCAACGTTCGGGTGGAGGACACTCACGAAGAGGCGTGGAAGGCGGTCCGTGCGGGCCACGACGAGTTCTGGAAATTCCTGGGACCGTACGGATGGAGCCGGGGTTACATGGGAGAGGACGGCAGGCCTTCTCCTCCGGGACTGATACCCACTCTCGAACAATCGGTGAAGCAAAAGACCTGGGTGATCGGGACCGCAGAGGAAGTCGCCGAGGGCATTTCCTTCTACGTCGAGGCTCTGGGTGGGGTGGAACACCTGACGTTTTTCCCGCAAATGCCCGGAGATACCTATGACCAGTGTGCTGAGCAGATCCACCGCTTGGGTGAAGAGGTTCTTCCTCTTCTCTAGCCTGCGGTTTCACCAGATGTCGCCTCCCATTCCTGCTGCTGCGATTTGATGAGTCACCATGTCGTAGGGGGATCCGGTCCGGTGGTGGCGGTGGTGAGCTACACTGACCGGGTGCCCTCCAAGTTGGCTGCAGTTGCAGAGGAGGCCGTTTTGAAAGCGGCTTGCACCCGGGACAGACTGGACGCCATCCTGCCAGAGGCAGAGATCGCCCTGATCTGGAATTACAAATCGGGTCTCCTGAAAGAGTCCTGGCATTTAGCCCGCAACGTGAGTTGGGTGCATGTGGCGGCGGCGGGAGTGGACGGACCGCTGTTTCCGGGGCTGATAGAGAGTCCGGCCGTGATGACCAATGCCGCCGGCGTCTTCGACCATCCCATGGCGGAGTGGACTCTGATGATGATTCTCGCCTATGTCAAAGAATTGTTCGAAAATGTGGAGCACCAACGGCGGCGCCATTGGGCCTACCGGGAGGTTGGAGTGTTGGAAGGGCGCAGAGCACTGATAGTCGGAGCGGGTGGGATCGGTCGGGACATCGCCCGGATGTTGGTGATGATGGGAATGAAGGTACGGGGGGTGGCCCGTAGCCGCCGCCACGCCGATCCAGACTTCGGAACTGTGTGTCCGGTGGAAGACCTGGACCAGTTGCTTCCCTGGGCCGACTTCGTGATTGCCGCCCTACCGTTGACCCCTCAGACCCAGGGACTCTTGGGCTATGAGCAGTTTTTGAAGATGAAGAACACCGCCCGGTTCCTCAACGTGGGCCGCGGCGCTACCGTGGATGAAGGAGCCTTGATCTCAGCTTTGCAGCAGGGGGTAATCGCCGGAGCGGCCCTGGATGTATTCGCCACCGAACCCCTTCCGCCCGACAACCCTTTGTGGGAGTTGCCAAATGTGTACGTGTCGCCCCACATGTCGGGAAGCGGATTCGAAGAACGCTTGGCCGCTCAGTTCCTTGACAATCTCCGCCGCTTCAAGGAAGGCCGTTCTCTGCTCAATATCGTCGACAAGCGCCTGGGCTTCGTTCCGTATCGCGGATGATGCCCATGGTTCAGGACCTTTCCGCGATTTCTTAGCAACTTCCATATGTGAAGACACGTCCTTCGAGTCGAAGAGGCAAGGTAACCTGGCCAACCCGCAGTGGGCCTTGCCTTGCACAAGTTTGCAGGAAAGAACTACGATGTAACATAGAACGCTGTAGTAATACAGTAATCTATAGTAATGTAGTGTTTTGTAGTAGGAGCTGGGAGCGGTATTGATCAACCCTTACGAAACCCCTTTGTTCCCACATTTGGAGCTTCGCCGCCTTTGCTGGCGGGGCGAAGTGACGTGCTCTCCCGTGTCGAGACGGTTGTTTGGTGTTGGTGGCAAAGGTATGGTATCGCCAGTCGGGCCACAGTTGCGCCTGGGTCGGGTCGGTCAGGCGGGTGCGGCGTACCACCACCCGGATTCGACGATGGCTCACCGCGCCGCGTGCTGAGGGCGGCCATGCCCGTTACCCCCCCCCGAATGACTGTTCTAACGCATCATGACGGCCCTCAGCCTCTGAACATGGCGGGAGGGGCGCGTGAAGAACAACATGCGCCTTCTCAAGTTGATTCCAGAGCCGATTTCGACCGTTACATACCCCTTTCACCCTCCCCCCGCGCCGGGTTCTTCTTGGCCGCGCTGGTCCTCCTCGTCGCATTGGTCATCCACCCCGGGCCTCTCTACGCCCAGACGGTCGACACCGCGCCCGGCAACCTGCAAGCGACGGTCATAGCCGGCGGAGTGGAGCTAAGCTGGAGCGCTCCGGCAGACTATGCCAGTGTCGTAAACGGCTATCAGGTGTTGCGGAGCACATCCGGCCAGTCGAGCCTGCGGGTCTACGTGACCGACACCGGTTCCACCGACACGACCTATATAGACAAGGGCGCAGCGGAGCAGGGTGAGATCTACACGTACCAGGTCAGGGCCAAGGTGGGCTGGCGCACGTTGATCGGTGATCTATCCAATGTGGCCGCCGTGACAATCCCGGGAACGTGTCCCATAAGCGGCGGCAGCCCCGTGGACGTGCCGGTTTCGGAGGTCCCCATCGTGGTCACGTCCACGACGGCCGACTACTTCGTGCTCTACGTGCGGCACGAGAAGGGAGGAGAAACCATCGAATATCCGGTCCTGGTGAAGCGGGGTGAAGCGGGGACGACGACGCTGGAGGACAATTTGGCGCCCCTGCCCGCGAGCAGATACAAGGTCAAGAAATACCCGGTCAATAACCCGGCCGACATTGACGGCGACTGCATAGACGACCTGACGGAACTGGCGGACGTTGGAACGAAGAACCCGGTCAACCCCGCGGAACCTATCGATATTTCCAACGGCGCCGTGTCCATTGCCGACCATGCGACATTCCAGAAGATCTCCTACCAGGGCCATCGTGTCAATCCCATTGAACGTCACCTTGTAAATATGGAGTACATCAAGTTCACTATCCTGCACCCAGGATCAGACCGCCCAACCGTCTATTTCCAGAACACCGATAGACTTCGGGGGCACTTTAAGCTTCCTGAGGCGCTTGGATTCTCTACCGCGCAATCTCCATGGAAAGGGGGTTTGCGCGGCGATATCATCTACCACCCCAACGTCGTCGCCCCCGACGGATCTCTGGGCGTCTACCGGTACAATTTCCAGGTTTGGGAAGCCCCAGCATTCGATTCCGTGGCGTTGGCATATGAGGCATTGGCCGCCGCCATGCCGGTGGTAGAGAACAACCTGGCGTACCACCCGTTGCGGATTGCTATGCCGCGCTATCGCGCTGAGAAGGCGCTGTATGACGCCTCGCGAGTCAATGTGCTGCTGGAAGAGGACATCTTTCCCGACGTGGATTTCATTCCGCTCAACGAGGGCGAGGGTTACGGTTTGCTGCGGGAGATGGAGTTGGAGGAGCGCCCCAACTCCCGGGACATCGTGATCTATGAGACGCTGCCCAACGACCTGCCGCGGGTGGCGGGCATCATCACCGGGGTGCCCCAGACGCCCCTGTCCCACGTCAACCTGCGCGCCGTGCAGAACGGGGTACCCAACGCCTTCATCCGCGCCCCCCTGGACGACGCCGCCATCGATGATCTCCTCGACCGCCACGTCTATTACAGGGTTACCCAGAGCGGGTACACCCTGCGCGCCGCCACCAGGGCGGAGGTTGACGCCCACTACGACGCTTCCCGGTCGGCCTCGGCGCAGACGCCGGAACGGGACCTCTCGGTCACGAAGATCACTCCCCTGAGCGAGATCGGGTTCGACGACTGGGACGCCTTCGGGGTGAAGGCCGCCAACATGGCGGCGCTCGGCACGCTGGGGTTCCCGGAGGGCACCGTCCGCGACGGGTTCGCCGTGCCGTTCTACTTCTACGACGAGTTCATGAAGAATGCAGGCCTGGCGGAGGAGACCGTATTCGGCAAGGGGAAGGGCGCCGCGGAAGACCGGTTCACGCTGCCGGCCGGCACGAAACTCAACGCCGTGGTCACGGCGATCCTGGCGCACCCTAAATTCCGGACGGACTACGAGATCCAGGACGAGATGCTGGATGACCTCCGGGACGCCATCAAGGACGCCCGGAGCCCGGCCTGGATCATCACGGCGCTGGAGGCGATGCACGCCAAGTTCCCCGAGGGGACCTCGCTGCGCTACCGGTCGAGCACCAACAACGAGGACCTGCCGGGGTTCAACGGCGCGGGGCTGTACAGCTCCAAGACCCAGGACCCCGACGAGACCGCGGAGGAGGGGATCGACAAGTCCATCAAGGGGGTCTGGGCAAGCCTGTGGAACTTCCGGGCCTTCGCGGAACGGGACTTCCACCGGATAGACCACACCAGGACCGCGATGGGGGTGCTGGTGCACCCGAACTACTCGCTGGAAAAGGCCAACGGCGTGGCAATCAGTTTCGACCCGGTGACGAACCGCGACGGGGCCTATTACGTCAACACGCAGCTCGGCGAGGACTTGATCACGAACCCGGAAGCCCACTCGCGGCCTGAGGAAATCCTGCTGCTGCCGGGCGGCAGGCAAGAGGTCCTCGCGCGTTCCAACCTCGCGGAGCCGGGAAAACTCCTGATGAGCGACGCGCAGATGAAGCAGTTGCGCAGCCACCTGGAGGTGATCCATAAGAAGTTCAGCGAGCTGTACGGGGCCGCAGAGGGCGAGCCGTTCGCGATGGACATCGAGTTCAAGATCACGAGTCTGGGCAAGCTGTCCATCAAGCAGGCGCGCCCCTGGGTCTTCCAGCCGCGAGAAAACCAGCCTCCCACCGTCTCCGCCGCAGTCGCCGACGCCACCATTGTCAACGAGAGCGGTACGAGCACGGTCTCCCTGTCCGGCGCGTTCAGCGACGCCGACGGGGACGCCCTGACCATCACGGCGAGTTCGTCGGACGAGAGCGTGGCCACCGTGTCGGTGTCCGCCGACTACTCCAATCTGACGGTTGCGGCCCAGTCCAGAGGGACAGCGACCATTACGGTCACCGCCGAAGACGGAAGGGGCGGCGCGGTGTCGGATGAGACCACCGTCAGAGTGAAGGCCGCGCCCATCGTGGCCTCGCCCCTGGCCGACGTGAGCGAGTTGGGGGTTGAAGCGACGCATGAGGTATCCCTGTCGGAGGTGTTCAGCGACCCCGACGGGGACACGGTGACCGTAACCGAGGCGTCATCGTCGGACAGCGGGGTAGCGGGAGTATTGGCCGCCATTGACGGGTCAACCGCCGCGATCACCGCAATCACGGTGATCGCCAGGTCCGAGGGTACGACGACAGTCACGGTCACCGCCCAGGACTCGGACGGCAACAGTGTGAGCGACGCCTTCGAGGTGTCGGTGGCCTGGGCTGAGCCGCCGGAGGGGCCGGAGCCGTGGAACATCTGGGTCGTGCCGGGGGACGGCGCGTTGACGGTGACCTGGAACGTCGGCTCCCGCGACGGGGTAGATGACTCGGAGATCTGGCATGTGCTGCGCTGGAGCCAGGAGTCCGGCGTGTGGGCCAATCCCCGCGACCCTAGGGCGGTGGGCCGTAACGACGGCGTCTCGGTGGATCCCGGGTTGACCAGTTACACGATCACGGGCCTCGAGAACGGCGTCGCGACGGGCGTGTTTATTCGCTCGATGGTCGGGCACCGCAACAACATGAGCGAGCGCGAAGGGAATTCCAGCGAGTGGGTGCGGGTCAAGGGTGAGCACACCACGCCGGTGGCGCCGCCCAACGATGCGCCTACCGTCTCCGCTGCCGTCGCCGACGCGACAATCACCAACGAAAGCGGGACGCATGAGGTGTCCTTGGCGGGTGTGTTCAGCGATGCCGACGGGGACGTGTTGACGGTCACGGCGAGTTCGTCGGACGAGTACGTGGCCAGGGTGTCGGTGTCCGCCGACTACTCTACGCTGACGGCAACGGCCAGGAATCGTGGTACCGCGACCGTCACGGTGACGGCATCTGACGGTAACGGCGGCGAGGTGTCGGTCACCTTTAGCGTGACGGTGAAGGCAGCGCCGGTGGTGGCCTCGCCCATCGCCGATATCAGCGGACTGGAAGCCGATGACAGTCGCACCATCTCCATGTCCGGGGTGTTCAGCGATGCCGACGGGGACGTGTTGACGGTCACGGCGAGTTCGTCGGACGAGTACGTGGCCACGGTGTCGGTGTCCGCCGATCACTCCACGTTGACGGCGACGGCTAGGAATCGTGGTACCGCGACGGTCACGGTGACGGCATCTGACGGTAACGGCGGCGAGGTATCGGATACCTTTAGCGTGACGGTG
>MPNA01000055.1 GCA_002238785.1 bacterium OM1 bin76 | reverse complement strand
GGGTTGGGTGATGGTGGCTTTGTCCCAGGTGCGGGTGTCGACTCCGATAGCGGCGAGTGCCCGGGTTTGTAGGGGGGTGCGTCGGGTGGTGAGCGTGATCCGGTGGTTGTTGGTGGTCAGTTCCACGCGGCGGAGGCGGTTGAGTTGTTGGAGGGCCCGTGCGGCGGTGAGGTGTTGGTGTTCGAGGTCGGGATCGCGAATGTCGGCTGTGGTGAGAGCCTGGGTGATGAGCGTCTCCGCTAGGGCGGCGTACACACAGACTGCTACGTGACCGCGGACTCGTTTCTCGGTCCAGTGTCTCACCGGCCGTAGTCGTAGGAAGTCTTTGAGCACCCGGAACTTGTTTTCAACTGTTTGCAACTGCCGATAGCAGGCCACCACTTCGGCGGTGTCGGCCTGTGCGGATGTGAGACTGGTGGTCAGCACATAACGACCCGCCAACAGCTTCTCATAGGCTTGGGCTTCTTCGTTGTAGTGGTAGAGAAAACGGCCTGGTCCGATCTCGAGGTCGAACAATCGCCCCACCCGCCCGACACCGAGGATGCGTTGGGCGGCTCTCCCGATCTTGGCCGGGTCTTTCAACCTCCCCGAACGGACGCGATGTTCCAACGCCAACAACTGCGTTTCGGCAGCGGCGATCATCTCGGTGGTGCGTTGGGTGTCCCGACGGGCACGAGCGTCGGACTCGACCACCACCGTGCGGGTCCCATCGGAGAGGGTGACATCCGCGGCCCTGCAACCGTGTACGGGGATCTCAACCCACACCGTGTCCTGGTCCACAGCCGAAAGCGCTTGGGCGGTGATCCGTTCGCGGTGGAGTCTGGTGGCCATCACATGATCGAATCCGGCCCGGGTGACCGTTTCCAGGTTGGCCCGGGAAATCAGACCCCGGTCGGAAACCACACAGATCCGACCCACCGCGAACCGCTTGGCCAGGTCGTCCAACACACCCGGTAGGGTGGAGGCGTCGTTGGTGTTCCCCGCGAACACATGATGGGCTATGGGGATCCCGTCTGTGGTGCACAACAGACCGATCACGATCTGGGGCCTGTCCGAGCGATGATCCCGCGAATACCCGAACGCCCGCGACGGGAACCCGTCGGAGGGTCGGGTCGAGCCCTCGAAATAGGTGGACGTCAGGTCATAGCACACCAGCCGAAGGTCCAGGTTGGTCAAATTGCACAACCGCCTATACAGATGCTCCTCGGTCTCTTCTTTGACATCGGCGACCGCGTCCAGAGCACGGTAGTACTGGTCCAACGACGGCGCTGACCAGCCTTGGGGCATCACAACATCATGTTCTGTCCATTCGGGCAGGCGACGCTTGGAACAGGGTGCTACTAGCCGGTTGGCCACCATCGCGAACACCGCATCCTCCAAAACCTCGGCACGGCGTTCCGCGCCCACTTGTGAGAAGAACCCCCCAAGACCCAGCTGTTCCCACACCGCGGCTGCGGCGGCTACCGCTCCCACCGCGGGTGCTCCCTCGGCGACTATTCCGTCGACGTCGACGCGTTGTTTGTGCAGGTGCCGTTCCAACGCGGCGATGATCCGTCCCAACTGCCCGGTCTCGCGCAGAGCAGTGACTTCTCCCAAGCGCAACAGGGTCCGATGGCCGATCTTCGACCCCTTGCGAACCGTTTCCACCAACGACAAGTACTCGTAAACCTTGTCGCCCCTCCTACGGCGGGTCGTCTTAACAAACATACCCCACGATAATAGCACCCCGATCCCCGAACCACCAACAACCAGTCGCCCCTACAAAATCGTACCGGAACAGCACCTCACAACACAAAACCCCAGGTCAACACACCAATCGCCTCCCACCAAACCCCCTGACCCGCCAAACTCGGGTCTGGCTGCTCCATAGCCTTTGGGGTCCTTTGAGTTGCTGGGCAATCCTCGATATATACGAACCTCCTTCAGCACCCTATCCGTGTCGTTGTCGAGATCTAGGATGAAACTCCCCAGAGCTCTTGGGTTGATCTGGCCAACCCAGTGTGAGCCGGTTGAGGAATGAAAGGTCTCACGAGCGCTGTGATATACGTTTTGGTAGTCGATAAAGACCACAACCCGTTTCGTCACGGAGTCCCTCCTCTTAAGGGAAACCCCGCCAGTGCGGACCCGGAGGTCCGGACGGCGGGGAACTTTCATAGCAGAGTATAAAGGGGTTCACACAACAAGGATACCTTTGGGCGTCGGTTTTTTCTTGGCCTGTCGTTCTAGCTCCGATCGACCAGGGCGCCGAATTCGCCTCCGGTGTGCCAGAAGACAATGTGGTCGTCGTCATCGAAACGACCGGCGGCGATCTCCTTGCGCAGCTCGTAGATGGCCTTCTCGGTGTAGGGTAGGGTCGAACAGCAGCCCGGTGAGCATGGTGGCCTGGATCTGTACCTCCATGAGATCCTCGCTGACCATGGCGTATCCACCGGTCAGGTACTGGTCGGTGTGCTCCAGCAGCGGTGACGGCATCTCCCCTCCAAAGGCTTCGATCCCCGACTGCCAGATCCGGCACACACGCGGCGCTGGAGCGAAACTACGAAACCCCAGGTCACAGGCTTTCCTGCGAAGGTTTTGACACGGTTAAAGCCCTAATGTGACACGGTTGGCTGCTTCGCTAACGCTGAAACGGCCAAAACCCCCAAAACCAACCCAAAAAGGGCAAACCCGGTCTATCAGCGACCTAAATCGCTAACGAATTTTGAATAGTCGCAGACTGCCCTGGGTGGGGTGTTGGCGACCACCTCTGACCTGGGACTTAACAGGGAGTCTCGGGAGGACACCACAATTCTGGGAGGGGGGACACCACAATTAACAATTCCTGCGTCGCTATCTGTTACCGAGGACGATGGAAGCGACTTGGTGCTGGTCAGCAAGTGAAGTTTCGGAGATCAGTAGATATGCGGAGTAAAAGACGGCCTACAGATCGAACGACAGACCAGGCCCCTCCCAGTCACGTTTCTGTTGATCCCGGAACCTGCGCAACTCGGGAAGGGATTGGCGGTCCTTAGGCCTGTCGGACAGTTCCTTGGAGCGGATGATGTCATCCAAGGATGCGACCAGCACCGGATAGCCGCGCACGTTGACAACTTCGGATTTGGGCAGCAGATATTCGTATCCGCCGCCCCGGGGCGTGTAGATCAGATCCACATCGCCGTAGATCGTTCGCAACCTCCAGAAGTTCCTCTCCTCCAGAAGCCCAGGATCGTCGGTTGGCAATAGGATCAGGAAATCCTCCGACTGGCGGATATGCGCGTCCATCTCACCTAGAGCCGCCAGCAAACGCCGGTGGTTCTCCTCGGTGCGCTGATAGGCCATATCCGCGTCCTGGGTACGCACCTCGACTCCGTGCAAATGCGCACCGAAGAGACCTATCACCACAAAGTTCACCTGGTGAGCGACCAGAGTTGTCGCTATGCGGTCGAGAGTTTCCATGTGGTACCGTACTTCCTCCTCAAAGCCAGAGTCTCCTTGCCCATCATCACATGTAGACCGTCCATCGTGCGGCTATGGCTCGACCGCCCGGGCAGGTCCTTCATGGCCTCTTTACTACAAATCACATCCTCCAACGACGCAACCGACACCACCAACCCCTCGGACACCTCAAGGCAAGCAGCGTTCACCTTCACCTGGTCGTAGCCTCCCAACCCCCAAGGGTCGTCCACCACGTTCACCGGCCCCGCCACCGTCATCAACCGACGAAACCCGGGCAGAGTGTGCTCCGCCACAGAGCGCCACCCGTCCCATGTCAACGGCCGAGCTTCCAACCCGGCCAATGCCCGTTCCAACCCGGCGACGTTCACCGGATCCACCCTCGGGGTGATGTCAATGTTGTAACTGGGATAGGGAGCACCCTGCAGATACCCAGCGCCCATCCCCACCACCACAAACGCCACCGCGTGGTCAGAGAGACACCGGAGCACCCGCACCGGATCAAACCGCACATGCGGCATCCCATGCCGTTCGTTCGAGTACCGCAACGCCTCATCAGCGAAGGGCACCCACCAGTCCATTCTCTCCCGTGGCGACCGAAGCAAATGATCCTGAATCTGGAGAAACCAGCCGTTCGGGTCGTCCTCCTCCGGTATTGGTGGGATACTCCGCAACACAGCCAGAAACGCCTTGGTCTCCTCATGGAACCCATCCTCGCCCGGCAATGGTGTTTCACTGATCCGCATATGCATCCCTCACACCATCCTAAGCCCTACGACAACCCCTCCTGATCAGCCAGTCTAACTGACACCTGTGCCAGGATAGACAGTACATATGCGGAGTAAGAGGCGGAGGCGGCCTGGCCATCCCCGTGGAACAACTCGACACCTACCAGAGCATTCCCTTCGGCACGCCCGCATGGAAAAAGCGCTACACCCGACGCATGCAAATCGAAAACTTCAACAACATGGTCAAAACCGACGGCGGCCTCCGACACGGCTGGTGCCGGGCGCTCGGGGTCATCGCCAACAACATGGGCCTTCTCGCCTTAACCGTCGCTCACAACCTACGCCAAGCCAAAAGCTACCTCTCCCGAAAACGATCAGCAGAAAACAACGGCAACCACCAACCGCCCCAAGACAACGACACCACGCCGCCCAACAAACCCGTAGCCACCAACGGAACCACACCCCGAGGGCCACCGGGCAACACACCAACCAACGCCTGACACATCCGACAGCAGGTGCGCTGTCAGCGTTAGCGGTTCTTCGGAAATTAGCGGGGAGTTGGGAATCCTTCGAATGTGAGGGAGGGTCCTCCATAGTCGGGTGCTGAGTTCAATTCACATCCGAGAGGAGGACCCTGTGGAGACTGATGGTAGGCGTATGTGCGAGGTGCTGGTAGGTCTGGGTGAGGTGGATCTGGTGGGTGTCGAGGAGTTGCCGGGTGGCCGGTTGAGAGTGACGATCCGGTCTCGTGGTCCTCGCCCGGTGTGCGTGGAATGTGGGGGGATGGTGTGGTCCAAGGGCGACCAGTCGGTGCGGTTGGTGGATTTGCCAGCGTTCGGTCGGCCGGTGCGGCCTGCGGTGGAGGAAACGCCGCTGGATGTGCCCAGACGTGATGTGTGGTGTGGGGTCGTTCGCGGAACAGGACCTGTCGGTGGCGCCGGAACGGGCCCTGTTGACGTCTCGGGCGGGGCGATGGGCCACCGCTCAGGTGGGTCGGTTTGGTCGCACGGTGTCGGAGGTGGCCGAAGAGTTGGGATGTGATTGGCACACGGTGAACCGCGAGATCGTCCGGTGGGGAGACGCGCTGCTGGAAGCTGACATCGATCGGTTTGGACAGGTGGAAGCGGTGGGGGTGGACGAGACCCTGTTCTGGCGTAAGGGCCGGTGGCGGAAGAAGCAGTGGTGCACGTCGGTGGTGGACGTTGGCGGCCGTCAGTTGTCGGACATAGTGCCTGGTAGAACAGCTGATAGCGCCGCCAGTTGGTTCCGGAACCAACCCACCGAATGGTGTGAGGCGATTCGGTGGGCGGTGTTGGATCTGTCAGGCCCCTACCAGGTGGCCTATGACCGGGTGCTGCCCCACGCCCATTTCAGGTGGCCGACCCGTTCCATGTGGTCAGGTTGGCGAACCGCTGTGTGGACTTGGTGCGACGCAGGGTCCAGAACGAGACCCTCGATGCACCGCGGACGAAAAGGCGATCCGCTCTATCGGATCAGGCGGTTGTTGATCATGGCGTCTGAACGTCTCGATGTTCGAGGCGAGAAACGCATCCAAGGGCTGCTTCGGGCTGGTGATCCCTATGGAGAGGCACGTGACGCCTGGTACGCCAAAGAGAGCATTCGGGACATCTACCAGATCGGAGACGCGCAACTGGCCTCGGAGTTCACCCACCGGCTGTCGGGGGATCTCCAGGACCGGTCACTGCCACGGGAGGTGAACAGTCTCGGGCGCACTATCGCTCGTTGGGCCACCCAGATCACGAACTGGCACCACTCGGCCGTGACCAACGGACCGACCGAGGGCTTGAACAATCTGATCAAGCGAATCAAACGAGCAGCGTTCGGGTTCCGGAGCTTCGCCAACTACCGGATCCGAGCACTCCTAACGCCGGGAAACCCAACTGGAACCTACTCACCACCATCACTCCCCGCTAATTTCCGATGTGCCTATTATTCTCGGCATCTGATGCTTCAACCTGTCTGGCCCTTGATCACTCCAGATCCCTGCAAGCGCCGCGAGGACGCTGAGGGCATGAGCATGGCGGCCGCGGAGGCCACCATACGGCAGAGTCCTTTCGAGTGGGAACGCTGGGGGAAACTTTGGAAAACACGCTCCCATCCGATGTTGCCTTGCGATCTTCTAGCGGGATCTCGTTCCCATTTGGATGGATGGTGGCCGAACCTGATGCTGGCCGCCGGACATCGCGGAGCGGAGGCGTACTGGCAGTTCGATACTTACCAAGGAAACAACCAGCACATCCCCATGGAACTCATACCTGAGGCAATAAACAGGATGGTCCGTGTCTACGTGATGTCAGCAGAATCGGCCATATGGGAACTTGACGCCACCCCAATCGTGGCGGAAGTCACCGGATGATCATATGGCAGAACACGGTATTCCGCGGTCGGAGTCCCGAAGACAGGGATGCCCGCCGAGTAAAAGACGAACTCAAGTTCTTCTTAATAGACAACCCTACTCTGGATTTTGGGAAATACTCACCGTGGGATGTATGCGATGTCGCTTGGGAATTGTCTGCTAACGCCGCCGAGTGGTCGCGGGCCCTTTCCGCTCCCGTTGTGTTGGAATCTGGCGACAACGGGATGGCCTTGCATGTGAGGGACAGCGGAGTGGGAGTAGAAGCAGCTTTGGGTCGGCCCCCGGTGGAAGCATTCGAGAGCGGTGTCACATCAGCTACCCATAAGCCCAAGGGAAGAGGCAGGGGATTGGCCTACCTGTGTGGACTGACTGAAGGCGGAGGAATGCTTCTACTGGAAACCGGGGATGTGTCCGTGATGTGCGCAAATGGAGGAATCGTGGCATCGTCAAAGTCGGCCTGTTATATACAGGGCACTGCTGTGTCTTTCTTTTTCTCCCCCACCGACTGAAAACTCTTTGATGCCTTCTAACAACTGACCGACCGGGAGGGGGTTCGCGACTTGTTTCTTTGATGTCCCGACTTGTTGGCGACATGTCCGCTGGTATGCGGGTTCTTCGGAAATGAGCGGGGAGTTGGGAATCCATCGATTGTGAGGGAGGGTCCTCCATAATCGGGTGCTGAAAACATTCACATCCGAAAAGGAGGACCCTTGTGGAGACTGATGGTAGGCGTATGTGCGAGTTGTTGGTGGGGCTGGGTGAGGTGGATCTGGTGGGTGTCGAGGAGTTGGCGGGTGACCGGTTGAGAGTGACGATCCGGTCTCGTGGTCCTCGTCCGGTGTGCGGGGAATGTGGGGGGAGAGTGTGGTCCAAGGGCGACCAGTCGGTGCGGTTGGTGGATTTGCCGGCGTTCGGTCGGCCGGTGCGGCCTGGGGTGGCACAAACGCCGCTGGGTGTGCCCCAGAC
>MPNA01000054.1 GCA_002238785.1 bacterium OM1 bin76 | reverse complement strand
CTTGTTGAAACGGGTGTGGTCCCTACCGGGCGCCGGTCCCGGCGACCGGCCGCTGGTCATCGATGTGGACTCCACCATCTGTGAGGTTTCGGGCAAGAGCAAGGAAGGCGCCGCCTATGGTCACACCCGAGTGTTGGGATATCATCCGCTGGTGGCCGGGCGGGCGGACACCGGGGAGTTCGTTCATCATCGTCTGCGCAAGGGCTCCTCGCAGAAGGGAAACACCCGTTTTATGGTCGAGACGGTCAACCGGGTGAGACGGGCCGGGGCTACCGGTCCGATCACGGTACGGGCCGACAAAGGCTTTTGGTCCCGAAAGACGGTGAAGAAGTTGGAAGGGATGGGAGTGGAGTGGTTCGTCGCTATTCCACGATATTGCAATGTCAAACAGGCGATAGAGGACATAAACGAGTCGGAATGGGTTGATATCGGCTACACCACCGACGGGGTGGCGCAGGTGGCCGAAACCATGATCGTCACTAAGATCGACAAAACAGAACACACGGTGCGTCTGATTATCAGACGCACCCGCCTGGCCGATCCCGAACAGCAGCCGCTGTGGAAAGATTGGCGACATCACACGTTCGCCACCAACAGCGACCTGTCTGCGACAGAGGCCGACCGGATGTACCGCAACCACGCCCGGGTGGAACTGTGCATCCGTGATTTGAAACATCACACCGGACTGGTTCACTGCCCATCAGGGCGGTTCTTCGCCAACGCCGTGTGGATGGCCGCCGCGGTGATCGCTCACAACCTGTACCGGTGGATCAATCACCACAGCGGCGCACCCAGCGAACGGCTCACCAACGGGGACACCGTCCGCAACCGCCTCTTTCGCCTCCCCGGAAGAATCGTCAATCACGCAGGACAACTGATAGTGCGGCTGCCCACCAACTGGCCGTGGGCTTCCGCTTACCGGACCGCCCTCCAAAACATCCGCGCTCTGCCCCAACTCTGCTGACACTCCACGTCACGCACCCCGATCAACTGAAAATACTCGTCCGTACCGGTTCCGCATGTCCCAGCGAACCCCAATAACCTCTGACCGGCCGACCCGCCCCGCAAAACCGGAACAAACCCAGACAGAACCCCGCCAAACCCCGCAAACCCCGGACAGAACCCCGCCAAAACACCCACAAACCCACCCCACCAGCCAAAACCGGTGGATTCAGGATTAGTGTGCTCTGGTCTCTTCCGGGGAGGTATTCAGTCACAGAGTGTGTCCTGTGCCGAACTCAGGTGCGTGGAATCTGTTTAGCTGCTGGTTCTGACCCGAGTTTGGCGGGTCAGGGGGTTTGGTGGGAGGCGATTGGTGTGTTGACCTGGGGTTTTGTGTTGTGAGGTGCTGTTCCGGCACGATTTGGTAGGGGCGACAGGTTGTTGGTGGCTCGGGGAAAGGGGTGCTATTATTGTGGGGTATGTTCGTTAAGACGACCCGCCGCAGGAGGGGCGACAAGGTTTACGAGTACCTGTCGTTGGTGGAAACGGTTCGCAAGGGGTCGAAGATCGGCCATCGGACCCTGCTGCGCCTGGGAGAAGTCACTGCTTTACGCGAATCGGGACAACTGGGACGGATCATCGCCGCGTTGGAACGTCACCTCCACACCGAACGCGTCGACGTTGACGGGATAGCGGCCGAGGGGGCACCGGCGGTGGGAGCGGTAGCAGCCGCGGCTGCGGTGTGGGAACAGCTGGGTCTTGGGGGGTTCTTCGCAAAAGTGGGAGCGGAACGCCGTGCGGACGTTTTGGAGGATGCGGTGTTGGCGATGGTGGCCAACCGGCTGGTGGCCCCGTGTTCGAAACGTCGTCTGCTCGAATGGACAGAACATGACGTGATCATGCCTTCTGGGTGGTCAGCGCCGTCGTTGGACCAGTACTACCGGGCCCTGGACGCCGTCGCCGACACCAAGAACGAGACCGAGGAGCACCTGTACCGGCGGTTGTGCAACCTGACCAACCTCAACCTACGTTTGGTGTGCTACGACCTGACATCCACCTATTTCGAGGGTTCCACCCAAAAGTCGGAAGCGTTTCCGTCCAGGACGTTCGGGTATTCGCGGGATCATCGCCCGGACAGGCCCCAGATAGTGATCGGTCTGCTGTGCACCACCGACGGGATCCCCATAGCCCATCACGTTTTCTCGGGGAACACCAACGACGCGTCCACCCTACCCGACGTGTTGGACGACCTGGCCAAGCGGTTCGCGGTGGGTCGGATCTGTGTGGTTTCCGACCGGGGGCTCATGTCAGCATCTAACCTGGAAACGGTCACCCAAGCGGGGTTTGATCACCTGCTGGCCACCAGACTCCGCCGCGATCGGATCACCGCCCAAACCCTTTCGGCTGTCGACCAGGACACGGTGTGGGTTGAGATCCCCGAACAGGGTTGCAGGGCCGGATGTCACCCTCGAAGACGGGACCCGCACGGTGGTGGTCGAGTCCGACGCTCGTGCCCGTCGGGACACCCAACGCACCACCGAACTGATCGCCGCTGCCGAAACCAAGCTGTTGGCGTTGGAACACCGCGTCCGCTCGGGCAGGCTGAAAGACCCGGCCAAGATCGGGAGAGCCGCCCAACGCATCCTCGGCACCGGGCGGGTCGGGCGACTGTTCGACCTCGAGATCGGACAAGGTCGGTTTCTCTACCACTACAACGAACAAGCCCAAGCATATGAGAAGCTGTTGGCGGGTCGTTATGTGCTGACCACCAGCCTCACACCCGCACAAGCCGACACCGCCGAAGTCGTGGCCTGCTATCGGCAGTTGCAAACAGTTGAAACCCGCTTTCGGGTGCTCAAAGACTTCCTACGACTACGGCCGGTGAGACACTGGACCGAGAAACGAGTCCGCGGTCACGTCGCAGTCTGTGTGTACGCCGCTTTGGCGGAGACGCTCATCACCCAGGCTCTCACCACAGCCGACATTCGAGATCCCGACCTCGAACACCAACACCTCACTGCCGCACGGGCCCTCCGACAACTCCACCGCGTCCGCCGTGTGGAACTGACCACCAACAACCACCAGATCACGCTCACCACCCGACGCACCCCCCTACAAACCCGGGCACTCGCCGCTATCAGCGTCGACACCCGCACCTGGGACAAAGCCACCATCACCTAACCACCATCGGCCTCAAACACCGAATGTAGTGGAAACACCTTCTTCGCGTATGCCCCCTGACCAGGTAAAACACAAAACCACCCGCCAAACTCGGGTCTGACAGTCACAGGTAGATCTGCTGCGATTGCCATAGGAGTCCAGATGTCGACTGACACCTCTGGACTCTCGATTGAAACAACCAACGAATATCTCACACCGTCATGGCTTCGATCGCGTGATGGCTGCTCTTTCCACCAGCCTGTTACGGGATAAACAGCAATACACCCCCGAGACGCAAGATCAACTGCCGAGCCGCTCCATTGGTCCATATGAAGAGACCCTCTAACTCTGTGTCTCGGGCCCAGGAACCACTCCTTGCTATCACTGACGGAACTTGGCCGTCTTTCTTCCTCTGCCAATGCTTGAGAATTCAAGCGCTTCCGGAAGTCGTCGGTGCTTTCGGTTGGACGGCGGACTTCGAACCTGAGACCGTAGGAAGCATATCGGAATCGTGATACCCATCCTCGTCGAGCAGGGTTCGGTTCTATAAAGTAGGACAACGCCACACGCATTTCAACCTGAGTGTCCCCAAGGTCGGTCAAGACATCAACCGGCCATGGGAGATTGTGAATGTGCATCTCACGCATCGTTCCGGTTTCGTAGGGCCGGATGCGATCCTGGGCAATCAGGGTGACAGCGTTGTCAGCGCTCCGGAGAGTTCGTTCCCGGTCAGGCACGCCCCACCCGTACCGACGCAGTGCTATTACCTTGGAGCGTCGGCTGTTTTCTTGACTGTGTGCGATCATTGGTGCAGACCAACGCGCTGAGTGAACAACCAGAGCTCGGATCGTCTCAGGCCAGAGATGTGGATATTGCGTCCCGATTTCCGAAACGATATGGCCGAGCGCCCCTGTGGCTGGGCTGGTGCCGGCGGCAGTCGTAAGCAGGCGCGATCCAAGTGCAGTGGACCTTGTAGTCAGAACCTGCAGAGCGGGTGGTGTGTCAACGCTCAACCCGCTCGGGGATACAGCGGCATTCCCACCTTCCAGGACGACATCGGGTTTGTGTGGCCACTGGTCTTGGAATCCGACAGAGGTCCGGCTAAAAGGTGAAAGTTCGCCAAAAGGAGAGAGGGGTCTCCATCCGAAGAAGGTCTCGTCTCCCGAAAGGTCATCCATCTCCGTGTACGCACCCACGGTCAACGCATTCCACGCCTGAGCAGGATCCTCAACTGTCTCGACATCGCTTCGATCGATATGTGCGGCTTCAAGCGGGTAACGCACATTTCCAGCAGATAGGATGAAGAGTCTCTGGCTTGCATCGGCAGGCGCATCTAAGTACACCAAGTACCTGGCGAGCGTGTATCGCCGCTACAGGAAGAGCCTGAGCGGGGACGACAAGTTCGACCACGACGATCAGATTTTCGAGGCTATCAGGGTTTTGCTTGCCAACCCCGAGTTGCGCAAGCGCTGGCAGCACCATTGCAGGCACCTGCTGGTCGACGAATTCCAGGACATCACCCCTGCGTACCTGTTGATGCTGCGTTTGCTGGCCTCTCCGGAGATGAACGTGTTCGGAGTGGGGGACGACGACCAGACGATCTACGGGTACGCGGGAGCGGACCCTTCCATGCTGATCGATTTCGACTATTACTTCCCCGGGGCGGGGCTGCTGGCGTTGGGCACCAATTATCGATGTTCCAAGGGCGTGGTGAACTCGGCGTCCAGCCTCCTTTCGCACAACCGGTGGAGGGTGCAGAAACGAGTGTCGCCCGCACCCGGGGCAAGCGGGGGAGGGTTCCGCGTCCTGACTCTCCAACAGCGGAACCTGGCGTCCGGCACGGCCAGGCGCATAGCCGGGTGGGTCGAGGATGGAGTGCCCGCGAAAGAGATAGCTGTGCTTTCCAGGGTGAACGTGGCGTTGCTTCCGGTGATGGCCGCGTTGGAGAGCCGGGGTGTTCCCTTTCATTCCTACTTTCGGGAGGACATGCTCCACCAACGCGTGTTCGTGAGAACGGTGCTGGCTTGGCTGAGGATGGTCCGCAGTCCCCATGTGATCATGCGAAAGGACCTCATCGACACTTTGCGACTCCCGAACCGGGGGCTCGCCTACAAGATCGGGAGGCTCGTTCCCGAGGGCGCTGTCGCCCTGGGAGCGTTGCTGGATGTGGGCAGCCGCTTCGGCCCGCGGATGCGGGAGCGATGGGACCGCTTCCTTTCGGACCTCGGTTTGCTGTCCGGAAGGTTCAAGGACGGGGACACCGTCGGGTTCTTGGACGCTCTTTACCACCAGGTTGGCCTGGTGCAGTCGGCAACCGAGACGGGCGCCGGCGGGTCCGAGGTTGAACATTCCACTCACAGCGACGACTTGGAGGCGTTGATGAGAACCGGTTACATCTACTCTCAGGTTGCGGATTTCGAGGCGAACCTGCGGGACTTGCTGGGGGGAGACCACCGCTCGGGTGTGAACATATCCTCGGTCCACCGGGTGAAGGGACTCGAGTGGGAGCGGGTGGTCGTGTTCGGCGCCGATGAGGGGTTGTTTCCTCACCGCCTGACCGACGATGTCGAGGAGGAGCGAAGGGTGTTCCACGTGGCCATCACCCGATCTCGGAGAGAGACGGTGGTCATCTCCGAGAAGGGGCGTGTATCGAGGTTCGTGGACGAGGCGCTGGCGGGCAAGCCCCCTCAGGCGGCCACCGGTGACCTGTTCGGCGACTGGGCGCAGGCCGGCTGAGATGGGCGTGGGAAACCGGCGCGGTCGCTACCTGGCGTTGGAG
Source organism: bacterium OM1 bin76 (assembly GCA_002238785.1). Taxonomy (GTDB): domain Bacteria; phylum Actinomycetota; class Acidimicrobiia; order Spongiisociales; family ZC4RG35; genus Bin76. The sequence goes on along the minus strand of MPNA01000054.1, from coordinate 2,407 downwards.
GGCACCGAGGGGGTGGGCAAAACCACCCTGGCTGTCCATCTGGCCGCTCGCCTGTCCCACATGGGCGTGGAGGTGAAACTCGTGAGGGAACCGGGCGGTACTGCTTTGGGAGAAAAGATTCGTTCGCTGCTTCTACATGGAGGCGGGATGTCCGAATGGGCGGAGGCGTTGCTGTTCGCCGCTCAGCGTTCGGAACTCGCCCGGCAGGTCATCCGGCCCGCCTTGGAGAGAGGCGCCTGGGTGATCTCTGATCGCAGTGTCTACTCGTCGCTTGCCTACCAGGGTCACGCTCGCGGTCTGGGCGTGGACGGGGTGCGGGAGGTGAACGCCCATGCTCTGGGGGAGACCACGCCGGATATGGTCCTGTGGTTGGAGATGGACCCGGAGAAGGCCCTGGCCCGGCAGGAGGGACGCGACCGCATCGGGGGAGAAGGACCGGCGTTGCACCGAGCCGTGTGGGAGGGATACCGAAACCTCTGGATGTCCGAGGGAGATGTGGTGAAGAGGATCGACGCGTCGTTGACCATCGGGCAGAGCGTGGACACGGCGTTTTCTTTCTTGAGGTCTCGCCGGTGGTTGCCTGTTGTCGCTTCGGAGAACGACGAAGCGAGAGTGTGAGAGGATGGGCTGACGTTGATGTTGCAGAGAGGCCTGGTGTTGGACGGCCGCTGTCACGCTGTTCAAAACAGTATTTGCAGCTGATGGGTCGGGCCTTTAGTTTAGGTAATGACCGGCTATGGGAGAGAAGCTATGACTGTTGGCAGATCGAAGAAACCGACTGATGAGTTCGCGGGGGCCGTGACCAGCCCGGCCCGGGTGCGGCAACGGCAGTGGCGCGGCAGGGGAGTGGCGGCGGTGGGGGTGGGGGTGGGGGTCGGCCAGTTGCGATGATGTGCCCGCTGGTCATTGGGCGGACGAGGAGATCGGGTGGGCGGTTGCCAACGGGTTGATGAGTGGGGTGGCTGATAGGCGTTTCGGTGTTGGCGGGGTGGTGCCCCGTTGGGAGATCGTGACGTTTCTGTTTCGCCTGGCCGGTCTGTCCGACATTGCCATGGGCAGCGGAACTTCGGGGTTGGGGTCGGCCAGTTTCGCGGATGTGCCCGCCGGTCATCGGGCGGACGAGGAAATAGGGTGGGCGGTTGCCAACGGAATCACCCAGGGGAGGGGCGGCGGTCGGTTCGACCCGGGCGGGTCGGTGACCAGGGCGCAGATCGTGACGTTTTTGTTTCGCCTGGCCGACATGTCCGACATTGCCATGGACGGTGGTGTTGCGGGTTCGGATTCGTTCGTGGATGTGCCCGCTGGTCATTGGGCGGACGAGGAAATAGGGTGGGCGGTTGCCAACGGAATCACCCAAGGTGTGGGCGGCGGTTTGTTCGACATGGGTCGGGTGGTGACCCGTGTCCAGATCGCCGCGTTCATGTTCCGGGTGGCAAGTGCCGTGAAACCAGCCGATTCTTCGGTGGTGGGGGTTTCTTCTTCGTTGGAGCGGTGCGCTTCTGCGGGGCAGCCCGGCAGTGGCGTGTTGGCGGTTCTGGCGGGCACAACCGCCGGGGGTGTTTACGAGCCGATCGTGGGTCCGGGCGGTTCTTGCGAGCGGATCATGGAATGGTGGGAACAGGCCCGCCGGGCAGAAGCGCAGCGCATCGACCGTGGGGAATACCCATGCGATTACGGTACGCCGCCGGAGGGGTACGGCCGCGGCGAAGCGGGCGAAACTCACGGTGAGCCCTATTTCGTGGGATGCTGGCCCTTTCACGTAGAGCACGACCCTTCGGGGGTGCATGTGTATCCGCCGAACAGCCCTCCGTTCGTGGAAGCCCTATGGAACTGCTACAAGACGGCGTTGGAAGGCTCGCCGCCCGGCTTCGACGGATACTGGTGGCCCACGGCATACAATTGCCACGACGGCCTGTTGTTCTATGGATATCCGATGCGCTATATGGGAGTCGACCCGGCATGCGCTGCCGAGTCGTACACGCGCCGAGTCGCCGAGTTGCTGATCGGAGAATACCCCACTGTTGACGGCTCCTACCCGAACTCGTGGTATTACGCCGGGCCGAACTCGTGGACCGAGTGTTCCACCCGCGCCGAGCGGATGGTGCCCGACACGGGCCAAACGTTCCAGCAACGATGCCTAGCGGTGATAGCCGCCGCCGCTAAAGACCCGCACACCGCGGAGAACATCGAGCGGCAAGCCGCCGTTTACGGTGTGGAACCCGATGTCTATCTGACCGAATGGGGAAACATCGTATGCGACTGGTCTTTCGAAACCGTCAAAAACGCCGAAATAAACGGTGTTGCCCTGGAAGGCAACGTTTTCATCGCTTATTGGCATGCCGGACCGGAAGCGCAATGCCACCAACAGGTGATCCTCAACCTCGCGGAATCCTACCTACGCGGCGGC